>CAIKUQ010000045.1 GCA_903830655.1 uncultured Actinomycetes bacterium | reverse complement strand
GTCGCAAGGTCTATTCAATTACCGAGCGGGGCCGCACTGAATTCGCCACCCTCCTCGAAGACTCCTCCACCCTGGATGACTCCAAGACATTTTCTCTTCGCGTAGCGCTCTATCGCTACTTGACCCCTTCTATGCGTGTGCGCCTCTTAGAGCGTCGCCGCGCTGACCTCGTGGAGCGACTCGCCGAAGTTCAGGCCGGTTCGCATAACGAAAGTCTCGACCTGTATGCGCGCAGTGTGATGTCGCACGCCGCGCAGGGTGTCGAGTTGGACATCAACTGGATCGATTCCATGTTGTCCGCCGAACGCAATAATCAACAATCCTTCGCCGAAGAAGCGAAGTAGGAAGGAAGCTATGGGAAACATTCGTGTCGCCATTGCTGGTATGGGTAACTGTGCCAATTCATTAATCCAAGGTGTGACCTTTTACAAGGACGCTAAGGCCGAGGACCACGTCCCCGGTTTGATGCACGTCGTCCTCGGTGGGTACCACGTCCGTGACTTAGAGTTCGTCGCCGCCTTTGACGTCGACGCCTCCAAGGTCGGACAGGACCTGAGCAAGGCCATCTGGGGTGGACAGAACAACACCATCAAGTTCGCCGACGTGCCCGCACTCGGCGTCTTGGTGCAGCGTGGTCCAACCATGGACGGACTTAACAAGTACTACCGCGCCGCCATCGAAGAGTCGCCCGCTGAAGCGGTCGACGTCGCTCAGGCGTTGCGTGACGCTAAGGCCGATGTCCTGGTCTCGTACCTCCCCGTAGGTTCTGAAGACGCCCAGCGTTACTACGCTCAGGCCGCTTTGGACGCTGGCGTGGCGTTTGTCAACGCCATCCCCGTCTTCATTGCTTCAGACCCCGTCTGGGCCAAGAAGTTCACCGACGCCAAGGTGCCAATCATTGGTGACGACATCAAGAGTCAAGTGGGCGCCACCATTACGCACCGTGTCTTGGCCCGTTTGTTCGAAGACCGTGGTCTGACCCTGGACCGTACCTACCAGCTCAACGTTGGTGGAAACATGGACTTTAAGAACATGCTCGACCGCGACCGTCTCGAGTCAAAGAAGATCTCAAAGACTCAGGCCGTTACTAGCCAGCTCGAGATCTCGCACATGGAAGAGGGCACTGTCCACATCGGACCGAGCGACCACGTGCCATGGTTGGAAGACCGCAAGTGGGCCTACATCCGCATGGAGGGCCGCAACTTCGGAAACGTTCCGTTGAATGTTGAACTCAAGCTCGAGGTGTGGGACTCCCCCAACTCAGCGGGTGTCATCATCGACGCCGTGCGTTGCGCCAAGGTTGCACTGGACCGCGGTATTGGTGGACCAATCATCGCTCCATCGGCGTACTTCATGAAGAGCCCGCCAATTCAGCTCCACGATGACGTTGCGCACAACGCAGTAGAAGAGTTTGCCAATAAGGGCGCCGACAACCCCGTCTGGCCCTAAGCAGCTGGTGACTAAAAGGCCCGGTGCTCTAGAGCACCGGGCCTTTTGTTTTACCCATTAACTACCGTGCCTCATCCCACCACTCTTTTAAGCGGTGGGTTGCTTCGGCTTTGGAGATTTCCCCCTCGTTGAGACGAATCTCCATTAGAAAGTTGATGGCTCCCTTAATGGCTGGGCCGGGAGACAGTGCCAAAATTTCCATTATTTCCGTACCATCAAGTGCGGGCCGCAGTTTCGCCAAGTCTTCGCGCTCTCGAAGATCGGCGATGCGGATTTCCAACTCGTCCATGCGAGCGGACAGTTCTTGGGCCTTGCGAGCGTTACGTGTTGTGCAGTCACACCGTGTGAGTTCATTCAAGTCCTCGAGTAGGGGTCCCGCATCAGTCACGTAGCGGCGAATCGCCGAATCGGTCCAGCCCAGTTTGTAGGTGTGGAACCGCAGATGGAGCTCCACGAGCTCGGAGACGTCGTCAATCATCTCCTGGGAGTACTTGAGCTCCTTCATGCGCTTGCGGGTCATTTTCGCCCCCACCACCTCGTGGAAGCGGAAGGTCACGCCCGCTGGGGTGATGGCGCGGGTGACGGGCTTGCCGATGTCGTGGAAGAGCGCGGCGAGACGAAGCACCAGACGTGGGCTTGTCTTATCGACGACCGCCCAGGTGTGGCGCAGAACATCTTTGTGTTGATGGATCGGATCCTGCTCGAGTTGCAGTCCCGGTAATTCGGGAAAGAAGTGGTCGGCGAGACCGGTGCGCGTGATGAAGTCAAGACCGATTGACGGAACCTCGGTCATCATTAGCAAATCAAGTTCACCACGAATACGCTCCGCGGACACTTTGGATAATTCACTCGCGGTGGCGACGGCCGCCGCCTCAACGGGCGCGTCGATCTTGAGTGCGAAGCGTGCGGAAAACCTCGCGGCTCGCAACATTCGCAGCGGGTCATCTCGAAAGAGGGTGACGGGATCAATCGGCGTTCGCAGGACGCCCTCCGCTAGGTCACTAACGCCCCCGAAGAAATCGAAGATCCTCTGCGTATCAGGGGTATTCAACACTTCGGCAATAACGTCAAAGGCTAAGGCGTTCAGCGTGAAGTCGCGACGCGAGAGATCCGCCTCGAGGGAGTCTCCCCACTCCACTGCGGGTTTGCGCGAATGGTCAACGTATTTCTCAGATCGGAAGGTCGTGACCTCCGCTTCGATGCCGGTTTCTTTCAGAATGCCACCGATGGTCCCAAAGGCTCGGCCCTGCTCCCACATTCCCTTGCACAGCGGCCCCATGATTCGAGCAATGTCATCGGGTCGAGCGTTGGTCGTGAAGTCGATATCCGGTCCAAGTTCGGCCCCTAAGAATGCGTCGCGCACACACCCTCCGACCGCGTAGAGGGAGAAGCCCTCTTGGGCGAAGGCCTGGGCCAGCGGTTCAGCGAGTGTCGCAATCTCACTTAAGCGAGTCATTGCGTTTTCATTTAAATTCATTGCTCTTAACGGTAATATGCGCCGGCTTTCGTAGCGGTGCGCTTGTAGCCTAGTGAAGCATGTTCCACCGTTTTTCTTCCTGGTGGCGGGCGCTGTGCGTGGTACTCATGAGCCTCGCGACGATCACGTGGCCGCACGTCAGCGTGGCTGCGACCACCCTCGACTTGGTGCTGAACCACCAAGACACCGTCGCCACGATGAACGGCAACGGCATTGCACGATTTTCAGCCACTTTTACCCTTCCCTCCCCCACCAAGGCGACCCTGCAGGCCGAACTCTACCCACCACTAGTCGGCACCTCCCAGGTCATTGACGTAGCGAGTGGGGTGGGACCCGGAACGGTGGCTCTGGCGACCTCCAATACCATCCAGCTCGCCTGTACCAAGAACGGCTTTGCCGCGGTCACGATGGTTTTGAAGTCCGGCCAAAAGAGTGCGGGCAAGGGCGCCTGTAATGAACTCCCGCTCGTTCTTCCCTTAAGTTGTCAACAGACTCGTTGTGACGGTGTGTATCCCGTTCAGTACATCGCCACCGAAGGAACAGCGAAATCCGCTACGTGGGTTTTAGTGGTTATCTCGAACGACAAAGTTCTTCACCCGCTCGACGTGGTTCCCCTGATCACGATGGACGGCGGGGCCACCAACTCTTCGAGTCAACTTTTATCTCTCCTTCGAACAATCGCGAGTTACCCCGCTACACCAGTCACTCTGGCGACAAATTACCAAGCCCTCCAAAAAATTACGATCGCTCCGAGCACGGTGAGTCACGCCTTGCGACTTGCGGTGGACTCGCTCGCGCACCGAGTAATCGCTACGCCGTCACCACGGATTGATTTTGGGCAGCTCTCGGCTAACGGTCTTGACTCACAGGTCCAGCAACAACTCAACCTCACTAACGAATTCCTCTACGCCGCTACTGGTCGAAACCTTGACGCACCGATCTACCTACGCACCACCACGCCAGTGGCTTCGCTTACCGCACTCGCCAAAGCCGGGGTCCAACAAGCGGTGGTGGCCGAGAGTTCACTGGTAACTCCACCATCTGGCTTCTGGAACTGGGGCGCTCCCTTTACCCTCTCGCAAACCCCAGGTATTACGGCAATTCCAACCTTCGCGCCGATCAACCAGCTGCTGTACCGCGCCGGCTTGGGGCCCGCTACTCGAGCGAACGCCCTGCTCGCCCTGCTCTCTGTCTTGCACTACGAAGCACCCACTCTTCCTTTCGAGCGCTCGGTGATTGTTCCCATCAACGCCCGCAGTGCCGATGGCCACTTCCTAGACGAATTCTTGTCAGGCCTCTCGCGCAACCGGGTTCTTGCACCCTCGCCGCTGTCGACGGTGCTCGCCTCATCTCGCATCGGGTCCACCGGCGCCCCGACTAGTCAATCGGTCATCGATCAACCAACTCCCGCGTGGACCCAAAATTCACTCGCCTACCTTGATCAGCTCATCGCCGAGGTCGGTTCCTTTAACCAGTCCATCACCTATCCATGGCTCAGTCTCACTTTGATGGAACGGCTCGCCAACGCCGAACAAATCGGCACTCCCGCTGTACTCGACAATGCGTTAACTCAAGTCGGCAATTCACTCGCTCATCAATTTCGCTTGCTGAGTGTTGATCCCTCTAGCATCACCCTTACCTCTCGCCACGCCAGCATCCCAGTGACCCTGCTTTCCAAGGCGCACTATCCAATAACTGTTCAAGTCCAATTGAGCGCGAATGGGCTGAGCTTTCCAAGGGGATCTACCCAGCTCGTCACCATCAACTCGCAAACCAAATCAATTCGAATCCCCGCCATCAACTTGCACGGTTCGTCACTCACCCTGCGAATCAATGTGCTCACCAAAGATGGCCAATTCGTCCTCACCCACGAAGCGGTACAGGTGCGCTTTGCCGGAGCTTCTCTGGCGGGATACCTACTCACCTTCTTCTCCGCCCTCGTCTTGGCGCTGTGGTGGATTCGGACCGCGTGGCGGCGCCGGAGCCAGCGAAAACTCCCATGAGTACTCACGGTTCGCGAGTTCTCTCGCTCGCCGGCGGAACCTTCGCCTCGCGCCTGACGGGGCTACTGCGCGTGCTCGTTCTGGCCTGGGTGCTTGGATTTACCCCCCTCGCTGACGCCTTTAACTTGGCCAATACCGTGCCAAATATGGTCTTTGACCTGGTCTTGGGAGGTGTCGCTTCGGCGACCTTTATCCCCGTTTTCGTTGAACGGCTCGCGGTCGACACCGAAGAGGGGGCGTGGCGATCGATCTCGTCGGTGATTACGGGAGCGATTCTGGTCTTGGCGATCACCTCGGCGGCCGCTTGGGTGCTGGCACCGCAAGTTATCCAAGGCTTCACCGCCATGCAGCACGGCGCCACTCACCACCTCGCCGCCCAGCGCGAGGTCGCCGTTCAATTACTTCGTTGGTTTGTTCCCCAAATATTCTTCTATGGACTAATTGGCATTTCAACCGCCCTGTTAAACATTCGTAATCGATTCTCCGCTGGCGCGTGGACGCCGGTAGTTAACAACATCATCTGCATTGCGGTGTTGATTTGGTTTCACCAGGTCGAACCCAGCCCGAGCGTGGCTTCCGTTTCGTCGACGCAACACCTGATGTACCTAGGTGTTGGCACCACCTTTGGTGTGGCCTTGCAATTTTTATTCTTGCTTCCCTCGCTCAGTGCCACCGACCTCTATCGCTTGCGTTTGCGGCTGGACTTCGCCGACCCCGCGATTACGGCAGTTCGTCGACTGGGTGCGTGGACTCTCGCCGTGGTCCTCGCGAATCAAGCTTCGTTGTACGTCGTACTCGCGGTGGCCTTCTCCCTCGGGGGTAGTGGTCCGGTCTCGGCCTACACCTACGGCTGGAGTTTTATGCAAATGCCCTACGCCGTGGTGGTGGTGTCGGTACTCACGTCGCTCACTCCGCAACTTGCGCGTTTTGCTACCGACCAGGACTTTGGGTCCTTCACTAAGCAATTGCGATTTGGGCTGCGCCAATCGCTGGTGATCATCATCCCGTGCGCGTTGTTCTTAGTGGTACTGGGTTCGCCACTGGTTGCGCTGTTCTTGCACCACGCCGACTTGCGACACCCCTTGTTGGCGGGCACGGTCTTGCGGATTCTGGCCATCGGTTTGCCTGGTTTTACCCTATTTCAATTGGGAATTAGGGGGTTACAAGCTATGCAAAAGGCCCGCCAAGTCTTCTTTCTCTACGCCCTTCAAAATATCCTCACCATCGCTTTGGCCTACGCCATTGGTCGACACTCCATGGCCGGTCTCACCGGATCGGTGTCCATTGCCTATTCGGCCTGTGCCCTACTGGTTCTGTGGGTACTGTCGCGAAACGAGGTTTCCATCTGGTCCGAACTGTGGTCCGTTCACGTCCGGCGGACAGTGGCCGCGAGCTCTCTCTCACTCGTCGCCATGGCTTTTGCTTATTCCGCTAGTACCTCCACGGTCGGGATTGGGCTCTTTGAACGATTCTTCGCGGCGGCGGTTGTCGGCATTGTAATTTATCTCGTAGTACTTTTGGTTGGTCAAAGAAGGCAGCAGTCTCATTTGAAGGAGCGACGTGGCCCCAGTACGCATAATCACCGATAGCGCAAGCGACCTTCCACATGCGCTAGCCGAACGTCTAGGTATTGACATTGTTTCGCTGACAATTCGATTTGGTTCCGAAGAGTTCCTCGACCGCAACCTGGCTCCGGAGGAGTTTTGGGCGAAGTGTGTCCAGTCAGCGACCTTGCCCGAGACTTCCGCCCCCTCCCCGGGCGCGTTTCAAGAGGCCTTCGAACGCGCCATCAGCCAAGGGTGTGAGGGCATTGTGGTCATATCACTCACCTCGCTGTTGTCGGCGACCTTTTCTTCTGCGACCCTGGCGGCCGAGGCGGTCAAGGATCGCATTCCAATTTCTATTATTGACACTCGCGCGGTAACGATGTCCGAAGGCTTGCTCGCCATTGAACTGGCCGAGATGGCCCAGGCCGGAAGCTCACTGGCCGAGATTGTGGCCAGGGGCCATGAGCTTGTTCCCGAATTAGGAGTCATCGCCACCATCGACACCCTCGAGCACCTCATCAAGGGTGGTCGCTTGGGTGGCGCGAAGGCCTTCTTGGGCCAAATCCTCTCAATAAAACCAATACTCGCCCTCCGCGAAGGGGTTGTTGTCGAGGCGGGAAGGGCCCGGACCCGTTCGAAGGCTCTGGCCGCATTGGCCCAAATAGCGCGTGATGCGGGTCCGATTCGTCGCATCTCGGTCATTCACTCACAGTGTTCTGACACCCAAGCCCTGATTGATCTGGTCTCAGAAATTCCCACTCGGTTCCCCCTCATCACCGCCGATATGGGCTCTACCGTTGGCACGCACGGGGGGCCCGGGATCATTGGCGTGGCGTGGATTCGCGAACCAATTTAAACCACTAAATTTTGGTGGTGAGCAAAGCCGAGTCTTCCCACTGGTCCAAAAAGGTTGAGGCCTTTATCGAAGGGGCCATGGAGCGGCGGTACGCCAAGGTTGGTGACTCGGTGGATGAAGCGATTCACAAGGTTCAGTCCAAGGCCGAGGACTTTGTCGACAGCGCCGTAAACCAGGTCCAGCGCAAGGTGGTTCGCCCCATCACCGTGGCCGCTCGCGCCCTCGCCTTTTCGATCATCTTGGTCGTGGTGGGCATCGTCTCATTCATCCTTTTTGTTATTGGACTTTTTCGCTTCGTGGACACGTACCTCTTCGCCTCGCACCAGTGGCTTAGCTACATGAGCATCGGCGCACTCTTTATTCTCCTCGGACTCTGTATCTATCGATTCCGCATCTCAAGAAAAGCCCGTCGTTCATGACCGACCACACCCGAGTTCTCATCATTGGGTCGGGCCCCGCCGGACTCACCGCGGCCATCTATGCGAGTCGAGCCCAGCTCGCCCCGATTGTCATTGAAGGCGAACCTTCGTCGACCACCGATCAGCCCGGCGGTCAACTCATGCTCACGACCGAAATCGAGAACTTTCCTGGATTTCCCGAGGGAATTACGGGACCTGAGCTCATGGCCAACATGCGCGAACAGGCCAAGCGATTCGGGGCCGACCTGCGCGTAACCAAGGTCCAAAAACTCGACGCCACCTCTCGCCCATTTAAGGCCTGGCTCACCGACGACGTCGACCCTTCGATTACCGCGGACTCAGTGATTCTGGCCACCGGTGCTCGATCCTTGATGATGAATGTTCCTGGCGAAAAACGCCTACTTAGTCACGGGCTTTCGACCTGTGCGACCTGTGACGGCTTTTTCTTCCGTGGCCAAGACATCGCCGTAGTGGGTGGTGGCGACTCCGCTATCGAAGAGGCCACCTTCTTAACTCGGTTCGCCTCGTCGGTAACCCTGATTCACCGCCGCGACTCTCTTCGCGCTTCCAAGATCATGCAAGAGCGCGCCTTCGCTAATGAGAAAATCAAGTTTGCCTGGAACACCAAGGTGACCGAAGTACTGGGCGAAGAGCGCGTCGAGGGTGTTCTCCTCGAAGACACCGTTACTGGTGAGACTCGTGTCCTGCCCCTCACCGGAATTTTTGTGGCGATTGGTCACATCCCCAACACCACTTTGGTCACCGACTCGTTAGACCTAGACGACGCGGGGTACGTGAAGACGATGCACGGTTCCTACACCAACATCGAGGGACTCTTCGCAGCGGGTGACGTTCAAGACCACGAGTATCGCCAGGCCATTACCTCGGCGGGCTCAGGTTGTGTGGCCGCTATCGATGCCGAGCGCTGGTTAGAAGCGCAAGGTTTTTCCCACTAGTCGCTACGATGGAACTCGCGGCAATCGCCGCGTCGCAAGGAGGAAATCATGGCCACAATCGCACATCTCACAGACGCAACTTTCGACGAAGCCGTCAAGTCGTCAGACAAGCCCATCTTGGTGGACTTCTGGGCCGAATGGTGCGGGCCTTGCAAGATGATTGCCCCGATCCTCGAAGAGCTCGCTGACGAGCAGGCGGACAAGTTCGCCATCGCCAAGCTCGACGTCGACGCCAATGTCGCCACCGCAACCAAGTTCTCCGTTATGAGCATCCCAACCCTCTTGTTGTTCAAAAACGGCGAGGTCGCCGCTCGTCTCGTTGGTGCAAAGCCCAAGGGTGCCATGCTCCAAGAGATCACCGACAACCTCTAAGTCGGGAATTTCGTTTTGCTCACCACCCTCGAGGTTCAAGCGCTCGTAAGTGATTTGACCTCGAAGGGTGTTGGCGAGCAGCTGAATTCACCACACGCGCTCGACCCCTTCACCGCTAAGCGTGTATCGGCCTTCCAGCATGACCGCGGCCTACCCATGACTGGCCTCGTCGACGCACTCACCTGGGAGCGCTTAGCCGAAGCCTCTTGGACACTGGGCGGCCGGCTGCTCTTTATCGCTACGCCATTCCTTCGAGGAGATGACGTAGCCAACTTGCAAGTGAGACTCGCTCGACTTGGGTTCAACCCTGGGCGCCTAGATGGAATCTTTGGCCCGAAGTCCGAATCGGCCCTCAGAGAGTTTCAAGCCAATACCGGACTCGAGGTCACCGGTGTTTTGACGAAGTTGGCCTTCGACGAAATCTTGCGCCTTTCCTCGGCTGACGACCGCACCCCCGTTAACGCCATTCAAGATCTCGGCGCCGGTGGAATTTCTGGTGAGCTGTTTATTGGTGGCTCGGGTCCGTTCGCCGAGGCCTTATCCGGTGGGCTATCACTCCCCCTCCATGGGGATGATTCGAACCTTTCGAAAGCCGCCATTTCGAGCGGGGCAGGACTCGTCCTAGCCATCAAGACTTTGGCTGGCATCGAGGGTCTCCATATCCACTTTTGGCAGGGCTACCTCTCTCGATCCCTCGCTGGCGAAGAACTTGGCTCGTTACTGGTGGGGGCTCTGCGCAAGGCCGCTCCAGGCATTGACGTTGACTTGACGGGAATGAGCCTCCCTGTTTTACGTGAAACCCCAATGACCGCGCTGGTCATTGAGCAGGGCAACCTCTCTGAACAGGAAGTTCACCTCGTGGTCACGGTATTTCAAGAGGTTCTTCAGCAAGTTATCCACAGATAACACTTCCAAAAAAACCTTCAAACCTGTGCCCTATAAGGGTTATAGCGATTTCCCCTGATGATGGCGGGGTTTAACCACAACCTACTGCACAGTTTGGGGATAACTTCAACCTGAGGGTTTAGTTGAGACTTAGTGCAGTCCCCGCTTGGCTACGGCCTTATAGATTCGCTCGAGGTCATCTAGGTCGGCAAAATCGATAATGATGCGCCCCGTCTTGGCATCTCGAAGGTCAACGTGGACTCGGGTGTCGAGGTAGGCCTCAAAAAGGTTCTCGATTTCGGCCACCGCAGGGTCTGGAACCGGGCGGAGTGTTGGTTTCGATGGGGTTGCACTCGTACTCGGGGCCGTGGGCTTCGTTTCTTTAGGTTGCAGTAAGGCTTTGACTGCTGCTTCGGTGTCACGGACGGACAATTCTGCAGAAATAATCCGCTGTACCATCTTGGTTTGGGCCTCTGGATTGGCGATGGCCAGCAACGTTCGTGCGTGCCCAGCAGAAATCTTTCCAGATCCCAGAGCTAGCTGGGCAGACTCGCCCAATGCCAATAGCCTTAAGGTATTTGTAATGTAAGTGCGACTTTTTCCAACGCGTTTCGCGATTTGATCATGAATGAGGCTGAATTCATCGATTAATTGCTGATAGGCGGCGGCCTCTTCAAGAGGATGGAGATCTTCACGGTGGAGGTTCTCCACAACAGCCTGTTCTAGAGAGAGGAGATTATCAACCCCATCAGAAACCAGGACCGGGATCGTCTCCATACCAGCCAATTGGGAGGCACGCCAGCGACGCTCACCAGCAATCAGCTCGTAGCTACCCTCTTCGTCGGGGTCCAAGCGCACGATAATTGGCTGTAAAACACCCATTTCCTTGATCGAAGTGGCTAATGAGGCCAAGGACTCTTCGTCAAAGTGCTTTCTGGGTTGGAACTTGTTGGCCCGAACGGAACTAACGGGGACTCGACGCAAGGGAGAATTGCTCTCCCCTTCGTTACCGCCTCCACTATTGGGAATGAGGGCTTCCAGACCCTTACCTAAACCGGGCTTTCTAGCCATTGTCAATCTCCTCTGCTAATGCCTTATAGGCCTTGGCACCCTTAGAAGCGGGGTCGAATTGCGTAATTGGTTGTCCAAAGGAAGGTGCTTCCGCCAATCGGACTGTACGAGGGATAGTTGTCTTGCAAAGTTCCTTGGGGAAGGCCTTTTTGACCTCCTTAGCGACGTCCGATGACAGGGCCGTAGCGGTGGCCATAGTCAAAACAACCTTGGAAATCCTCAAGGAGGGGTTCAAATTCTTTTGAACCAGCTCAACAATTTTGGTCAATTGGCTTAGTCCTTCTAGTGCGTAGAACTCTGACTGGACAGGCACCAAAATGTCGGTGGCTGCGGAGAAGGCGTTGATTGTAATTAAGCCTAAGGAAGGGGGGCAGTCGATCATCACGTAATCAAATTCCCCTTGTATAGACTCTAGAGAGCGCTTAAGGCGGGTTTCACGCGAAATTACTGAGCTCAGCTCTTGCTCGACACCTGCCAGGTCCAGGGTAGCGGGGGCCAAGAACAGGTTGGCAAAGCCGGTAGCCTCAACGACGTCCGCCATAGGCATGTCATTGAGCAAAACATCGTACATTGAGTGCTCAAAACGGCGGGCGTCGACTCCTAAGCCGGTTGTGGCGTTACCTTGGGGGTCCAAGTCGATAATGAGAACCCTACGGCCTAATTCCGCTAAGGCGGCCCCGACTGAGATCGTCGTTGTGGTCTTACCCACTCCACCTTTTTGGTTCGCTACAGCGAAAATCCGCATAATATATGGCCTCCGACAGGACCCGAACTTATAAATAGGCGCACGGGAATGTTGCTCCGTACATCTAACTACGTTTTTGGGGCTACGTCAAGTATAAAATGTTTCACGTGAAACAATTGAATCCTCTTGGCCTGGATGTTTCACGTGAAACAATTGGACTCGGCTTCGTCAGAATGTTTCACGTGAAACATTCTCGGCCCTAAAAGAGTGGTTTTTTCTTCGGAGTTCCGGATTCCCTAGGGTAAAAGCTAGGGGTGCGGGACTTTTTGCGGAGAATTTGGAATGCTGAGCCAAAGCGGTGTCGGCCGAGGTCTTCTAGCCCAACCTTCTGTAAACCTTCAACCAACCAACGATTTGGGGCATTATCGTCTGGCGGCTCGGAGACTATGAGGTAGCCGCCTATTTTCAGGAACCGTACAGCGCATTCTGCGGTAACGGCGGGTGGGCCAAAGCTTCGCGCAGTAACGAGATCAAAGGATTCTTGGTAATCCGGGTCTCGAGAGAGCTCTTCGGCCCGCGCTTGGATAGCAATTGCTTGGCCCGGGGCATCTTCAAAGTCCAGCACCTCCTGGAGGAACGCTACGCGCTTTTCCATTGCATCCATGAGAACTGCTGAAATATTCCATTCCTGAAGGAGAACGAGCCCGGGAAGTCCTCCGCCACTGCCTAAATCTAGGAAATTTACTGGGGGAGTAGGGGAAACCGAGTTCCAAGCCGCCACAAAGCCCCGTGCGTGTTCGATTTGTGGCTCAAGTGGTTGGGGCGATAAGAAGCCCCGTTCCCTTGATATTTCAAGAGAACGGGGCAACCAAGCGTTAGTCACGGCAGTTTACGCCGGGGCAATGACCACGAAACGACGTGGTTCTTCACCCTCAGAGCGAGTCGTAATGCCTGAGTTATCGGTTAATGCGTCGTGCACAGCCTTACGATCAGCTGAACTCATAGGCTCTAGTGCTCGCTCTTCTCCCGATTCAACAACCTCTTCAGCTACCTGTTGGGCGAAGCGGCCAAGAGCGGCTACACGGCGCTCGCGGTAGTGGGCAACGTCAACCAAAATTCGGTCGGTGCGTCCCGTCACCTTCGACTGAACGAGGGTTCGCGTGACCTCTTGGAGGGCCTGCAGGGTGGTGCCACGGGGTCCAACCAGCACACCAAGTTCGGTGGGCGGTTCGTGATTTACTGCTATTTCAACAGTTTCGGCGTCAATTTCTTTGACCGACACTGTTGCGGTGATCTGCATAGACTTCAACAAACCCTCAAGGAACTCCTTACCAAGGGCACCCTGATCGGCTAGTGGAACGGTAGTTGACACTTTCTCCTCCTGGTTGCCATGCTCCCTTGGGGCGCGAGGCTTTTCTGCACGTGGTGGTCTTTGGCTTTCATTTTCCTTACGCGCTGAACCTTCAGGCTTTGGGCCACGGTCGTTGCGAGGTCGACGGTTCTCTGAGGGGCGACTAGTGCGGCCTGATGACCGCTTTGGTCGTGGTCCAGCAGGTCGAACTCGAGCTTTAATTCGAGCCTCTCCCTTAGCTTTACCGAAAATACTGGTCTTTGGTTCTTCTAGAACCTCGATCTCAGCATCTGTACGACCTACACCCAGGTGGGTGAGGGCGCGTTCGGTGGCTTCTTCTACTGTTTTACCAGTGGTTTCTACCCAATCCATTAACGGTCCTTCCTTTTACGCTTGTTCTTAGCCCGAGGTTGCACTCCGGGCTTTGAAGTTGAGGTTTTGTCGTCCTGCACTGCGGGAAGCTCGCGCTCGGCTGGCTTGCCGGTGGTAACTACGCCGGTGCGGAACATGACATCTTGAGTAATAATGCGAATAACTGAGGAAACAACCATATAGAGCACGACTGCTGCTGGGATAACCATATAGAAGTATGCGAAAAGAATCGGCATGAAGCGCTGGGTCATCTTCTGCTGCGAGGACATCTCTTGGCCCGACTTCATACTTCGACGGTTCAATTGAGCCATCTGGAAGTACTGAAGGCCGACGGCGAACAGGACAATGGCGAAGAAGGGGATAGCGGCCACGGTGGTGGCGTGGTGGCTGAAGAGCTTCAAGCTCATATCCATCCCAAAAACATCGATTTTTCCATGACTTACCAACAAATCGTGGTACATCTTGGAGGTCCCAGGAATGTAGCGGGGCTGGGAAACCAGCATCCCGTGGGCCAGGACCTGGTTAGAAAGTCCTTTAATTACTTGATACAGGATGAAAAGGAATGGAGCTTGGAGAAGCAGGGGTAGGCATCCGCCGACTGGGTTGGCCCCTTCTTCGCGGTAGAGCTTCATCATCTCTTCGTTTAACTGGGCGCGATTCTCAGCTCCCTTGTATTTTGCCTGCAATTTCTTGATTTCTGGTTGCAAACGAGCCATTGATTGCATTGATTTGGTGCTTTTCACCGTAAATGGGGTTAAAGCCCCCATGATGACAATCGTGAGCAGGGTGATGGCTAGGGCGTAGTTGGGTACGATCCCGTAGAAAAAGGCCATCAACCAGCCAAATAGGGTGAAAATTGGCTGAAAAACTGCGCCAATTGCGTGGATTATGGAATGCATTAGTTGTTGCTCTCCTTCTTTGTTGGTACAAGGTCAACGCCATGAGCGCCGCCGGGACGGCAACGACCAATACGGCGTAGGGACAAACCGGAGCCTTTTAGGGCTCCGTGGGTTTCGATCGCCTCAAGGGCGTAATTCGAGCAGGTTGGGATGAATCGACAAGGTGAAGCCTTTCCAGCATTGAGGTGCTGATAGGCGTGGATTCCGCGGGACAAAAAGCGTGAAAATAGGCTATTTTTCAAGGGTTTTGCAGCGCTCAAGGGCGTTTTTAAGGTGGGTACGAAGTTCGTCATAGGTAAGGGTTGGAGTCTCGATGGCCGCTCTGATCAGGTAATTCCCTGATTTTAGCGAAGGGGTCATCTCGTCACAGAGAGCCCGGAGTCGGCGGCGGATGAGATTTCTCTCGACCGCATTGCCTACCTTTCGACTGATTGCGAATGCTACGTTGACCTGGCTGGCGGGGGAGCCACCTTCGACGAAACTGATCCGAAGAGGGCCGCTAGAACCACGAGCTGAGGGCCGAGCAAAGAGCGCAAACTGTCGACGGGTATGGACCCGCCCGGGCATGCTCTTAAACCGTCAAGCTGCGGCGTCCCTTGGCACGGCGAGCCTTCAAAACTGCTCGCCCGGCCTTGGTGCGCATACGGGCACGAAAACCGTGACTTTTAGCCCTTTTACGCTGATTTGGTTGGTACGTACGCTTCATAGAATCCTCTTCTAAATTCAGACCTGCTCGGCGATGCCTCCTGGAGTGCAACCGCCGGCTGAGTTGCACAATGTTAGTGCATCGCAGGGCTCGGCGCAAAGTCGGCCATCGCCACTCGGTGTATGGTTATCTCCCCTGAAGTGGCGTTGTCCGAATGGCGCGCCCCTAGCCCCTGTGGATAAGGTCAAAGTCGTTCTGTGGAGGAATCAATGTTGAGTGGTGAAGAGTTTTGGAGTGGGTTGCGAGAGTCCTTGCGGCACAATGCAACCGAGTCGATGTGGATGGCGGGACTTAATGCACTGCGTCTTGTTGATTTCCACGACAACCTCCTTGTAATTGGCGTGCCGAATGAAATTCAAAAGACTCGCATCCAACAGCGTTATCTCGAATTCATCACTGAACAAGCCTCCGCCTTGGTGGGTCAACAAGTAGAGGTGTCCCTCACGGTAAACGAAGCTCTCATGGCTGAGCCCTACATGGAAGAGTTCCACAACCCAACCGAACCGGCGGTTGTGGAAGTCGCTGGTGTGCGCTCTGAGCGTTCAGTAAAACTTGATCCTCGTATGACCTTCGCCACTTTTATTGAAGGTCCCTCCAACGCCTTCGCCGCAGCGGCCGCTTTAGCGGTTGCGGAGATTCCTGGTCGCTCCTACAACCCTCTCATCATCCACGGTAACTCTGGTTTGGGCAAGACCCACCTGCTTCACGCAATTGGTAATTACATTCAGGAGAACTATCCCGAGCGTCGTGTTCGTTACGTCACCACCGAGACATATCTGAATGACTTTTTAGATGCGATTCGCTCCAAAACCCAACTCGCTATGCACAACCGGTACCGTGAAATTGACGTCTTTTTAATTGACGACTTTCAATTTATGGAGACCCGCGGTCCCGCTTTTGCTGAAGAGGTGTTTCACACCTATAACGCTTTGCGTGATTCAGGCAAGCAAGTTGTGTTGACCTCCGATCGTTCTCCCCGCGACCTTGGTTGGTTAGATGAACGGTTCCGCACTCGTCTGCTCCAGGGGCTTATCACCGAGGTCGACCAGCCCGATTTAGAAACTCGCATCAATATCCTCAGATCAAAAGCTGAGGCTGAGGGCGTGCGACTTCCTGATGAAGTTGTTGAATGGATTGCGCGTCGTGTTCGTGACAACATTCGCGAGCTCGAAGGATCAATCACCATGCTTCGCGCATTTTCGAATCTGCGTCAAGAGCCAATCTCCCTCGAGTTGGCTAAGAACCACCTCAACAATTTGGGATCAGAACAAATAATTTTGAAGCCGGACACCATCTTAAAAACCGTCGCTGATTTTTATGGATTAACCGTTGATGAGGTTCGTGGATCGAAGCGACTTCGCCCCCTGGTCCACGCCAGACATGTGGCGATGTATCTGTTTAGGGACCTGCTTAACAACTACTCATATCCCATGATTGCCAGAGTTTTTGATGGTCGTAACCACACCACGGTTATCTCAGCGGTGGAAAAAATGAAAGAGCAGCTCCCGGTTGATTCGGTTTTGTTAGATGAAGTAAATAAATTGAAGAGAAAGTTACAGGGCGACACGCGCGGCTAGTTGTGTAAAAGGTGAGGACGTTGGTGTTTATAACTAGTGTCTTTGCTTTGATTAATCCACATGACGTCAAGGTTGAATAAAGAAGGTTTAAGGAGTTTTGGACAACGTTGTGTGTTTTGAAGGTTCTAGTTGAATCCTCTTTATCAGGGGTTTTACAAAGTAATCAACAATCCACAGGGCTACTACTACTTAACTACTTACTTAAATGAAATCAACAGTTGTAACTGCAGTCCGTTAGAAAGGCAAAGTATGAAATTTAAATCTGAGCGAGATATCTTGGCCGAGGCCCTGAGCGCCGCTGGTCGCGCTGTCTCCAACCGCACCCTGGGTGCACCGTCAGGGATTCTCCTAAACCTCCAGGGCAACCAACTGACCATTACAGGTACTGACACGGACCTCACTGTTCGAACCTCCTTTATGGTTGTTGGTTCAGAAGATGGGTCAGTTGTCGTCCCTGCCCGACTTATTGGTGAGGTGGTTAGATCACTTGAGTCTGGAGCGGTATCTGTTCACACCGAAGGGGAGAACGTTGAAGTCGAGCTCAACAACGCGCGTTTTAATCTTCGAACCTTCCCCGTAGCCGACTACCCAAAGATTTCACCTATATCAGGAGCCATCGTAGAAATCCCCGCAGGTGATTTAGCTCACGGATTAGCACAAACAATTCGCGCAGCCGCAACCGATGATGCACGCCCTCTTTTGACGGGTGTCTTATTAACAGCAGAGGGTGGCAATCTACGACTCATCGCAACCGACTCATACCGGCTCGCAGTACGTGACGTAATTGGAGTTCCACCATTTAATTCAAACAAAGATCTCCTGGTTCCAGCCCGCGCCCTCAGTGAATTACAGCGAGCGGCGGCAAACCTAAGCGAAGAAGCCACTATTGGAATAACAGTCACCGATTCAGAGATTTCTTTTGTGGTGGGCGAGACCTCTATTTCGTCACGCCTTATCGACGGAAACTACCCCTCTGTCTTACAACTCATCCCCACCAGCTTTACCAGTCAGCTGAGGATTGCTAAAGACACGCTCCTTAACTCCCTGCGCCGGGCAAAACTGATGGCTAAAGACCACAACGCGTCAGTGCGGTTAACCCTAAAGGAACTAACTTTAGAGATCCGCACCCAAAGCCAAGACTCCGGAGATGTGGAAGACAAAATTCAGGCAGATTACTCAGGTGAAGAAATCACCATTGCGTTCAATCCACTATTCCTCATCGAAGGAATTGAATCAGTAGTGGGGGACGAAATTGTTCTCGAGATTTCTGACTCCGTTCGCCCCGCGTTGATTCACGGAGTAGATGATGAGAAATTCAAATATCTCTTGATGCCCGTTCGCATCTAACCAAGGATTATCTCAGTGGGGCTGCATGAACTCACCGTTCGTAATTTCAGAATCTTTGAGGAATATTCCTTCCACCCAGATCCTGACGCCGTTACGGTGTTTGTGTCACCAAACGGCACAGGGAAAACCTCAGTTCTCGAAGCGGTGTATTGCCTGGGTACCCTCGGGTCATTTCGAACTAACAGTTCTTCCCACCTAATTCACTCGGGCTCCGTTCAAGCGGAAGTGCACGGAGTGGTGTTCCAGCAGGAACGCCGGCTCCAAGTCGATCTCACCCTTACTAAGAACGAACACCGAACCACAAAACAAATGCTCGTGAACGGAAAGAAACCGGCGTCCCGGGCGCTGCTAGCCGAACTCATGCCAATCACAATTTTCACCCCAGAGGGTGTTGAAATTATTAGAGAAAGTGGCTCCCACCGGCGACACTTTTTGGATCTTCTAATTGGTGATGTGGCGCCCGAAAATGAAGAAACCGTGGCCACCTTCATACGAGTACTCAAGCAACGCAACGCCTTTCTTAAATCCTTAGAAAAACAACTCCCCACCGGATCTATCGAAGCAGAGCTCACCGTCTGGACACTCCAGTTTGTGCAATCCGCAGAAAAACTAAACCAGCTCCGAATAGAAATTATTAAACAACTCACCCCACTAGTCCAACAAAAATATTCTCAAATTTCTCAACAAGATGACCGGGTGGAGTTGAAATTTCAAATCTCTTGGTCCGGAAACCTCAATGATGAACTAGCCAAAGAGTTTCGTCACGAAGTGTTACGTGGCAGCACCGTACTGGGACCCCACCTTGATGATCTACTCATTGAATTAAATGGGCGAGACTCAAGGCACCAAGCGTCCCAGGGCGAACAACGGACCCTGGCGCTCGCTCTGCGCTTGGCCGGACACGAACTCATCAAGAAGACCCGCGGCGTAGACCCCCTCTTGTTGCTCGACGACGTCTTTAGCGAACTAGACCCCTACCGAAGCGATCAATTACTCGAACTACTCCCCAAAGGACAAACCCTCGTCACCACCGCCTCACCGCTCCCTTCCGGGATGGAGCCGGCGGTTGTGATTGATCTAACCCAAAGGAACTCATGAGTCGACGGAGTGAGCGCATTGTGCCCTTGAGCGAAATGCTCGATGTGTTAGCCGGCAGATTAAAAAAGGTCGATCTTCGAATAATCGACGACATCCAAGCGTTGTGGCCGACCATTGTTGAGCCGGTAGTCGCACAGCGTTGTCAACCAGAGATGATTAAAGATGGGGTGCTAATCGTTCGCGTCCCCTCTGGAGCGTTCGCACAAAGAATCATCAGCGACACCCCTCTAATCTTGCGCGGATTTTCCGTTTTGGGGGATAAGGCGCCAACTTCGTTAAAAACCCGTATTAGCGAAGCGTAAAAGGCCCCGTAACGACCTTTGGGTACCAAAACTCACCCGTAGTCGGGTAGAATGAATGCAGAAATTTAACTATTTCACCCTGATTTTTCCTTGAAAGGACCCCGGCGTGGCCGAAAAGACCAAAGCAAAGGCGTCCGCCTCATACAGCGCTAAAGACATCACCGTTCTCGAGGGTTTAGACCCAGTTCGTGTGCGACCCGGAATGTACATCGGTTCGACCGGCCCCGCCGGATTGCACCACCTTATTTGGGAGGTTGTCGACAACGCGGTGGACGAAGCTATGGCGGGATACTGCAACCGTATCGACGTGACCATCTTGGCCAACGGGAGCTGTCAGGTTTCTGACGATGGTCGTGGAATTCCAACGGACATCCACCCGCAATACCCTGGTAAATCAGCCGCCGAAATTGTTTTGACGGTTTTGCACGCCGGCGGAAAGTTTGGTGGCGAAGGTTACAAAGTATCTGGTGGCCTACACGGAGTGGGCATCTCGGTTGTTAACGCGCTTTCAACCGTGTTGGTTCTCGACATCGATCAAAACGGTGATCACTTCCAGATGACTTTTAAAGATGGCGGAAAACCAACCGGACGTTTAAAAAAGATCGGCAACGCACCACGTAATCGCACCGGCACCACCGTTACCTTTACCCCAGACCCCAGTATTTTTGAGGATGTTGAATTCCGCGCTCAGACAATTGTTGAGCGACTTCAGATTATGGCTTTTTTGAACAAGGGTCTCGAAATTCGTTTCGAAGATCAACGCAAAGGTAAAGAGTTATCAGAAACCTTTATGTACAAAGGTGGAATTATTGACTACGTCAAACACCTCAACGCCTCTAAAGAGTCACTCTTTAAGAAAGTCGGATCGTACGAAGCGTCGGAAGAGAACCAGGAAGTTGAAATTGCCTTCCAGTGGAACACGGGCTACTACGAGTCCATCCACTCCTTCGCTAACGGTATTTCCACAATCGAAGGCGGTATGCACGAAGAGGGATTCCGCAAGGCCCTAACGAACGTAATGAACCGTCACGCGCGTAAACGCAATCTCCTAAAAGAAAAAGAGGAGAACCTCACCGGCGAAGACATCCGCGAAGGGCTCACCGCAATTGTGTCGGTGAAGCTAGCCGAGCCCCAGTTCGAAGGTCAGACCAAAGGCAAGCTCGGTAACGTATCGATACGCTCACTCGTGGAGCGCGCTACCAATGAGAAGCTCGCCGAATGGCTCGAAGAAAACCCGCGTGAAGCGAATCAGATTGTGGCCAAGGCGGTGTCAGCCGCGCGGGCGCGCATGGCCGCTCGCCAAGCTCGTGACCTCACTCGTCGCAAGAGCGCGCTTGACGGGGCGGGATTGCCCGGCAAACTCGTGGACTGTTCATCGAACGAACCACGCGAGTGTGAGCTATTCATTGTTGAGGGCAACTCAGCGGGTGGATCAGCCAAAGACGCACGTAACCCACGAAACCAAGCCATCTTGCCTATTCGCGGAAAGATTTTGAATGTTGAGAAAGCGCGCGCCGACAAGATTCTCAAGAACACCGAAATTCAAGCGCTGATTTCAGCGATTGGTGCTGGTGTTGAAAACGACTTTGACGTCACAAAAATCCGGTACGGCAAAATCATTTTGCTCGCCGACGCCGATGTTGACGGCTCGCACATCCGCACCCTCTTGCTGACTTTTTTCTTTCGCCAGATGACCGAGATGGTTAAGGCCGGAAACGTTTTTGTCGCGCAGCCCCCGCTGTACTCAACGTTGGTTGGAAAAGAAAAAACATATCTACGCGACGAAGCCGCGAAGGCTCAATTTCTCAAGGAAAACCCAAATCACAAAAACGACTTTCAACGCCTCAAAGGTTTGGGTGAAATGGACTTTGACGAGCTCCGCGACACCACGATGGACCCAACCAAGCGGGCCTTGTTGCAGATCACCGTTGAGCAAGCCGCACTCGCCGACGAAGTGTGTTCAATCCTCATGGGTGACGATGTTCCACAACGACGCCACTTCATCCAGACCAACGCAAAGGACGTTCGCTTCCTAGACATCTAGGAGGTTATTTACTATGGCCACTCCCAAGAAACCCACTAAAGCAACTCCTAAAAAAACAACCAAAGCTCCCGCCAAAAAAGCGGTAGCCAAGAAGGCCGCTCCCGCTAAGAAAACACCAGCACCCGCCAAAAAGGCATTAGCCAAAGTGGCCGCTGGGGGAGCAAAACCACCAGTCACACCACCTAGTGCCGATGAGGTTGAAGGCTATATCGAGCCAATCGAAATCAACTTGGAGATGGAGCGATCCTTCCTCGAGTATTCGATGTCGGTCATCGTTTCGCGCGCACTACCTGACGTTCGTGATGGTTTAAAGCCCGTCCACCGTCGCATCCTGTACTCAATGTTTGACCAGGGTCTTCGCCCTGACCGACCGCACACCAAGTGCGCCAAGGTGGTTGGTGAAGTCATGGGTACCTATCACCCACACGGCGACAGCGCAATCTATGACGCCATGGTTCGCATGGTCGTGGACTTCTCGATGCGTCACCCACTCATCAGTGGTCACGGAAACTTCGGTGGCACCGGACCAGACGAAGGCGCTGCGGCGATGCGATACACCGAATGTCGCCTCGCGCCACTAGCGCTCGAAATGCTGGACTCAATTGACGAAGAGACGGTTGACTTCCAGGCCAACTACGACAACTCAACACAAGAGCCAATCGTTCTACCGGCGCGCTTTCCCAACCTCTTAGTCAATGGATCACAGGGAATTGCCGTGGGTATGGCGACCAAGATTCCGCCACACAACCTCGGCGAAGTTAGCGACGCTGTATTGCACCTGCTCGCTAATCCCAAGGCCAGCGACGATGAGTTGATGAAGTTCGTTAAGGGACCTGACTTTCCTACGGGAGCCCAGATCCTTGGTCGTCAAGGAATTCAAGACGCGTACAAGACCGGTAAGGGCTCAATCAAGCTACGAGCGGTGGCTGAGATTGAAGAGGGAACTCGAGACTCACGCATTGTGGTTACGCAGTTCCCCTATGAAGTATCGGTTGAATCAATTGAGCAAAAAATCTCCGACTTGGTGAACGCTAAGGAGATTGAAGGAATTGCCGCCGTCCAAAACGACTCGGCTGGGCGTCAGCCCCGCTTGGTGATTCGACTCAAGCGCGATGCCAACGCGAATGTGGTGTTGAACAAGCTCTACAAGAACACCTCGCTGCAGACAACCTTTTCAGTTAACCTGCTCGCCTTGGTCGATGGCGTTCCTCGCACGTTGACCTTGTCCCAGGCTCTTGGTCACTACATCACCCACCAAGTAGATGTAGTTACTCGTCGCAGCCAGTTCCGTCTTCGAAAGGCCGAAGCGCGTGCCCACATTGTCGAAGGCCTACTTAAAGCCATCGACATGCTGGACGCAATCATCAAGACGATTCGTGCCGCCGCCGACCGCTCAGCTGCTCGCGATGCTTTGATGAAGGCCCCATTCAAGTTCACCGAGGAGCAAGCCAACCACATTTTGGACATGACCTTGGGTCGCCTAACCAAGATTGGGCGAACTGAACTCGAAGAAGAGATGAAGAAGCTCCGCGAAACCATCGCCGAACTCACCTCAATCTTGAAGTCAGATACACGGCTCCGTGCTGTGATTTCAGACGAGCTAACTGCGATTCGCAACAAGTTCGCTAACGAACGGCTCACTCAGATCATTAATGATCCAGGCGAACTAGGTGTCGAGGACCTAATTCAAGACGAGCAAATCGTTATTACCATCACCAAGTCCGGCTACGTAAAAGCCATGGCGGGAGACACCTTCCGTGTGCAAGCACGCGGTGGGCGAGGAGTGAAGGGTGCGAAGTTGAAAGATGACGACTTTGTCGACCAAATCATTCACACCACCAGCCACGCGTACCTATTGCTGTTCTCGAACCAGGGTCGAGTGTTCCGCCTGCGCGGACACGAGTTCCCCATGAAAGAACGAACCGCTAAGGGCACCTCAATTGTGAACCTACTGAGCTTGCACCCGGGAGAATCAATTCAGGCTGTCGTGAGCACGGAAGACTTCCCGAAGGACAAGTTCTTGGTTTTTGCGACGAAGAATGGAACAATCAAGAAGACTGCCTTCTCCGAATACGACAAGAGTCGCCGTGAGGGTTGGATTGCAATCAACTTGCGTGATAACGACGAGGTCGTACGCGTAGTTGCTACGAGTGGCTCAGACGAAATAATGATTGTTACCTACCGTGGTCAAGGAATTCGCTTTAGTGAAAAAGATGTCCGCAACATGGGTCGCGATTCGACCGGTGTTCGCGGTATCAACTTAAAGACTGGGGACCACGCAATATCGCTTGATGTGGTGCGAAAGGGCGCGGACTTGTTCGTCGTCACGGACGCCGGATTCGGTAAGCGTGTTGAGGTTAACAAGTTCAGCGTTCAGGGTCGCGGCGGCCAAGGTGTTCGTGCCGTGAAAATTACGGCCACTCGCGGATTTGTTGTTGCGGCCATGATGGCTACCCCAACAGACGAAGTGTTGTTGGCTTCAAGCGACGGCGTCATGATTCGCACCTCGGTGTCGGATATCTCGGTCCAGGGCCGAGACGCTAGCGGTGTTCGAGTGATGAGTCTTGACAAGGACTCACACGTCGCTACCGCAGCTGTGGTTCCTACCTACAACGAAGACTAGATTTCTCGTTCAGCCCAAGTTTGCTCAAGCGCGCGAGAATAACCTTCGACGCCTTGGGCCCCAACTACTAAGTACTTACCATCAAAGATCATGGCGGGCACCCCAGAGACTCCGTACCCCTGCGCCGTTGCTTCATCGACACGTACCTCATCAGCAAATAGATCGCCATCCCAGAGTTGATCCACCCCAACGACACCAACTTCATGGGCCAGTTCGTTTAGTACCGTGCGGTCACTAATGAGTTTGCCCTCAGAAAAATATGCTTGAAACAAGCGTTGCACCATGGTCGCATCTAGCTCTTGGGTTCGCGCCAAAGCAATAAGGCGGTGAGCATCGAAGGTGTTAGTGGGCTTGGCGATGGCGAAGGACCAATGCATGCCGAGGTCGGCCGCCTTGGCCTCTAGATCGTGGTGCATGGTTTGGGCTCGCTCGAGTGGCATCTGGTATTTATCGGCCAACAATTGATCAAGTGCTAAATCCGGGTTGTACACGGAAGAGGGGTCGAGCTCAAAGGCGTGGGTACGTATCTCGACTTGGTCATAGTGGGCAAAAGCCTCCAGAGCCTTAGCGAGCTGCACCTCGCCGAGATAACAAAAAGGGCACACCACGTCGCTCCAAATATCGATAACCATTGGTGTTGTCACCCAACCATCGTGCCACGTTGGCAGTGAGCACGTAGGGTTGCGGCCATTTGGCGAGGGGTGAGGTGAAATGACCTATCGTTGTTCGGTGACTCCTTACTTCTCGAAGCCAATTCGCCCATAGGTTTCTAAGTGATCATTGTCCAAGAGTTAGCAATTGAGATTGGTGCCCGACGCCTTCTTGCGCCGGTCTCGTTCACCGTCGGGAATGGCGACAAGGTGGGGCTCGTTGGTCGAAACGGTGCTGGTAAATCAACCCTGCTCTCGGTGCTGCTAGGCAAGCACCCCGAGCACCTACGAATTAGCGGGTCGGTTAAACACCAAGGTACGCTGGGCCACCTTCCCCAAGAACCAGTTCCGGGTGGCTTGGGAGTAGAACCCATCGGTCTGTCCCACGTGTTGAGTGCGCGTGGACTCGACCTGATTGACGCGCAAATGCAAAAGGCCCGCCACGATATGGCGGCCGACCCGAACGAACAAAACATTTCAGACTTCACCTCACTAGAAGAACAGTTCCGTGAAAAAGGGGGCTACGAAGCAGAGTCTGAAGTGGCACGATTAGCAGCCGGACTCGGCTTAGCTGAAGAGTTTCTGCTCGAAGACCTCGATTCTCTCTCGGGTGGTCAACGCCGGCGCATTGACCTCATGCGGGTTCTGTACCAAGACCCAGAGACCATGGTCTTGGACGAACCAACCAACCACCTCGACAAGGCGGCGAAACGCTGGCTGTTCGACGAACTCGATAAGTATCGTGGAACTCTCTTGGTCATTAGCCACGACTTGCCCTTGCTTGACAAATCTATTGATCGGGTGTTGGCACTTCGCGAGGGGCAGCTTCGCGAGTACAAGGGTAATTACACAAAGTTCTTGCAACTCGAAGAAGAGCGCACCGTGCGTGAAGAAAAGGTGGCTGCGGGCCAAGAAGCAAAAATTGAGCAATTCACAAAGTTGGCAGACTCGATGCGCGGGCAGACGGAAAAACGAGCTCGCCTCGCCAAAGTCTTAGACCGCAAGGTAGAAAAACTTGAAGGGTCAAAAATTGAAGTAACCAAGCGTGAAAAGAAGGTCACCTTCCGACTACCCGTTCCCGCGCGTAGCGGCGATGTACCAATGACGGTCGAACACCTGTCTGTCAGTTACGACACAACAGAAATCTTGAGAGACACCAATTTCATAACTCGCCGTGGGGATCGGATCGTCATCGTCGGCCGAAATGGCGCAGGTAAATCATCGCTACTTCGGTGTTTGGCCGGAACCCAAGTTGCCAATACTGGTGAGGTGAAATTCGGGGCCAACGTGAGCGTGGGGTATTTCGCACAAGAGAACGAGCAAATTGACTTCAATAAGAGCGTTTTAGGGAACCTCGAAAACTCCAAAGTTGAAACTGAAATGCAACGACGCGCAATGCTGGGCGCCTTTGGGCTTAAAGGTGAGGCGGCCAATCAAATGCCACGCACCCTTTCGGGTGGCGAACGAGCGAAACTGGCTCTCGCGATGCTGGCCTCTTCGGAAGCCAACCTCTTGTTATTGGACGAACCCACCAACAACTTGGACCCAGCGAGCGTTGAGGCTTTGGGCGAGATGATGCGTCAATGGAAGGGCACCATAGTTGCGGTGAGCCACGAACGCGGCTTCGTCGAAGCCCTGGAGCCAACCCACGCAGTGTTGCTGCCTGAGGAATACTTCGATATTTGGGATGAGGAATATATGGACCTCATCGAACAACGCTAAGAAGTTGTGAGCACGCTGAACCTCTCACCTAAGGTTGTGAACGAAATCCAAAGGTAGGCCATGTCTGAATTAATCCGTATCTCAAAAGAGCACCATGTTTTTCATTTCGACGCGGATGCCGAACCCATCGTCACCGTCGAGCCCGGCACGACACTTGAGATCCAAACTTGGGATTGTTATACCGGCCAGGTGACCAGTGAAGCAGATACCCACCGAACAATTAATAATGATTTGATCAACTCGGCTACTGGCCCAATCGGAGTTCGCGGTGCCGAGCCGGGGGATTCTCTCTCGGTGACGCTCATAAATATTCAGCCCGACGAAATCGGTTCAGCCATGTGTCAGCCTGAGTGGGGGCAGCTGGGCCATCACGTGAAGGACGCCACTCGGATGTTCCACGTCAAGGATGGGGTTGTTCGAATGAACGAACGAGTTTCATTCCCGGCATCTCCAATGTTCGGTGTTATTGGTGTGTCTCCCGAATCAGGATCAATCTCCACGATGCCCGCGGGACGCCACGGCGGCAATATGGACAACAATCTCCACGGCATCGGCGCAACGATTCACCTGCCCGTGTTTCAGCCTGGAGGTCAACTTGCCATTGGTGACATGCACGCTTCAATGGGTGATGGGGAAATTTCCGGCACCGGAGTTGAGATTGGCGGATTAGGAACAATCAAGGTCGATTTGATTAAAGGCAAGCACGGAAATTGGCCGGTAACCGAAACAGCCGACTCAATCATCACGCACGGCACGTCGGAAGACATCAATGAAGCCATGACTATCGCCTGCGAAGAGGCCTATCGGCTGTTGGTTGACGAATGGGATTTCAGCCCTGAAGACGCATTCATCTTTTTGTCCGTCGCGGGCGATTTAGGGGTAGCCCAAAATGTGCACCCGTGTCCGGGAACCGTAATTGGAAAGATGAAGTTTCCGAAAATTGACGCCGTCCCGAGACCCTTTCGGGTCTAGTCGCTGTTAACGAAAATCAGTGGGGCGCAGCTTGCGCACCAAGTACGGCGGCGAAGATTTGCCAGGCGAGAAGAGATTTGGCAATGAAGCTCAACCAAATATAGAGACGCTCTCCGGCCACGTAGTCCTTAAAGCGACCAATCTGCTTGTACTGAAGCCACTGCACCAAGGCGAAGCAGTTGAACAGGGCAAAGATCGAGAAGTAGATCCCATAGACAAAACCAGGAGCGTGCTGGCTTGCACCAGGTGAGAACAAATACAGGCCCAGAGCAATCCAGGGAAACGCACCAGCAATGCAGCCAAGCCAGAAAGGTTGCATTGAGCCACCTGGCTTTTCGTAGCGCTCTTGCATCCAACCAAATCCGATCATGGCAGCGTTAACGCCGACTAGTCCGAGCAGGGCGGCAATGTCGCCCACGCCAGTGATTTGCGCAATAGCGAAAATCATGATTGAAGAGGAGATGGAGTATTCCAGCCAGCGGTAGGGGTTGCGATTCTGGGCGAGATTGTCGAGGTACGACTGCTGTTTAGGAAAGGCCACGGTCAAGTGGGCGAGCGAAGAGAGCAGGAAGAAGGTTCCTATCAGCAGCGCGGTGGAGACCGAACCGTAGGAAACAGTTTGGAATTTTCCAGATCCGGGCTGACCGGCCATGTACCGAGCAAAAACGGGTAACGCAAAATTATTCGCCAGGGCGAAAATCGCAATGGCGGAACCAAGGTGCAGCAGACCAGCGATGGTGTTTAGCTTTCGCAGTTGCTTAATTTGTTCGGTACGCATAGTGGCCAACTTTCAGTTGCGACATAAAATCGCAAGTGAACTCAATCTAACCGAGAAAAACCTAATGCCGTGGACAATGCGTACTGGCGTCGCTCCTAGTTGCCGGTGACTGAACCAGCGAGCTCCTCAAAGAGGCGAACCATTTGTTGAAGTGAAAATTTCATTGACGCACGACCCACTTGGTATTCGTAGCGCTGAAGATTTGTGCTCTCACTGAGAAAGATCCCTGGCAGAGTCATAATCTTTTGCTCAGTGGCGATTTTGCGAACGCGCGCTTCCATCTCCTCTTTGGTAGCGGAAAACCGCACGTGCATCATGGGGCTTCGGACCTCATCGGGCAAAACCTCGATGCCCTCAATTTCGTGAAGCTTCTTCGACAAAGCAA
The DNA here is from genome assembly GCA_903830655.1 of uncultured Actinomycetes bacterium. GTDB lineage: Bacteria > Actinomycetota > Acidimicrobiia > Acidimicrobiales > RAAP-2 > RAAP-2. The sequence continues at coordinate 55,346 of CAIKUQ010000045.1, read as the reverse complement.
CCGCTCGACGGTAATAAGCGGCCATGTCCTTGGGCCGGGTCTTGACCACAGCGAGAGCGGAAGCGGCGTAGGGCCACAGCATGTACGCACGCCCACCATGGCGCGTGCGCCATAAGGACACTTCATTAATCACTTCGGCTTTGCCTGCGACGCAGCTGCCCGAAATACCACCCAGGCCCTTATAGAAGGAAACGTACACGGTATCGAAGAGAGCACAGATGTCTTTTATAGATTTTTTGGCGGTAGCGGCGTAATACGGCGCCGCTTCCCAGAGTCGGGCTCCGTCGAGATGGAGGGCTACGTTATTTTTCCTCGCCCACTTTGTTTGGGCCACAAGCTCATTCCACGTTGGCAGGTACCCACCCATGTCGCGTTGGGGAAGCTCAAGCAGCAATGCGCCAATCGGTTCCTTAATAGCCTTTAGAGTTTCGAGTCTCACTGGTTCATGTGGCGACCCGCCCGTAGCGAGGACCTCTTGCAAACCATGCAGCCGCACGAATGCGTTCTCTTCGTGCGTGCGCAGGTGAGACATTGGGTGGAGCGCAACGCGCGAATTGTGGGCGTGGTCGGTGAGCACGCGCAAGGTGGCCTGCTGGGTCATGATTCCCGTGGGCATAAAAAGAGCCTTCTCTTTACCCAAGATCGAGGCGATGTACTCCTCGAGTTCCGTCACAACGCCGCCGTCACCGTACACGTCCATTCGCGTATCGGTTGAGATTTGAGCGATGAGGGAACTCGTGGTGCGAGGTCCATCACCGGCCAAAAAACCAGTGCAGTGTGTAGCAAGAGCGCCTAATGGAAGGAGGGGCTTAGCCATGAGGTGAGTTTACGACGCAGCCTCAACTTCGAATGGCCGGCCCACTAGCATTTTTAGTCAAGAAAACTTTTGAGACGCCTTTCTCTTCCTAAATGCAGAGCGCTAGTGGTGGGCGAGGCGGGACTTGAACCCGCACATCCTTTCGAATACCAGCACCTGAAGCTGGCGTGTCTGCCATTTCACCACTCGCCCAAGGGATTCCAAGGTTACTGGAAATTAGGAATCCTTAGAAATCCAAGGCTTTTGGCGCACAAGTAGGGGGTAAAGTTAAAGGGTCATGGTATTAAAAAATGTAGAAAACCGCCTCGAGCGATTGTTTTCCAAGCCCTTCGCTAAGACCTTTAAGTCGGGCTTGCAACCAGTCGAAATTGCCTCACGCATGCTGCGTGAGATTGACCTCACACGTCGATTGACCGGGCAAGGCCCGATCTCGGCGAATGCGGTGCGAGTCTGGCTGGGCCCCGAGGACGCCGACCGCTTTGACGGTTTTCAACAACCCCTCATCAAAGAACTCGAAGAGGCCGTTCGACAACACGCCGTCGCAGAAGGGTACAGCTTCGCTGGCCCCGTCAAAGTAGAGATTTTTCTGAAAGACGATCTATCTCTCGGGGATGTTGAACTTGCTGTTCGCTTTATTGGCGGTGCGGCTCAGCCAAAACTTATCTGTTCCGATGGGCGCAGCTTTGCGGTCGGTGATCGACCCCTGGTCATCGGCCGGAGCCCCGACGTTGACGTAACCGTGAACGATTCCAATGTCTCGCGACAACATGCCGAAGTATGGCGCACCCCAGAGGGAATTGCCATTCGTGACTTAGGATCAACAAATGGCACGGTGGTGAATGGTCAAGTTATTGACGCCGTATCACTCTCGCCACGTGATGAAGTTTCGATTGGTAACGTGCGATTCAGAATCGAAATGGCGTAATGGAAATCGCCGCTACGAACTACGCCGCAATTATCCGCCCCCTGCAACTCCTAGTCTTAGCGGTAGCGGGAATATTTTTACTGCGAGTGCTACGGGTGGCCTCGGTAGCGGCGCGAGCTGGTGATGGTACGGAGAAGAAGGGTCGTGGACTCGCTCTCGAAATTATCGAGCCACTAGACCGAGCGGGTGAAAGAATCGAAATTGAAGGTTCAATGGTGTTGGGTCGCGCTCCGGACTGCCAGTTACGCATCGCTGATAACTTCCTGTCGTCTCATCACGCACGTTTTCATAACGACGGTGGAGATTTAACCATTGAAGACCTCGATTCGACCAACGGAACGTACGTAAACCAAGAGAGTGTTGAAGAGAGAATTCACCTTGAGCGGGGCGACATTGTTCAAGTTGGAGGAATTCTGTTCGAGGTTATTCGTTGACTCGTTGGCGCTACGCCTCGGCTACAGACACTGGCGCAGTACGCCAGGTCAATCAAGACGCACTCTACGTAGATGACAGTCTCGCAGTTGTCGCTGACGGCATGGGTGGGCACGCCGCCGGCGAAGTCGCATCAGCGATGACCATTGACATTGTTTCGCGAACTTTCAAAGACAACCCCACCTTGGAGGGCTTAGAGGCTTCTATCGAGCGTTCCAACCTCGATGTACTCGCGGACGCCAAAGCTAACCCCTCTCGCTACGGCATGGGCACCACTGTTATTGCAGTTGGTTTAGTAACCGAAGGTAGTAACCGAGTACCAACCTTGTTTCACGTGGGCGATTCGCGCGCGTATCAATTTCGTGACGGCGCTATTCGGCAACTGAGTCAAGACCACAGTGTCGTCGAAGAGTGGGTGCGGATGGGCAAGCTCTCCCCAGAAGAGGCTGCGGTCCACCCCAAGCGACACCAACTAACGCGAGCTATTGGCGTTGAAGATCGACTGAACGTCGACGTCATGTCTCTTTCGGTGCAGGCAGGCGACCGCATCTTGCTCTGTAGTGATGGCTTAACCAATGAACTGACCGACGTAGAGATTGCGAAAATCGTAAGCAGCGATAACGATCTCCAGCGGGTGGTGGCAACTCTCGTGACGCAGGCCAACGCCAACGGTGGGCGTGACAATATCTCGGTTGTTTTGGTGGAATTTGATGAGGTCACCCTCAGCGCAAATCCAGTTCGCAAAACGCGTAGTTCAATTGCCACACCGCCGAAAGAGTCGGTGAGCGCTAAGCCTGGGGCTCTGAAGAGTCGCCGTCTTCCGCGTCGCAGATTCGGTTGGAGAACGTACGCATTCATTGCGGCTGGCGTAGCGGTAGTTGGGGGTTTCTTTGCAATCTTGCACTGGTACGCCTACTCAAATTATTACGTCGGAGATGACAACGGGACGGTGGCGGTATTTCAAGGCACCCCGGGAGGCGTGGCGATCTATCAACCGGTAAAGGTTCTGGACACTACGTTTTTAATGAACGAACTCCGCCCCGCCGACGCGCTCTTGGTACAGCACGGTATTGGCGAGCCCACACTCGAGGCGGCGCTTAGTGAGGCAAATTACCTTCACAACGCATTCCTTCTAAGTAGCCCCACCACCACGACTACCAGCAAGGCCAAGGGGTAATCATGGGACGCCGAATGAGTTCACTAGCGGTCGTGATTTTCGTTTTGTTTGGAGTACTCGCCCTGCAGGCGGTCAACATTCAGTTCGTAAAAGCCCCCTCGCTTAATAGCTCCACAGAGAATCCACGCATTATCTTTTCTGCGGGTAACTACAAACGCGGTGACATAACCGCCGCCGACGGTGAACTTTTGGCGAGATCGATACCTACGGGCTCTACCTTCAGTCGGTACTACCCGCTGGGAGCAGTAACGGCGGGCGTAGTGGGATTTTCCTCGCGGTACTACGGAACGTGGGGACTCGAAGCTCAGTACGATTCATTCTTAACGTCGCACCCACAGTCCCCTAACAGTTTCGTGCAAGTTCTAGCCCCAACCAGCGCGGCAGACAATATTTCAATCACCATCATCCCCGCGTTGCAGAGGGTTGCGATGAAGGCACTTCATGGTCAAGATGGCGCCGTCGTGGCGATCAACCCGGCTACTGGCGCAGTACTGGCGATGTACTCGAACCCAGGCTATGACCCCAACCCCTTTGCCTCTTCGAATTACAGCACTGTAAAAAGTGCTTGGGAAGCTGGAACAAAAAAGAATGCGAATGGTTTTGCTGCACTCGCGCCAGTTGCGACCGAGCAATCATTTCCCCCGGGGTCGACATTCAAAATTGTGACGACTGCTTCGGTGCTCACGTCTAACCCAGGGCTGTGGTTGAAGTCGTACCCGCAAATGCGTGAGACGCCACTGCCAACATCGACTTTGACCTTGTCGAACTTCGCCCACGAAAAGTGTGGGGGGACAATCTCTGAAATGTTGCCGCCATCGTGCGACACCGGTTACGCCTTGTTAGGTCTTGACCTCGGCGGGGCCTTCCTATCGGCCACCGCGGATTCATTCGGCTACAACCAAAAGCCACCGCTGGACCTTCCGGGTACCCAATCTTCCTCTTTCCCAACCGCTACGCAACTAGCCAACGACTTGCCTGGCGTGGCCTACTCCGCGATTGGACAGAAGGACGTACGGGCTACGGCACTAGAGAACGCGTTAGTGGCGGCGGCTATCGCAAATCAGGGCGTCATTATGGTGCCGCACCTGTTAAACGACATCACCGCCTCGGATGGATCATTGCTGCGTCAGTATGAGGCGAAGATTTGGCAAACCCCACTCTCTCCCATGCAGGCCGGCCAAATCAAACAGCTGATGGTCAACGTCGCTCAATACGGAACCGCCGCTGGGATTTTCCCTTCGTATCTTCAGGTGGGGGCAAAGACCGGTACCGCTCAGGTGGGTAACGCGGTGAAGAACACCGACGACTGGATGATTGCGTTCGCTCCGGCGAACCACCCAACGATTGCGGTCGCGGTTGTTTTGCCCTACCAGCCCACGGCGGCTGAAGGTGCTTCCACGGCCGGTCCAGTCATGAAGTGCGTAATGGAGGCGGCGTACGCGCTGAGCCACGGCAAGCCCGCCAGCGGTACCCCAACAACCTGTTGAAGTTGAGCAAATTACCGAGAGAAAATAAGGCGTAGACTGGAAGGAATTATGGAGCCTGTAAACGACCCACGGCTGTATTCAAATCGTTACCAAGTAACCCACCTCATTGCTCGAGGGGGGATGGCGCTCGTCTATCGGGCCCAAGACCAGATGCTGAATCGTCCCGTTGCGCTGAAGATTCTGTACCCCGAGCTCAGCCAAGACCGTAATTTCGTTGAGCGATTTCGCCGCGAGGCACAGGCGGCAGCCAATCTCTCGCACCCCAACATTGTCCCCGTCTACGACTGGGGCGAAGACGATGGCACGTACTTCATTGTTATGGAGCTCATTGAGGGTAAGACCTTGGCGGAGATGCTGCGGGGTGGGAAAAAAGTTACAGCCACTCGCGCCGTGCAAGTTGTCGCACAGGTGGCCGCTGCTCTGGGATTCGCCCACCGATCGGGTGTAGTTCACCGCGATGTAAAACCGGGCAATATTCTTCTTACCGCCGATGGTCAGGTGAAGGTGACGGACTTCGGTATCGCGCAAGCGGTAGCGAGTAAGGACCACTTAGCCGAAGAGGGCTCGGTAATGGGCACCGCGACCTACTTCTCGCCAGAACAAGCGGAAGGTTCCGTGGCGGACGGTCGCAGTGACGTGTACTCGCTCGGTGTTGTGCTCTACGAGATGCTTGTGGGTCGTCCCCCCTTTACGGGCGATAGCCCACTGGAAGTTTCTACTCAGCACGTGAACGCAAAAGCCCCTGCGCCATCGGTATTCAATCCAAAGGTGCCCGCAGAATTAGAGGCGATTGTCTTGATGGCGCTGTCTAAGTCGCCTAAGCAGCGGTACCAAACGGCCGAAGAACTTCGCACTGACCTATTGCGATTTAGCGAAGGGCAACCCACCCGCGCCGCTGGTTCAACTTCAGGCGCTTTTTCGGGTTCAGACTCAACTCGTGCGGTAGGTCGTGTGTCGAGCTCGGGTGAGCGCACCCAAGCGGTACCAATTATGACGGGCCCTCGGACCGATATTCGTCGAAAGCGTCGCATAAATTCGGGACAAATTATGGGCGCGGCGGCACTGGTTATTGCCGTGGCCGCTCTCACCTACTTCTTTGTTGGCTCGGCAAGCTCCAGTTCGATGCCAAACGTCATTGGACAACAAGCAACACAAGCAGTGGCGACTTTGAAGGCCGATGGTTTGATAGTTACCTCCACCAAGCTCGTAACTTCAACTAGGCCCAAAGGATCGGTGATCTCAACGAACCCATCAGCCGGTGCTCATATCACTAAGGGAGAGTCAGTGTCTTTGAAGGTGAGCCTCGGGCCAAGCACCGCCTCCGTTCAGGTACCGAATGTGTTGAATCTAAGTGTGAGTGATGCTGAAAGTACTCTGCTGGGGCTGGGCTTAAGTCCAAAGTTGGCCTTTACCTCAATTGCTCCTACCGCTAACGCGGTTCCCGATACCGTCTTGGCACAAAACCCACCAGCGGGTTCGCAAGCTCATACGGGAGACACAATTGTGATTACCGTTTTGCAACCGGGCGTGAACTTCCCCTTGCCCGATATTTCTGGTGACACCACCTTGGCCGCGGCCACGGCGCTCGGCCAAATTGGCTTAACTATCAGCACGACTACGGCGACACAGTGCTCGAACAAGATTGCGACTGGAAATGTTGCAGCCACAATTCCTCCCGCCGGCACGAGCATTAAGGCGGGATCTGCGGTGGAGTTGATTACCTCTTCGGGCGTGTGTCAAGTCACGGTGCCGAACGTCTCTAGTCCGATGGTGTCTACCAATTCAGCACTCGCAACACTGCACGCCCAGGGATTTGTTGTGGCCACACCAATTCTGACCCAGACCCTGTTGGGCTGCCTCAATTCCGGTGATATCAATACACAGAGTCCAGCGGCGGGAACTCTCGTGCCTTACGGTACGACCATCACACTCACCGCCTGTCCATAGTCCGAGCAACTAGCATTTTCACAATGACCAAGCGCACCGAAACCCCAAAACCAAAGGTCGGTCGGTATCTTTCACCTACCCAAAGCGGTCGAGTCACCAAGAAACAGGTCACCGAGAGTAAGCAAAGTTCGACCAACCTCGGCGTGGCGATTTTAGAAATGTTTGCCTTCGGCCTGTTGGTGATATCCCTTAATTACCTCCAAGTTTTGCCGGGGTCAACCTCGCCCTGGTACCTGCTGATTGGTTTGGGATCGCTCTTTGGTGGTTTCTACCTCGCCACCAAGTACCACTAGCAGCTGTAGTTCTGAGTCGCTAGATTGCGGCGCGAAGCGAAGCAACGAAGCCAGTGATCTCATCGCTGCTCGCGTTGTTCATCAGAAGTTTCACCAGGGCCGAGCCAACAATGACCCCATCAGCCACTTTGCTGGCTTCAGCCGCCTGTTCGGGTGTCGTAATTCCGATTCCGATATAGGCGGGCACATCAGAGTGCTGGCGAATCATCGCCACAACTTCTCGGCCACTTCCTTCATCACTGGCGGCTCCCGTGACGGCCATTCGTGCCGAAGCGTACGCGAATCCTTCGGTGGATGCCACGAGGGTGGCAGCTCTGGTGGCGCTCGTCGAAGGGGCTACCATCAAAATGGTGGCGATGTCGTTTTCGTCACAGGCTGTACGCCACTCGGCAGACTCTTCCAGGGTTAAGTCAGGGATAATTGCTCCGGTAATGCCAGCGCGTTGTAACTTCGCGGCCGCCGAAGCCAATCCTTCGTGTAACAAGACGTTGTAGTAGGTCATTACGACAAGCGGAACGCTAAAGCGGTGCTTTGCGAGCTCTTCGGTAACCGAATCCAGAGTGGTACCGCGTTGTAAAGCTCGCGTACCTGCCTCTTGGATGACGATGCCGTCCATCAGGGGATCGGAAAACGGAAGACCAATTTCAATCAGGTCGGCCCCACCTTGAATGAGGGCGTCAATCGTCTGTACCCAGCTTTCGCTGATTCCAGCCATGATGTAGGGGACCAGAGCGGTGCGATTTTGTGCGCGAATGGCTCGCAGAGTGGTCTCAAGTGACTTCATGAATTACCGTCAAGCATTTCCTTGACTTGGGCTACGTCCTTGTCCCCACGTCCCGAAAGGTTCAATAACACTGTCGATCCCTTAGGTAAGGACTTTCCGGCCTCCTTGGCAATCCAAGCAACGGCATGGGCAGTCTCTAGTGCGGGAATGATTCCCTCGTAACGGCTCAGGAGCGAGAGAGCCTCGATGACCTCGTCATCGTTAATCGAAACGTATTCGGCACGGCCAGATGCCGCGAGGTGCGCGTGCTCGGGGCCAATGCCGGGGTAGTCAAGTCCAGCCGAGATCGAATGTGCTTCACGGATCTGGCCGTGGGGGTCTTGAAGCAACATCGAACGCATTCCGTGGAGAACTCCAGGCTCACCCGAAGCAATAGCGGCCCCGCCAGCTGCTTCGACACCAATCAATCGGCTCGTGTCATTGGCGAAACCCGCAAAGATGCCCGCGGCGTTACTGCCACCGCCAACACAAGCGATGACTGCATCGGGGACTTGGTCCTCAAACTCTTGCATCTGTTCTCGAGCCTCTTTACCAATAATGCTTTGGAACTCACGCACCATCCAGGGAAAGGGGTGTGGGCCCATCACCGAACCTAGGCAGTAGTGCGTGTCACTCACGCAGGTAACCCACTCGCGCATTGCCTCATTGACGGCATCTTTGAGTGTGCGTGAACCAGAAGTCACTGGAACAACTTTGGCTCCCAGTAGTTCCATCCGGAACACATTAAGAATTTGTCGCTTAGTGTCGACCTCGCCCATGTATACGGTGCATTCGAGACCTAAGCGCGCCGCCGCGGTCGCCGAAGCCACACCGTGTTGCCCAGCACCAGTTTCGGCAATCATTCGAGTTTTGCCCATTCGCCGAGTGAGTAACGCCTGGCCAACAACATTGTTTAGCTTGTGTGAACCAGTGTGGGCCAAGTCCTCACGCTTGGCGTAGAGACGAATACCCAGTTCTTCGGAGAGACGACGCAGCGGAGTGACCGGAGTAGGCCGCCCACCGAAGATGCGCAGCGTGGTGTGAAATTCATCACGGAAGATGGGGTCGGCCCAAGCATCGCGAAAAGCAGCGTCCAGCTCACTGACGGCGGGATAGAGAGCCTCGGGAATAAAACTCCCACCAAATTCTCCAAATCGCCCATCGTCGTTTGGTGTTCCCATTACATCTAGTTGTGCCATTACTGTTCCTCGAAGGTTTTGTTGGCGGTAGTGATAAACGCTAAAACTTTCCCTAAATCTTTAATCCCCGGCGAGCTTTCCACGCCACTTGCGACATCTACACCGTAGGGGTGGAGCGTGCGAATTAAGTCACCAACATTGTCAGGGTCTAGTCCACCCGCGAGAACAATGGGGCCCTGAAAGCAAGTTTCGCCTAAGGCTCGAAAGTCATTGGCCACACCCGAGCCAGGTTCTGGATTATCAAATAGCCACGCATCAAAATCCGCGGTGAGGCCTAAAAAATCATCCCCGCGATGGTGAACGGCCAAGAGTCCGAGTTCCCGTCCACGGAGCTCGGCGACCAAGTCGTCACTGGGAGCATCGTGGAGCTGCACGGCATCGAGCTCTACATTGTCCACCACTTCGATGATCTCTTTCGGATTCAAATCTTTCATGACGCCTACGCGCAAGACACTGGCCGCGACAGCTGAAAGCTCGCGGGCCTGAGTCGACGTGACCTGACGTGAACTTGGGGCGAAGATAAAGCCCACGGCCGTAGCCCCGTGCTCTACGGCGTAACGAGTGTCAGCGCTTGTGGTCAAACCACATATTTTTACAAGATGTTTGGGAAATTCCTTCATGATCGCGCAATGCTCGCAAAGGCTCGAACCAGGTCTCCAGGATTGTTACTAGTAACGAAGTGCTCACCAACAAGCACGGCGTCAAAGCCAGCTCGGCTGGCGGTAGCCACGTCGTCAGGAGTTCGTAATCCTGATTCGCAGACTTTAATTACGTGACTGGGCAAGCTAGAGGCCAGCTGAGCAGCGTGGTCTGAATCAACTTCGAACGTGTTGAGGTTGCGTTGATTGATACCAATGATTGAAGATCCGAGAGCCACCGCGCGCTCGGCTTCTCCCTCAGAGTGAATTTCAACTAAGACGTCCATCCCGAGCTGTGTAGCCAGTGCGTGAAATTCAGAGAGCTCGCCGTCGGTAAGGGCGGCCACGATTAGCAGAATTGCGTCTGCGCCAGCATCAAAGGCGTCGAGTACGTCATTGTGGCAAACGGTGAAATCTTTCCGGAGCAACGCGAGCGGACTAACCGCACTTACGTCGCGCAGGTCCTGGAGCGTTCCCCCAAAACCATCTTCATCAGTGAGTACCGAGATGGCGCTGGCCCCACTTTGCGCATAGAGAGCAGCCATGTGAACGCAATCAAGTGTTGGTGCGAGCCATCCTTTAGAGGGGCTCTTACGTTTGATTTCGGCAATCACCGCGATGTTTTCACCGGCCCTGAGAGACTGTGCGAATGTCGAGCTGCGAGGAACCACCACTTCCATACGTTCTCGCCAATTACGGGTATCGCTCGCAGCGCGCACTCGGTGACGAGTCACGATGTCGTCGAGGTAGGTTCCCATTAGTCAATTCTAGGGCGGAGGGCCATTGTTCCCCTCTTCTAGATTGGTGATTCAATGAATATTAAGATTGCGCCCTATGGAACTTTCACTTCGCTCACTCACAACAGTCGATGGACGCAACCTCGAATACGCAACAATTGGCAACCCCAACGGCCAGACGGTGGTCTTTCACCATGGAACGCCGGGCTGCGTATTTACCTTTATGCAATACCAAGAGCTACTCACAATGGGCGATTTTTTTGTGATTGCGTACTCTCGCGCTGGCTATGGCCAGTCCGCTCGCCGTGAGGGACGAACCATCGGCGACGTGGTCAAAGATATCGGAGCGATCCTTGACAAAGAGAGTCGCTCTTCGTACGTATCGGTTGGCTGGTCCGGTGGAGGGCCACACTCATTAGCCTGCGCGGCGCTGGACCCACGTTGCACGGGGGCGCTTTCGGTTGCGGGCGTGGCTCCAATCGACGCTGACTTTGACTGGACCGAAGGTATGGGTCAAGCCAATATTGACGAATTCGAACTTGCCAAAGTCGGTGGCCCGGAATACGAACAACACGCCCGAGCAGCGGGCGACGCCTTCAAGGGAGCGACCGTTGACAGCGTGATTGATTTATTTGGTGACGTTATGTCCGAGGTGGACAAAGAAGCGTGGGCTCCTTTGTACCTTCGTGAAAGAGCGGCGATGGAATACGCCCACGCCTTTGCCACGAGCAGCGACGGCTTTTTTGATGACGATCGAGCATTCCTCAAGCCCTGGGGGTTTTCTCCACAGGAGATTACGGTGCCGGTCTCTCTTTGGTATGGCAGTAACGACCTAATGGTGCCCTCCTCGCACGGAGACTGGCTGACCAAGTCGATTCCAGGAGCCAGCGCTCACTATTTCGCCGAAGATGGCCACATGTCGATTTGGCTAAACCACCTCGAAGCGATTGCCAAGGACATTGCGTCCAAGTAGGACGTGGTGCGTAGCGACACTTAAACTCCCCAAATGATGCTGAGCTCTTAATCTCTTTCAATTATTTCTTAATAATTAGTTTCTGGTAGGCGTGCGGACTATTGATTCTCATGTGTAGTTGGGATAAGCACATGAGCACATCTCAGTGATATTTCTTTTATTCGACTGCAATCGTGGGGGATAGTGGAATAGTCCTCACCACATCGCCGTCAGACAGATTATGAATTTTCACATCGCCTCTCGCAAAGTTCACATCAATGATCGAGTCCTCACCAAGATCTTCCCATCCTTCACCGCCAACTCCGGTGGAAGCTACGAGAATACTGCCATCTCGTACGGTAAATCGTAAGTGGTAGTACTCATCACCGTGTCCAATTGGCAACTTATCAATGCCACCTAACTGCACTGCAAGTGAATCGGTTGGAGAAGGGGTTTCACCGTAAGCCTGAACTGCAATCATCCTGCCATCACTCAGAAGCAAGCAATTGAGTGATCCGAGTCCGCATACTTTGCGAATTGTTTTTACAGTTGCCTGTATGGCGGTTACAACATCACCAGTTTTTTCGATGTTTTCTAGTAGCAATTGAAAATACATTTCTGAATCTGTAGTTCCATTCAGTGCAACTCGCCTCGCTGGACTTAATTCGTTGAGCAATCGATCACTGTTGGCGATTGCACCGTTATGAGCGAATCGCCAGCTACCAGCTGCGAAGGGGTGGGTATTTTCAACACATACGGGAAATCCTGTTGTAGCCCAGCGTAAATGGACAATACCTATATTCGCTGACTTTTTCGAGATGTAAAGAAAATTATCATCGTCAATAGCTCGTTCAACTGAGTTTGCTTGTTGGACTGAGGAACCATTGGTCTGCCAAGCTGCTCCCCAGCCGTCTCCGTGAAGTTCCGATAGTTTTCGATAGTTATCAAATTCTTCAGGTGTTAACAATGATTCAATTGTCGTGTTATCACTTGAGGCAAAAGCGAGCAATCGGCACATATGACCTCTCTCGAGCGCTTAATTGATGTCTAAACGCTATTTTGTAGTAACTCTCACACACTAACAAAACTTATAGAACCTGGACTATTTTGTTTGGAGGAGGATGAAGTGACCAACGTAATAATGCCAATTTTTAATGACCAGGAATTATCTGATTTCGTTTCGAAACTAGAAAAGTCGAACGTGCACACTCTTATCGGAACGTATATCGACAATGCAGGCATTGCTCGAGCTAAGCAAGTACCAATTGAACGAACTTCTGCAATCCATCGCAGCGGTTTAGGTGCTTCGTATTCATGGGCCGTATTTTCTATCGATGATGTTTTAGCGATAACACCATCATTTTCAGTTGTCGGTGACATGCGCATGCGTGCTGACCTCAGCGCGGCACGGATTCTTGGCGACGGTGTCGCGTGGGCCCCATTCGACATTTTTGACCAAGAAGGTAATTCTTTAGATCACTGTCCACGTGCAAGGCTACGGAGTCAGTACCAGCGTTTGGTGGCTGCTGATTTTGATGCTCGTTGCGCTTATGAAATTGAATTCACTTGGTTTGATGAGAAAACTGGTGATGTTGGTGGTGGCCCAGCCTATGGACTTCGAGCGATGATGGATAATGAAGAGTTTTTTGCTGACATTGCGAGCGGACTGCGCATTGCAGGTATTGAACTTGAGCAACTGCACGCCGAAGCTGGCTTAGGTCAGATTGAACTTTCTACTCCGCCACTTAACCCTGTAGAAGCAGCTGATGTCCTGGTCGTGACACGATTAATTTTGTCACGAGTTGCACGTCGTCATGGCAAGAAGCTCTCATTCGCTCCACAATCTCTCAATGATGGACTTGGTAATGGAGCACACGTTCACTGCAGTCTTACTCAACGAGGTGCGCCAATTTTTTCTGGTGGAGCATACGAGAGAGGGCTAACTCAAGAAGGCGCCTCCGCAATTGGAGGCCTACTGCGCTGGCTTCCTGAATCACTTGGGGTGCTGGCGCCTTCTCTTCTGTCGAGTGTGCGTCTACTTCCAGGAAAGTGGTCAGGTGCATGGGTATGTTGGGGAGTTGAAAATCGCGAAGCGGCAGTTCGGCTCTGTCAGGCGACGCCCGGTAATCCACATGGAGCAAATGTCGAAATCAAAGTTACAGACCACACAGCTAATCCATATGCGGCGCTGGCCACTATCTTGGGGTTCATCGAACGTGGAATAGATGAGAAGATTGCCCTGCCAGTTGAGGCACCAGTAAATCCTAATGTTTTCGAGGGGACTGCAGACCAAATTTCGTCATTTAGTACTGACCAAGCTGAAAACCTACTTGCGACATGTACGAGTGATATTGTCCGTTCAATACTTGGAGATTCAATGATTGAAGCGATTGGTGCAGTTCGAGGTCGAGAAGTCATTCTTTCGGCTCAATCATCTCGCGAAGAATTAATTGAAATGTATCGGTACACATGGTCGTCGTAGCAGTACAGTTTAAAAAAAGTGATCGGTCCAAGTCGGGCCGTGAATAGGGGGAATCACATGAGTCAAAATACACTTAGCGATGCCAGCGTAAAACCTCGTAGAAATCTCACACTGTGGGGGGCACTTGGTTTGTCGTTGGGAATCGTAGGCCCAAGTCTTGCGATGTCAGGCAATGGTCAAGGATCCGCGGCAGCGGTTGGTAAAGCAGTTCCATTAATCTTCGTTTTAGGTGGATTATGTATTTTGCTTATATCGCATGGATTTGTTCGCTTAACTCAGCGTTACAGCGGCGGAGGATCGGCATATGCACTTGTGGGTAACACCCTAGGCCCGCGTGCTGGATTGTTCTCAGGATGGGGCATCATGATTACCTATCTATTTTTCGCAATCGGAAATGTAGGTGCGATGGGCAGCTTTGTCAATGCATTCGTCGCTAATGCACAGAATAACCCTGCACATCCTACGCACGTGCCTTGGTTGCTTAGTGGTGGCATAGGTCTTGCACTCGCAACAATGTTGGCCACTCGTGAATTTCGTTCAGTGGTAAAGGTTTTGCTAGTTATTGAAGGCATTGGAGTTGCCTGCATGGCGATACTAAGCATCGTTGTTTTAGCTAAAGGGGGAAATCACCACGCGGGTGGCCTTACACTTTCAGTCTTTAGTTTCAAAGGACAGCATTTCTCAGTGATTATGGGTGCGGTTGTCGGTGCACTACTTTCGTGGGGAGGCTTCGAGGGTGCGGCCGCACTTGGCGAGGAAACAAATAACCCACGTCGCAACATTCCTCGTGCACTGCTTGCCTGCGTAGTTGGATCAAGCATCTTGTTCGTTGTTGTGATGTTTGTTCAAACAGTAGGGTTCGGAGCAAATAGCGCTGGTGTGACTGCGTTCTCACATTCTGGTAACTCGCTAGCTCAACTTGGACACAATTACGTTGGGCTTTGGTTCTCGTTAGTTCTCTCCTTCACAGCAATTATGTCTTCATTTGGCTGCTTGTTGGGCTCGGCAGGTACTGCGGGTCGCTTGTTGTTTACGTTCTCTCGTGACGGTGTTGGTCCTAAAGTTTGGGGCAAGCTCGATAAGCGTGGTGAGCCAACGAGTGCACTAACTGCCATCATTGCTATTACGTTCGTAGTCTCATTGATTTCATTTGTAGCTGGTCACCCTATTCTTGGTACTGGTGACTCTGCACTTGACATGTACTTCTACTACTCAACTATTGGTGCAATTGCACTCATGGTGGCATATCTCATGGTTGAGATTGGAACGATCAAACACTTGGTTACTGAACGTCGCGAAAAGATTGTGGAAGTTGTTATTCCAATTCTGGGATCAGCCTTGATTGCTGCCGTTTTCTACTACAACGTGAAATCACAAACATCGTGGACAGCTGCACCATTTGTTGCATTTGCTGCAATGCTGGTCGCAGTTGTCATTCTCGTTGCAATGCCAGCAATTGCTGTCAAGGTAAGCAAGGGTCTCACTCGTGACTTGGGGGAGGCAGAGGGTAAAAACATGCCTGCATCGTCTGGTCACGGAAAGGGTCCATTCCCAACACCTGAAGTTTGATGAAAGAACCGCTCGGACTTGATTCCATTGCTCCAGGCGCGGCGGCGCTTTACCGCCGCGACCTGGCAGTAGTTGCAGGAATTGAAAAATTACGATTTTTCCCTTTGGCTCTTGAATCGGGACATGGTTCGACGCTTGTTGAGGTTGGTGGGCGCGAGCTCATAGACCTCACAGCAACATGGACAGCTGCTGGTCTGGGTCACGGCCATCCTCGCATTGTTGAGGCAATGACGAAGGCCGCAAAAACTCCTCCCGGAGCAGGTGGCCTCTCTGCAGTGCATCATGAGTCGGTGGGCCTCGCTGAAGAATTACTGGCGATTGTTCCTGGTACCGGAGATCGTCGAGTGTATTTAGGCCATGCTGGCTCAGATGCATGTGACGTTGCGTTGAGAGCAGTTCGCTTTAATTCCGGTAAACACAAGTTGGTGGTCTTTTCTAATTCGTATCACGGAGGAATTGGACTTGCTATGGCAGCGTCTGGCGTTCACGTTGATGCAGGTGCTGTTGTTGCCGATAGTGACACTGCTTTTGTTGATTATCCGAACCCATTTCGTCCTCCAACTGATGGCACTGATCCACTTGTAGCAACATATTCACAAGTTGAAGCCCTCTTTGCAGTAGGCGATGTCGCTGCAATAATGGTCGAACCAATGCTTGCCGACGGTGGAATGGTGGTTCCACCTCCTGGATTTCTTAAAGGAATAGAAACGCTATGTCGCCGTTATGGAGTTCTCTTATGCGTTGATGAGGTCAAGGTTGGTCTTGGACGTCCAGGAATGATGCATGCGTTTGAAATTGACGGTGTAATTCCAGACATTGTTTGTTTCGGAAAAGTTCTTGGAAATGGTCTTCCAATTTCAGCCGCAATTGGACCAGCAGAAATTTTCGATGGGCCTGCAGCTGCAGCGCTACTGACTACCGCCGGTAACCCCATTTGCTCAGCCGTTGCTAGAGAAGTACTTAAAGTGATTCAAGAAGAAGACCTTGTTCGTCGTTCTGCGCGCGCAGGAGAGCGTATCCGTGCTGGATTTACGTCTCTTAATCATCCTCGGATTGGCGACATACGTGGTCATGGATTGGCAAATGGAATCGAACTGGTAACCGATAAGGAGTCAAATACACCTGATGGTGCACTCGCATCTGCCGTTGTCTATCGAGCCTTTGAATTAGGGGTATGCGTGTACCGCGTAGGTGGCAATGTTCTTGAAGTAACACCTCCACTTGTCATAACTGACCAAGAAATCGATCGTTCTATTGAAATAGTTAATCAAGCAATCATTGATGCTGTAGCTGGCAAGGTTTCTCCAGAAGTTCTTGCTGGATATGCTGGTTGGTAAGTTCGTAGTACTTCATAATTAAGAAAGAAGTGTTATGACGCACCCAGCCATTATTGAAGCGCTCGATCAACTTTTACTAATTGATCATCATGTACATGGAACGTTACGTGTTGAGTTAAGTCGTGAGAAGTTTGAAAATGTCATCACGGAATCTGATCGTCCGCGAAGAATTGGAACCACAAACTTTGACTCACAAGTTGGTTTGGCGATTCGTAAATTCTGTGCTCCAGAACTGGGTCTAGATGAATTTGCAGCGCCTGAACTGTACGTTGCCAGACGTTTAGAACTTGGGGTTGAGGAGGTGAATGCTCGATTGTTGCGTGCAGCTTCATTGGGAGCACTCATCATTGACACGGGATTTGCGACGGGGGAGCTCGCCAATCTAGAGGAAATGGCAGCACTCTCCAATGCACCTACATATGAAATAGTTCGCCTAGAAGCAGTTGCTGAACAGTTGGTCCGCAGTGAAATAAGCGCAGCAGAATTTGCGAACGGAGTTCGTGAGGAATTGGCTTCAGCCGTTTCCAGAGGAATTGTTGGCACGAAATCAATCGCCGCGTACCGATACGGTCTCGATGTTCCTCAGCAACGACCGAGTGAAGCAGATGTTTTGAGTGCCGCTGATGTTTGGATACGTGAATGCGCGAAGTCAGGAAAAATTCGTGTCGAAGATCCTGTCTTACTTAGCTTCTTGATGTGGTCTGGTATTGATACGGGCCTACCACTTCAAATTCACATTGGGTATGGTGATTCAGACATAAATTTGGTTAGGGCTAATCCGGCACTTTTGACCGACTTTTTGAAAGCAACTGAAACATCTGGAGCTTCAGTTGCGCTACTGCATTGTTACCCTTATCACCGTGAGGCTGCATACCTTTCACAGATGTTTCCACATGTATTTTTTGATGTAGGCGAGGCGCTCAACTACTCGGGACTTCAAAGCGCACAGATTGTCGCGGAGTCACTTGAGATTGGTCCTTTCTCTAAACAGCTTTACTCGAGTGATGGATGGGGGCCGGTGGAATTGCATTTTCTTGGTGCAAAACTATGGCGTCGTGGAATGGCTCGAGTTCTTTCGACTTGGGTCGAAGAAAATGATTGCACTCTCAACGATGCAATTCGTGTTATCACGATGATTGGACGAACTAATGCAATGCACCTCTATGGCATTGCGCATTCGTGAGCAATTCAAGAAGAGTTGTAGTACTCAGTCTTGGCGGAACTATTTCTATGGGCGAAGTCTCCGATGAGGGCATAAAGGTAAGTATTAGCGCCAGCGAATTAGTTAGCTCGGTGAAAGATGAATTTCCATTACTAGAGATACATGGAATTGACATACGTTCTGTAGATTCTTCGATTCTGGTGTCAATCCTTGGCAATTGTCTAATGCTCGTATCCTCGATTTGGCAGCATGGTGTTTTCATGATCGACGGCTGAAATAGTCATTCGGTTCCAGCCGGCTTATCTACCGGCTTAACTATGTGAACAGAGGCGAACAACTACGAACACTTGAAATGTGATTCATGATGAATTATGTTGTAATCATTGAAGAAATCTCAAGAGAGTTTCGTTTTTGAATCTCCAATGATTATTTGAGGGCTTAAACTCCATCTATGGCAACTGAGTTCACTCGAAATGTATTGAATCCACTAGTTCGTGGGGTCAGTTTTGAGCGAACCCAAGCTCGCGCCGCTCTCGAAGAGATTCTGTCCGGTCGCGTCGATGAAATTGCTATAGGCGCATTTCTCACCGCCCTCACCAGCAAGGGCGAAACAAACGAGGAGATGACCGGTTTTGTAGAAGCCCTCATCGCGCAGGCCGTCACTTTTTCCTTGCCTGAAGGAGCCCTCGACATCGTGGGAACCGGCGGAGATCAGTTGGATTCGGTGAATATTTCAACCATGGCATCTTTGGTAGTCGCGGGAGCCGGAGTCAAGGTCGCCAAGCACGGAAATCGTTCGGCCTCATCCTCGGTGGGTTCGGCCGACGTGCTCGAAGGACTTGGTGTAAATATCGCTGTTGATGTTGAGGTCGTGAAGGAATGTCTCGCGGAGGCCAATTTCGGCTTTATGTTTGCGCCCGTCTTTCACCCCATGCTGGGAAAGATTGCGCCAGTTCGTCGGGCTTTAGGCTTTCGCACAATTTTCAATGTGCTGGGCCCCCTGGCCAATCCGGCACAAGTCAATTACTCATTGATTGGAGTAGCGCCAAAAGAATTGCTTGCCAAGATGACGAGCGTCATTGCCGCTCGTTCGATGACCTCGGTGGCGCTAGTGAGCGCTGATGATGGATTGGACGAGCTTTCGCTCAGCGGAACTTCAAGTGTGAACTTTGTTGAGGGGGCGACAATCCGCGAGGAGCGAATTGACGCGGGTGCCCTCTTGGGTGTGCGCGCTTCCACCGACGAACTCCGCGGTGGTGATGTGGCCCATAACGTCGCGGTCGTGCGAAGTTTTCTCGGGGGCGAACAAGGGCCCGTCTTTGATGCGGTATGCGCAAATGCTGGACTAGCTCTGGTCGTGGCTCAACGCTGCGATTCTCTCGAAGCGGGTTTCGTGCTCGCGCGCGAAAGTGTCATGACTGGCGCTGCGCAACGGGTGCTAGAACGTCTCGTTGCCGTTTCGAACGATTAGCTCGAAGGATCAGCCAACTCGAGCGCGAGCAGTGGGGCACTCGCCTTCGAGATGCACTCTTCGTATTCGAACTCTGGTGAAGAATCAGCGACGACTCCACCACCAGCTTGAACGGTCGCGGTGCCATCACGCAAGGCAACGGTTCGAATAGTTATCGCAAAGTCCGCGTCACCATTTAAGGCAAAGTAGCCAACTGCGCCACCATAGGGACCGCGGTGCACGGGTTCGAAGGTATCAATCAGCTCCATGGCGCGAACTTTGGGGGCCCCACTTAGAGTCCCCGCCGGGAAGAGGGCGTCGAGGGCGTCAAAGGAGGTCCAACCTTTCTTTAGTCGGCCACTGACTTGGGAAACTAGGTGCATCAAGTGACTAAATCGCTCAACCTTGGCGAGCGAATCGACGCGCACCGTCCCGGTCTCGGCAACTCGGCTCACATCGTTGCGCCCCAGATCAACGAGCATCATGTGCTCGGCGATCTCTTTGTCGTCTTTAAGCATCTCTTGTTCAAGTTGTAAGTCGGCCTCGAGAGAATCACCGCGACGGCGCGTTCCGGCAATTGGGCGGGTGTGCACGACGCCGTTATCGACCTGCACGAGCATCTCGGGGGAAGCTCCAACTAATTGGGCGTCACCCATGTCGAGCAGATACATATAGGGCGAAGGGTTTAACGAACGAAGTATGCGATAGAGAGTCAAAGGGTCGACGGTGGTCTTGCGCTTAAATTGCTGACTAGGCACGACCTGAAAGATGTCACCGGCGCGGATATGTTCCTTGGCTCGAACTACAACTTCGCAATACTCTTCCTTGCGAAAGTTAGATAGCCGCTGAGCTATAGAGCGAATTTCAATCGCTGCCTTGCGAAGTGGGGCCGAAGCCACGAGTTCTTCAACGGCCATGTCCTGCTGTCCGGGTGGAGAGAGTAGTACTTCTACGAGGTGCGAGAGCCGCTCAGTAGCGCGGCTGTACGCCTGGTCGCCATCTTGTTCGAGCAGCGCTCCGACAATAACGGTGGTGGAGTGACGGACGTGGTCAACGACAATCATGGACCGGGCAAAGGAGAAATCAACGTCGGGCCAAAGGGCGCCCTCGTCAGAACGAGGCAGCTTTTCGAGTCGGCGAACGTAGTCATAAGAAAGGTAACCAATTGCGCCCGCGAATAAGCCTGGCAAGTTCTCTTGAGAACCGGCGTGGTAGCTGGCCAGCATGGATTTAATGATGTCGAGCGGTGGGGTAGTCGAGTCGGTGGAGGTTGTCGTTGGTGTACTGATGGTGGTCTCGCCACTGCGCAGTGATCGCACTCGCCAGAGTCGGTCTAAGCCAATAAAGGAATAGCGACCAGTCTCTTCCGCCAGGGCAGCACTTTCCAAGAGAACGAAGGCTGATTCGTCGCGCAAACGGTCGTAAATAGTGATGGGGGTGGCACGATCGAGTTGCAGGGTAGTACTCAGAGCGATGAAGTTTTCGCCAGTGCGAACTCGCTCAGCAAACTGCACTTCGTCGATCGAGGGCTTCCACATGACTAGAGAGCGTAGTTGCTTGTAGGACTAAGATTTCCTTATGGGAAAGACCGTTCTCGTCATTGACAACTTTGACTCGTTCGTCTACAACCTCGTTCACTACGTGGGCGAGCTCGGAGCCGAAGTCGTGGTGGTTCGTTCAAACGAGGTAGATCTCGAATCAATCACCGCTGCGACCTACGCCGGTGTCTTGATCTCTCCAGGACCTGGTCACCCCCGTGAAGTAGAAATTCTTGGTCAAGTGGTTAAGCGCTGTGAGGCTTTAGAAATCCCACTTCTGGGAGTATGTCTTGGCCACCAAGCCATGGGTCTGGCCTTTGGATCAGAGGTGGTCTTGGCGCCCGCACTCGTCCACGGTCGAGCTACCGAGGTGGAACACGATGGACGAGGAATCTTTGCGGGATTGCC
Source organism: uncultured Actinomycetes bacterium (assembly GCA_903830655.1). Taxonomy (GTDB): domain Bacteria; phylum Actinomycetota; class Acidimicrobiia; order Acidimicrobiales; family RAAP-2; genus RAAP-2. Next base: position 34,033 of record CAIKUQ010000045.1, on the reverse strand, counting down.
GAGTCCGCTGCGAGTTGGGCGTTATCACTCGCTCGTGGTCGAAAAAGTGCCAGAGGGTTACGAGGTTTCGGCGACGGGCGACGGCCTAATAATGGCGCTGCGCCACAAAACACTGCCCTTTGAATGTGTGCAGTTCCACCCCGAATCAATCTTGACCGAGGGTGGCCACCGAATGATCGCTAACTGGCTCTCTAGCTTGGGAGTCAGTGAGGCATTAACGCGCTGCGATATCGCCGCCGCGGCCCTACCAACGCTCGATCGCACCGCTCGCTAAACAGAGGTTAAATATGGTTGGCGGGAATCTGGCCGAGTCGACCAGCTTGGTAGTCCTCAAACGCCTGCTGTAGTTCAGCACGGGTATTCATAACAAATGGACCATACGCCGCGACCGGTTCGCCAATGCGCTCACCACCCATGATGTACACCTCCAGCGCACCCGTACTGGAGTGCTGTTGCGCATCGGCGCTAAGAACGAGGTAGTCGCCATCAACGTGCACGGCCATTTGACCCGAACTTATTGGCGAGCGCTCAGTCCCCACAGTGCCTTGACCATCCAAAACATAGGTTAAGGCGTTGTAGTCGGGATTCCAAGGAAGGACCACGGAGCCACCGGGGAAGAGGGTTAAGTGAACAATCGAAATTGGTGTGTGAGTCACCCCCGGGCCAGCGAATTCACCGAGACTGCCCGCGATGACGCGAACTACCGCGTCACCGTTGTCATTGGTCACGAGTGAAATCTCACCAGCGCCGATGTCCTGGTAGCGAGGAGTAGCCATTTTGAGTTTTGAAGGTAGATTCACCCAAAGTTGCACTCCGTGGAAAAGGCCACCACTGTCAATCAGCGAATCTGGTGGTCGCTCGATGTGCAAGATACCCGCACCGGCGGTCATCCACTGGGTTGCACCATTTTCAATAACACCACCACCACCGATGGAGTCTTGGTGCAAGAAGGTTCCTTCAATCATGTAGGTAACAGTTTCAAAACCACGGTGAGGGTGCCAGGGCGTTCCCTTGGGTTCACCGGGGCCGTAGTCAATCTCACCCATTTGGTCCATGTGGATGAAGGGGTCGAGGTCAGTGATATCGATTCCCGCAAAGGCTCGTCGAACGGGAAAGCCCTCGCCCTCAAGTCCGCGGGGAGCGGTGGTGATCTGTTTGACGCGACGAGGACGGTCACCGTCAACTGGCGCGGCGACCTTAGGTAATTCGAGTGGGTTTTCTACGGTGATTGCGGGCATGAAACAAGCGTACCGAGGTGCGCGCAGCTTGAGGCACAATTTGCGAATGATTCGCAAATATCGAACTTATTGGCCAAGGGTGGTTCTCATCGGCAACGCACAAGCATTAGCGATCGTTCTGGTGGGGCTAGTAAGAATCGAACTTACGACCTCGTCATTATCAGTGACGCGCTCTAACCGACTGAGCTATAGCCCCTACAGGGGTACCAATCTACACCACCTCACCAAGGGACTTTTTGAGGCAAGTTGAGCCACAATTCTCTGTAATACTTTGCGAATGCTTGACCAACGGTTTATCTTCGTGGCCATGGCGCTGTCGGCCTATGGAACCATCAGCTACATGCGGGCGATTCTGGCCAAGGGTTCGACGGTGCGACCGCACCGGATCACCTGGGGCCTTTGGACCGTTGAGGGACTGCTCGCCTTTATTTCGGAGATTCAACAACACGTGGGTCTGGCTTCACTAGCCACTTTGATGCTTGGACTAATGCCAGCGGTCGTTTTGACCATTACCTTCATCGCAAAAAATGGTTCTTGGGATGTCACGGCATTCGATTACATCTGCGGGGGGCTCTCGATACTCGGACTTATCTACTGGCTAGTGAGTAACCAGCCACTAGTAGGACTCCTAAGTTTTGTTGTGGCCGACCAATTAGCTGCGTTGCCGACCTTGCGCAAGGCGTGGCTCGATCCCGAATCGGAGCAGTACGCGCCTTTTCTCATGGGTTCTCTGTACACCGGTATCACGCTGTTGACCCTTCAACAATTCACGACGGCCGGCGCCGCCTTTCCCGGAGCAGTTTGTGTTGTGGACGCCATCGTCGCTTTCCTTGTAATTACCAAGATTGGCCCCAAGGCTCGTCGAGGGAAGATACCAGCGTAAAAGAAGTTGGTACACTGGAAATCCCTTCGGGGATGTAGCTCAGTTGGTAGAGCGCGGGCTTTGCAAGCCTGAGGTCGTGGGTTCGATCCCCATCGTCTCCACTTAAAGTCTCGTGGACTAGTTTCGTACAATGGCGAAACAGGTTCTCCTAGTTCATGGTGCGTGGCACAATCAAGATGGTTTCGCGCCACTCGTATCGAGTCTTGAGGAATTAGGTGTCGAATCGAAGACCCTAAATCTCCGTAGCGCCCAGCGTGAGGGCGAACCCTTAGGTGACATGTTTAGCGATGCCGAGCAAGTGCGGGCTGCAGTTGATCAAATGGGGGACGAGGTCATCGTTCTTGGTCACTCCTACGGGGGAATGCCACTAACGCAGGGGCTGGTCGGTGCGCCAAATGTCTCACGGCTTATTTATTTAACGGCTTTCATGCTTAACGTCGGGACGAGCCTGATGGATGCGTGTGGCGAAGTCGATCCCCCCTGGTGGGATCGATCAGCCGATGGCGAGACCATCTTCCCCAAGCAACCCGAGTCGGTGTTTTACAACACCTGCGCACCAGCGATTGCCTCGAGCACCGCACAATCTCTGAGCCCCCAGAGCGTCAGTTCTTTTTCACAAAAGTTGTCGGCCTGCGCGTGGCTTTCGACGCCCTCGACTTACATCCTTTGTAAACAAGATCAAGCAATCCCACTCGTAGCCCAAGAGGCCATGTCTCAACAAGCGAGCAAGGTTGTCGAATTAGATTCGGACCACTCGCCTTTCTTGTGTCAACCCGACCAGCTCGCCGCCGTACTTGCTTCAGAATTTAATTAGGTCTTTATAAATACAAACTCTTGGCAATTAGGCGAAGAGTGAACTGGGAGTGTTCCATGTCACAAACCCACACCACGTTAAAGTCCACTCTGCGCATTGGTGCCGCAGTGATACTTACTGGGCTCGCAATCTTGCTCCTCGTTATCTCGGGGCCATTGAGAGCGGGCTGGGGATTCATCGGCAACGCTGATAATGCGGGGAACACCGTGATCTCATTAATGAAGGTGCCCTCGGTTCAGAGTGCGGTGACCATTCAACTAGAAACAGATTTCAAGAAATCGAGCTCGGTTGCCGTGGCACAGCTAATTACTCTTCACGCGAAAGAGATAAATGGTGCGGTTATTTCGTTGTTAAATAATCCACTAGTCCAGCAACTAGTCGCCGCCGATGTTAGGTCGGCCTACACGGCAGTTGAGACACAGAAAGATACCTCTATAAATTTTGTGCCACTTGTTAATCAGGTAACAGCGAGTATCCACAAAATAGACCCGAGAGTGCCAATTACGCTTCCGACGACCAACAAGATGGTTGTTAATTTTCATCCTGGGAAAGTTGTGTTTTCTAATCTGAATCGATTAGGCACCGGCTCCGTGGCACTCTGGCTCGTTGCCTTGGTGATGATTCTTGGTGCAGTATTTGGACTCATGCGTAGTCGAAGAGGTCGGTATCTAGTTGCGGGAATTGGTTTTGTAGTTCCGGCTCTCCTACTGATTGTGATGTCAAAGGTGGTCCACAGCATCGTGATGGGGAGCAAGTTCAAGGATGAATTAACCAGTGCGGCCACCGATGTCCTCTCGATGCGTTTTGGCAGCTCCCTAGTTCACACGGCTATTTTGGAACTTCTTACGGGCTGTTTGGTGGCCGCCGCAATATTTGGAGTGGATCGCTGGTGGCCCAAGAAGTCGACAGCGATGGTTGAAGCAGCCAATTAGTCTCACACCCCTTCTATAAAGTGGTTCTGTATGGCTGGACTACACCTTCACCAATCTGAAGACTTACAAGAAGCGGTTGAGAGCGTGGCGGCAACGCTGTCCAGCGCTGAACTCGGCTTGCTGGAGAAACCGTGGTTGGTTGTCCCGTCGTCAGGAATTCGGCAATGGCTCGATGGACAGCTCTCAGAAAATCTAGGCACGGGCAATGGATTTCGTGACGGAGTAACGGCCAACTTGGCCTATTTTTTCCCCGAACAACTCGTGAGCGAAGTTGAGCGAATTGTTCTACAGAGCATCGGTCACGTTCGCCTCAATTGGTCGAAAGAGCTTTTAACTCTGCGGATCGTCGGAAAAGGGATGGCCCCAAAGTTTTCACAGGCGCGTAGATTGAGCGAAATTATTGACAATCTAAATCGATGGCGTCCGGAGGCGCTGCTCGACCCGACCGGTGAGGAACTTGGCGAAGTCAAGAGCGTCTACCAGGCACTTAGTTCGTATGGTCTGCGTCCCCACGAACAACGCCAGCTGGTTATTGACACGCTGCGCCATTCCAAGGTTTCGGGACTACCTTCGGTGGTTGCGCTGGTGGGACTGCCCAACATGCCCGGTGGTCGACAGTTTGGTGAACTGCTGGCCGCACTCTCGGCTCAGTGTGACGTTCACATATTTGAACCGGTAGCAACCCTGCTTGAAATTGACAGAGAACCTGAATTCCTGCCAAGTCGTTGGAATAGCGAGAGTGGTGAAGCCAAGCAGCTATATCGAGAACTGGCCGAATCACATAACGTCACGGTAACTACGGCCCCTCGACAAATCTCACCCCGCTCTCTGTTGGGCCACTTACAAGAGAGCATGAAGTCCGGTCGGCCTTCACTAGCTGCTCAAAGTGATGACACGGTCAAGATCCTCGGGGCGTATGGCAATAGTCGGCAAATCGAAACTCTCCGAAGTGAATTGTTAGAAATCCTCAGTGACCGAACCCTAGGAATTGAGCCACACGACATCCTGGTCATCACGCCAGATCTTCCGAGTTTCGGCCCACTTCTTGAACGGCACTGGCTCTACGAAAAGCAAGTGGCTGAAACTCCGCGCTTACCAATTGATTACGCCGAACGACCCGCCGGACACTTTGTTAATCGATTGGATGCCTCCGCGAAACTTCTCAAAATCATCGGCACGCGAGTCACCATTGAACAACTGAGTGAGTTCGTCGCGATTCCGGCGGTAGGGGTCGCTTTGGGGCTCGAGGCAGAAGAACAGGATCGACTGTGGGCGCTGGCCATCGATAACAAGGTCATGGCGGGTACCTCAAATCAGCAGCGTGCTTCCTTTGAACTCATGCCTTCGACCAGTACCAGCGGCGTACCCGTCAACGTTGGAACTTGGGAGCGATTCATTGATGGGGTGGTAACGACGTACACATTGCCAGCGGAAGCCAATTCAAATGTACGTGGCATTGGCACAATTGACGATGTTCAACTGCTGGCGAGATTGCTGCCGGTTCTGCACGTACTTGAGAATGAGTCGTACTTGCGAACTAGTGGTGAAAAGCGCGAATTCGCTGTCTGGCTGGATCTTCTCGAGGGCTGGGTTAATGAGTTGCTTCCTTCGACCGATACCGATCGCAGCTTCGAGCGAGAGCTATTGAAGTTTCGAGAATGGTCGCAAGAGCTCTCAGATTCAGTCGAGCTTTCTATGGATGAGTTCCAAGATTTATGGCGAGGGACAAAGGGTCCGGCAACGGCACCGAACGTTTTCGGCCGAGGCGGCATTCTGGTGAGCGGACTTAGCGCTTTACCCAATGTTCCTTTTAAGGTCGTTGCGCTAGTTGGATTTGATGAGGCCAACCTGCCCGGCGCGAGTGTTGGAGAGGGGCTATCGGGTGAACGCAGAATTGGCGAACCGAGCCCCCGCCAGTCAATGTTGCAAGCCCTAGCGCAGGGAATACTGAGCGCTACCAGTCACTTGATTATTACTTTCAACGCTCATAGTGACGAGAGTGGAGAATCTATCGAGCCAGCGATCCCACTGGAGGAGTTAATCGAGGGTCTGTCGAGTCTTACTGAGGGAACCTTCAAGCCAGTACTGACGAGTCGGCACGAATTCTTTTTGTCACCGAGCCAACCCCTTGGACGCACCTTTGATCCGCGTGTTCGCCAACTAATCGGCATTGAAAGCGATACGCCAACTGCCAAACTTGATTTCGCCGAGTATCTCGATACTCAGCGAGCGGACCGACGGATTGTCTCAGTAAAAGAACTGGTGGGTTTTTACGACAGTCCACAAAAGTTCTTCTTGACCTCAGTGGCCGGCGCGCAAAGACCACCAGGTTGGCCCGAAACAGTAAGTGGGGCGAGTTTTGAGTGGAGCCGGTGGACCACCTCTGACATTCGCAAACTGCTCGTTGACGAGATTCGCACGTACGTTCGAGAGCATCGAGAGGTAGATTCTGTCGTCCACCTAGTAACCGATAAAGAGGTGATCGCTAAATCACTCGTGAAGCGAGACCCAGGTATTGCCGAAGCATTTGAGTATTTCTACTCCTCGCTGCTCCAGGGGTTAAAGCTTGATTCTGCAAAGACCGGAGCGATACCTCCGATCATTTGGCAATCGGCAATTGACCGAGATGGGATTGTCTACGAGGCACTAACAATTGAAGCTGAGTTCGAACGTTTTGCACAAGTTGATTCGCTTTTCCCCCGCACCTTCAAAGTAGGAGACTGGAATATAGACGCCAGTGGCGAACTGGGCGATCAAGCAGAAGCTGAGTTCCAGCTCTACCGCGAGCACCTTTCGGGCGCACTACGCCTAGTTTCCGTGGTGAGCAAAAGAGACCGGTACCGGTTGGATAAGAAGGGTCCGTTAACCAAGACACACTTTCGCACGATGCTCGGACTCCTCCTCTACAAAGCCGCCGGAGTGTTGGATATAGGCGCAGAACTCCTGTATCTCGAAGACTTGACCATCTTCAAAACTGGGCTTCCACGCGGCATGGGAATTGTGCCAATCACCTGCTCGCTCGAGGCCGATCAGGCCGCCCAACTCCTTGTCGAGATTCTCGGGGTGTACGCCAAGGTTTGGTCAGGGCCGGTGCCGCTGTTTCCAAAAACAACATTCGCCGTTGCGAGCGGTGAGAGCGGCGCGGGGGCTTGGGAGGATGGGTACAACACATTCGGCGAAGGCTCCAAGTCCGAGAATCTGATTCTCTACCCGTATGTGTACGAAGACCTGCAAAGACTTCTTTCCCTCGATGAAACCCGGCACCTCTCTGCACTGCCCTATGTTTCTGAACTGCGTAGCTGGAAAGATGCATTTGAGTTTGATGACATAAAAACGGGCAGTTCTGAGTTGGCTCCTCGGATACGTGCAGCCATTGTTGCTGCGGGAGGTGCGTGATGTCCTTAACTTTCAATATTGATGAGTCAACCGAACACCTGCCATCACTGCTCATGATTTCAGCGAGCGCTGGCACCGGCAAGACGTACACAATTACCGATCTCGCCGTCAGGTGGTTACTCGAGAACAATGAAAGACCTGAGAGTTTGCTCATGGTCACCTTCTCGAAGGATGCCGCACGAGAGCTCAAGACCAAGTTGCGTAGTCGAGTAAAGAAGTGGCTCCAGGCCCTCGAAGAGGTTGCTCGAGGTTCCGTGGAGGGTGATTCCAATGAAGTGCCTAGGAGCGGGGCTGCAACGATTATCTCCAAGATGGGCCCTGAGGTGGCAATGGCACGGATGCGCTCCATCCTCAGTGACCTCGACGAAGCATCTGCTCGCACCATTCACTCGTTCATCGGGACGATCACCAAAATTGACGCGAAGGAACAAACCAGTGCCAACTCCTTGGTCGAACGAGCAGTTCATGAGGAGCTGATTTGGAGAGCCAACAGTGAAACCAAGACCGTCGGTGCGGCTTTAGATTCTTCGGGTTTGAATGCGACACTCGAAACGCGCATCAACGCCCTTGATAGTCGAATGCGCTCCGCCGTTGACAAGATGGCCTCGGCGGGAGAGCACGTGTCATTACAGAATGATGGAAACTCCGGCTTTGCATCACTTCTGTCAAGCGCTCGAATGAGAGTCGACAAGCTCCGTGCGGACGAGGGGATCTCCACCTTTGACGGCATGATTTCAGATCTAGCGGCAGAACTCCATGAGGGGGCCGAAGCGCTCGCGCTCGCGTTGCGCGACCAGTACAAGATCGTAATGATTGACGAATTTCAAGATACCGACAAGGTCCAATGGGAGATCTTTCAGACCCTCTTTCGAGATACGGCCTACGGAGAGCCAACCACCATGGTGCTGGTGGGTGACCCGAAACAAGCCATCTACGGTTTTCGTGGAGGAGACGTTGAAGTATTCCGTGCGCAACAGCAAGAGATTGAACAACGCGACGACCCCAGTCTCAAAGTGGCAGTTCTGGGCACTAACTACCGGTCCAATAAGCCGATCATCGCCGCCTATAACGGGTTGTTTCTCTTTGCCAATGAAATTGGCTGGCCACTCGCATCAATGATTAGACCATCGGAATCTCAGTCGGGTGAGGCGATTCCGGCACTCATCTATCGTCCCGTTCATGCCGCAAAAGAGGGCGAGGGGCGATTTGAGATCCGTCGTGCCGAAGGCAAGGTTTCTCAAGCGGAACCAGTAATTAGACGAGACGTATGTAACGAGGTCGTCCGGCTACTGAATTCAGGAGTGGCGGCTCCTGATATTGCCATTCTGTGCGCACAAACGAGACAATTGAAGTTGATTGGCCGGGAGTTGCAGCGCAGAAAAGTATTGAGCGTCAATGTCCGGGTCGACAACGTATTTGGTAGTGACGCCGCATGGCAACTCCGCACCTTGTTGTGGATGCTGGATGAACCAAATAATCCTCGTCGCGTAAAACTTCTCCCAGCTCTGTGGTTCGTGTTGAATCCGTCGGACATCGCGGATCTCACTCTTCTTTTAGCCAGCGAAGGGTTCGCCGCAGTACATCGCCACCTCCTAAACGGTAAGACCCTACGGAAGGTCCTTGGACTCCCGCAAGGGGAACGTTGCTATACCGATGTAGAACACTTGTGTGAGTTAATTGATATGGAATTCCCAAAAAGCTCAAACCCGCTGGTGATTCGTCGGTGGCTCGAAGAGATGCACGAAGAGGCATCTAAGGCCAACGACGAAAGCGCTCGCCGGCGGATTGAAAGTGACGCGAATGCTGTGCGGTTGACTACGGCGCACGCTTCGAAAGGCTTGGAGTGGAAACACGTACTTGTTGCCGATCTTCACCTAACCGACCCAAAGGTAACGATTAGTACCTTCACAAACAGTGAAGGGCGTGTAATTGATGTTTCATCAGTGGTTGGCATTGACGATGTTGAATTGAAGCAAATCGCAGAGTCCAGAAGGATTGATGAAAACCGTCGCCTCATATATGTTGCGCTAACTCGGGGTAAAGAATCTGTCATTTCTTGGATTCACACCGAGCCGAGTAGCGCTGCACCATTCCTTGACCTCGCCAGAGATTTGTCAATCGAGTTGACCTCTGAAGAGGGGGCAAACTATCTCGAAAAATGGCGTGCAGAATATCCAGGCCTCCCAATTGAGTATCCGATTGTCCGCACTATCAACGAAGAACACTTCACCGAATTCCCCGACGTCGTGGCCAAGTTCAGTGAAATACGACTCCTACCTACCTACGAGACCCCCGGTTCCGTCACTGAAGCCAAAAGACGTTGGAGCTACTCGGGGCTCGGCATCAGTTCACTGATTGAATCACAAAGCGAGTGGGATGCACCGGTGGTAGATGTTGCGGCGGTAAAAGACGAGGATGTCGAACTAGATGATGGTTCACAAGATGACCCTGGTCGGTCAGTATTTGGACAATTGCGAGGAGCCTCGCTCGGTTTGGCCATTCACCGATATTTCGAAATTATCGTCGGTGCGCCAGAGATCACCGCTGAGCGCAAGCAGATAGCCCTCACTAAGGCCTTTGGGGAATTTGGCATTCTTGACATTCCCAGTGCCATGCCAGAGTTGTTGGACCGTCTGTTGCACAGACCCCTCGGGAGCATGTTCCAGAACAAGAGCTTCGCTGATTTCGCTGGCACCGCGAACGAACTTGTAAGTGCGGAGATGCGCTTCACCCTTCCTCTATTTGGGAATCTAAGTGATGACCGCTTGATGGAAATTACGAAGTTGGTTTGTGACCACGATCCGCAAGGACAGTTCGCACCGTTCTTTAAGCAGCTACTAAAAACGCCTCATTACGCCACGCGACTCACACAAGGTTATTTAACAGGTTCGCTAGACCTAGTGGTGAATGTTGGTAGTGAGGAAAAGCCGTCAATGGTGGTCGTTGACTATAAAACCAACGGGGCGCCGATCACCAAGAAGTATGACCCGGAGTCGCTCAATATGGAGATGGCTAAATCGGGCTATCCGATGCAAGCCCTTTTATATACGGTTGCGCTGTACCGATTCATTCGAAGTCGAGTGACGACTTCTAATCCAGAGGAGTTGATTGGAGGCGTTTTGTACTACTACGTTCGTGGGGCCTTGGTGAATGCCAGCCCGGAGGATGGACTGATGACATGGCAGGTTCCTAGTTCTCTCATTGTCGCGGTTAGCGATGCGCTAGATGGACGAGGCAAGTAATGAATGAACTGCGAACCCAATGGATTGAGAGTGAAGTTCTCCAATTGGTCTTCACCACCAGTGATCTTCTCGTTGGGGAATCGCTCATACGTCAGGCGCGCGCGGGGGGAATAAGTTGGGATCCCTCAGCGATTGAAGTTATGGCGATTCTTCTTTTGGTGAAAGCGACCCGTCTCGAACACGTTGCGCTTCCGTTAAACGAAGAGGATCTACAAGAACAGCTCCAGCGTGATCTCTGGTCGGATGACGGAGGAATGCTCGACCAGGCCCCCTCGGCGAGAGAACTGATTGAAGTCTTCAGCCTTGCGCAAACGTGGCATACGGGTGTATGCGAGCAAATTGATATCGCGAGCGAGGTGGTCCCAACGGGTGCTCCAATCGTGGTGGCGACTGATGGTTCAACGGCTCAGTTCGTCTATCTTCGTCGCTTGGCTTACGCGGAAGATCAGGTGGCCTTAGAGCTTGTTGATTCCCTCAAGACAATCTCTACGGCCTTCTCCGAGCGAGGTTTCACCCGCGAGACGCTTTCGGAGCCTTTACGGGAAGCGTCACCGAACTTCATTGCGAGCGACGCAGTATTGCACGCGCTGGACAATCTCACCACGCGGCGAATTTCAGTATTGACCGGTGGCCCCGGAACAGGAAAGACCTTCACGGTGGCTGCATTCTTGGCGGCACTGCACCTTCAGTCGGTTCGTAATCACCAGATCCTAAAAGTTGCGCGATGTGCACCTACCTCAAAAGCGGCCGTTCGCTTGGGTGAAGAAATTGACTCTGCTCTTTCTGGATTGCCGGGAAGCGACAACTACGGAATCACTTTCGACTCTCGTTCGGGTTCAGTTCAGCGACTGTTAAAAATGCACCAGAACAGCTCCACTGCGAATCGAGAACTCGATATTGATTTGCTGATTGTGGACGAAGTTTCGATGCTTGACTTGGGCTTATTGGAGCAGCTGCTCGGCGCAGTGCAACCTCACACCCACGTTCTATTAGTCGGCGACCCCAATCAGCTCATCTCAGTTCGCGTTGGGGCGATACTCCGTGACATTGTGGAACTGGCCCACCAGCATGGACCCACCAATCCAATCGTCACGGAGTTGACAATCGCGCACAGGTTCGGGTTGCCAATTAACGAATTGGCTACAGCAATTAATGTGGGCGATATTGGTGCGGTCGAGAAAGCTTTCGCGGCGCATACTGAAGAATTATCTCTCGTGCCATCGGCGGACTTCGTGACTGAAGAGATTCTTGCGTGGGCCAGAGAGTTAGTAGCGGCATCACATGAATCAACTAGCGAAGTGGGCATTGCGACATTGAGGAAACTAAGCATTCTCTGTGGCACCAGGATGGGGAATGGCTCTGTTGCTTGGTGGACAAAGAAGATTCAGATGGCTCTAGTGTCCGAGGGGCTCTTGGCACCCGATCAGCGGATTCCGGCTGGAGCGCCAATCATGGTGACAAAAAATGAACTTCGCGCTGGATTTAGTGACAGCGAAGTGTTGAGCAACGGAGACGTTGGTTTAGCGGTGACCGGCGAAACGGGTGGCCAAGTTATTTTTGGCCCAAGCGGCCATCCAAGAATTCGTCGTTCCAGCGAAATTGAACATTTCGAACTTGGGTGGAGTTTGACAATTCACAAATCGCAAGGCTCTGACTATGAGCACGTCATCGTGTCGCTCCCGTCGAACAAGAGCTCATTCGTAAGTCGAGAGTTGCTCTACACCGCCGTTACGCGCGCAAAGGAAAAAGTGACCGTAATCGGAACTCTAGAGACAATCGAAAGCGCTATCAAAGTGCGCGCAAATCGAATCGGAGGGTTGCGTTTGCGACTGGTCAAAAAAGTGGCCGGAAACTAAAAAACGGGGCCGACCTTGGCCGACCCCGTTTTTGAGTGGTGCTACATGTTTTTATAGTGCTCTCGCCAAATGAGACGGTACACCTTGACCTTGCGGGGGATTGAGCGTAGTCCTGGGATCCAGGGCGTGAGCGCCAAGAGCAAAGTTAAGAGCATCATGAACGCCCAAACAAGTGCATCAGCGTTAGCGCCCCAACTCGTTGAGAACGGAGGTACTTGGTACCACATGGTGTACAGCCACAACCAGGCTTGGCCGGGGTAACTACCCGTCTCGTTCATCATTCCCCATTGGTCTCCCGAAAGGTGCTGAACCTGAGCTTTGTTAGCCAAGAACGAACCGTCGGCCATGAACAACAGTGGTTTGGTGTAATCGGTGGTGTAAAAACCCTTTTGTGTAACGAGGGCCTGGTCTAGTGCCCCCGAGCGAGCCATGGCCGTAAGGGCGCCGAGCATTTCGGGAAGGGGACCAGCATTTGCAGCAGCCACCTGTAAAACGCCATTACTGAAACTGCCAGAACTTAGCCCTTTCGAGTAATTGGCTTCCCAGTTTGCTCTCCGCGACGAACTTGCGCTCGCGAAGGTTGTGAGCGCTGAAGTCAAAGCGGGCTGGTCGGCCAAGGTTGAGAGTGGCGCCACCACAAAGTCGTTCGCCGTGTTGACATTCACATTGATCCCCATCCATTTAGCCAAAGTGAGAGGACCAACTTGCTGACCGGTCGCCGCATTATTGTACGGCGGTCCGTAAGTGGCTGTTCCAGAGGAGCCATCTAGTTCGGTCATTGCGGTCGCGGCAAAGTCCATCGGTGTGGCATTAGACCAGGACTTAATTGTCACCGCCTTCTCATCAGGTGAACTGAAAAGAACAGCCAACACGACGGTGAGGAGGGCCACGACAACGACGGCAATCGTTCCTTCCTTGATGATGTCATAGGGCGAGTACTTGCCTTTGTACTCCGGTGCGTCGATGTCTGGGTTGAAAGCTTTCTTAGCCATGACTATTTCCCCTCTTCAAATGGAGGAACGACACCTTTGATACGAACATAAATAACGTGAACCGCGGTAAGAGCCACCGCGGCCAGAGGCAGCAAGACAATGTGCCACATGAGCATTTGTCCCAAGTTCAAGACATTAAAGAAGGCACCTCCACCTGTTGCGTTGATGCCATCCTTCGCCTGAGTGGAGATCCACTGTGAGTCGTAGTTGGTTTGAGAAACATAACCAGTGAATCCGGCACCTACGGAGGTGAGAAACAGAACCACACCAGTAATCCAGGTGAGCTGGCGCCCACCGCGCCACGCGGCCATAAAGAATTTTCCCCAAAGATGGATCACCATGGCGAAGAAGAAAATCTCCACACTCCACAGGTGCAGCGAGTTCACAAAATGTCCCGTGCCCGAGAGGTGCCACCACAATGGTCCCTTCATAGCCAGGACGCAGCCCGTGAGAATAACAATGGCCAGTGCGGCCAGGGTTGTAACACCGAAGACGTAAATCCACGAAGCCACGTAGGCCGGCTGGGTGTCGGGGAGGAGCTTGTCGGGGGGGAGTGTTTCAACTACCCGTTTGCGCAAACGAGTGGTCCACTGGCGATCAATTTCCGTTGTCATTTTCCCTCCCTACGGCTACGCCTGCCGGGAAAGGGCAAGAAGAGTGCGGCGATGAAAATAGCAATCATCAATCCAATAACAATCGCGTTGGAAACGCTGAGCTGAATAAAGCCCCAGTGAATATATCGACCAACGTGGTCTAGGTTGAAGACTGCACCGAATAATTCGGTGAGTCCCATTGTGACCTCGGTTCAAAGAGAGAGCAAAGTTGCCCTCATCTCCAACATACAACTATTAGTTACTAGCAGAGCTCGAATTCATTGCGCGACGTGTTCCGGGCTCACGATCGCGTGCGGTTTGTCGCAAATTGAATTGCGTGACACCAATTGTGAGCGAAGTTGCTCCAGCAACGTGCAATCCAACTAATAAAACAGGTACGTGTGTGAGAAATTGAATTACTCCTATGGTCGCCTGAATAATGGCAATGATCATCAATCGACGAACACCAAACTTGACTGGTTCAGGAACTGGCGTTTTCCAAATTGCAACCAATAACCCAATCACTACACCGACGAACAAAGTTGCGGCAACCGAGTGAATCCAAGCCGCAGATGAAAAGGCAATGGGGAGGCGCTTGGCAACGAGTTGACCGGTAGCTGATCCGGCATGTGGGCCACTGCCGGTAACGAGGGTGCCGGTGTAGAGAAGAATCGCTACTAGGAGCCAAGTGGAACGGGCAATTGTTTTGAAAAATGGATCGCGGACCTCAGCCCGAGCGCCTTCTCCGTACAGGTACTTAGAGCGGTGATAGAGAGTGGCGCCGACAACAACCATGAAGAGTGAGAGCATCATGTGCAACGAAACCAGCCAAGGGTTGAGCTTGGTGTACACGACGATGGCCCCCAGAATGGCGTCTAGAAACACCCCGCCAATGAGTGCGCCGGAAAGCCCAATCAAATCCTTGCGCTTCGGAGAGCGCATAAGCGCAGCGATGAAGGTGATGACGGTCACGATAATGAGCGAACCAGTGACCATTCGGTTGGCGTATTCAACGAGTGGGTGGAGACTCCACGAACCCGAAATTCGATGCTGGAAGCAGGTGGGCCAGTCGGGGCAGCCCAGACCTGAACCGGTCAGGCGAACCGCAGCCCCGGTGAGGATGATGACAATCATGGCCACAAAGTCCGCCAGAGCAAACCAGCGGAAAAGTGGGGCAGAAACGGAGCGACGGGTACTGGCCATGTAACTAGCCTAGAGATTTTTCAAGGGTCGTAGACTGAAAACTATGACTTTGGCCCTTACTGCAACCCCCTCAGTGAAAGATGTGGTCAAGGGCTACATCGCACTTATGAAGTTGCGGGTAGTAGAGCTGCTGTTGGTGACCACCATTCCGCCCATGATCGTGGCCTACCGAGGGATCCCGAGCATCGGTTCGATGGTGGCCACGCTGTTTGGTGGAACCTTGGCTGCGGGAGGCGCTAACGCGATGAACATGGTCTACGACCGTGACATTGACTCGGTTATGAAGCGCACCCAACGCCGTCCGCTGGTGACGGGGTTAATCTCACCTCGCGATGCAACAATCTTTGCAATCGGACTTGAGTTTCTCGCTTACGTAGTTCTCCAACACTGGGACAACCAGCTTGCGGGCTTGCTCGCACTTTCGGGGACGTTTTATTACGTCATTATTTACACCATCTGGTTGAAACGTCGATCAAAACAAAACATCGTTATTGGTGGCGCTGCCGGGGCCGTTCCCGTATTAGT
This sequence comes from uncultured Actinomycetes bacterium, assembly GCA_903830655.1. Lineage (GTDB taxonomy): Bacteria > Actinomycetota > Acidimicrobiia > Acidimicrobiales > RAAP-2 > RAAP-2. The sequence continues at coordinate 18,359 of CAIKUQ010000045.1, read as the reverse complement.
TGGTTGGGCCGCGATTACAAACAATCTTTCGCTAGCTCCAGTCCTTCTATTTTTAGTTATTTTCATCTGGACCCCACCACACTTCTGGGCACTCGCGGTTCGCTACCGTGACGACTACGCGGCCGCCAATGTTCCGATGTTGCCCGTGGTGGCCTCGCTACGGCGCACCACATTGGAAATCATGGTCTACTCGGTGATTATGTGGGCTCTGACGATATTGATTGGCCCATCAGCTGGTCTGGGTTGGATCTACGCCATCTCGGCCACAGTTCTCGGTTTTCTCTTTACCTTCTACGCCTACCGCCTGTACGTAGACGCACATAACGACAAAGCAGACGTTAAAGATGCGATGAAACTCTTCCACTTCTCTATTACCTACCTCACCACGCTGTTTGTTGCGATGGCGGTTGACGTCCTTGTCCGATACCACTAATCCTCGCCGCGGTCCCTCGCCAATGATGCTGGTGTCTCTAGGTATCGGTGCGCTCCTCGCCATAACTTTGATTGTGACAGTGTCAGCCTTGACTGGTAAAACCGTGACGTTGGGTCAGAATCAAATACCCACGTCGGCACTGGTCGGCACCAAGGTGGCGAGTTTTTCTCTGCCCGGAGTAAACGGCGGGACCATTCAAGCCCCTTGGAAAACCGGTCACGCTGGTGCAGTGATGTTCTTTGCTTCATGGTGTACGCCGTGCCAAAACGAATTGCCTAAGGTAACTGAATTTTTGCGGCACCACTCCTATGGTTCAGTGCAACTCATTGGAGTGGACGAGGAGGGGGCCGCCAGTGGTCTACCTAACGCCAAAACCTTCGTGGCAAAAACGCACGTTCAATTTCCGGTGGGCTTTGATCCCAACGACTCGGTCGTCACGGGGATCTTTAAGTTTGGACAACTTCCCGAAACGGTGTTTGTTTCAAAGAGTGGCGTTGTGCGAGAGGTAATCTTTGGCGCAATTAGTCCCAAGCGGCTCGATAGCGAACTACAGAAGCTGCAACGGGCCTAATCGAATCGGAAGGTCCTCGCAGCTAATAGTGGTGCGAGGATGGCCCAGGCCAAAACACTAGAAAAGTCTTGCCAAGTTGGCATTAACCCAAACTGCAGAATGCGGTGCAACGCTTCGGCCATCGCGCCGGCTGGAGTCAGGACTGCTAGGTGTCGAATGAAACTCGGCATCGTGGCTAGCGGCACCACAATCCCTGAACCGAGTAACAAGACCAGATACAGGCCGTTAGCGGCGGCCAGGTTGACCTCCGCCTTCAAGCGACCGGCGAGGAAGAGCCCAATGCCGGCGCATCCCGCTGAACCGCTAATCAAAAAGACGGCGGCGAGGACGCCACCACCGAGTCCGCCGTGCGGGCGCCAGCCGAGCGCGAAGGCTAGGGCCCCGAGCAGCACAACTTGTATGGCTTGAGTGACGAGAACAGCAGCAATCTTCGATCCCAGCAGACGACGTTGTCCGAGTGGCGTGACCCAGAGTCGACGCAAGACTCCGTAGGAACGTTCAAAGCCAGTAGCGATAGACAGGGCCACCAATGAGGTGGAGATAACACAGAGGGCCAGAATCCCGGGAGCCATGAAGTCAATACGGGGGCCGCCGGTGCTTTGGGTGAAGTGCGTTTTACTCAAAAAGACTAGAAGGAGTGCAGGAATAATCAAAGTAAGCAATACCGTTTCACCACGACGTAACGTCATGCGAACCTCGGCGCGGGTTTGGGCCAGCAGCGCTTTCAATGTTCCGAGCGCTCCAGGTCAATAATCTCTAAATACCGTTGCTCCAGCGAAGCGCGGGTTCGCAAAGAAACTAGGGAATTCCCCCGAGCTTCGAGAAAATTCAACAACATTGTTTGTAGGGCTGGAGTTGGCGTAGCGAGAATCCGCATTGAGCGGGGCCCATCGCCACGAACTTGGCAATGAAGAGCTGCGGCCACCTCGGTTGCATCAAGCGGAGTAGATACTTCAATAACTATCTCCGGTGCGCCACTTAGTTCATCGAGAGTTCCAGCGGCCACAACAGAACCGTGATGAACAATCACAATCCGATTGGCAACCTTTTCGGCAACATCGAGTTCGTGGGTAGTGAGAAGAATTGCAACTCCGCGCGTTCGCTCTGTCTCTAAGAGATCAATTATTGCGGCGCGCCCTTCTGGATCTACCGCCGTGGTGGGTTCATCGAGGACCAGCACCTTGGGTCGTCCAATAAGGGCGAGTGCCAACAAAGTGCGCTGTTGTTCGCCGCCGCTCAGTCGACGCCAGGGGGTATTTTGGGCACCACCGAGTGCTAATTGATCAATCAGTTCGGCGGTCGGTCGGGGGAATTCGAAATAGGACGAAGTGAGCTCGAGTACTTGGCGTGGTGTCATAGGAAACCAGACGCCCCCTCGCTGCAAGAGCGCACCGGTGCGCAAGGTCATCGCTTGGTGGTCACGAACGGGGTTGAGCCCGTGTACGCGAACGGTTCCCGCGGTGGGGGTGCGAAAGCCGAGGAGGGCGTCAACGACGGTGGTTTTACCGGCACCGTTTGGTCCGAGCAGGGCGAGAGTCTCGCCGTATTGGAGCGAGAAGGAGAGGTCCCGTACCGCTTCGAGCGAGCCGAAACTTACCGAAAGATTTGAGATGTCGACCGCGTTACTCACCGTTATCCAAGTTACGCCGTTCTTGCGACCCAAAGCACACTCGGTAGGCTTTAGACCATGATTGATATCGCTCAATTACGCCAAGAACCTGATTTTGTCAAAGCTCAGTTGGCCCGGCGTGGCGTATCGGCCTCGACGATGGACGAAATCATCACTCTGGATGGCGAACACCGCCAACGCTTGCAAGAGGCCGAAGCCCTGCGCGCGCAGGTAAAGGAAATCTCCCGTCAGGTGGGCGAAGCGAATAAGGCGGGGAAGAAGGATGAGGCGGAGCAGCTCCGCTTGCGTTCACGTGAGCTGGGCGAGCAGGAGAGTGCCGCGAGCGAAGTCGCAGCCCAGGTAAACGAGAGCCTTCGTTCAAAATTACTGATGGTTCCTAACTTGCCCGACCCTCGTGTGCCCGAGGGCAAGGACGAGACCGAGAACGTGGAGATCTCTCAGTGGTGGGTTGGCCAAGACAGTGGCGCACCATTCCCGACCTTTGCCGAACATCAGAAAAAGCCACACTGGGAAGTCGGTCAAGAGTTGGGCATCCTCGACTTAGAGGCTGGGGCCAAACTCGCGGGATCGATGTTCGCGCTCTACCGTGGAGCGGGGGCTCGATTAATCCGCTCACTGGGCTTCTACGCATTGAACGCACACCTTGATGCGTACGAGGAAATTCGTCCTCCACACTTTGCCCTGACCGAGACCATGATGTCGACCGGGCACCTACCAAAGTCGGAAGACGACATGTACGCCATGGAACGAGATGGTTTGTGGGCAATTCCGACTGCGGAGGTTCCGCTGACCTCGATGCACCGTGGTGAAATCCTGCCGCGCGAAAACTTCCCCATTCGAATGACCGCTCAAACTTCCTGTTTCCGCCGCGAGTCGGGATCGGCTGGCCGTGACACGCGAGGTGTCCTCCGACTGCACGAATTTGACAAGGTCGAACTCTTCGCCTACTGCCTGCCCGAGCAAGCGGAAGAATCACACGCCGACATCCTTCACCGCGCCGAGTCCTTACTGCAGGGTCTCGGCTTAACCTACCGCCTGCTGGAGTTGTGTACTGGTGACCTCGGCTCGGCCTCAGCCCGAACCGTGGACCTCGAGGTATTTAGCCCCGGAGTTGATCGCTGGTTAGAGGTTTCTTCGGTCTCGTGGTTCCGCGACTACCAGGCTCGTCGCGCCAATGTGCGTTACCGCACCGAAGATGGCAGCACCGCATTTGTCCACACGGTGAATGGCTCGGCACTGGCGTGGGCACGAATCTGGGCCGCGCTAGTTGAGACTTATCGCCAAGCGGATGGCTCGGTGCAGTTGCCCGAGGTTTTGGCACCCTTCATGGGTAACCAACTAACTATTCGGTCTTAACGCGCTACTTCGTAGCGATATCCCACACCACGAACGGTGGCGATGTGGAGCGGCGCTTTAGGGTCATCTTCAATGAGGTTGCGGAGTCGCTTGATGTGGACATCCAAAGTTTTGGTGTCTCCCACGTAGTCGCTGCCCCAAATTCGATCAATTAACGTTTCGCGGGTGAGCACTCGGCCGGGGTTTTCGAGCAGTTCTTGCAAGAGGGCGAATTCCTTGCGACGGAGCTGAATCTCTTCACCCTTAACGAAACAGCGACGGGCCTCGATGTCGAGTTTGATCGGCCCAATCTCGATTGATTCTTCGCTCTCCAACACTTGAGACGAGCGTTCGCGACGACGCAATACCGCCCTAATCCGGGCTACTAGTTCTCGGAGTCGATATGGTTTTTGGACGTAGTCGTCGGCACCGATTTCGAGCATCAAGACCATGTCGACCTCTTCACTCTTGGCGCTCACCACGATGATGGGAATATCTGAAGTCGAACGGATGACTCGACAGACATCGAGACCGGACATTTTGGGGAGCATGAGGTCAAGGAGCACTAGGTCGAAGGAACCTGCTTCAAACTTTACGAGGGCTTCTTGGCCATCTCGAGCGACGGTAACTTCGAAACCTTCACGGCTTAGACCGATTTCGAGGGCGTCGATAAACGACTCTTCATCTTCGACGAGCAGTAGGCGAATAAGTTTGGACGCCTGCTGAGCCGCTTTCTTGGTGCGATCCTTCTCTTTGCTCTTGGGCATTATTGGTTCATCGGTAATACCAGGGAGAAGGTCGAACCTTCGCCTTCACGCGAATCAACCAACACGCTTCCTCCATGATTTTCGGCCACGTGGCGAACAATACTCAGACCGAGTCCCGTTCCGCCAGTTTCGCGAGCGCGACCTGGATCTACGCGGTAGAAACGCTCAAAGATTCGCTCTAGGTCCTTAGCGGGGATACCTTGACCCTGGTCAGAAATCTGGACATTGACGCAGGGCGGAACGACATCGCCTTCATCATTCACCCGTGATTCCACACGGGAGGTAGAAATTTGAACTTTGCCACCTCGTGGTGAGTACACAACAGCATTTTCCAACAGGGCGTGAATTGCCGACACCAACTGGCGGCGATCGCCAATAACAACGAGATTATTTTCGGGCTCATCGAAGACTAACGTAACGTCGCGTTGTTCGGCTGCGGTGCGGATTCGCTCCATGGCTTCTGCGGCAATCAACGAAATAGGGACGGGCTCTCGAGTGGGTGAACCCTCACCTTCAATGCGGGAAAGATCAAGAAGGTCTTCGATAATACGATTCACGCGAAATGATTCATTGTGAATTCGCTCGGCCAGACGTTGAGCAACAACGGGGTCGCGCTCGAGCTGAAGGGTCTCTGCGAGTAGGCCGAGCGCACCCATTGGGGTCTTGAGTTCGTGTGAGACGTTGGCGACAAAGTCGCGACGAATGTCCTCTAGGCGACGTCGTTCGGAAACGTCTTCAATGACGGCAATGACACCGAGGGGTTTACGCCCATCGTCAATAACAGTTGCCTTGATGGAAAGTGTGCGGCGAGGTGGGCCGTAAATATCAATATTGCGTTCGGCAACCCCCACCGACCAACCTTCAGCGAGCACATCAGTAACTGCTTGCGCGGCGATGGCGTCTCCATAGCGTGAGGCCATAAGGGTTTCGGCGAGAGCATTGCGAAAGACAACGCTTCCCGCTTCGTCACAAAGGATTAATCCCAAGGGCAGCGCGTCGAGTGATCGGCGAAGTCGTGTTGAATCGGCCGAAGACTCAGAAACAGTACTGGAAGCTTCGCCGGTGGCGGCTTCTAAGTAGCCAAGGGCCTTTTCCACTTTGCCGTGGTCATCATGGGGTTCAACGCCCAGCAAAGAAGCCAAAGAGGAAATTCTCTGAGCGATTGCCCGGTGTCCGCGGTGACGGTTTAACAACGCGCCGACCAAGATGCCCAAAATCAGCAGGCCAGAAGCCGCGGCGTAGAACACCAAGGGGGACCAGTGTTGAGCAACGTTTTGGACCAGTGCAAACAGCATGATGCCATTCTCGCAGAGTTCTCAATTATTTGTGACACCTACGACCGTTGGAATGCCCTTACTAGAAAGAAGGTATTTGTGTTATTCGCATCAGTTAATCTTTCACCCTCAACAACGGCACTCCCCGGAAGTGCGGCGCTCCAGCAGCTGGCTAATGGGATTGCTGCGTGGGCCCTCGTCGGGTCCCTTATCGGACTGCTCTTTGGCGCAGGAATGTGGGCGCTTGGAGCCAACACTCAGAATTCGTCGCAATCTTTAGTCGGACGGCGCGCGGTGTTTGCCAGCTTGGTGGCGGCTGTATTGATCGGCGCTGCGCCCCACCTTATTAACTTCTTCTTCACTACTGGGCAAAAGGTGAAGTAGGTGGGCGGGCTGCTCTGCTTCTTCAACCCCATCGGGTGTGCAGCGGGGTCAATTGCAAAATCCACCTTCGCTGGTCTATTCAACGCAGTAACTGGTTGGATGTCGGGCAGCCTCCATTGGCTTTTGGGGATCGTGGCAAAGGCGTTGACCGCGACTAGTGACGCCACCACAATCTCTAAAGCCGCATCCGGTGAGTTCAATTCACTACTACACCTTTCACCGCTACTGCTCTTGACCGGGTTATTAATTGGGACGCTCCTAGCTCTCAAGGTCGGTGACAGTTCGACGTTGTGGCGAGTGTACTTAGGTGTCGCCCCGGCCTGTGTCGCGGGAATATTTCTGGCACGCCCCATTGGCGAATTATTGATTCGAATCGTGAATCAGCTCTCGGCAAGTTCAGTAGCCACTGTAAGTGCCCACGCGTCTCTCCTAGAAAAAAGTGTTTCATCACTTCCAAGTTCGACACCGGGTTTCGGCCTCTTCTTGTTAGTTGGCGCACTGATCACCACCGCATTTCTTCTGTGGTGCGAGTTGGTGGTGAGAATGTCGATACTCACACTCTTGCTGGCGATTGTTCCGCTCATTCTGCCCCTTGCGGTAGTTCCCTCTTTGCGGAGACTGGGATTGAAGTTGCTCGAAACTTTTGTCGCGGTTGTAATCAGCAAGTTTTTTATTGTGGTCGCACTCCTCGTTGGGTTTAGTGAAATTTCACTCGGAAGTGCTACCGCGGCAATTGTCGGAGTGGTGACGATGGTCCTAGCTATTTTCTCTCCGATCGTTCTATTGAGAGTTATCCCATTTCTGGAGAATACGGCTGTGCTCGGACTGGTTGGGCTTCGCCAACGCACAACATCGCTGGCGATGAATATGCCTAACTCCCCGATAGGCAAAGCGGCGCGGCTGCTTCAGCCGTTAAATCATTTTGATGAAGGCCCTCCCGTTAAGCCAGAGGACTTTGGCATACCAGAGTGGGACGAAACATACGACTTCGAAATGCCGGTCCATGATCCAACCTTGCCGCAAGATCCGCCGGTGCTTGATAATCGTCACATTAGAAAGGGCCACCGTGTGATTTGGCGTGATGAGATGGGTCCGGTTATTGGGTGGCACTGGGATGAGTAGTCGGATGCGGTTAGGGGTGAGCGACACTCACTCACGACTCCTGGGTATTCGTCTCCAACAAATATTCTGTGGCGTAGTTGGGCTGACCTTTTTATCCGATGCAGTTTTAATAAAGGGGGGCATCGAGGCGCTGCTCATAGCCGTTACTGCGTTTTGCTGTTTGATACCCATCAGAAAATTGGGAACTGTTGGCGAGGTTGCTTGGATTGCGCTTCGGTACTGCGTGCGACGGCGCAACTTCGTGTGGTCTCGAAGAAGTAAGCACCTCTATGAGCTACGGCATATTGGCCGACTTGACCTAGCGGGATTAGATTCAAACTTTGAGTCGTCACTAAAGCTGCTGGCAACCACACTTTCTCTCGAGAGTGAAGTGAGTGAATTTCAAGTGGCGCTCGTGCGCTCGTGTCAAGGAAGTCAAACCCTAGTAAGCACTTCGAGCGCCAGTAACCCTGGAGAGCTCTGGAAGACGGTTGAGCCCCACGGGGAGTCGCTTATGGCACGTGAATTCTGGAGCGAACTTCGAGTGGGTGACTCGTACTTTACGTTTCTAAGCTTTAATAGTTTCAGCCTCTCAACTAGAAACCCCCGCTTCTTCAATCAGTTCTTGGCGTGGTTACCATCTGGTTCGGTGATTCTCACTACGCAAGTCCTAGGCGCACAAAAAGCCCTGCGCATCAGTGCTCGTGCAGCGCATCAATCGACAATCGATTCATCCGTTACACAAGGGGTCGGATTCCGTACAACTATCCGAGGTCTAACGCACATGCAGCGTAAGGGTCAGCAGGAGCGAGAAGTTGAATCCGGCGCAACGCTATTGAGAATTGGCGTACACCTGTTGTGTTGGGGGAGCACGAGAAAAGAATGTCGTGCAAGAGTCAAGCTGTGTGTTGCCGAGGCACGCCGATCAGGTCTGCCGTTGAGAGCGAGATATGGCGAGCAACGCTTGTTTGCGAGAGCCATCGAACCAGGGTTCAGTGGTGTTTAAGGGCCTTTATTCGCATTGGGCTACGTCGGAGGATTTATCCAACTTGAATCTTTCACTTCATGACGCCGGTAGTGGGCTTACGGGTAAAGGGCTCGGCGCCTGTTTACGCGGTGGCGAATTTGTCTTTGACCCTTTCAGCGCATACACCGAAGGGCTGGTGACAAACCCCAACATGGTGCTGGTCGGGGCTATTGGGGTTGGCAAGAGCACATTGGTCAAGATGCAACTCTTACGTGGAATTGCCGAAGGTCGGTCGGCAGTGATAGTTGATCCAAAGGGGGAATACGAAGCTCTCGCTAAGGAGTTCGGAGTCCGGCCCATTACCTTTGGCAGGGATGGCTGGTGCAACCCGTTTGTGGGCCAAATTCACGAATGCCAGAGCCTCCTGCGTGCGATGTTGGCTGCCGCCCAAGGTGAAGAGTTGAATGCAAGCCAACACTTTCAAGTTTCAAGGCTTTGGAATCAATTGATTCAACCAGGTGAACCACATGTCCTGCGAACTTTGTTTGAAGGTGTCAAAGACCATCTGGCTGACACTGGTGACTCAGCCGAACGGAACCTTGCGCTCTTGCTGTACCGATTTGTTCTGGGAGATCTTGCGGGGTTGTTTGAGGGGCCAGGTGAGCCTCTATCGCTACACGGGCAGGTGACTGTTCTCGATCTCTCTCAGCATTGGGCGGGAGAAAATGTGGCGCTAATCGCCATGTCAGCAATTGCAGTGGCACAGCACGCGTTGGTGGCACAAAAAGCCCCTGGGTATTTGGTTATTGACGAAGCGTGGGCAATCTTGCGTGATGCCAGCACACTTAAGTGGTTGCAGGGCTCATGGAAACTTGCTCGTTCACGAGGCATCAGCCACATTCTTGTGCTGCATCGATGGTCGGATATTGCATCTACGGGGGACCGAGGTTCAGCGCACCGGGAGCGAGCAGCTGGTCTCTTGCGTGAATGTGAGACATGTTGGCTATTCCGGCAGGGGAATGAAGAAGCCAAGGAGATGGCGTCGATCATTGGATTGAATCAAATTGAGTTAGGGCTCCTTACCACTCTTCCCAAAGGCGCAGCACTCGTTCGTTATGCCCAGTACCGGTCGGTGGTCGCCTTCCGGCCCGACTCTCTAGATCAAACCGTGACCAATACTGATCAAGCAATGTTGTGATTTGGTCTGTACTATTCGAAGGTGACTCAACATTCCCCCAGTGACATTTTAGTAATTGACGTCGGGGCGACCTCAATAAAGAGCACGATTGTAAACGCGAGCGGAGAAAGAGTTCAGCCGATTCGCAAGCGCAAGACTCCTCGCCCCCTCGGTCCAGAGGGGCTCCAGGAGATATTGCTAGAACGCGTGAAGCGCGAAACACCAAATCGGGTAGTGGTTGGCGTGCCATTGGAATGTCGCAAGGGTGTCGTGTGGGGAAGTGGCAATTTGACCCGAAGCGGATTGGTTACTACTGCGACCAACCAAGACCTCGATCAAGAGTGGCACAACTACCCGCTCGAGCAGGAGTTCGCCTCAATTAGTGGTCGTGAGGTAGTCGTTTTAAATGATGCCGCCCTTGCCGCTTTGGGTTGTGTGGCGGGCGAGGGGACCGAGCTGGTGGTGGCTTTGGGAACTGGGTTTGGCGTGGCGTTGACGAGGATGGGGGCGTTGCTCGATATTGATGATTACGGGGAACGACCCTTTAAAGACGGACGATTTGACTCACTGCTTGGCGAGGGCGCTCGACGGGCCGACGGCTCACGCTGGTTGGCGAACTTAGTTGATGCGTTGACTCAGATGGTTGCGGAACATGAGGCGACACAGGTGTGGCTAGTAGGAGGAAATGCCAAGAGACTCGGCAGTGCGGATTTTTTTGAACTTTCGGTCCCGGTCACTATTGCGGGGAATGAAGCACCTTTCCGCGGAGCGGCCACGGTTTTCATTAACCCACTAGTTATTGGACGGTGAATAGAGAACTCGAGTAAGGTTTGACACTGCAACACTGCGGCTGTAGCTCAGCGGATTAGAGCATCGGTCTACGGAACCGAGGGTCGGGGGTTCGAATCCCTCCAGCCGCACCATTGAGAAACCTCATACAGGACCTACTAGAAGAGGTCCGAACGTGGTTTCACTTATTCGACGCCATAATTGGCAAAACACTTATCGCAACACTTATGTAGACGACGAGAACGTCAGGGTGCATCGAGCAAGTCGGCAATTCTTGATTCGTAAATTGATAGTTGCATTAGACACTTTTCAGTCGTACGATGTAATCGCAGTCCTTAAGAGGGACATATCTGGGGCAGACACCCCGCAGTACCGAAGTAATGCAATTCCGTATTGCTTCGCACGTACCTACGACCTCTTTTGGAAAATGCAATCCAACCTCGAAACACACAAATTGCTCTATAGCGTGGCAGAAGCGGCGCAGCTTCTCTCGCTTTCTCGTGGAACTGTCTACAAGCTCATTGAGTCGGGGCGGCTGCGTGCGGTGTTTCCGACAGCACATGCCCGCGTTTCAGCCGACTCCCTGCATCGCTATGTGGCCCTTCTCGAAACAGAGCAACGCCAACTCACGCACCAGTTAACGCGGGTGCTCGCATGAAGCGTTCGACCAAGGGACTGGGCACCATTAGTCAACTCAAGTCGGGGCGATGGCGAGTCAAGGTGCCGGTTGGAACGGCCCTTAACGGATCAACCAGGTATCGATCGAAAGACTGCGCAACCAAGACTGAAGCACGCAATTGGCAAAAGCAACTAATCACGCTGCGTGAGCAACAGCAGTTGGTAGCGGGGCCAAGGACAACCTTCAGGAGCTTTGCCACCGAGGTTCTACTCACTCCGTCGGATCAAGTGCGCGCTCGAACACACGATGGATACTTTCGTAACCTTACACTCCATGTCTTTCCAAAACTCGGATCAAAGACGTTGGATGGCATTCGACCCTGGGACATCGAATGCCTCTTGAAGGAGCTACGAAAGACGCATTCAGCCAGCACCGTGAACAATATTCGCATCGCAATGAGCAAGGTCTTTAGTGTGGCCGAACGACATGAACTGGTGTTAAACAACCCAGTTCGACGAACTGAGAAAGCGAAGCGAAGTGAGTTTGAGCGAACTCAGGTGAAACTGCCTTGGAGCAAAGAGGAAGCCCAGTTTGCACTCAGATGCGCTGAAGGGACCACGATGGAGTTATTCCTAGTTCTGATGCTCTCAACCGGCATGCGACGAGGAGAAGCACTGGGGCTCAAATGGAGTGATATTGACTTTGAACACTGCACAGTTTCTATTGAGCGCAGCATTCATCGTGAGTCAATTATTCAAAGAGACGGGTCCCGCATTGGCCAAGTCGTAGTGACACCACCTAAGACTGCCCAGAGTCGACGGGTCAATCAATTGACCCTCCCTGCGATTGACGTACTTCGTCGGCACCAACTAGAGCAGCAACTCGGCTTAACGGAAGTAGTTGATGGGGGTCGCATGCCCGAATTCGTCTTCACGAACTCAAACGGAGGGCCCCTTGATGAGTCCAAGCTGGCATCTCGTTACCGGAAATTCTGTCAGGCCCAAGGGGTTCGACAAATTCGAATTCATGACATGCGTCATACCTTCGCAACCGTTTTGATCGCCGATGATGCACGCAATATTGCTGCTGTCTCGAAAGCACTTGGTCACTCTTCAATGGCAATCACCCTCGATGTCTACGGGAAGACCGCGCAGGTCGAATCCCAGGCCATAACGCGCATGGGTGAGCTGTTGTTCCCCGATCGAGCCATCACTCCGGAATTGCACGAAGCGTCTCCAGAGGTCTTTGTGATGGAAAATCGCCGATATCGCAACGCGGGTTAACCCCCCCTCGTGGGCTGATTCGTTCGGATGCGCAACACAAGCACTGCAACAAGAAGGAATAAATATGACAATGAATACGGCCGCAGGTTTCGAAAGAACAGCAGACGACGCTAGGAACACTGCTGAGACCCTCCAGATGCGCTCTCAGGGCCTTACTTATCGCGAGATAGGTGAGCAGCTCGGAATTGAAGCCAGCACCGCTCAGCGCAGAGTCAAAAAGGCATTGTCTGAGATTCCGTTTGAATCAGTTCAGGAGCTTCGAACACTTGAAGGAGATCGTCTTGATGCCCTGATGAGTGCCCTCTGGCCAATGGCAATGGTTGGCAATACTCAAGCTGTTCGAGCCGTACTCTCGGTCATGGATCGCAGGGCTCGACTCCTTGGCCTTGATAAGCCTTATAAAGTCGAACTGGAGTCATGGTCGGTAGAGAGTATCGACGCTGAAGTCGAGCGACTGGCGAGACTGCTCGCAGACACCAATGAATCTCCTCAGTGTTAGACAGACCGAATCGGCTTGAGAGTTCCCATTCTCTGTTTTCCCATGGCTCAATCCTAGTTTCCAAAGTCTGGAGCCTCAACTATCCCGGAGCGATTTATGGATGGTAGGGATTGAGTCCGCTTGGAGACTGACCGGTTCATTTAGGCTTAGCTAATGGGCCGAAATCTAGAAGAACTTGGAAATTCTGCACTAAAATTTTGGCCCGCACACATTATCGAGCGCGAACGCCAGACGAGCATTATGGCACGACTCCTCGCTACCCAGGAAAAGTTCATCAGCATTCTTTATCTGGCAGATAGTTCGCCAGATGCCTGGAAGACTGCACTGTCTACTACGCAGGACCTACCAGCCAATCTATTTCTGAAACACCTAATGGTCTTGTCAGATGTTGGGGGCGAAAACCTGGACCGCTTCCGCGCAGAGTTCACGACGTTTTTCCCTGACGATGAAATGGTCTTCGAGTGGAACGGCGAGAAACACACCTATCAGTTTCAGTCCTTGGCCAGAACTCGAAACTGGAAGAACGTTTCACTCGGCGTTGATGGTCCTAGCCTTTCTACGCCTTCTAGGCTGACTCCACTTATTGAAGATGTCGCAATGTTCCTTCTTTTTGCCGCGAGCTGTACCGATATCGCCGGTTCGGAGTTTGCGAAGTGCTCTATCGGTGACTACATCGGCAAGACGGAAGAGCTCGATAATTTCGTTCGTGGTCGGTACATTGAAGTCAGCAAGCAAACAAGTGGCGCAGAGTCAAACACCAAGGGCCAACTGTGCCAGTCCTATGTCAAAGATTTCCTAGACCGAGCTCTTCTCCAAGACGACCCAAAGTGGGATTTATCCACCTCAACCATCCCTGGCATTAGTCACAACGATGGTCACACGGACATGTCCTTCGATATTGTTGTCAAGTCTCCAATAGGAAAATATTGCGCTATCGAGGTGAGTTTTCAAGTGACCACAAACAGCGTTATTGAACGCAAAGGCGGTCAGTCTGCGCCTCGCCAACAAGCTCTTCACGCCCGCGGGCACAAGATCGCCTACGTAATTGACGGAGCGGGAAACTTCCAGCGCCGGAGCGCAGTACAGACCATTTGCGACCACAGCGACTGTACCGTGTCACTACGGGATGATGAACTGATGAAGCTAGTGAAGTTCCTCATTGACAACCTGAAATGAAATGACTCAATGACACACCAGAGTGAAGAAGTCAGGACGCTGAAAGTCAATACTGTGACTATCAACGCAACCCACCAGCTACCAGCGCCTAACTTGCTTACGCCCGAGGTGTGGCTCTTTGTTCTCCCCGCTGGACGAGGGATGTCTGAATGCACGAAATCTAAAAAATGGTACGACGCACTCATTGACTTTTCAGAGAACCTCCATAATGACTCAATCATGGCTTTTCTTACCTCACCCGCAGATGCAGCAGAGACTTGGACAGCGCTCAGTAAAACGATGCAATATCAGTTGCTTATTTCCGTGAAGCTGGACAAGCCTTTAGTTCTCAATCCAGGGCAGCTACCTGTACAGCACACAGAGGTTCTTGTACTTTCCAAGTATCGCAGGTCCCTAAAACATACCAAGACTCGACAGGCGTACACGTTCTGTCCTGCTTGCGACAAGACCACCAAGGACTACGGCGGAAAGAAGCATCTCTACCACGAGTACGGAACTGCTCTTTCTGATGTGTGGCGAGATATCACTTATAAATGGAACGAAAAGCCAACAGAAATTATCGACCGGCTACGCGACCTCTTTGGGCTCGACCCTTACCAAGAACTCGTTGTAGTGGACTTGTCGGGCGTCAAGGCTCTTGCCCCAACCAAGGCCCAGGCAGGTGTATCGGGAGAACTTGAAGTGCCTTCAAAGGAGAAGTTGGACTCTCAACTTATTGTCGGTGACGTAATGGAATCTTTGCGGAAGATCCCAGACAACTCTGTGGAGTTCTGTTTCTCCGACCCTCCCTACAACTTGGCCAAGCGATATGACACTTGGGATGACTCTCTCAATGCAGATGTGTATCTGAACTGGTGCGATGAATGGATTGACGAACTGGCACGGGTTCTAAAACCAGGCTGCACTCTCGCAGTCCTCAACATTCCAGTATTGGCTATTCGACACTTTGAACACATGAAGAAAGGCCTTATCTTTCAGAACTGGATTACTTGGGATGGCCTCAGTCTCCCTGTCCGGAACATCATGCCGGCCAACTACTCGATAGCTTGCTTCTCAAAGGGCGAGCCAAGGCCACTGCCAGGAATCGTAAACACCAACCCATCAGAGCTAGAAGCTTTGGCTCTGACCACGCAGCGGGAGAATTTCTGCGTGAGGGCAAGTTGCATTTCGAGCCGCCCTAAGAAGGGTATCGAAGATAGGGAACCAGTCGGTGACCTCTGGTGGGATACGCACCGACTGAAACACAACTCCCGCCGGGTTGACCACCCGTGCCAACTACCTCCGTCATTGATGCGCAGACTCATTGCGCTTTATTCCAGTGAAGGTGAGCTCGTATTGGACCCTTTCAACGGAGCTGGCACTACAACCCTTTGTGCTGCCGAAATGGGTCGCCGTTATCTCGGGATCGAACTCTCTGATAAATATCACCAGATAACAGAGGAGCGTCACCGCTCGCTGGACAATGGTGTAGACCCATTTGGCAAGGTGAATACCGTTCCGAACGTTAAAAACAGTCGTGTCAGTCGTGTCGTAAGTGTGAAATATAAGGTTCCTAAAAAGACGCTTCAACTCGAAGTGAAGCGAGTTGCTGAAAGACTTGGACATCTACCCAACCGTAGCGAGCTCGAAGAGTTTGGGGAATACTCAATTCTCCTATACGACGAATACTTCACAAGTTGGGGGGATGTATGTGCCGCCGCGAAAACTACGGGAATGTCCGAGATGCGACAGTCGAAAGCTTAGTGAAGCAATGTTCAGACTGAACTATGCGTTTGTTTTAGTGGCTGATTGGCTATGGCATAGACGCAAGGGTCGGGACTGCTGAAGGTTTAGTTTCCGGTTTCTGTTGAGATGATTAGCCACTTTTAGGAATCGGTGGAGTTCCTCGAACTCGACTTGGGCTATGCCTTATCTGGCTGCGCAGCTCAACACTTATCGCAACACTTATGACGCTGAACACGGGTGAACTTCAGTAGACAAACGGACCGGAAACAGTGGTAGAATTTAGGCAACTTCCTGTATGAATGTTCTCTAAATGGAACTACGGAACCGAGGGTCGGGGGTTCGAATCCCTCCAGCCGCACCAAATTTGACTAAATTGCCAGTCACGGATTCCGTTTTGGTGTTAAATCAATTGGGTATTCTTCGACTCAGATGGGGCCAAGTGACCGACGACCAGAATGTTCAAAACCTCGTTCGAGAGAAGGTTTGGACTGAACTTCGTAAGGTCGGTCGCCCCGATTCTCGGTTTCATTGGGATTTTTCATCCTTCATCGCCGACTTTGAAGGTAGCGAAGAAGCGGCCCTCCGCTTGACCCAACTCGATGCCTGGAAGCAATCGTCACTGTTTTTTATTGCACCGGACAACAGCACTGAGCCGGTCCGGCGCAAGGCCATTGAAGAGGGCAAGTCATTTTTAATGACTACCTACGGTATTCGACGCGGATTTCTCTTACTTCGCGCCGGTGTGGTTCCCAAGGGCGACGAACGCTACGCCGCCACTCTCGACGGTATGGATCGATACGCAACCCCTGTTTCGCTTTCAGAGATCAAGACGCTGGGAATGGTTGGGCTCCTGGTAACGGGTGGATCGGGAGTGACTCGCACCGGGTTGCGTGTTGGGAAAGGCCACGGTTTCTTTGACGTCGAGTGTGCCATTTTGAGTGAACTCGGAGTCATGTCTGACCAGAGCGTGATTGCGGACATCGTTCACGATTGTCAGATCGTGAACCTGGTGGTGGAGCCAACCCCAAATGATGTTGGCGTGCACTTAATTGTTACGCCCACACAAACGTTGGAGGTTGCTTCGCCGGTCAAGGGTCCGGGGAGAATTCTCTGGGAATTAATACCCGGGACCGAGTTCGACGAGATGGAGACCATCCATGAATTGGCCCGGCTCACTGGCCATACTGAGTAGGAGAAATCAGCCTCCTCAACGGCGCGGCAGGCTCTAACCCAGTAAAGGTGGAAGATGTCGGCCAGTGCGGATCAGTTTGGTTCTGTAGAGGTAAAGGGTATTGAACTCATCGGTGACGATGAGCGTCACGGTAAGGCGAGTGACCTTTTTTGGATGTGGATGGGTTCGAATACGAACATCTTCTATCCGGTCAATGGTGCACTACTGATTTTTTTTGGTTTGTCGTTTTCACAAGCCGTTCTTGCCATTCTCATTGGTAACTTAATTTTCTTCGGCGTGGGCCTTACGAGTTTGCAGGGTCCCAAGACTGGCACAACGACATTCAGCATCTCTAAAGCTTCGTTTGGACCAAATGGTGGACGTGGCCTCTCACTCATGAACTGGGCAACGTGCGTTGGTTTTGAAGCCTCCGGCATTGCTCTTATGGTGCTAGCGGGACTCGCGTTGCTCGGTGAAGCGGGTGTTCACAATCCTTCCGCTGGCGTGAAGATTGTGATGCTCATTGTGGCCATGGGAATTCAGTCACTACTCCCAGTACTAGGCCACCAGACAATTATGTTGGTCCAAAAATATTTGACGTATCTGTTGGTTCCGGTATTTGCCATCATGGCAATTCTCGTTGCGGGCAAAGTCCACACCTCGTCATTGAGTCACGGAACCAGTTGGGCCGTCTTCACCGAAGGTCTCGCATTGGTTATTTCTGGTGGTGGGCTCTCGTGGTCCAACACCGGTAGTGACTATTCGCGCTACTTGGCTAAGGAGACCAAGAGTTCGAGCATTTTCTGGTTCGCTTCACTTGGCGGAATGATTCCCGCCATCTTGCTCGAGATTCTCGGTAGTGCCATCGCTTCGGTGGTGAAAAATGCTTCGGACCCAATTGGGGGGCTACCCTCAGCTTTCCCGAGTTGGGTAGTGGTGCCGTATTTGATCGTGGCCATCTTGTCACTCTTGGCCGCGAATACGACCAACCTGTATTCATCCGGTTTAACCCTGCAGTCAATTGGAGTGAAGTTGAGCCGTTGGCAATGTGTGGCGATTGACCTAGCTATCTGCACCGTCATTGGTGGGATCACGATCTTTAGCTCGAACTTTAACCACCTCTACTCAAACTTCCTCTCCCTCCTCATAATCTGGCTAGCTCCGTGGCTTGGTATCTATGGCGTTGACTGGCTACTGCGTAAGGGTAAGTATGACGCTCCAGCACTCTTAGCGGGCAAGGGTGGGCGTTACTGGCGCAGTGGCGGATTCAATATTGCCGGAGTGAGCGCTCAAGTGATTGGCATGATTGCCGCGGCGATGTGGATCGACTCACCTGCATTTGTTGGACCACTCTCCTCTCGGACTAACTACGCCGACTTCAGTGTCTTTATGGGGCTCATTGTCGGTGGGCTGGCCTACTACTTGCTAGCTGGTCGATCAATTAAGGATGAGGCCACT
>CAIKUQ010000044.1 GCA_903830655.1 uncultured Actinomycetes bacterium | reverse complement strand
TGCAGCCAAGAAGGCTCCAGCTAAGAAGGTTGCCAAGAAGACGACTGCTAAAAAGGTTGCTAAAAAGTCTCCAGCAAAGAAGGTCGCTAAGAAGGCAGTGAAGAAGACCTCAAAGCGCTAGTCAATGTAAAACGCCCGCCGCGCTCAAAAGTGAGTGCGGCGGGTTTTTTATTTTCCAAATAAGTAGGATACAGTTTTATTGTGAAGTTGAAGCACGCAATCCCGGACACCCCATGGCGTGCAGCTTCCACTTGGAGGCTTCGGCCCATCATGATCGCGCCCGTGATTGGAGGGTTGTCCCTGTTCGGATTCGGCGAAGGCCTCTTGGTACAGTCCCGTCTGGGAGCAAGCCCCTGGACGGTTTTTGCTGAAGGACTGGGACACCACTTAGGCGTCTCGGTGGGCACCGCAACGGGACTGATCTCGCTGTTCGTGATGTTGTTGTGGATCCCGCTCAAAGAGAAGCCTGGTTTTGGCACAATCGCCAACATCGTGATCATCGCCGAGGTCTTGAATTTAACGGTGGCGACAATTCCGATTTCCCACCAACTGTTCATCCGGTGGGCCTTTGTGTTCGCCGGAGTAGTCGCTATCGGTGCGGGTTCGTCACTGTATCTAACTGCTGCCCTGGGCCCTGGGCCTCGTGACGGATTGATGACCTCCTTGCATCGACGACTAAAGGTTTCGGTGGTGTACATTCGACTTTCTATTGAGGCCACAGTGCTGTTTTCTGGCTGGCTCCTTGGGGGAACCGTGGGCCTGGGCACCGCCGTATTCGCGGCTCTCATCGGATACAGCATTGGGGCAGCATTAAGTATTGTTTCGGAGTTGGTGGAAGGGTAGGAAATGGTTTCGTCGCAGAACTTCGTGGCGTTCTTCATAGCTTCAGCGATAATTATCTTGGTTCCCGGGCCAAGCGTTTTGTTCACCGTCGCTCGGGGTATCGCGTGGGGGCGAGCAACAGCCGTGCTCACCACGCTGGGAAATACCCTCGGGACTTACCTCCTAGCGGTTGTGGTGGCCGTTGGGCTCGGTCCACTGATTGCTCATTCGGCCATTGCGGCAACGATGTTGCAGTTGGCGGGCGGTACCTATTTGGTTTATTTAGGTATCGATGCGTACCGTCATCGGCGCGCTCATGCCAACGCCATGGTGAGCAATGTAGGTGCGAGACCAAATGTCCTGGCCACGATACGTCAAGGTTTTGTCGTTGGCGTATTAAACCCGAAGTCGTTGATTTTTTTTACGGCCGTCTTTCCACATTTTGTTGATCGAAGCCGTGGTCACGTAACGGTGCAACTACTGGTGTACGGAACGGTTTTTTCTGGCATGGCGTTCATCTCTGATGGTACGTGGGGGTTCATAGCGGGAACGGCGCGCGAATGGCTGAGCGCTGACCCTAAGCGCTTGGTCGCGATGCGCGTGGTTGGCGCGGGTGTCATGACCACACTCGGACTGTTGGTGGCCGGCAGCGCACTTGGTTTGTGATGAAACTACTAACGCCACTGCGTCGAAAAGCGGTGTGAACTAATTAACCAACTGCGTGGTGTCCACCATCGACGTGGACTATCCCGCCAGTAGTTCCACGAAGCAGCGGCGAGAGGTACGCAATCGAGGTGTCGGCGACTGAACTCGAGTCGTTGACATCCCAACCCAAAGGAGCACGGTCGGCCCAGGTGTCCTCAAAGTTCTGAAAGCCGGGGATGGACTTGGCGGCCATGGTCCGAATAGGTCCAGCGGCGATCATGTTGACGCGAATTTTGTCGGGACCTACTTCCAAAGCGAGGTAGCGCCCGAGAGATTCCAGTCCGGCCTTCATCACGCCCATCCAGTCGTACATCGGGTACGCGCGTGAACCATCAAAGTCAAGTGCGATAACCGATGCGCCTCCGACTGCGGTGCTTTGTACGAGCAGTGGGCGAAATGCGCCAACCAGGGCGGCGAGCGAATAGGTGGAGATCTGCATGGCGACTTTTACATCGTCAAAGGGAGCAACGAACATGCCCGACCCCAAGCAGCTCTGGGGGGCGTAGCCAATGGCGTGCACGAGGCCGTCTAAGCGACCAAATCGCTCCTGGACGCTCTGGACGGCGGCAGCAATCTGTTCGGGCTCGGTGACATCCATCTCGATGACCTCACCTACCGAATCGCCCAATTTTTTGGCAATTCGCCTAGTTAGCGCTAATCCTCGGCCCGCACCCGAAAGAATGACCTCGGCGCCCTCTTCGATCGCTCGCTGAGCGATGCCAAAGGCAATGGAGTCATCGGTTAAAACGCCGGTGACCAGAATTTTGTGGTTCGTTAGCAATCCCATGGTTAGTAGCGTAGTTCTCAGAATCTAGAAAATGAGGCAACATGGCAACAGTAGGCATACTTGGCGGTACGGGACCCGCGGGACGTGGAGTCGCTTTGCGACTTGCGAGTGCGGGATACGAAGTGGCGATTGGTTCACGCGACGCAGAACGCGCGTACGAAATCGCGAGTCGACTGGAGCCGAGGGGAACGGGAAAGGTTCACGGAGTTTCGAACTTGGATGCCGCCAAGTGCGAAATTGTGATCATTGCGACCCCCTGGGAATCGACTCTCGAAACGCTGCAGCCACTCGCGGGGGAGTTGGCGGACAAGATTCTTGTGTCGATGGTGAACGCGATGCAAAAGGAGGGACGAGAGATGCGTCCGATTTTCCCAGCTGCTGGTTCATGTGCACAAGAGATCGCGGCACTTCTCCCGAACGCACGAGTAGTAACCGCCTTTAACCATTTGCCCGCTGGGCAAATGGAAGATCTTGATTCGGGATTAGACGCCGATGTCATCTTGTGCGGTGCCGACAATGAATCAATGGCCGAGGTTGCGGAAATGGTTTCGGCGATGCCGGGTCTACACGCGATTGAAGCTGGGTCACTCGCGCTCGCGGGCACGATTGAGGCCTTTACTTCTGTCTGTATTTCAGTGAACATCCGAAACAAAGCACACAGCTACGTGAAGCTTGAAGGCCTATCGCACTGATGCGCTTGTACGACACCGCACGGCGAGATGTTTTCGAGTTAGAACCTGGTCCTCAGGTTTCGATGTACAGCTGTGGGATCACGCCCTACGACGCCGCCCACTTAGGACACGCGTTCGTCTACCTTTCCTTTGACGTTTTGCAACGTCGATTGCGCGATGCGGGCCACGAGACACGTCTCGTTCGAAACGTAACTGATGTCGATGACGACATGTTGCGAAAAGCTCGTGAACTCGGAGTGCACTACTTGGACTTAGCCGCCCAAGAAATGGTGAAATTTGACCGGGACATGGCTTTGATCAATCTGCTGCCGGTCTATAAGGAACCGCGCGCGACAGGTGCAATCTCTGAAATTCTGACTCTCATCGGAGAACTCTTTGACGCCGGTGTGGCCTACCAAGTTGATGGTTGGGTTTACTACGAGGTCTCGAAATTTTCACGCTTTGGTCAGGTCAGTCACGAGTCTCGGGCTTCGATGATCGAACTAGCGGCCGTGCATGGTGGAAATCCAACAGATGCACGCAAGCGCGACCCACTGGACTTTGTCTTGTGGCAACCTTCACTGGAAGATGAACCCGCTTGGGAATCGCGATGGGGTGCCGGACGTCCGGGTTGGCACATTGAATGTTCGGCACTGGCGATGCGCGATTTGGGCCCAACATTGGATGTCCATGGAGGTGGTCGCGATCTTGCGTTTCCCCACCACGAATGCGAAGCTGCGCAGAGTGAGGTTGTCACCGGAAAGCCCTTCGTAAAGTTCTGGATGCACATTGGATTGGTTGGACTTGACGGAATCAAAATGAGCAAGTCGCTGGGAAACTTGGTTTTTGTTGAAGACCTCGCCGCGAAAGCCGAGCCGACGGCCGTTCGGCTCTCCTTGTTGAACCAGCACTATCGAACCGACTGGGAATGGCGTGACGAGTTGTTAAGCCAAGCAGTCTCCCGACTCACGACCTGGCGAAGTACCAGTGTTGGGGGTCGTGCTTCTTCGGTGATTGACGATGTCAGGGCGGCGTTGGACGACGACTTGAATTCGCCCGGAGCTATCAGTGTGATCGACGAAGCAGCCCACCGGGGATTCGATGTTGGTCCGGCGGCCACACTTCTGGGCATTACGCTGTAGGGCAAGGAAAGGGTTTCATGAGTGAAGTAGCGGTAACTCTCCCAGATGGTTCACAAAGGAACTTAGATGCGGGCGCGACTTCACTTGACCTCGCGGCGGCCATTGGCTCGCGTTTGGCCAAGGACGCGCTGGCAGCAACGGTCAATGGTGAGTTAGTCGATTTGGACCGACCTCTCGAGTCGGGTGCAACCGTGTCAATTGTCACGCCGGCCAGCGACACCGGGCGAGAGGTACTGCGTCACTCGACTGCCCACGTCCTAGCTCAGGCCGTAACTCGATTGTGGCCGGGGGCGCATTTCGCCATCGGGCCGGCAATTGCTGATGGGTTTTATTACGATTTCGAGCTGCCCGGCAATGGGTCTTTTTCCGATGACGACTTGCCCCGCATCGAAGCTGAAATGCGAAAAATCATTGCTGAAGATCAGCCCTTTACTCGTAGCGAACATTCCTTTGCTGAAGGCTTGGAACTCTTTAAGTCACAGCCCTACAAGGTGGAAATTATCAAAGCCGTCCAGGCGGGCGGAAGCGATGAGGATCACCACGAAGTCGGTACTTCGACGAGCGTGTCGGCCTATTCAAATAACCCTAACTTTGTCGATCTTTGCCGCGGTCCGCACGTACCTCGCACTTCGCGCTTAGGGCATTTCAAATTAATGCGCGTGGCCGGTGCATATTGGCGCGGTAGCGAAAAGAATCCAATGCTTCAACGCATCTATGGCACCGCCTGGGAGAGCGAAAAGGCACTGTCCGCGCACCTCGAACAACTTGAACAAGCCATTGCTCGTGACCATCGCAAACTCGGTCGGGAATTAGATCTGTTCTCCTTCCCGAGCGAGTTGGGACCTGGTTTGGCGGTGTTCCATCCCAAGGGTGGCACGATGCGTCGCGTAATGGAGGAGTACTCGCGCCAGCGACACGAAGCAGCGGGGTATGAATTCGTCTACACACCTCACATCACCAAATCAGAGCTCTTTGAACGCTCGGGACACCTCGATTGGTATGCCGATGGTATGTACCCGCCGATGGAGCTCGACGAAGGACAGAAGTACTACCTCAAGCCGATGAATTGTCCCTTCCACGTTCTTATCTTCAAGGCCAACCCCCGAAGCTTCCGTGAGTTGCCCTTGCGAATGTTTGAGTTTGGTTCCGTCTATCGGTACGAAAAATCAGGCGTCGTTCATGGCCTGACTCGTGTTCGGGGCATGACCCAAGATGATGCGCACATTTTCTGTACCCGAGAACAAATGGGCGACGAGCTCACGAGTTTGCTCAATTTCGTACTGTCCCTGCTTCGCGATTTTGGTTTGAATGACTTCTATTTAGAATTGTCAACTCGCCCAGCCGAAAAAGCCGTCGGTTCTCTAGAAGAGTGGGAAGAAGCGGAGAGCACGCTCGCTCGAGTGGCCACTGAAGCGGGTCTACAACTGGTCATGGACCCCGGCGGTGGAGCCTTCTACGGCCCAAAGATTTCGGTGCAAGCACGCGACGCAATTGGGCGCACCCACCAAATGTCAACCATTCAGTTGGATTTCCAGCTGCCGCAGCGGTTTGAACTTGAATACGTCGCAACTTCCAACGACCGCACACGGCCAATCATGATTCACCGTGCACTATTTGGCTCGGTGGAGCGATTCATGGCAGTTTTGATTGAGCACTACGCCGGTAATTTGCCGACTTGGTTGAATCCAGAACAGGTTCGAGTGCTTGGCGTGCGTAACGACCACGACGAGTACGCTTTCGAAATTGTCAGCGCACTCAAGGCTCGCGGGATTCGCGCTTCCCTCGATTTCGCGAACGAGCCGCTCGGTGGACGCATCAGGAACGCCAAGCAAGAAAAGATTCCCTACATTTTGGTGGTCGGTGACGAAGACGTCAGCGGTCGCACCGTTGGCGTGAACGCTCGGGGTAGCAATGACCCTGAGCGTGGGATCAACTTAGCGACGTTTATTGAACGGGTGGTCGCAGAGGTGGCTAATCACGGTTCTCCTGAGCTTCATGGCGCTTGAGCGTTTTTCCGCAGTCTGGCGCGAGGGCTACGTCACTAGTGAGGCTGCTCAGACCAATGCCAAGAGTGACGGTGAATGCGTTTTTTGTGTACTGGCCGCCACAGAAATTTCACTGGACTCAGGGGTGATTTCCAAAACGGAGCACTGCTTTGCCGTCCTCAACGCTTTTCCTTACGGATCGGGGCACGTATTAGTGCTGCCGCAACGTCACGTAGCTGGATTAGGAGAGTTGACCGATGATGAGTACCGAGACTTTACGGACTTACTGCGACGGGTAGTCCTCGCCTTGGAAAGGGCCTACGGCGCCGATGGAATGAACGTTGGCTTCAATTTGGGCAAGGCGGCGGGGGCCGGTATTCCTAAACATCTTCACGCTCACGCGCTTCCACGCTGGAACGGTGACACCAACTTCATGACCAGCATTGGCGAGACTCGTGTACTTCCCGAATCACTGTCGTCAACTTGGAGCAAGGTCCATGAACAACTTGGCTAAAGACCACTTCGGTAGGCTTTGGATGAGAGTCCGGGGGATTCATGTTTGACGGTAAGTTCCGTACTTCAGCTGACGCCTTCATTGCCCCAGTGGGGCGCGCCCTCGTAAGAGTGGGCTTTTCGGCGGACGTGCTGACCCTTTCGGGTTTGGTTTTTTCCTTTGCCACCATGGTGGCCATTGGGGCGGGGACCCACTGGCCAGCAATTGCGTTACTAACCATGACCGGAATACACGACATGCTCGATGGCGCAGTAGCCAAGGCATCACAACGCAGTTCACAACGAGGGAGTTTTTTCGATTCGGTGGTGGACCGAGTTTCCGACGCGGCGTTTATGGGCGGGGTGGCGTACGTACTCGTCGCTCGTCATCATGGGGAAATGGTGCTCTTGCCCTTTGCCATCTTGACCGCCAGCTTCATGATCTCCTACCAGCGCTCGAAGGCCGAGTCGCTTGGTCTGGCGGCCAAGGGTGGGCTCATGGAGCGTGCGGAGCGAATGATTCTCCTGGGAGTTGCCCTATTGACTAACGCAACGTTCCTCCCCGTGCTGTGGGTGATGTTGGCGCTCACCTGGATGACCGCAGCAGGTCGCTTCCGTCGTGTCTGGAAGGTGGCGGTTAAGCCGGTTCCTTCCACCACGCCTTCGCTTCGAACCAGAACTCAAGCTCGTTGGCAACGACGCGCTTTATCGCGCTCGTCTCAGTTATAGGTACCGCTGTGCAGGTGACACTTGTCAAGACGGTGGGCTGGGTGTTCGAGCACCTGCCTTTGCGGGTCGTGAAGTCAATCACGAGTTTGGCGTCACGAATTTCTACGAGTAGGTCAAAAGTGACGCGGGCCAACGTGACGAGGAATATGCGCCACGTATTGGCCAATGATTCGAGCGAAGTATCCAATGACCTCGCGGCTGCTTTCCGCGATCGCGTCTTCGTGGAATACGCCAACTATTGGGCCGAGGGTGCAAAATTACCCGCATTGAGTAGGGCGCGGATCGTAAGTAACTTCAGTATGTCCGAAGGGCTCGAGCATCTCATCGATGCGCGAAAACTGGGTAGGGGCGTCATAATCGTTTTGCCCCATATCGGGTCGTGGGAGTGGGGTGGTGCCTACCTTGATGCAATTGGATTCGGACTTACTGCGGTCGCCGAAGAACTTGAGCCGCCGGCTCTATTCGAATGGTTCAAGAAGAAGCGAGAAGCGATGGGTATTTCGATCATTGGATTGAACGACCGCGCTGGGGCGATATTGCTCAATACGTTGGAACAAAATAAGACTGTTGGGCTTGTGAGTGACCGAGATATACAGAACAACGGAGTTGAAGTGACTTTTTTTGGAGAACGGCTGACCCTTCCAGCGGGACCGGCGGTCATGGCACTTCGCACGGGCGCTCCATTGCTTACGGCTGCGGCTTATTCCGGTCCTCATCAAGGTCACCATGCCGTAGTGAATCCCCCAATTCCGTTCGAACGCTCGGGCAAGTTACGCTCGGACGTTTCGGCGCTGACGCAGTTGGTAGCGAGTGAATTAGAGGGACTCATTCGCCGGGCCCCCGAACAGTGGCACGACCTTCAACCTCGGTTCAGACGTGATTAAGAAGGTAGCCCTGGTCTCTCCCTACGCCTTGAGTGTCCCCGGGGGAGTGCAAGAACAAGTTCTGGCGATGAGTCGCGAACTGAGTCGGCGTGGAATCGCGGTTCTTATCGTTGCGCCCGATACTGCAGACAAGTCGGTGTATGACACACCAGCGCAGGTTTCGCGATTCGGTCGGCTCTTGTCGTTGCCCGCTAATGGCTCCAAAGCTCCAGTAACGCTTTCGCGTCGGGCAGGAGAGCAGGCCTTCAGAGCGATTCAAATGTTTGGCCCAGAGGTCGTTCATTTCCATGAACCCTTCGCCCCGCGCCTGGGATGGTTCACTCTGCGCGCACGTGCCTTCCCGGCAGTCGGCACCTTTCATCGCTCCGGTGGTGGACCGGCCATCACGATGACCGGTCCGTTGCTCCGACGGCTATCGCGCACACTCGATTCGGTAGTGGCAGTGAGCGAGATGGCAGCAGGCACGTATGCTCGCTCACTCGTCGCACCAGCCAAAGTCCTATTCAATGGTTTCGAAATCGATCGGTTTGGGGAGTTCCCGAAGTCGACCCCACCCACGAAAACCCTCTTGGTACTCGGGCGACTGGAAGAACGCAAGGGGGTCGCCACGGCAATCGAAGCAGTTCTGTTGCACAACCGAACCTCCCCTGAACCATGGACCCTTCGCATCCTGGGCGACGGGCCCGAGCGAGCGGCGCTCGAAAGACTCGCTCGCGGGAACCGCGAGATTGTATTTGTCGGGCGAGTGGGTGACAGTGAAAAGCGACGCGAACTGCGAAGTGCGAGTGCGTTGATTGCCCCGGCACTCTACGGAGAGAGCTTTGGACTCACTTTGATTGAGGGACTCGCGAGTGAACTCCCCGTTGTCGCAAGCGATATTGACGGGTATCGACAGGCGGGTGCCGGTCACGTGACGCTGGCTCCCGCTGGCTCGGCCAACGCATTCGAACAAGCAATCGCACAGGCCCTTGCGAGCGACAGCGAGAGCAGAAGAACGAAGGGGGTCGAGCACGCCGCTAATTGGTCGATGAAAGCGCTCATAGACGCCTACTTAGATGTGTACGCGGAGGCTTCGGCCCATTTTCGCGCTCTTTAGTAGACTCATTTAAATGGCCACCAAGAACCACAATCGATCAAAGCGCCACTCCGGCCGAGAACGCGGGCCCCGCTACGTCGCTCCGGTTCTAGATCCCAACTGGCACAGCCCGTACGCACCCTCCGCGCACGAACGTCATGCGAATGAGCGAACGGCCATCAAGTACGCGATCAAAAAGCGCACCCCGCAGACCATTGCCGTTGGTGTAGTCGTACTGGGTTTGCTCGTCGGGATTATGGCGACCCCGTTGCTCGCCCTGGCTGCCGTGGCGGTCGCCGGTCTCTACGCTTTTGACCTACGCAAGGTCGAACATCGCGTAGCTCAGCGCGCCGGATCACTCGGCTCGGTGATGCTCGGGCACTTTAAAGCCGGGGGAACCACCAAGGACCGTTTGCGTCTCGTTACCGTCTTAGAGCGCCTCACGGCGACTTTTGGCGTTGACAATGTCAGCGCGTTCATAGTTGAGGATGCTGGATACAACGCTTGCCTAGTGCCCAATGGTGAAAATTTCTCTATCTTTATTACGAGCTCGATGATGAAAGACTTCGAGTTAATTGAGATTGAGGCAGTGGTAGCCCACCTGCTCGCTCGAGTTCGTATGGGCCTAGGTCTGCGCCAAGGCCTTTCGGCTGTAGAGGAACTAAGTGCCGAGGCTCGCGCGACCCTTGCGGGAATTGGTAGTTCCTACCGCGCCGATGAAGTCGCGGCCGCAGCCATTCGCTACCCGTTGGGCCTAGCGGCCGCTTTAGAGCGCTGTGCGCGCCATCGACACGTAAAAGAGTCCTTTGCGCATACTTCCTTCTATGACCAAACCCGTTGGGTTTTCTTCGATGTTCACGCGGACCGTTCTGAGCCCGATTTTGCTGATTCGGATGATGTTTCCCTACGGGCTTTGGCCTTGAAGGAATGGTAGTTACTCCTATTAGGCTCTAAGCCATGAGTAACAGCCCACACACAGGTTCCACCCTCGTTAAGCGAGGTCTAGCGGACATGCTTCGCGGAGGCGTCATTATGGACGTCGTTAATCCCGAGCAAGCCAAGATTGCCGAAGATTCCGGCGCCGTCGCCGTGATGGCGCTCGAGCGCGTACCAAGCGACATCCGTCGCGATGGTGGCGTTGCACGCATGAGCGACCCGAAGATGATTCAAGATATCCAAGCCACGGTCACCATTCCCGTGATGGCTAAGGCCCGTATCGGGCATTTTGCGGAAGCCCAAATCCTTCAAGCGCTCGACGTTGACTACATTGACGAATCAGAAGTACTTACCCCGGCCGACGAGGTCAACCACATCGACAAGTGGGCGTTCACCGTTCCATTCGTGTGCGGTGCGACCAACTTGGGCGAGGCTCTTCGCCGTATCGCCGAGGGCGCTTGTTTAATTCGCTCGAAGGGTGAAGCGGGTACCGGAAATGTTGTCGAAGCGGTTCGCCACCTTCGAACAATCAATCAGCAGATCCGCCGTTTGCAGACCGCTGACGCGAGTGAATTGTTCTCGTTGGCCAAAGATCTCCAAGCTCCCTTGCCCCTCGTGCAAGAAGTTGCTGAGCGGGGCGAGTTGCCCGTTCCGCTGTTTTGTGCTGGAGGTATTTCGACGCCCGCCGACGCCGCTCTCGTTTTGCAATTGGGTGCTCAAGCCGTATTCGTAGGTTCGGGAATCTTCAAGAGCGAAGACCCAATTAGGATGGCCGCCGCAATTGTTGAAGCCACCACCCACTATCTAGATGCGAGTGTTGTTGCCAAGGTTTCCACTGGACTAGGTGACGCCATGAAGGGCTGGGAAACCGCAACTCTCGAAACTCGTCTGGCCGAGCGCGGTTGGTAATGGTTCGTGTTGGCGTGCTCGCTCTACAAGGCGATGTACGCGAGCATCGCGAAATGCTCGAGAGTCTCGAGGTCGAGGTTGTTTCTGTTAAGCGGCCAGAAGATTTACGAGATATACGTGGCATAATTTTTCCTGGTGGTGAGTCCACCGCCATCGCGCATTTGCTGAGGAGTTCGGGGCTTAAAGACCCACTGTCCGAACTCATCCAGCAAGGTTTTCCTGTCTTTGGCACATGCGCTGGCTTGATCTTGCTCTCGCGCGAGATTCTTGATGGGCGCGCAGATCAGTGGAGCTTTGGCGCACTCGATGTCGCGGTACGCCGTAATGGGTATGGACGCCAGATCGCCAGTTTCGAAGTCCCGGTGGAGGTTGATGGGATTGGACAGGTTGAAGCAGTCTTTATCAGAGCCCCGAAGATCGAACAAGCGGCGAATGAAGTCACGGTGCTCGCTAGTTTGGACAAAGATGGCACCCACCCCGTTCTGGTGAGAAACGGCAACTTGTGGGGCTGTTCCTTCCACCCCGAATTGACTACCGATTCACGAATTCATGACGCGTTCGTGCAATCGTTGTAATTGACTACGATAAGTAGGCCGTAGTCAAGCAGGAGGAAAAATGTCCGGTCACTCCAAATGGGCCACCACCAAGCACCGTAAAGGTGCCAAGGATGCTGCTCGCGCGAAAGTATTCGCGAAATTAATTCGTCTGGTTGAAGTTGCCGCTCGTGAGGGTGGAAGCGACTTGGAATCCAATGCCTCGCTACGAACCATGTACGCCAAAGCACGAGAAAACTCCGTGCCACTCGACACGATCGAGCGCGCAATTAAGCGCGGCACCGGCGAGCTCGAAGGAGTTCGGTACGAGGCAATCAGCTACGAAGGCTATGGTCCTGGAGGAATCGCGGTCATCATTGAAACTCTGACCGATAACCGAAATCGCACGAGCGCAGAGGTGAAGCACCTGCTATCCAAGAATGGAGGCTCCATCGCAGAACCCGGTGCGGTGGCGTGGCAATTTGACCGAAAAGGGATGCTCGAGGTTGCTGGTCCGTTGAACGAAGAGGACCTGTTGGAATGGACGGTCGAAGCCGGTGCCGACAACTATGTGGCGAGTGGGGAGAATTTTTTGGTGACGACCGAACCCCATGAGGTGGGCACAGTCCGCGATTCGCTCGAGATACACGGAGTGAAAGTGCTTTCGGCCGATCTGACCCTGGTCCCACAGACCTTGATTCTCGTGGCCGATAAGGCCGAAGCGCACAAAATCATGCGGCTTATGGACGCCATCGACGACCATGATGATGTGCAAAATGTCTACGCAAACTTTGACGTTTCAGACGAAATCCTCAATACCTACGAGGGTTAAGGCTTAAATCCTCGCTTTTTTGGAGATAATTAGGTAGTATCGAACGTATGTTCGTATTAGGAATTGATCCCGGATTGACCCGATGTGGCTTTGGCCTCGTTGAGGGCAACTTCGAAGGACCCGAGAGTTTTCGAGTTCTTCGGGCGGGAACGCTCGAAACCTCTCCAGAACTCAGCGTAGAACTACGGTTAGCCCAGCTTCTCGTCGATCTTCGCTCCCTATACGCGGATTGCTCGCCTGAGGCGGTAGTTGTGGAACGTGTTTTCTACCAACGCAACGCCAAGACGGCAATTCCGGTGGCGCAAGCCAGTGGAGTCGCCATTGCCTTGGCCGGCGAGTCGGGCACGCCCGTGAGGCAGTTCACCGCTCAACAGGTCAAGCTCGCGGTGACTGGGTACGGCGCCGCCAACAAACTCCAAGTTCAAGAAATGGTTGCGCGGTTGTGCGGGCTAGATCAGATTCCAGCCACCGCGGACGCGGCTGACGCAATTGGATTAGCGATGACTTATTTCATGGTGGAACGAACTGAACGTCGCATTGAACAATGGGCGCAGGCATGATTGGCTTCCTTCGCGGTCGACTAGTAGACGCGCATCGCTACGGCCACGTCATCATTGATGTGCAAGGTGTGGGGTATGACGTAACAATTGCGAATCCGCCTGCCGTGCCATTAGGAACCGAAATCCAGCTCTACATTCACACCTCCGTGCGACCAGATGCCATTGTTCTGTTCGGTTTCCATTCCGCAGAAGAGCGAGCACTGTTCGAACTCTTAATCGAGACGCCGGGCGTGGGCCCGAGTACCGCACTGGGAGCAGTGCGCTCTATGCCGGTAGCGCAACTTGAAGCAGCCATACGATCAGGTGATCAGAAATTGATCTCAACAATTCCCGGAATTGGATTGAAGACTGCGGATCGAGTGATTCTCGAACTGCGAGGCAAATTCGCGAGTGGTGATGCTGTTAGCGACCCCACTGAGATGCGCGAGGAAATTGTGTCAGGGCTACTGGCGCTCGGATTCGCCAAAAAGGAAATAGCTAAAGCCCTGAAAGGCCTTGCCTTGCCGGAGGATGACGCTGAGGCTCTAAAACTGGCGTTGTCGCGAATGGCTTCATCATGAGTCGCAAAGAAATCAATGTCGATGAACTGGTTGTCCACATTGCTGATCCCACAGCCAATGCCACAGACCGCGCGAGTGAAGGTTCGTTACGGCCCACCGATTTGGGCCAGTTCATCGGTCAGAGCGAACTGGTCAACCACCTAAATATTGTTCTGCAGTCAGCTCAATCGCGTAACCAAACACCGGACCATATTTTATTGTCCGGTCCTCCCGGTTTGGGTAAGACCTCGCTAGCGGCGATCGTTGCTCACGAGCTGGGTGTCTCGATGAGAATTACCTCGGGACCCGTACTCACTCGTCCAGGAGATGTAGCCGCACTGCTGACGGACCTCGCCGAGGGCGAGGTCTTATTCATTGATGAAATACACCGTCTAAGTCGGACGGTGGAGGAGGTGCTGTATCCAGCGATGGAAGATCGCCGACTCGATGTGATGATTGGCCGCGGCCCCTCCGCTCGTTCGATTCGCCTCGAACTACCACGCTTCACCTTGATTGGAGCAACTACTCGCACTGGTCTCGTGGCGGCCCCGCTTAGAGACCGGTTTGGTTTTGTTGGTCAATTAGATTTCTACACTCTTGACGAACTGACGAACGTCATTGAACGTTCCGCCAAAATTCTTGAAATCGGGATTGCCACCTCAGCGGCCAAATTGATTGCGTCGCGGTCTCGGGGCACTCCTCGAATCGCTAACCGGCTTTTACGTCGCGTCAGGGATTTCGCCAATGTTCACGGCCGACCACAGGTCAATGACGAGACGGCTGTTGCGGCACTCACAACCTTCGGGATCGATGAACTTGGCCTAGACAAGGTTGACCGACGTATTCTCGAAGCGCTCTGCGGCCAATTTGCCTCCCAGCCGGTTGGAGTGTCAACGTTGGCCCATGTCATAGGCGAAGAGCCCCACACCATCGAGGAGTCGTACGAACCCTTCTTGCTACGAGAGGGGCTCCTAGCGAGAAGTAACCGCGGGCGAGTGGCAACGGAAAAGGCCTATCGGCATCTAGGCCAAACTCCGCCTCAGAACTGACAATACCCAGCTCCCTCCAGACCTGGACTAGAGTTCCTTTGTTGATTTTCGGAGGAAACTATGTTCAATTTTGCAACAGCTGCCAAATCTGGTAACTCGTCTTTTATCCTTATCCTGCTTGTGGCGTATGCCGCAATTTGGTGGTTCATGATTCGCCCACGCCAAAAGCGCAACAAGGAAGCACGCATGCAAGGGCGCAATGTCGAAGTGGGAGACAAGATCAAAACCATTGGTGGATTGATCGCTACCGTGACCGCAAACGTCGACGGCATTGTCACCCTCAAGACTGATTCCGGGGTTGTCCTTGATTTTGAGTCGCGGGCGATTGCCGGAAAATGGAATCCCACTCCTCCAGCCATTACGAAGCCGAAGAAGGGCAATAAGTAACAATGGCTGCACGTAAGGTCGGCTCGCGACGAAATTTCGTCGTGAGCTTCCTGCTCGTTCTGCTCATCTCAACGGGGTCGCTAGTCGCTACCTTGTCGTTGGGTTGGGGACCCAAACTCGGTCTTGATTTAGCGGGAGGGCTGTCTGTTGTGTACAAGCCCTCCGGCAATGTAACTCAGGCGAATTTGAACGAAGTAGTTTCGATCCTTACGAATCGAGTCGACGGACTAGGTGTCTCGGGCGCCAAGGTGAACCTTCAGGGCAAGAACGTGGTGGTTTCAGTTCCCGGTGTCAAAGACGCAAGGTCGGTACTGGCCGCGGTTGGTCAGACCGCGCAGTTACTATTTCGCCCAGTTTTGTGCGAAGTATTAACTCAGAAGAAGCAGGTACCAATTGGCGCCACATCCCTTCCGGTGTGTCCGACAAAGTATCAGCTGACCGCCCAAAATCTTGCTATCACCCCAAATAATTCTGTTCAGGGTTACAGCATGGCTCAGGTGTCGCCGTACACAAACTATGACGCCTACGGGTCAACGAGTCCGGCCAATGACATTGCGAAGAACAATGTACTCTTGCCTGTCCTTGGATCACCGGGCCTGCGCTATCTCCTCGGCCCTGCTGAGATGAATGGCACGTCAATTGGTAAGGCAGTTGCTCAGCTCGATACTGCCGGTGCTTGGGTGGTTAGCTACACCTTGACTAAGACAGGCACTCCTTTGTGGGACCAGGTCGCTCGAGCGAACTTCCACGCAATGGTCGCCATCGAACTCGATGGCGTTATTCAGTCAGCGCCGCTCATCCTTCCCGCTAGCGCCGCCTTCACCTCATTTGCGGGCCAGGGTCAGATTTCGGGAAGTTTCACGCACCAGTCAGCAACCAATTTGGCGTTGGCCATGAACTATGGTGCCCTGCCACTACGACTTCACCCCTTGTCAACACAAGCGGTTTCGCCGACCCTGGGCCATTCGTCACTTGTAGCGGGGCTTGGTGCCGGTTTGGCCGGTTTGGCTTTGGTTATGTTGTATGTGATCTTGTACTACCGCGCGTTGGGTTTCGTCATTTTCCTCGGTCTTGGCCTCACCGCCGCGTTGCTGTGGGCGATTATCTCCGCCCTCGGCCACACGGCATTTGCCCCGAGTTTTGACCTGGCGGGAGTGACGGGATTGATTGTTTCAATCGGTATTACTGTCGACTCCTACATTGTTTACTTTGAGAGACTCAAGGACGAGGCTCGTGCCGGACGGACGGTTCGATCGTCTGTGGACCGTGGGTTCAAATCGGCTTGGCGAACTGTACTGGCCGCAGACTTCGTGTCATTCTTGGCGGCGGTAGTGCTCTACATCATCGCCGTGGGAAGCGTTCGAGGTTTTGCCTTCTTCCTCGGACTCTCGACAATTCTTGACGTTGCCGTCACTTGGTACTTCACTCGTCCAGTTGTGATGTTGTTGGGTCGGCGCTCAGGGAAGTCGGACTCGAAACTCTCAATGGCGGCCGGAGTACAGGCGGTAGACAATGAATAGTGTGACCAAGCAATATGGAGCATTCGGGCGCCTCTACCATGGCCTCACCACAATCAATTTCGTGGGCCGCAAGAAGGTCTGGTTCACCCTTTCAGCAATAGTGATCGTGTTGGGTCTGGGCTCGCTGTCGGTGCGAGGTTTTAACCTTGGCATTGATTTCAAAGGTGGCAGTTCCTTTGAGGTACTGGCACCGCATACGTCAGTAGCCGACATGACCAATGCCGTGACCAAAGCTGGATTAGTCAACCCCACAGTGACCAAGTTGGGCAAGGACACTTACCAGGTGACTGCGGACCTAAATGGGTTGTCGGCTGCGAAGCAAGGGTCCGTCACCAATACTGTCGTCGCCGCTATGGCCAAAGTGGCTGGAGTCAATCCAACTCAGGTGTCCACCTCGACGATCGGGCCCTCGTGGGGAAGTGGCGTAACCAATAAGGCGCTCCAGGCGCTGATCGTATTTTTCATTGCCGTTGGTATTTATATCTCCTTCCGTTTCGAGTTCAAAATGGCCGTGGCGGCCTTCGCGGCAATGTTGCACGACCTTCTCGTTGTCGTTGGTATTTATTCGTTACTGAACTTTCAAATCACTCCAGACACCGTGATTGCCGTGCTTACGATTTTGGGATACTCTCTCTACGACACAGTGGTTGTGTTCGACCGTGTTCGTGACAATTCTTCCGGAATTCTAAATACCGGAGACGTGAGCTATGGCGATATGGTCAACCTCTCGATGAACCAAACACTGGCGCGGTCGATTAACACCTCACTGGTGGCTATCTTGCCGGTCCTTTCGGTATTAGTCGTGGGTGCATACATCCTCGGAGCAACCACGTTGAAGACCTACGGTTTGGCGCTGTTCGTGGGGCTGCTCTCGGGTGCGTACTCATCGATTTTCATCGCCAGTCCGTTGCTGGCTGTGATGAAGGAGCGTGAGCCGCGATTCCGTGATTTGAAGGCCAAGGTCGCTTTGCGTGAAAAGCGCAATTTGTCCGCGGCCAGCGTGGCAAAAGAAAGCTTCAACTCTGAGGCCGCATCGGTAGGCGCCCCGCTAAGTGCCAGTGCTCAGCGTGGAGTTATCGCTGCGCGAGCGCGTAAACAAAAACGTCGCTAACCTGCCGGTAGGCTGACTTGATGGTCAGTCTTTCATCGCGCCCTGAAGCCGATCCGGTCTTGACCAGCTCTGTTGAGAGGCTGGTGGAGAATTACCTCTCCCACCACCATGGCGGCGATGCTGAATTAGTGCGCCAAGCCGGCCTAGCGGCAATTGAGGCCCACGCGGGTCAACTGCGACGCACGGGTGAGCCTTACGTTACGCACCCAATTGCGGTGGCTGAAATCACTGCGAATCTTGGTCTTGATGCGCCAACTTTGGCGGCCGCTTTGCTCCATGATGCGGTTGAGGACACGGGTATGACCAGTGAATATCTGGAAAAGAATTTTGGACACCAGGTAGCGAGCGTTGTTGATGGAGTCACCAAACTCGATCGGTTGGAATTCGATTCCAAAGAGGCTCAACAAGCTGCCACTATTCGCAAGATGTTCATTGCCATGGCTCAAGATTGGCGCGTACTACTCATAAAACTGGCGGACCGGCTTCACAATATGCGCACGATTTCTGTCATGCCAATGGCTCGCCAACGAGCCATTGCGCAAGAGACACTCGATGTGTATGCGCCCTTGGCGCACCGGCTTGGTGTTCAGTCGGTTAAATGGCAGCTCGAGGATCTTTCCTTCGCAACGTTGCACCCGAAACGGTATGCCGAAATCGAACAGATGGTGGCGTCACGCCAGCCCGAGCGTGAGGATTACCTCGAAGAGGTTATGAGTACGTTGAGAGACAAGTTGAGCGAGTTCTCAATTACCGCTGATGTTCGCGGGCGACCCAAACACCTTTGGAGTATCTACGAAAAGATGGTGGTCGGCGGAAAGGACTTCGACGAAATCTTTGACCTAGTGGGTATGCGGATCATCGTTGAAGAAGATAGGGATTGTTGGGCAGCTCTGGGCGCAATCCACTCACTGTGGTCACCGGTGCAGGGACGATTTAAGGATTACATCAATAGCCCTAAATTTAATCTTTACCAGTCGCTCCACACGACGGTGATTGGTCCTAAGGGCAAGTCGATTGAGGTGCAGATTCGTACACAAGAGATGCATCGCCGCGCTGAATTTGGAGTAGCTGCACACTGGGGCTACAAGGAAGGCGCAACGCAACAAGAGGTTGCGTGGATGCAACGCATGAATGACGTGAGCGAGGAAGAGGCTGATCCAATTGCGTTCCTGGAAGCACTAAAGCTCGACCTCGGCCAAGACGAGGTCTACGTGTTTACCCCAAAGGGACGTGTTATACCCTTAATTGAAGGCTCGACACCGCTAGATTTCGCTTACGCCGTCCATACAGAGGTTGGTCACCATTGTGTTGGCGCAAAAGTCAACGGAAGACTGGTGCCTCTTGACTCTAAGTTGCGAAGTGCTGATGTAGTCGAAATCGTTATTTCGAAGAGCGAAGAAAATGGTCCGAGCAGAGACTGGCTCAGCATTGTTCAATCGTCACGGGCCAAGTCCAAGATCCGCCAGTGGTTCCAGAGAGAGCGGCGTGAAGACGCAATTGAGGGCGGTCGTGAAGAACTCATCAAGATGCTGCGTCGCGAGGGACTACCAATCAATACCTCGATGACCTCGACTGCGATGGAGACCGTCATTGCCTCACTGGGTCTCGAAGACTTTGATGGTCTTCTCATGGCAATCGATTCTGATGTTATCTCTGCTCTGGCCGTTGTTCAGAGACTGGAGCGTGAGTTACATGGTGGCGAGGCTGAACAAATGCCGAGCACCGTTACCAAGACCCCTCGAAGCACCGCTCTACTGGGCCGAGGCGCCGGGATCTATGTTGAGGGCCTCGATGACGTCATGATTACTCTCGCTCGCTGTTGCTCTCCAGTGCCTGGAGACGCAATTATGGGTTTCGTGACCCAGGGGCGAGGCGTTTCAGTGCACCGCGATGATTGCTCGAACGCCGTAGCTCTTGCGCAGCGACTCGGTGAGCGCATTATTGACGTCGAATGGGATGGTTCGCAGCGTAGCCAGTACCGTGTCGTCATTGAAGTTATGGGATTTGATCGTCCAAGATTGCTGATGGATGTAGCGAAGGTATTTGCCGAACAACAGTTGAATATTGTGTCAAACTCTTCATCAACATCTGGCAATCGGATTGTTCGTATGGTCTTTGATATTGAATTAGCGGATGCAACGCACCTGTCTAGCCTTGTCGGAGCACTCAAGAACACCGATGGCGTTTTTGACGCCTACCGCCAGCTTCCAGGACATCACAAGGGATCATGAGCGAAGTATTTCAGGCACCAGTAGGCACACATGACGTCCTAGGCGATGAATCTGCTCGCTGGGAGGGCGTCATCGCCACCTTCGCCCAGTTGGCGTATCGCTACGGGTTTTCCATGATTGTTACGCCAACCTTCGAAGACGTCGGAGTGTTTAATCGGGGCATTGGTGAAAAGAGTGAAGTCGCAACCAAGGAAATGTACGTATTTGAAGATCGGGGTGGTCGAAGCTATGCCTTGCGACCCGAAGGAACAGCACCGGTAGTTCGTGCCTTTGTACAGCACAACCCGACTCCTCCATTCAAGGCCTGGTATTTCACCCCCGCCTTTCGCTATGAACGTCCACAGAAGGGCCGTTACCGCGAGCACCACCAACTAGGTGCTGAAGTCCTCGGAAGTGAAGACCCGGCTATCGATATCGAAGTCATTTCTCTTTTGAATGACTATTTCAGAGCAGTTGGGCTTAAGAGATTTCGGATTCTCATCAATTCAATGGGCCACGATGAATGTCGGTTGGCCTATGTAGAAACCCTTAAAGCGTATCTAGCTGCACGAGTCGATAGTCTTTGCGCTGAGCATCAAAAGGTGTGGGATACAAATACCTTGCGCCTGCTCGACTGCAAGAAGTCAGAATGTATCTCTGTGACCGATGCCGGACCGCAGTTACCTGATCACCTCTGCGCTGACTGTGACGCTCACTTTGAAAAGGTGAAATATGGACTGGATGCTCTCGGAATTGCCTGCGAGCGAGCTCCACGGCTCGTTCGAGGTTTCGATTACTACACTCGAACAACATTCGAATTTGTCTCTGATGCACTAGATGGCGCGCAAAACGCCAT
This sequence comes from uncultured Actinomycetes bacterium, assembly GCA_903830655.1. Taxonomy (GTDB): domain Bacteria; phylum Actinomycetota; class Acidimicrobiia; order Acidimicrobiales; family RAAP-2; genus RAAP-2. The sequence goes on along the minus strand of CAIKUQ010000044.1, from coordinate 119,027 downwards.
TGGTGGCGGCGGACGGTACGACAAACTAGCTGAGCAATTAGGGGGCAGTCCCACGCCCGGCATAGGGTTTGGATCGGGAGTCGAAAGGCTGCTTCTGGCCCTTGAAGCAGAGGGCGTAACCAAGCCCTTGATCGACCGCACCCCTTCGGTTTTTGTCGTGGACACCACAGAAGATGATGTTGCCACGGCACTCTGTTACGAACTGAGGGCTGCCGGAATCGCTGCGGTACGTGCTTACGACAATCGTTCGATGAAGGCCCAGATGAAAGTTGCCGATAAATCAGGAGCGAGGTTTGCGTTGCTGATAGGTCCACAAGAACTGGCGGCCGGAGAGATTACGATTAGAGACCTGCGGAGCGCAGAAAAAGTCGAACAAGTCTCGTTTCCCCGATCCGAGGTTTTAGCCGAGGTGCTATTGCGCCTTGGAAAGTGAAATTAGTTATGACCGTTAATCATGAATCCACCAGCATGCGTGACTTGCTATGCGCCTCGGTGACGGAAAGTGAGCTTGGAAAAACTCTCACCGTGTGTGGGTGGGTTGCAAAACGTCGAGAGCACGGGGAGCACCTGGCGTTTATTGACATTCGAGACCGTTCAGGCGTCGTCCAGGCCGTGGTTGATGGTTCGGTGGATGTGCGTAGTGAATATGTGGTTCGCGTAACCGGCACGGTAAGTAGTCGTCCGGCAGGAACCATAAACGACAAGCTCGCCACCGGCAAGGTCGAACTTACTGAATGCACGGTCGAAATTCTTTCGGCCGCTGAGCCACCACCCTTTCAACTCGATGACCGTGTAGAGATCGACGAGCAGGTTCGTCTTCGCTACCGATATCTAGACCTTCGCCGCGACAAAATGCAACGTAATTTGCGACTTCGCGCATCGGTAAATGCATCATTGCGCCACGCCATGGATGCTCAAGGTTTCTGCGAGGTGGAGACACCGTTGCTGTGGGCCCCCACTCCCGAAGGAGCGAGGGAGTTCGTAGTTCCTTCGCGACTGCACCCAGGCGAGTTTTATGTTCTCCCTCAGAGCCCTCAAATTGCCAAGCAGTTACTGATGGTCGGAGGGTTTGACCGTTACTATCAGGTGGCCCGCTGCTTGCGCGACGAGGACCTTCGTGCTGACCGACAATTCGAGTTCACGCAACTAGATATTGAAGCAAGTTTTGTCACCCAAGAAGACATCATGGGATTCATTTCATCAGCAGTACTCGATGCGGCAGAAGCAGCGACCGGGACACGTCCAAAGTCCATCGAATCAATGACCTGGGCGCAAGCTCTTGACCTCTATGGAACCGATAAGCCCGACTTACGCTTTGGCATGGTCTTGCAGGACCTTTCGGCAGCCTTTGCGACCACCGAGGTGAAAGCATTCGCGGCACCATTCGTTAAGGCCATGCGTGTGCCTGGTGGCGCTGAGTTCTCTCGTTCGAAGCTCGACGCGCTGACCGAGCAGGCCAAGAGCCTTGGGGCTAAGGGCCTCGCTTGGTTCAAGATCACCGCCGATGGGCTTGATTCGCCCTTGGAGCGGTTCTTGAACGATGCAGAGAAGCGCGCAATTACTCAATGTGACGGGGCTCAAGCTGGGGACTTAATCCTCTGCGTCGCCGATGAACACGTACAGGCTTGTCGCACTCTTGGAGCGCTTAGAGTGACACTCGGATCGCCGCCGGTAAGTGAGGGGGAGCCGAAATACCTGTGGGTCACCGAGTTCCCAATGTTTGAGGGCGTTGACGAAGAGGGAAACCTCCAAGCTGCCCATCACCCCTTTACGATGCCTCATCCTGATGATCTCGAGCTGATTGAAACGAATCCTCTCAAAGTACGCTCACAGGCATACGACCTGGTCCTTAATGGTTGGGAATTGGGGAGCGGCTCAGTTCGTATTCATCGCTCGGATATTCAGGCTCGTATTTTTGCGGCCCTGGGAATTACAGATGAAGAAGCGCAGAGTCGTTTTGGTTTCCTTATGGGAGCGTTCAAGTACGGTGCACCACCGCACGCCGGCTTCGCTTTTGGTATTGACCGCTTAGTGGCTATTTTTGCCGGCGAAGACAATATCCGCGAGGTAATCGCATATCCCAAGACCCAGTCTGGTACTGACCTTATGACGGGTGCCCCCAAGAGCATCACCGAACGACAAGTTCGCGACCTGCGTCTCAAGTTCCAACCGAAGGTTTAGTACGTCACTGTTCGACCAAGCTGCAATTGAGCGCCTTCGACAGGGTGCGCCATTAGCCGAGTTGTTGCGGCCAAAGGACATCTCAGAGGTAGTCGGACAAGATCACCTGGTTGGTCCTACCGGCTCGTTGCGGCGTTTTCTAGAGGCTCAACAATTGACTTCGATGATTTTATGGGGGCCAGCTGGTACCGGTAAGACCACGATGGCCCGCATCTTGGCTACGTCGGCTGGCTATACGACCGAGACGCTGTCGGCCGTTTCGAGCGGCGTGAAAGACGTCCGCGAGGCCATCGAGCGAGCGAGGCAACGTCTCGGTGAGCGCGGCGAACGCACAGTCTTGTTCATTGACGAGGTACACCGCTTCAATAAATCACAGCAGGATCTCTTGCTACCCGTTACCGAGTCCGGCGAGATTGTTCTTATTGGCGCCACTACCGAGAACCCATTCTTTGAGGTCAACGCAGCGCTAATGAGTCGAACTTCGCTGTGGCGCCTGCACCCTCTTTCGGATGAGAACTTGGCCACACTTATTGAGCGCGGGGCCCAACTGCGAGAGGTAACTATTGGCGATTCGGTCGTAAAGGCTGTAGCGGGGTCCGCCGATGGTGATGCGCGTTCAGCGCTAACGACTCTAGACACAGCCATTATTTTTGCTAAGGCCGACAAGAGGTTTGACATCAGCTTGGAAGATGTGGCGAATGCGCGAGATGGAAGGCTATTCCACCAGTCCCAGGATTCGCATTACGACCAAGTGAGTGCGTTTATCAAGTCAATTCGTGGTTCAGATCCCGATGCGGCGTTATTTTGGATGGCGGCTCTGTTAGAGAGTGGAGAGACCCCTCGATTCATCGCACGAAGGTTAGTGATCGCGGCGAGTGAAGATATTGGACTGGCTGATCCTTCGGCACTGTTACTAGCCGAGGCCTGTGCGAGAGCTATCGAATTCATTGGACTGCCCGAATGTCGCCTAACTTTGGCGCACGCAACCCTGGCCCTGGCGCTCGCCCCCAAGAGCAATTCAGTGACCACCGGACTGGCGGCGGCGGTCTCGGCAGTCCAAGAGGGGGGAGCGATCGTGGTTCCCGAGCACCTTCGCGACTCTCACTACGCCGGCGCTAAAACAATTGGCGCTGGAACTCAGTACCTCTATCCCCATGATTTTCCACATCATTGGGTCTCGCAGCGGTATCTCCCAGACGGACTCACGCAGGGGGCAATTTTTCAACCAGGATTTGAGGGACGTGAAGGACTTACGGTGGAGCAATGGCGTCAGCGCTGCGAACAAAATGGCGATGCTTCTTAACTAGGCTGTTCCAATGGAAGCAGCAGAACTCCGGTCCATATTCCTTGATTATTTCGCCAAGAACGGGCACACCGTTGTTCCTTCGGCGAGCCTGATTCCCCACGACCCCTCGCTGCTCTTTACTGTCGCTGGAATGGTCCCCTTTAAGCCATATTTTACCGAGGAGGAAAAGCCTTCCTTCAATCGCGCCGTGTCTATTCAAAAGTGCTTCCGAGCCCCAGACATAGACATCATCGGAACCACGCAGCGTCACCTCACTTTTTTCGAGATGATGGGCAATTTCTCCTTCGGTGATTACTTCAAAGAGGGGGCAATCAAGTACGCGTGGGGATTGATTACGGATGGTTTTGGTCTCGACCCAGATCGACTGTGGATCACGGTGCACGATTCTGACGACAACGCGGCAGACATTTGGCGTGACACCATTGGGATCAAACCCGAGAGAATTCAACGTCTCGATGAAGATAACTTTTGGTCTATGGGCGAGGCTGGTCCTTGCGGGCCCTGCTCAGAGATATTTTATGACAAGGGTCCTCAGTTCGGCGCCGATGGCGGACCGGCTTTCGGTGGCGATGACCGGTTCATCGAGTTTTGGAATCTCGTATTTATGCAATACGAGAAGATTCCTAACCAGGGGATGATTGAACTTCCAAAGAAGAACATCGACACCGGTGCAGGATTCGAGCGTGTGCTCTCGATACTTAATGGCGTCGAGTCAGTATTTGCAACCGATCTTTTTGCTCCTCTCCTGGAGACTGCTTCACGCGCGCTCAACACCTCGTACGGCAAGGACCCCGCAACCGATGTGCTGATCCGTCGAGTGGCCGAGCACGGCCGGGCGATGACGATGCTGGTCTCTGACGGTGTTATTCCTTCCAACGAAGGCCGAGGCTATGTTTTGCGGCGGATTATTCGCCGCGCCATCTTGGCCGCACGCCGCGCAGGAACTGAAGCTCCACTAGTCGCAGATTTAGTGGATGCTGCGATTATCAAAATGGGCGACGCTTATCCGGTCCTGTTAAAGGACCGTGAACTAATCAAGTCTGTTGTTGAACGTGAAGAGGCGGGTTTCGCTCGAACTCTTAAAAACGGCATGAATTTCTTAGATGAGGCCAAGCAAGAGGCGCTTTCGAGTGGTTCGAGCTTGGTGTCGGGCTCGGTCGCCTTTAAGTTGCACGACACGCATGGTTTTCCAATTGAGCTGACGCAAGAGGTTCTCGCAGAGTCGGGGCTTGGAGTGGATCGTGATGGTTTCGACAGCGAGATGACAGAGCAAAAAGAGCGTGCGCGCGCTGGCGCCAAGACTTTGCGTATTGCCGATGAAAGTCAATACAAGGCTCTGATTGAGTCTCACGGTGCGACTGAATTTGTGGGTCGCGAAGTGAGTCGCTTCAGCATCGAATCAACCGTGCTGGCTCTGCTGGGTGATTCTGAGGGTGGCCAGGAGTTATTCCTCGAAGCGTCGCCCTTTTACGCCGAGTCCGGTGGGCAGCTGGCGGATACCGGGACGGTTGTGAGCGAAACGGGAAAGTTTGTTGTAACCGATGTGGTCAACGTAGCGGGCGGCCTGTTCGCCCACCGCGGAAAATTGACAGGGGAAATCCTCCCCGGGCAGGTCGTCGTTGCGACAATCGATCCCGCACGGCGTGAAGCAAACTCGCGGAATCACACCGCCACCCACCTATTACACGCGGGGTTGCGTGTTGTCCTCGGAGATCACGTGCGTCAACAAGGCTCGTACGTAGGCCCCGACCGACTGCGCTTCGACTTTTCCCATGGCCAAGGCCTCGCCCCAGAAGAGGCAAATAGCATCTTGACGATGGCCAATGAGGACATAGTCGCTAATGGTTCGGTAGAGATTATTCAAACCTCGAAGCTGGAAGCTGAAGCGATGGGCGCGACGATGTTCTTTGGGGACAAATATGGTGATGTCGTTCGTGTGGTCCGCGCGGGCGAGCACAGTCTGGAATTTTGCGGAGGAACTCACGTTGAGCGATTGGGCGAAATTGGCCAGATTCAAATAGTTTCTGAGGCCTCTATCGGGGCGAATACTCGGCGACTTGAAGCAGTAACTGGAATGGGCGCCCTGCAACGGAGCCAAGAGATGGAGCGAACACTCGGTGCTGTCGCTACTTTGCTCAAGAGCTCACTTGATGAAGTTCTCCCTTCCCTCGAGCGAGTCTTCGACAAACAGAAGGCAGTCGAGAAGGAGCTCAGTGCACTCAAGCAGGCTCAGTTGAGCACTTTCGCCGAGGCGCTGCACGCGGAATCTCCGGGCGATGTTGTGGTCGCTCGTGTCGATGGTTTCGGTGGGGAGCAGTTGAGGATCCTCGCACAGGACTTGCAGCGGAGGGGTCGCCGAGTCGTGGTACTCGCTGGCGTAGAGGAAGAGAAGGTCGCCGTAGCGGTTGCTACGGACGGCTCCGCCGATGCTGCAGTGATTGTCAAGGAGTTGGCGGGCTTGATCGGCGGGGGCGGCGGAGGTTCTCGAGAAGTCGCTCTGGCCGGTGGGCGTAATCCTGAAGGTATAGGAGCTCTCTTGTTGGCGGCTCAGGCGCTTTAGCTCATGGCGCGAATCCTCGGCCTCGATCCAGGAACCAAGAGATGCGGCGTAGCGCTTACTGATTCAGAGCAAAGAATGGCCTTTCCTCGTGAGGCACTTCTCGTAGGTCCAGACTTGATGTCCCAGCTAGCCACACTGATTAGCGAAGAGTCCGTTGTGGGGGTTGTCGTTGGTCTCCCTCATGCGTTGAGCGGTGCAGAAACCGCAAGTACTCACAACGCGACAGCCTTCTTCAATGACGTTTGCACCCATTTTCCCGAATTGGCGATTATCCAGTTTGATGAGCGATTGACTACTAAACAGGCTTCGTACCAGTTATCGCAGGCGGGCCATAAAATAGCGAAACAAAGAAATATTGTTGACAGCGCCGCTGCGGTCATCATGCTAGAGAGCTATTTGGAAGGCCTACCTCGTGATTAGAGCGATACGAATTTTGCTAACGCTTTCTGGAAGCCTTCTGGGTTTGTTTATTCTCTGGTTTGCGCTGCAGGCGTATCCAATTTTCTCATCATCGAACAGCTACGCCATTGTCCAGGTAAGCCCTGGGGATTCGGTCGCGGTGATTGCGAGCAAACTGCATGCCGCTGGGGTCATTGGCTCACCTTTGGCGTTCCGTGTGGACGCCGTGGTTCAAGGTAATCCAACGTCGGTACCTGGTAGTTATCAATTTCGAAAAGCGTCTTCATTCTCGACAGTTCGAACAATCCTCAACGGCGCGCCCAACGTGATTTCTATTAACGCTCGACCAGGTCTGACAGTTCGAGAGATCGCGCAATCCCTAGCGACCGATTTGTCTGGCAATTGGGGATCGGCATTTCTATCAGCGACCCAGCACTTAGCCGCGAAAAGTGGGTGGGCCTCCCAATCCAATCTCGATGGTTTGATTGGCTCAGGTACGTATGTAATCGCACCCGGAACGACACCGGAGGAGCTTGCGTCAACAATGTTCGCACGTTTTGAGCGTCAAGCGAAGTCTCTGGGGATTGTGAAATCGACCTCTTTGGAGGGCTTGAGCGCTTATCAACTGGTCATAGTGGCCTCGATAGTCGAAAAAGAGGGTTACTACTCCGTGAATATGCCGAAGGTCGCACGAGTGATTCTGAATCGACTCAAAGCCCACCAGGCGCTCCAGATGGACTCCACAGTCCTCTACGCCCTACATCGTGATGGCGGTCAGGTTACGAGAGCGATGCTGCAAACTCGCACTCCCTACAACACCTATTTGAATTACGGATTGACACCGACTCCTGTTTGTATCCCTTCCTCGACAGCCTTCAGTGCACTTCTCCACGCTCCTGTGGGTACTTGGCGCTACTTTGTCGTGGTTGACAAAGCGGGTCATGAAGCATTTTCCACCACCTACGCCGGTCAGCTCGCCAACGAAGCTCTAGCGCGAAGTCGCGGTTTGTAATGCTCTGGCGACTGGGAGTTATCGGTTCTCCAATTGTTCACTCTCTGAGTCCTGAACTTCACGAAGCCGGTTTGCGTGCGGCTGAACTTCAGGGTGGATCAGAGCGATACGACGTTGACTTGGCTAATTTTAATGCCTTCATCGCAACCGCTGGAGAGTCCTTCGATGCCCTCTCGGTCACGGCCCCACTGAAGACGGTCGCTTTTGAACGCGCCCATGAACTCACGGATTCAGCCCGAGTTATTGGAGCAATTAACTCCATGCGATTTATTGATGGGAAAATTGCGGGACACAATACCGATGGAGAGGGTTTCGTGAACGCACTGCGCTCCCGATTCGAGACAGACTTTTCTGGTTCCCATGTTGTTGTTTTGGGTGCGGGTGGTTCGGCCCGTGCAATTATTCATTCGCTGGTGAAAATCGGGGTCTCGTCGGTTGCGGTACACGGACGCTCAGAAGTGAATGTGGAGCGCGCCTGCGCCCCCTACCCGAACGTGTTTGGGTTTTCCTTGGTCTATCGACCGGTCGACCTGATTGTGAATACGATTCCAATAAGTGATCGAAACCAGGAAGGCGCGGTCCTGCAGGGGATTAGTCCAGACAGTGCCGTAGTGGATCTGAGTTATGACCCACGAGAAAGCAAATGGCTGGAGATGTACAACCAGTTTGGCTGCCAAACTGATAACGGCTTGCGCATGTTGGCGTTTCAAGCGGCAGCACAAATGTCCTGGTGGTTCAATACTCCTATCGATGGTCAATCACTGTTTCGGAGCGTTTCGTGAGCCGTCGAACAGACGTCTTTGCTCAACGCCGACGTGACATCGAGCGTCTGGATTTACCGCTGATGTTGGCCATGATTGTCCTTGGATTGTTCGGTGTACTCATGGTGTACTCAGCGACGAAACAACCCCTACTAAATGCTGGTTACAACCCGCACTACTACTTACAACGTCAAGGACAATTCGTACTTCTCGGCATTGGTGTGATGTATTTGCTGTCGCGAATCGATTATCACCGTCTAGAGATTGCTTCAACGTTCTTCTATTTGTCGGGCGTAGCCGGTCTGCTGGGAGTGTTCGCATTCGGGACTTCGGCCTTAGGCGCGCAACGCTGGTTCAGCCTCGGCTTCATTCAGATTCAGCCAAGTGAGTTCATGGTGATGTTCATAATCATCGCTATTGCAACCTACGCTCAACGACGGCCTCAGGGCTTAAGCATGTACGACGTGTCGCGAATGTTGGTAATGGTGAGCATCCCGTTAGCGTTGATCTATTTACAGCCCGACCTCGGCACCTGCATAATCCTTGTGTTGATAGCTGGCGCGATGATGGTGGTGGCCGGTGTGCCTCCACGACTGATGAGTGCGCTCGTCTTTGGGGGAGGCTTGTCGATTGGCTTAGCGGTTGTATTTGGGCTGTTGCATAAGTACCAATTGGAGAGGCTGACCTCCTTCTTGAATCAGAATTCGACGAACAGTGATATTGCCCGGCTCGTCTACGAAGTAAAAAATGCGAAGAGCGCCATCGGTGCTGGGGGGTTACACGGGGCCGGACTGTTCCAGGGATTACAGACCACCCTGGGTTACGTGCCGGAAAACCGGACAGACTTCATTTTCACAGCAGTAGGAGAGCAACTGGGGTTCATTGGGACAATGCTCACAGTTCTGCTGATGGCGTTCATCGGATATCGCCTTTTTGTAATTTCGCGTCATGCGAAAGACTCCATGGGCCAGCTGCTAGCGCTAGGCGTTTTTGTGTTTTTCGCCTTCTCGGCCTTCGAGAACATCGGAATGACTATGGGCATTATGCCAGTGGCGGGAATTCCGCTGCCCTTGATGAGTTACGGCGGCTCAGCAGCGCTTGTGTTCTATGCGGCTGGGGGAATTGTTCTCTCAGTTTCGCGGCGTGCGAAAATATAGCCCATGACTAACTTCACCCAGGGCGAAAACTACCGCGTAATGGACATTGAGAAGGTGTCTTATGACCTCGTGGATAGTTCGCCAATAGTCAATTTGATCGAGAAGGAGCTCCCCTTCCGCTCACTTGAAATTCCAGTTGCACTGGCAGATGCCCAGATTATCCGCCACTGTCTAGCGGGCACGGTCGCTGTTCGGCCGACTACGAGCGAACTCTTGAGCGATGTGTTGAATCGGATGAATGGGAACATAATCGATGTTCGTATTGTGAGATGCGAGAATGGTATCTACTATTCGGAGCTTGACGTTATGACTCCCCAGGGTCGAGAAACGTTCGACTGTAGAACTTCCGATGGATTAGCTTTGGCGCTTCGTCAGCGGGTCGCTGCACCAGTGCTTTGCGCCGTATCGCTTTTTTCTTAATCCAGCGTTACTTGAATGACATTTCCACCGATGCGCTCGGTGGCATTTGCGTGAGAGATTCGCAGTAAAAATCCCAGCAAGAGGTAATTGCAAATCAGAGCAGAACCACCATAGGCCATGAAGGGGAGGGTAATTCCGGTGAGTGGTACCAAACGAAAAACGCCGGCCATGATGAAAAATACCTGCAGCCCCATGAGGATTGCGAGACCGCCTGCGGTTAGTTTGACAAAGTCAGACTGAGCTTTTTGGGCTATGCGGAAACCTTCACCGACAAACATCGCGAAGAGAGAGATAATAATTATCAGTCCAACGAATCCGAGCTCTTCACCTAGAGAGGCGGTGATCATGTCCGATGTCGCGAAAGAGACCCAACGACCAGCTTGCCCGAGGCCCAATCCGGTTCCCAGAATTCCTCCCGCTGATAATGAGAACCAGCCGTTGGCCAATTGAGACGATAGAGCGAAATTGTGTGCCGACCAGGGATCCAGCCACATGGATATGCGAGAGTGCACGTGCGGGAATAATTGGACTACGGCAAACCCACCTGTGACGAAGAGGGCGAATCCGAGGCCAAGATAACTCTTTAGGCCAGTAGTGATCCAAAGCATGGAGATGAAAAGAGCAAAAATCATCATCGCAAAGCCAATGTCATTCTCCGCCCCAAGAATTCCCATAGTGAGCCCCCACGCAATCAATATTGGAAGCACGACGCGAGGTGCGACGATTCTGAAGGGCCCGAAAGACTGCGTTGGCGTTGAGAGCAACTCCCGATTCGCAGAAAAATAAGATGCGAAGAAAAACACCAAAAGAATCTTGGCCAATTCAACGGGCTGGAAGGAGATTGGCCCCAATTTCACCCACATGCGAGCGCCATTGACATATTGTCCAAAATGTGGAATCAAGGGCAACAGCATGAGCGTGATTGCTGCCACCAAGGTGAGGTAGCGATACCGGTCGAGGTCGCGGACGTTCTTGATGAAGAACAATATTCCAACTACAGCAATGGCGCTCAAGACAGAATAGAAGGCCGTATAGGAAGCAGCCACTGGATTCCAGCGCGCAATCTCGACATAGCCAATACCGTTGAGAAGTGTGGCAATCGGCACCAACGTCTGCGATGCCATCGGGGCGAGTCTTCGGATGGCGAGATGGAGAAGCCCCGAAGCGGTAATTACCACCGCGAGGAATGCATACAGTTTCTGCGGCATGTGACCTTTTTCGCCAAAAGAGGCCAAAATGTACGCGGCACCTATGACTACCCAGGCGAGGATCAACAAGGTGAGCTCGGTCAGCCTCTTTGGTGAACTTTGTGTGAACTCTCGTTCTGTAGATTTTGGTCTAAGGCCAAAGAAATGTTTCTCCACGCATCAAGAGTAGTCGTAGCATAGAAGAATTGGTTTCTTTGTGAGGACGCAATTTGAGTACGTTAGTGAATCAATTTGGGCCTGAGCGGTTCTCAAGTCGGGAATTATCTCGACTTGAATTCGGCGCGCGCCTCTTAGATCTGGCGGCGGATGAGAGCCTTCCTATTCTTGAGCGCTTTAAATTCGTGGCTATTTTTGCAGACATGGTCGACGAATTCTTTCAAGTCCGTGTAGTGAGCCTGGAGGACAAGGTTGCTGCAGGAATTCAAACTCCTTCGATTGATGGTGTTCGCCCAAAGCAACAGCTACAGGCTATTCGCCAGAGGGTAATCGAACTGGTCGAGCGGCAAGATCGGTTAGTGCTTGATACCTTGATTCCTGAATTGTCGAGAAATGGACTATCGATTGTTAGGTTCCGGGAATTGCATAACGAGGACCGAGCAAAGCTTTTGCAATACTTCCAAGAAAATGTGTACCCGATTCTTACTCCATTGGCGGTAGACCCTGGTCATCCCTTCCCAATGATTTCAAATTTATCGCTCAATATCGCAGTGACCGTTAAAGATGAATCGACCAACGAAGAGCGAAGTGCACGCATTAAGGTTCCGAATTCGTTGCCACGGTTCATAAAAGCATCCGATGGCGTATACGTGCGGCTCGAAGAACTGATCATCGAAAATTTATCGGCGCTTTTTCCCGGCATGAGTGTTGGCCACGCGGATTTGTTTCGCGTGACGCGAAATGCGGACATCACCCTTGAAGAAGATGAGGCCGATGACCTACTGGTGGCGCTTGAAATTGAGCTTAGAAGGCGGCGATTTGGTGAGGCCCTGCGAGTCGAAATTCAAAGCGGCATGAATCCGGAATTTCTGGAGTTAGTGGTGGAGCAACTGAAGCTTGATCGCTACAACGTCTATGTCACTGATGCCCCCTTAGGTCTGCACGATTTGTGGAGCGTATATGGCATTGATCGACCGGACCTTAAAAGCGAGGGCTGGTCTCCCTTAACCCCCAAGCGACTACTTGACGGAGACCATGTAGGCAACATCTTCGCGGCTATTCGCGAAGGTGACATCCTGCTACATCACCCCTACCAATCTTTTACTGACTCGGTGGAGCAATTCGTTGCTCAGGCTGCCAACGATCCGAAGGTGGTCGGGATTAAGCAGACGCTCTACCGCACATCTGGTGACTCACCAATTGTTCGTTCACTCATTGACGCGGCGGCCCGAGGTAAGCAGGTAGTTGCCCTTGTCGAGTTAAAGGCACGTTTCGATGAAGAAGCAAACATTGAATGGGCCAAGGCGCTTGAAGATGCCGGCGTGCACGTGGTCTATGGAATCGTGGGATTAAAGACCCACTCCAAGATCACGTTGGTACTGCGAACCGAAGGTGAGGGCACGGCGAGATACGCCCACATCGCGACTGGCAACTACAACGGAAAAACAGCACGCCAGTACGAAGACCTGGGCCTATTCACCTGCGATCCAGCCATTACTCGAGATGCGGGAGAACTTTTCAATTATTTGACCGGCTTCTCGCGAATCGGAAACTATGAGCGGTTGATAGTTAGCCCATTAAACACCCGGATTCGAATGGTCGAGCTCATCAATCAGCAACGCGATCTCGGCGAAGAGGGTCGGATAGCAATCAAGGTTAACGGTCTGACCGACCCAACAATAATTGATGCTCTCTATGAGGCTTCAATTGCTGGATCCGAGATAAGGCTGATTGTGCGAACTTTGTGCTGCCTGCGACCTGGCGTTCCGGATCTTTCTGAGCGAATTTCAATCCACTCTGTCGTTGGCGAATTCCTAGAGCATTCTCGAATATTCAGTTTTGGCAAGCCCGAATCGGATGGGTACTCGCTCTATATCGGCTCAGCGGACCTAATGGAACGGAATCTTGACCGAAGGGTCGAGGTTCTTGTTCCCGTGCTGGACCCTGCTGTTCGAAGTGAGGTCGAAGACTTTTTTGAAGTTACGTGGCGTGATGATACGCACACCTGGGTACTTGGGACTGACCGACGCTGGAGACGGCTGCAATCGGTTAATAACTTTTCAGCTCAAGCCGAATTTAAACGTCGCGAGTTGCAGATCAGTCGCTCGGTGACGAGTTAAGTGAAGTACGTTTCCACTGAAGCGAAGCGTAAGCAATGCCGCCAATGGGAATAGGTATCCAGAAATTCACGAGGCGGTAAGAGAGGACCGCGAGAATCGCGACTCCATGGGGAGTGCCGAACCCAACGAGAGTGGGAATAAGAATTCCCTCAATCACTCCTAGTCCCGCCGGAGTAATTGGTATGGCCGCCAGCACATTGGCCAGGCCGTACGCCACGAGAAGATCAATGGGCGAAACCAGCGAGCCAAAAGCCCACAGAAACACCCACAGGCAGGCTGCGTCGAAAAGCCAGTTGAGCGTCGCCCACGTGAACGCCCACCAGAGATTTCGGCGGTTATTTATAAGAAGAGAGATTCTCTCAGCAATCTTTCGAAGTGTTGCACTCACCTTGTTTTGGTCAATGGCGGGGATATGTCTTGCGAGCGCACGCAACCACGCATCAGCTCTCTTCTGGCCACGCGTAATCAACAAAATTGTCCCGAAGAAGGCCAGGAGAAGGAACACTCCGGCTAGTGCTGCAAACCCGTAGGCCGGATTGACTCCATGGAGTGGAATTGAAATCACGAGTGTCGCCCAAAAAAGAAGGTTCAGTACTACCGCAGACCCACTGCCTTGCGCCGCCATGGCGAATCCGCTTGTCTCGGAGGGCACCCCAAGTTCTTTGAACACGCGGTAGGCGAGTGCTCCCGCAGGCGCATTGCCCCCTGGAACGACGTGACTAATTGCCAAGCCCGCGAGGTTCACGCGCATCGTGTTGTATCGACTCGGGGCATATGGATAAAGCACTGTGCGAGTTAATTCGACATAGGCGTAGATAGCGAGGATCTCAAGACCCACCGCTAAACACACAAGTGAGGGATTGAGGGTGGTGAGGAGATGCAGACTTTTTCGGGCAGATGCAAACTGTGGAAGCACGAGGTACTCAAAAACAAATATGAGTGACCCGACACTCAAAATGACCCGAATTTCCTTCGGCAAGTGGAAGCGCCGCTTCGCGGTTTCAGTCGACATGTCTGCTCTAACTTTGCCACAGTCTGGAGGTCCCGCCTTGCACCCGAGGCCAGACACCTCTGTTTTCGTTAGAATTGGCCCATGCGCACTCTCGTAGTACTTCCGACTTACAACGAGATATTGAACATAGAGCCCATGCTCCGAGCGCTTCGAAGTGTCGTTCCTGAATGCCACATTCTGGTGGTGGACGACAACAGCCCAGACGGAACAGCAGATAAAGCGGGCGCTCTTTCGCTAGAACTTGGAAACATCCAAGTGCTTAGACGCGAGCAGAAGTCTGGGCTCGGTGGTGCATACCGAGCCGGCTTCGCCCTCGGCCTTGCTGATGGATACGAGCGCTTCGTCGAGATTGACTGTGATTTTTCGCATGACCCTAAAGCACTACCAGCATTACTGGAAGCTGCGAATAGTTCCGATGTAGTTATTGGTTCACGGTATGTGAAGGGTGGCAAGATTCCACGATGGGCACTCTCGCGCCGAGTGCTTTCACGCGGTGGCAATCAATATGCTTCGTTGATGCTGGGCCTCCAGGTACGCGATTCGACAGCTGGATATCGTGTGTATTCCGCGTCTTCTCTTGAAAAGATTGACTATCAGACTGTAAGCGCCGATGGCTACGGTTTTCAGATTGAAATGACTTATAGGGCTAGGCGTGGTGGAGCATCAATCGTTGAAGTTCCGATCTCGTTTTCCGATCGCACAGCCGGCGAATCAAAGATGTCTGGAAATATTGTCCTTGAGGCACTAGTGCTCGTGACCAAGTGGGCGCTACTGCGCCCTTTTGCAAAAGTTACACTCGGTCAATCAAAATAGAGGTTAGGACACTAGAAAGTTTGTCCTTGGTCTCTTCTCGCTCAGCAATCGGGTCCGACTCACTGACAATCCCTGCACCAGCCCAGGCTTCAAAATTTGGTCCGTCAAGCACAACGCCTCGGATGCCAACCCACCACTGACCGTTCCCCTCGGAATCAATCCAGCCAACCGGGCCGGCATAGTGACCACGGTCGTGGTTCTCAAGTCTGGAGAGTAGTTCGTGCGCAGCCTCACGAGGAATGCCGCATACTGCAGCAGTTGGGTGTAGCGCGCGCAAGAGGGTTATTGCCGAGGGAGACACGCCACGCGCCTCACTCGCTTTAACCCAACTGCTTAAATGTGCGACAGTCCGCAAAGTCATAATCGAGGGTTGCTCGTCAGATGTCACCCGTTCAAAGTATGTTCTCAAAATTGCAACGATTTCGTCGACTAAGAGCTTATGTTCGTGCAAATTCTTAGCCGAGCCCAATAGCCAGCTTTCATAATCCTTTGGAGGCACGTTCGCGGGCAATGAAATGGTGCCGGCAAGGGGGTTGCAGGCCGCAACGTTACCTTTTCGCTCGAGTAACAATTCTGGTGAGGCTCCGATAAATCTTTGAGCCCCTCCAATGGGTATTGAGTAGAGGGTGCATGAAGGTTCGCGTTGCCTGAGCCGATTGATTAGCGGCCCTGGCTCAATGGGATCTGGAACCGATCCTTTCACGGACCGCGCGAGCACAACTTTTTCAATTTGTGATTGGCGCAGTACTTCGACCGCACTTGCAACATTGTGAGCGTATTCTTCGGGTGTTGGCTCATACTGAAGTGAACGAAGACTCTGTACCTCTTGGAATTGAGGAACGAAGGCGTCGAGCAAGGGTATTAGGCCATCGCTACCCTCGACAGTGGTAACAAATGTACGACCGTCATGGTATTGGGTGACCAAGACCTCAGAAACATCAAGTTTTCCAGGGCGACTCATATTAAAAGGTAACGACCCTATGGCTATAGGAGCGCTATCAACTGGACCGTCGTCACCGAAGCATCGAAATTTTGCTAATTCCGCTTCAGGCTGGGAACCTTCATCGAGATCAATAGTCAGGACACTCGCACCGAGGCCAACTCGTATAGCGTCGCGATCTTCAATGAGCCAACCACTTGATGCGCCAAGTTCGCGAAGGGTGTCTGCAGCAATCGGCGCTACCGCCAGTCGATGAAAATTCATCCAATCCTCGTGGCACAAATTTGCTGACTTAACCCGCTCATTACGTATCGGTGATTGACGGTGGAAAACCCAGACCTACCGAGCATTCGTACCAATTCATCCGAATCAGGAAGATAGGCGGTCGATCTTGGCAAGTAGGAGTATGCCGCTTTGTCCGAGAGAATAGAGCCTAGAAGGGGCACGAACTTCCTAAACCAGAAGTTAAAACCAAGTCGCAAGAGGGCAGATTGAGGCTCAGCAATTTCCAAGATGCTCAGACGGCCACCTGGGCGAATCACTCGGGCCATCTCGTTAAAGGTCCCCTGAAGATCCGTGAAATTGCGGAGGGCGTATCCACAGGTCACACCGTCAAAGGAGCCCGATGGAAAGGGCAATTGTGATCCGTCGGATTGAACGCGTTCGGGCACGCTTCGGGCTGCCTGAAGCATGCCAAAGCTAAGGTCGGTTGCCAAAGCGAGGTGACTTTGCCTCGCTAATTCCCGAGCGAAATCTCCAGTGCCTGAGGCGACGTCCAGAATTTTCGAGCCTTGCGGAAGGTGCAAGTTTTCAACGGTCATCTTTCGCCACCGGCCATCAAGACCGAGGGTCATTAACCGATTTACAAATTCGTAGCGACCCGCAATCGTGTCAAACATGGCGCGCACGGCACGTGTCTTCTCTTCACCTTGGGGAAGTTGAGAGCTATTCATGCTCAGTGAGCCTAGTTGCCGCAAATCTTGCACAATCATTGAATTCTATTGGTAGAGTTGATTCATGGAACTCAGCGGAAGTGACGAACACCATCGCGATGTTACGAGTGGGGGATTTCGCGCAGCCCTTTTCGGGCTGGCCGACGGCTTGGTCACAAACGCATCTCTAATTTTGGGATTCGCTGGAGCTAGCCCCGGTCACTCGGTAGTGCGATTGGCTGGTATCGGGGGATTAGTAGCTGGTGCCTTTTCGATGGCCACAGGTGAGTACATCTCTGTCTTGAGCCAAAAAGAGCTGTTTGAATACGAAATCGAAGTTGAACGTCGAGCATTGGAAGCTTCGCCCGACGAGGAGATGCGTGAGCTCGCTGCAATATTTCTCAAGCGCGGCGTTGAGATGGATGTGGCGGAGAGGCTCGCGGCTGATTTGATGCGCAATCCAGAATTGGCACTCCGTACCCATGCGCGTGAAGAGCTGGGAATTGATCCTGACGCGATTGCGTCTCCGTGGATCGCCGCTTACTCCTCGTTCGCAATGTTTTCGATCGGAGCGTTCATTCCGCTGCTTCCCTGGCTCTTCACAGCTCGGGGCAACCCATTGGCACTTTCGCTCGTATTGACCGCCCTTGCTTCGGCCGCGGTTGGCGCGGCTGTAGGTTGGTTTACTCACCGCGGGATGGTTTTTGCAGCCCTTCGATCGCTTGCCATTACTACGCTTGCCGCAGGTGTCACCTTCCTGGTTGGACACTTCGTCGGCTCGTAGTTACCGTTCAAATAGAACTAGTTGATCCAATCGTTCGATTTTGAAGCCGTAGGACTCATAGAGTGACTTGGCAGAGTCGTTGGTCTCCTCAACAAAGAGAACCGCTCGCTTCGTGCCCTTAAGTTGGAGGTTCCGTAAGCCAGCCGTTAGCGCAACTGCACCTAGTCCCTTGCCTTGGTGCCCACTTGCTACCCACAGGACATAGATTTCACCCTCTCGCGCAGGATTGAGTTCGAGAATTTTCGTCCAGACTGACGCGACCATCTCTTCGCCTTTTAATACGACAAGGAAGCCCGAAGGATCGAACCAAGGTTCGTCGAGCCGTTCAATCAAATCATCGCGTTTCCAAGTCCCTTGCTCAGGGTGGTCCGCGAATGCGGCGTTATTATGTCCCAACCAAGTGTCCAAATCTGTTTCGGCATTGAACGGCCTAATGACTAGGTCTGTGTTTATGTCGAGAAGTTCGGCCGGCAACGGTGCGCCCATCATCAGCAGGGTGCGTTCGGGAACTCCTTGGGAGCCGACTTGTTCGCCACGCACCCACCAATGTAGATGTGGAAATTTCGCGGTCACGAGATCTTTTAGATCGGGATCAAGCGATCCACCGGCCATTTCACCAATGCTGGGGTCTGAGCCAAAGACCACCGCAAAATTGGTGATACCTTCAGATGATTCCTTAAGCCAATAACTCGCGGGGCGACCGTGAAGGACCATTCGTCGAGCTGATTCGTCAATTGGCGCGCGATGGAGATCGCCTTCGATTTCATTGAGAAGTTGGAGTACCGCTAGGCGCTCGCTACTGGAGAGCTGATCTTTCTGTTTCCATTGACTCATTTAGTCAGACCTTGGTCGAAACACGTTGCAGACGCCTGAGTAGGGCTCCGACGGTTCGCTCTGCTGCCACGAGCTCGCTATACACCTCTGAAACAACCTCTGCCTCGCCGAGCTCTACTAGGGCCGTAATCCGGGACGCCAGCTCAGTCATGGTGGAGGTAATCGTATTTAACTCGGTCTGCACGCTCATGAGACCTCCTTGCACTCGTTGTCCGTCTAGCGTAATAGGCAATGACGCAAGTATTTGACACTGGTGATGTGCTTTTGGAGTGGTCGAGCCTCCGGGTGACGGGTGAGGATGCGCACGAGTTTTTGCAAGGGCAGATCACCCAGAATGTCAGTGCGGCCGTCGGGGGCGCATGGACCTTCATCTTGGAGCCCGATTCGACAGTCCTGTGTCTGGGTTGGCTTCATACGTCGGGGGAGGACTTTTTCATCGATGTTCCCGTACACATCGCCAACACCATTCTTTTGAGGCTCAAGCGTTTTGTCCTTCGCTCGAAGGTCGCCATTGAAGTCACGACTTGCGACCAACCAGTTTTGCTGACCATGAGTGAGGCGTTCGAGGCACTCTTTCCGGTCGGTTTTCCAGAAGGGAAGTCGACTCCGCACTCCTACGGCGAGTTGTGGATTCGGCAAGCAGTGTCGTTTGACAAGGGTTGCTACACCGGTCAAGAGTTAGTGGGGCGACTTGTTTCGCGCGGCGCCCCAGTGCCTTTCAGCATTGTCCGGCTCCACTCAATTTCTCTTGAATCGACAATGGAGCTGATTCGTCAGGGTCCTCAGAGCACTAAGCAGGAGGTATTGAGCGGATTTACAAATGATTCTGGCACCTACTGCTTCGCCCTGCTTCATAGATCAGTACTAGGGGATCAGTCACTGCTGGTTGCCAGCTCAGTGGAAATTCTGCCTGTCGCGATCGCCTAACAGGCAATCAGTACGATTTAGTGATGGAGGTTTCACATGCGTTTTGAATTGGATGGACTACTAATCAAAGTCTCCGGAATCACGAACGAGCAAGATGCGCTTTTGGCGATTGGTCTAGGGGCTTCGGTTGTTGGTTTTGAGTTCAGTTCTGGTGTGCGCCAGGTAACGCCGCAACTGGCCATGGAAATTGTCCACCGATTGCCGGTCGGGGCTCTCACGGTTGGAGTCTTCCGCGGTGATACGCCTAAGCACGTGGTCGAGATTGCTAATAGCGTCGGACTTTCAGGAGTCCAGCTCGATGGGCCGGTGTCTCCAGGAGCTGTGGGCTATATCAGTGAGCGGGTTCGAACTGTTATGCGCATGGCCCCATCGGTTCAATCTGCCTTGTCCGCGGCTGAAGAGTGTGATTACCTCTTGCTTCCGGAAACGGACACTCGCCAAGAACTGGTCGAATCCCTAGATTTCATCTCCAGTTATGAACATTTCACGCCACTTATCGCTTCTGGTGGACTAAACGTAGACAACGTGGTGGACGTTGTGCAGAACTACCCAGTGTGGGGCGTGGATGTTCGCAGTGGAGTAGAAAACGCGCCAGGGGAAATGGATCCAGCAATAATGGCGGATTTCATCTATAACGCGAAATGGGCCTTCGAGAACTCCTATGTCGACCGACGACAAGGGTTCTTCGAATAGAAAAGTTAGTGAACGCGCCGGAAGATTACACTTCCGTTGTGCCCACCAAATCCGAAAGAATTTGACAAAACTACGTCGTAGCTTCCTGGGCGTGGCGATTTTGTCACAACGTCTAGACCGATAGCGGGGTCTACATTGACGGTTCCCGCAGTGGGTGGAATCATCTGATGACGTAGCGTCAATACGGAAACTACACCCTCGAGTGCACCAGCGGCCGAAAGTGAGTGGCCTAGATGCCCCTTAACCGAAGTCACCGGGGGAACCTTATTGGCAAAGACATGTCGCATGGCGACTGATTCGGCGAGATCATTTAGCGGCGTTGAAGTACCGTGAGCGTTAATGTGACTGACTTCACCGGCGGAAATGTCAGCGTCCGCCAGAGCAAGCTCCATGCAACGAATCGCACCATTGCCCTCAGGGTCTGGAGCAGTGATGTGGTGGGCGTCCGCGGTTGACGCGGCACCAATTACTTCGGCGTAGATTGTGGCCCCACGCGCGACCGCGTGGTCCCAGTCTTCTAGGACCATAACCCCGGCACCCTCACCCATGACGAAGCCATCACGATCAACATCGAAGGGTCGAGATAAATCGGTGTTCGACAGAGCTGTCATGTTTCTGAAGCCGCTCTCGGCAATTTCGACCATAACCGCTTCAGCGCCACCGGCCAGAGCGACCGAGCATCGTCCGGAAGCCACAAGTCGAGCCGCGTTGCCAATGGCGTGGGTTCCCGCCGCGCAAGCCGTAGTCACGGTCTCGGCGGGCCCGCCCAGACCAAAACGCATGGACACGGCTGCCGTGGCGGCGTTGGGCATCATCATAGGGACCATGAACGGCGACACTCTTGCCGGACCTTTGGTGTTCAGGGTATTAACCTGTTCGAGAACTGTTTGCAGTCCTCCAATGCCGGTGGTCACAATAGATCCACCGTCAACGATGGGTGAGGTTAGCCCCGAGTCGCGCCAGGCCTCGTCCGCGGCCACCAGTCCGTAGAGGGTGAAGGGGTCGAGACGACGAAGCTCTTTTGGTCCTCCGATGTGACTGGCGTCAAATTCACCCAATCGCTTTGAGGTGGGGGCTTCCGGAGACTGAATGGCTTCCCAGAGTGCTTCAACGCCTACGCCGAGGCACGTGAGTGCGCCTAAACCCGTTACCGCTACTCGGCGTCCTTGCAGGGGACCCGACGAGGTGATGCCAATTCGCACTTAGAGCTTGGCGTAGATCAGTTCGAAAGCTTGGCCGACGATACCGATGTTCTTGAGCTCATCTTCAGCGACTTCGATGTTGAAGGTTTCTTCAAGAGCCATCACGAGCTCGACTAGGTCGAGACTGTCGGCGCCCAAGTCGTCAGCGAATGACGCCTCCATGGTGACTTTGCTGGCGTCGACGGCCAAAACGTCAACACAGTTCTGCGTAAATTTTGCGAAAGCTTCGTTGCGGTCCATATTTATCCTTCGTGCGGTTTCTGAGTGTCCATCTTACCGAACTAGCTGCGCCAAGTGGGTATTACAAACCCATCGACATGCCACCGTCGACAGCGATTACTTGACCGGTGACATAACGCGAAGAGTTACTGGCGAGGAACCCAACAACCCCTGCGATGTCATCGGGCTGCCCACTTTTACCCATCGGTATCATCGCCATCATTGCGTCGCGGGCCGCACCAATGTCGGCGGTCATATCGGTATCGATCAAGCCTGGCGCAACAACGTTGACGGTAACTCCACGCCCCGCTACCTCGGTGGCTAACGAACGAGCAAGTCCCACAACTCCGGCCTTAGAAGCCGCGTAATTCGCCTGTCCGGGATTGCCCACGAAGGGACTAATGGAGGATATAAAAATTATGGAACCGGAACGGGACTTAATCATTGAGGCGATGGCCGCGCGGGCACAGAAAAAGGCGCCATCAAGATTGATAGACAACACATCTCGCCACTGCTCGTCACTCATGCGCATTGCCAAGCCATCTTTAGTGATGCCCGCGTTGGCGACCAGGACATCGATTGGACCGAAATTCTCGATGGAGGTTTTAAACGCCGCATTCACCTCTTCGGAATTCGAGACATCAACTGCGAAACTCTTTGCGCATCCTGCGGGGGCATCTCCGGAGCGAGAAATGCCAACGACAGTGTCACCCAAGTCCACGAAGTGCTGCGCAATGGCCGCTCCAATGCCCCGACTCGCGCCGGTGATGATTACGTGACGACTCATAGTGAAACCTCTCTCATTTCTTGAACACTGCTTGGTGAAATCTGTATCTGGAATTCGCGAATTCTCTTAGTCAGACCAGTTAGAACTCCGGCGGGTGGCATTTCAATTGTCGAGGTCACACTGGATGGTAGAGCCAATGTAGCGTCAAGAAATTGCACGGGCGAGGTCATCTGACGACTGAGCAGTGATTGCCAGTCGCTAGCGAGCGTGTGTTCTGCACCGTCAACATTGGCGATAACTATGTGGCCGGTAGATCCCCAAGCCACATTGGCTAAACCGCCATCGAGCGCTGCTTGCGCGCTCGCCATCAAAGGTGAGTGGAAGGCGCCTCCCACGGGGAGGGGAGTCGCCCGCTTCCAGCCCAATGCTTTGTGATTGGCCAGGACGTAATCCAGACCAGCTCGGGTCCCCGATAGAACGATTTGGCCAGTGCCATTTATGTTGGCGACCCAGACCCCTTCGAGACCGTCGAGGTTCTCCCGAGCGCCCTCTTCGGCCCCCATGACCGCAATCATGGTGCCGTTGGATAGTTCTGCAGCCTCGGCCATGGCGCGGCCACGCATGCCGATTAGATGAGCACCATCGGTGAGGGTGAGTAGTCCCGCAGCCACGAGAGCGGAAAATTCACCGAGAGAATGTCCGAGTAAGTAGCGGGGCAATATGCCAGTGTCGCAGAGTTCTCGGAAGCCAATGATTGAAAGCGCGAAAGTGGCTATTTGAGCGTTGTCTGTGCGGACGAGCTCATCACCACTGGCTTCTAAGAGCAAGTACTCAACGTCCGTATTGGCCGCCTGGGAGATCTCGCTCAGGATCGACCAGTGCTTCGAGTCGCGCCAGGCAATACCGGCTCCGCTGGCCAGTGAACCTTGTCCGGGGAATAATGCGACGATGTCATTACGCATAACGGTCTCTCCCACAATCCCTCCAATATGCAGCGTGCCCAGAGTGGGACTCGAACCCACACGCCCTCTCGAGCAAAGGATTTTGAGTCCTCCGCGTCTGCCATTCCGCCATCCGGGCTGCGCGTACAGGATACCAAGAACTCTAAGGTGTGACTATGCGATGGAGACTGTTGAGCAATTCAGAGGAATTGTTGGTGCCAATTAGCACTTCTTCGCAGGTTCATAGTGCTCGCGAACACCTGTACCTTGAGTTAGAACACGACGGGTTGTTTGGACACGGAGAAATCGCTCCTCAGCCAGTAGAACTCAACGGTGACGCGGGTGTCACTGACGTTCTCGCCGAGTGGACAAACCGCCTCTGCGACACTTTTCGTGAAGTAGTGGTGCGAGAGGGTGGAGCACCGCCCTGGTTTAGGGTCGCGCGCTTTTCCGGATCGAGGTCCAGCGCAGCCTTCGCCGGCACGCTCTTGGAGATGGCGGTGCTGGATCTGGAATTAAAGCAAACACAAAAGAGTTTGGGCGAACTATGGGAGCCAAAATTCGAGACTCCTTTCCAAGTGACCATGTCCGGCTCGGATTCTTCTAGGTGGTTGAGTTCACCCGGGGCGAAGCGCCTACGTATCAAGGTAGGACGGCACGGGCTGGACGCTGAAACGATCTCTCTGGTGCAGGCGCTCCCTGTACCAATCCTCCTGGACTTCAATTGCGGAGCCCACAGCCTTCACCAGGTAATTGAACTGGTCGATACCTTGGGTGATGTTGTTGATGTGGTGGAACAGCCATTCGCGCCGGGAAACCTTGTTGACCACGCGCTCCTGGCTCGTGAAGTGAGTTGCAGAGTCTCATTAGATGAGGGCGTCCGCACTCTCAATGACGTCAGGCTGATTGCTCGTCACGACGCCGCCAGCCTGCTGTGTATTAAGCCGGCTCGAGTCGGCGGATACGCGAACGCCCGAGCGCTGGCGCTGACGGCGAAAGATTTGGGGCTCCAAACCTACGTGGGTGGATTTTTTGAGTCACCACTGGCCCGCCACACGAACAAGATCCTGGCCGCCTCAATTACGCCAGAAGCGAGCGACATATCCCCGGTGATTACTCGCAGTACGACATCGACGGATTGGGTGGGCGAGAAGTACGGTCTGGGCTTGGCCCCAACACAGGAGTTTTTGAGCCGCTGTCGAGAAGTCGCTCACTCTACAATTTCAGTATGACCACGCGCTCGGAAAAACGTCATATCGATGGAGTGCAGCGCCAACTTTTGTTGTCGCGAGAAAGCTTGCGGATTCTCGAAGAACAGGTGGCCCTTTGGCGAGAGAACTTAGAAGAGGTTCGAATTCGCGCGCTCGTGGCTGAAACGCCACTCCAGACGAAAGAGTACGAAGAACTGTTGCGGCACGTACAAGTCGCTGAGACCGAGATGCACCGTCGTCGTGAAGATGTGCTTCAACTGATTCGCAAGCGTGACGAACTGCTCAGGGATTGGGTTCCCGGCCAGTGACGCCATTTCGCCTAGTAATCGCTGATGATGAATCAATTATTCGCCTCGACCTCAAAGAACTGCTCGAAGGAGCAGGCTTCTCGGTCGTGGGCGAAGCATCCGATGGCCTCAGCGCTCTTGCGTTGATCAAAGAACTAGAACCTGACTTGGCCCTATTGGACATCAAAATGCCTGAGATGGATGGTATTGAAGTAGCCAGAGAGGTTGGATCTGCTCTTCCGGTTGTTTTATTGACCGCGTTCTCGCAACGAGCTCTGATTGAAGAGGCTGTCTCAGCCGGGGTCGTGGCCTATCTGGTGAAACCATTCAAAGGCAATGAGGTAATTCAAAAGCTCAATTGGATTCTCGAATCGGAATCCAACACGGTAAGCAACGAATACGGCGTGGATGACAAGATCGAGACGCGGGCTCTCGTAAACAAAGCCAAAACGCTTCTTATGGCGCGGTTAGGCATCGACGAGCCAACCGCCTTCGACACCATTCAGAGCACCGCTATGCGAGACCGGATGAGAATGCGCGATGTAGCCTTACGCATTGTGAGTGAGCCTAACGATGAGTGATAGGGATCGTCCGCTCTTACTGCTCGATGGAATGTCCCTGGCCTTTCGAGCCTTCTACGCTCTCTCGACTGATATTCAAACCTCTGAGGGGGTCGTCACTAATGCGTTGCATGGGTTTGCCTCGATGCTCCTCACATTGATCAAGGACCAGAACCCAAGGGCCCTCGCCGTTGCCTTCGATCTAGCGGGTGGGACCTTCCGACATGAGATGACCGATGACTACAAGGGTGGGCGTGCCGAAACGCCGGTCGAAATTGAACATCAGTTTGATTTGATCCGTTCGCTGTGTGAGGTATTGCACATCCCGGTAATTGGAGTACCGAGCTTTGAGGCCGACGACGTTCTCGCAACGTTGGCAACCAGGGGTCGCGACCACAAAATGCCAGTAGTAATTGTCACTGGTGACCGTGATTCATTCCAATTGGTCGAAGACCCGTATGTTCGCGTCCTCTACAACCGCAGAGGCGTTTCTGACTACTCCTTGTATGACGAGGCGGGAATTTTTGAACGTTGTGGCATAGATTCGAAGCGGTACGTCTTGCTCGCGGCGTTGCGGGGCGATACCTCCGATAATTTGCCCGGAGTGCCAGGTGTTGGTGAAAAGACGGCAGCCAAATTGTTCGCGCAGTTCAAAGACATGGATGAGCTGTACAAAAACCTGGCTGGCCTAACGCCGAAACTTAAAGAGAACCTGGCTAGTTTTGAGGACCGTGCAAGAAACAACGTGAAGCTGATGACCCTCGTTCGAGATGTGCCGATTGACTTCACTCTTGAAGAAATGCACATGGGAGGATGGGACCGGCAAGAGGTCGCGGCGTTTTTCGACCGCTTTGAGATGAATTCGATGCGGGCGCGCTACGAAAAAGTGATGAGCGCGGGATTGTTGGGTGGGTCGGTCACGAACCAGGCAACAGTTGAGACCAAGACCAAGAAAACCGAGAAAAGCTTCGCCCTCAAAGATGCCGGTTCTCTCGCGGAGGTTGTGGCAGCTGAAGGCCGCATTGTCGTAAGTGAGGTGCAGCACCGGGTAGCGGTAGCGAATGAAGGCAATATGAGCTTCGTTTGCGCAGATAGCAAAGATCTCGTCGTGGCCCTGAAAGATTGTTCTTTCGCAGGGCACAACATCAAGCACCTGTATCGCGAAGCTGGTGAAATGGGTGCAGAGCTCGGAGCGCCATCAGATGACACGACCATCATGGCTTTTTTGATTGATGCGATATCTGGCAACTACCAGCTCGCAGACATCGCCCACCGATTCTTAGACGTCACCAGCTCGGATGGTCCGGCGAGCCTGTTCGCCGATCAGGCACCCGACGAATTGTTGAAGCGCGACATTAGTCTGGTGCTTCGGCTCCTTCCGGTCCTCGCAGCAGAAATTGACCGACTCGAGCTGTCGCGCGTGTACCGCGAGATTGAGCTTCCGCTCGTGGCAGTATTGGGGCGCATGGAAGCGCGAGGCATCTGCGTTGACCGGACACTGCTGTCGCGTATATCTGAAGAATTTGCTTCCGAGGCCGCTCAGCTCGATTCCGAGATTCAAAAGATTGCAGGGCATGCCTTCAAAGTCAATTCTCCAATGCAACTCCAGGTCGTGCTGTTTGAAGAACTAAAACTCACTCCGATCAAGAAGATTAAGAGTGGTTACTCGACTGATGCCGCTTCCCTCGAGGCCATTAGGGATGAGCACAAAATTATTGACAACATTTTGCGTTATCGCGAAGTCGAGAAGCTACGCAGTACTTATGGCACGTCCCTCATTGACTCAATTGGGTCCGATGGCCGCATTCATGCTGTCTTTAACCAAACTGTCGCTCGGACTGGTCGGCTGTCGTCTGAAAATCCAAACTTGCATAACATTCCTGTTCGATCTGCCGATGGCCGGAGACTCCGTTATGCGTTCGTACCGCAAGAGGGCTGGCAATTGGCGGTGTCGGACTACAACCAAATTGAACTGCGAATTCTGGCGCATCTCTCGCAAGATTCTGGACTGCTAGCGGCCTTTGCCTCAGGCGAGGACGTTCACCGAACTATCGCCGCTTCAGTCTTTGGTGTTGCCACAGATAAGGTCTCCTCAGAACAACGAGAGATTGCGAAAGCAGTTTCCTACGGACTGGCTTATGGCATGGAGGCCTTTGGATTGAGTCAACGTTTGGGAATCTCAGTGGGCGAGGCTAAGTCAGTGATGACTAAGTACTTCGATGGATTCCCGAGTTTGAAAAAATACATGGATGACACAATTAAAGAGATTCGTATCCAGGGTTTTTCTCGCACTGAATTTGGTCGCATTCGTCCTTTCCCCGACCTCGCAACGGCCGTCGGGCCACAAAAAGCTGCCGCCGAGCGCCAGGCGATGAATGCCGGTATTCAGGGATTGGCTGCAGACATTTTTAAATCAGCCCTGGTGCGCCTCGATCGAGCCCTCTTCGCTGCTGGGCTCCAGGCTCGCTTGGTCTTGCAGGTGCACGACGAAGTACTCGTCGAAGCCCCGCCAGAGGAGAAAGAGCAAGTTGCCGCAATCATGATCGAGGCCTTGACCGGTGCAGCCGCCCTGACGGTTCCCCTAGAGGTGTCCTTGAAGTGGGGCGAGAATTGGGCCGCCGCGAAGGGCTAGCTGGGGATGTTGTAGGCTAAAACGCTGCTCTAACACCGGTGGAGTGGCTCTGATCTCCTAGTCAGACTCCGGTGTAGTCAAAGAAAAGATGCATCATGAGCGACGGCACCAGCCTCCTCTCTACCCAGCCAATGGGTACGTTCGACGAAAAGGGCAATTACATTCCCCGCGTCATTACCGAAGACAACTTGGTCGGCACAGACATTGCTGAGATTGTTGGTAATTCTGTTCTCGAGTTCGATGACGGAGACTTAGTTGTCGGCACGGTCGTAAAGATCAGCCACGACGAGGTTCTCCTCGACATTGGATTCAAATCTGAAGGAGTCATTCCGTCGCGTGAGCTTTCCATCCGCAATGACGTTGACCCTTCTGAAATTGTTTCCATGGGTGAGCGCGTTGAATGCCTCGTCCTGCAAAAAGAAGACAAGGAAGGGCGCCTAGTCCTTTCCAAGAAGCGTGCCCAGTACGAGAAGGCGTGGGCCAACATCGAAGAGGTTAAGAACCGCAACGAGGTCGTCAAGGGTCTCGTTATCGAAGTCGTTAAGGGTGGCCTCATTGTGGACATTGGACTCCGCGGCTTCCTTCCTGCTTCCCTAGTTGAGCTGCGACGCGTTCGCGAACTCCAGCCCTACATCGGCAAAATTGTCGAAGCGAAGATCATTGAATTGGACCGCAACCGCAACAATGTTGTCCTTTCGCGTCGTGCGTGGCTCGAAGAAACACAGAAAGAACAGCGCGGCGATTTCTTGCAGAACCTCAAGCCGGGCGAGCGTCGTCACGGAGTTATTTCTTCGGTCGTTAACTTTGGTGCCTTCGTCGACCTTGGTGGCATGGATGGTTTGATTCACGTCTCCGAGCTCAGCTGGAAGCACATTGATCACCCCAGCCAAGTTGTTCAGGTTGGCGACGAGGTCGATGTCGAGGTCCTCGAGGTTGACTATTCCAAAGAGCGCATCTCGCTCTCACTCAAGGCCACTCAGTCTGACCCGTGGCAGGTCTTTGCCGAATCGCACGCCGTGGACCAGCTGGTCTATGGACGCGTCACGAAGCTTGTCCCCTTCGGTGCATTTGTCCAGGTGGGCGAGGGCATCGAGGGCCTCGTGCACATCTCAGAGCTCGCCGCGCACCACGTAGAAACAGCCGAGCAGGTTGTAACTGCGGGTGAAGAACTGTGGGTCAAGATCATTGAACTCGACGCCGCCCGTCGCCGCATCAGTCTGTCGGTAAAGCAAGCTGCAGAAGGTGGCGAAGTCTCTGCTGAATATCGCGAAGCCTTCGGTTCACACGCCTATGACGCTGAGGGTAACTACATCGGAAACTTGGACCTTGGTGACTTCACCCCCGAGAGCGAAGCACAAGCAGCGTGGGCCGAATTGGCTAAGCCTGCCGGTGAGGTAGCTAGTGAAGTTCCTGAAGTTCCAGAAGCCACTGCAGAGCCCGTCGCAGAGGCTTTGGTAGAACCAGAAGCCGAAGTAGAAAATTAATCACCACAGACTGGCCCGCTCCGGGAAACCGGAGCGGACCTTTTTGCGTCTTATTAGTATTAACCAATGAAGCGAATCGCAATCACTGGGGGCATCGGCTCAGGAAAGTCGACGGTGACGTCGTACCTCCACTCGCTGGGCTTTGCAATCGTCGATGCCGACGAAGCGCTCACTGCGGTAACTCAAGCCAATACGCCGACTCTGGCTGCTCTCGCTGACGCCTTTGGATCTGTTGTCATGAATCCTGACGGTTCCTACAACCGCAAGTTCATGGCGAAGCTCGTCTTTTCCGACTCGAATGCCAGGTTCAGGCTGAACTCAATCACCCACAAGGCGATTGGGCAACACATGACGCATTCCCTAAAGTCAATTGAGGCAAAGGTGGTGTTCCTTGCTATTCCGCTTTTTCGCGAGGCGCATCGTGAGATGTTCAAACTGGACGAGGTTTGGGCGGTTATTTGTCCGGTTGAGATAGCCATACAACGACTTGTTGAGGGTAGAGGAATGTCCGTCCAGGATGCGGAATCGCGGATCGCTTCGCAGAGTAGCAATGAGGAACGTGTCGCCCTGAGTGACGTAGTCATAGTCAATGAAGGAACCATTGACGATCTGTATCGCGAAGTGAAAGAACTAGTGGCTACTCGAGTTGCCAGTGAATAATTTCTTAGTCGAGTCGCCCTTTCAACCGGCCGGGGATCAACCAAAGGCCATCGCGGCGCTTACCCGGGGTGTCGAAGACGGACTGCGCTTTCAGACTCTGGAGGGTATTACCGGTTCCGGGAAAACCGCAACTATTGCTTGGCTGGTCGAGAATGTACAACGACCAACTCTCATCCTTGAGCCCAACAAGTCCTTGGCCGCGCAACTCGCCTCAGAGTTGAAAGAGATGCTTCCGCAGAATCGGGTTGAATTTTTCGTTTCGTACTACGACTACTACCAACCCGAGGCCTACATTCCACGGACGGATACCTTCATTGAAAAAGACTCGTCAATTAATGAAGAAATCGATCGACTGCGACACGCGGCGACCTCATCGTTGCTGATTCACCGCGACACAATTGTCGTCGCTTCAGTTTCTTGCATCTACGGACTTGGCTCACCATTGGAATACCGTGAAAGAATGTTGCCACTTGAGGTCGGCCAGCAAATTGATCAACGTCTGCTGCTTCGCCGATTGATTGAGATGCAATACAACCGCAACGACATGGTGTTGGAGCGTGGTTTGTTTCGTAATCATGGTGACACGCTCGAGATACAACCGGCGTATTCAAACGAAGCCGTGAGGCTCTCGTTCTTTGGAGATGAGCTTGAGGAGATTTCATTCTTCAATCCGGTCACCAATGAATTGAAGGGAAAAGTCACCGAATTCACACTGTTCGCGGCGTCACACTACGCCACGAGCGCCGAAACACTCCAGCGGGCCTGTCGCTCAATCGAAGAAGAGCTCCAGGTGCAGTTGGCCAAATTCCAGTTGGAAAATAAGTTGTTAGAGGCGCAACGTCTACGCTCGCGCACGGAACATGATTTAGAAATGCTTGAACAAACAGGGGTTTGTGCCGGAGTAGAAAATTACTCTGCGCATCTGGATGGACGAAAACCGGGGGAGCGCCCGTACACGCTGCTCGACTATTTCCCCGATGATTATTTGGTGGTCATCGATGAAAGCCACGTTGCGGTGCCCCAAGTACGCGGACAGTTCGCGGGGGACAAGGCTCGCAAGAACACACTGGTGGAACACGGATTTCGCCTACCCTCAGCACTCGACAACCGACCTCTCAATTTCGATGAATTTATGAACCTCGTGCCGCAAATGGTGTTCGTGTCCGCAACTCCTGGTCCGTACGAACTCGAACACTCCGATCAAATTGTCGAACAGGTAATTAGGCCCACTGGGCTTCTTGATCCGATTGTCGAGATTCACCCAACGCAAAATCAGATAGATGATCTCAAGCAGCGCCTGACGAAGGTTATTGAGCGGAACGAGCGAGCACTAATCACGACGCTGACCAAGAAGATGGCTGAAGACTTAACTGATTATCTCACCAGAGCTGGATTTAGAGTTCAGTATTTACATAGCGACATAGATACGATTCAGAGAATTGAAATACTTCGTTCGCTGCGGCTGGGCGAATTCGACATTTTGGTTGGCATCAACTTGCTCCGCGAAGGCTTGGACCTTCCTGAAGTTTCGTTAGTGGCGATCTTGGATGCCGACAAGGAAGGTTTTCTAAGATCTCGAAGTGCGCTGACTCAAACAATTGGCCGAGCTGCGCGAAATTCGAACGGTCTGGCTGTTCTGTACGCTGATCGCATGACGGATTCAATGAGTGCGGCGATTTCGCTCACCGAACGGCGTCGTTTGATGCAGATTGAATACAACAAAGAGCATGGCATTGAGCCGAAAACGGTTATGAAGAATGTGTCCGACATCCTCGGTCGTTTACGGAGCGAAACCCCAGATTCTGGTGTCCA
Source organism: uncultured Actinomycetes bacterium (assembly GCA_903830655.1). Classification (GTDB taxonomy): domain Bacteria; phylum Actinomycetota; class Acidimicrobiia; order Acidimicrobiales; family RAAP-2; genus RAAP-2. The sequence goes on along the minus strand of CAIKUQ010000044.1, from coordinate 87,077 downwards.
GCGATTCGAAGTCCTCACCTCGCTCGAAGAGGGTATGCCCGACGATCTTTCACTAGAGATTGCGAGAATTGAACGTGCGATGCTCGAAGCGGCTCGAGATTTGCGCTTCGAAGAGGCCGCCGCCCTTCGCGATGTCATGTCGACTCTCCAGGGTCAGATGCTCCCCGGTAGCGGTAGCGGTAGTGGTACGGCCAATGTGGGCTAACCACTAGATTTTTCCCTATGTCTGGTTCAATTCGCGTTCAGGGCGCTCGAGTCCACAATCTTAAGAACCTCTCGGTTGAGATTCCACGGGACAAACTGGTGGTGTTTACGGGACTTTCTGGATCTGGAAAGTCGTCTTTGGCCTTCGACACGATCTATGCAGAGGGGCAACGGCGCTACGTCGAGAGTCTGTCCGCCTACGCCCGACAATTCCTCGGGCAGATGGAAAAGCCCGATGTGGATTTCATCGAAGGGCTATCACCGGCAATCTCGATTGACCAGAAGACGGCGAGCCGCAACCCACGTTCAACCGTGGGTACGATTACCGAAATTCATGACTACCTCAGGCTCTTATTTGCGCGCGTTGGCGTACCCCATTGCCACAAGTGTGGACGAGAGGTTTCTCGCCAAACGCCTCAACAAATTGTTGACCTCGTTCTACAGCGTGAGGAAAATGAAAAATTCTTAGTTCTCGCAACGGTGGTTGAAGGCAGAAAGGGCGAATATTCAACGCTCCTAAACGACTTGGCCACGCAGGGTTTTTCGCGTGTTCGGATTGATGGGAAGGTGCTGGAGCTTTCTGAACGGGACAGTATTTCTCTTGCCAAGACTCAACGGCACACTATCGATGTGGTCGTTGACCGGTTGGCGGTGAAAGCAACACAACGTCAAAGGCTCACAGAGTCCGTAGAGTCGGCACTTCGTTTGGCTAAGGGAGTTGTCGGGTTTTTATTTACCGACAAGGACGAACTTGTGACTTACTCCGAAAAGATGGCCTGTACCACGTGCGGTATTTCGTTCACCGAGTTGGCCCCTCGAGACTTCTCTTTTAACTCACCTTATGGTGCGTGTGCCACCTGTAGTGGCCTCGGTACTCGCTTCGAGGTCGATCCAGAGTTGGTGGTGCCTGATCCCACGCTCTCACTTGTACAGGGGGCCCTGGCGCCGTGGGGCGGGAATCGCTACAAGTACTTTGACAAGATGATTAAGTCGGTAGCCAAGATGGGTGACATAGACATGAATACCCCATGGAGCAAGCTCAAGGCCAAGGACAAGCAACTGATTCTTTTTGGCGTGGACGACAAAGCAGTGCCGGTCAAGTACAAGAATCGGTACGGAAAGACCACGACCTACAGCGCTACCTATGACGGGATTGTTGAGTGGCTCGAGAGGCGCCACGGAGAGGCTGATGGTGAGTGGTCGCGCGAACAAGCCGAGCAGTACATGCAAGAGGTTGAGTGCACTGCGTGCGCCGGGCAGCGATTAAAACCGGAAATTTTGGCAGTAACAATTCAAGAACATTCAATTGCGGCGGTTAATTCCATGACAATTGACGAAGCAATCGACTTTTTTAAGAAGCTCAAGCTCACTAAGCGCGAATTAGCCATCGCTAAACAGGTGATTAAAGAAATTACCGAGCGATTAAATTTCCTTATGGACGTGGGCCTGGACTACTTAACCCTCTCGAGGGCTTCAGCATCCCTCTCAGGTGGTGAAGCGCAGCGAATTCGGCTGGCCTCCCAAATCGGCAGTTACCTCGTTGGCGTTCTATATGTCCTCGACGAACCGTCGATTGGCTTACACCAACGCGACAACCGACGCTTGATCGCGACTCTGGAACGCTTGCGCGATCTTGGCAACTCAGTGGTGGTGGTAGAGCACGATGAAGAAACGATTCGTCTGGCGGACTTTCTGGTCGATATTGGGCCCGGGGCTGGGGAATTTGGTGGTGAGGTTGTGCACGCCGGTTCGTATGTAGATATTCTCGAGAATCCAAAATCTCTCACTGGTCAATACCTGTCTGGGAAGAAGCGGATCGAAGTGCCTCAGCAACGGCGAAGCGGCAACGGTCAGATAATAACTGTCTTTGGTGCTCGTGCCAACAACCTGCAGAACGTAACAGTAGCTTTCCCGTTGGGTGATTTTGTCGCCGTGACTGGAGTATCTGGTTCCGGGAAGTCAACGTTGATCAATGGAATCCTGTTGGCGCATCTTGAGCGAGAAATCAATCGGGCAAAAACTCATGTGGCTGAGCATGACCGCATCACCGGACTCGAGGCCATTGACAAAGTAGTCGCAGTCGATCAACAGCCAATCGGACGGACTCCGCGTAGTAACGCGGCAACGTACACGGGGGTCTTTGACAAGATTCGAAAGCTTTTCGCGGATACCCAAGAGGCGAAGGTTCGCGGGTACCAACAAGGCCGGTTCTCTTTCAATGTTCCAGGAAGGAATGGCGGTGGTCGCTGCGAAGCGTGTGCCGGCGACGGAACCATCAAGATTGAAATGCATTTTTTGCCCGATGTCTACGTGAATTGCGAAGAATGCAATGGGGCTCGCTACAACCGCGAGACGCTCGAAATCACCTATCGCGGCAAGTCAATTGCGGACGTGCTGAATATGCCGGTGAACGAAGCCTTAACCTTCTTTGAGCGCCAACCGTCAATCTTGCGGATTGTTCAGAGCCTCTCTGATGTCGGACTGGGCTACGTACGCCTAGGTCAACCCGCACCCACCCTCTCGGGCGGAGAAGCGCAGCGTGTGAAGTTGGCGACTGAGTTAGCTCGGCGTCCCACTGGGCATACCTTTTACGTATTGGATGAACCAACGACCGGACTTCACTTTGAAGATGTCAATCGACTGTTAGAAGTTCTCCATCGTCTGGTCGACCAAGGCAATACAGTTCTAGTAATCGAACACAACCTCGATGTCATAAAGACTGCTGATTGGATTGTCGACTTGGGACCTGAAGGTGGTCGACGTGGCGGGTTAATTGTGGGCGAGGGAACTCCCGAGCAAATTGCCAAGTTGAAGACTGCAACGGGAGAGGTCCTCAAAGAGGTCTTGCTGGCCGCGAAGAAGAAGTAGTGGCGATGAACCGGCCTGATGGAATGCCCTCGGCGCCTGGATGCTACATATTTCGTAATGTTGAGAGTCACGTCATTTATGTAGGCAAGGCGAAGACGATCAAAAATCGTCTCGGTTCATACTTTCAATCACGCGATGGCCTCGCACCCAAAACCCAGTTCCTCATGGATGAAGCGCACAGCGTCGAATGGATTATCACCCCTTCAGAGCTAGACGCATTGATCCTCGAAAATGAACTAATCAAGCAATACCAACCTCGTTATAACCTTCGACTTAAGGATGATAAGAGCTTTCCCTACGTGGCGATTGATTCACGTACGGCGTTCCCAGTGCCTTACATCACTCGAGGAAAACATCAAAAGGGAGTGCGATATTTTGGCCCCTATGTTGACGTCCGCGCCTTGCGGGTGACCATTGACGAACTTCTCCATATCTTCCCTCTGAGGAGTTGCTCGAGACATAAATACGAATATCAAAAGAAGATCAACAGACCGTGTCTTTTGTTTGACATTGGAAAATGTTCTGGACCCTGTATTGGTGCCATTGACGAGTCGGGCTATCAGGGGCTTGTTGAATCGTGGGCCAGATTCTTTTCTGGAGATGTGAGCGCCTTGCGAGATTCATTAACGTCGACGATGACAGAGTCATCCTCGAAGAAGCACTATGAAGCTGCGGCGAAGGCTCGTGATGGACTTGAGGCGCTGGATCGTGCCGCCCAGACTCAGAGTGTTGTTTTAGATACTCATTCGAATATAGACACGCTCGCTGTATCGACCGACGGAGGAAGAGCGACGGTTGTTCGGTTCAAGGTGCGAAATGGTCGAGTGGTCGGTCGGAGCGTTCATTTCCTCGATCGCTCTCTGGACGAAACCACCACTGAGATTCTTGAGGCCGTGATCACGGAAATGTATCCCGAACAATCAGAAGTACCAGCCGTTGTCTCGGTGCAGAAAGGCACAAACACTGCGCTAGTCCGCGAGTACCTCAGCTCGATGGCCAAGTCACCCGTGGATGTTGTGATTCCCATGCGTGGCAAAAGGCGCCGGGTTATGGAGATGGCATTAAATGATGCCTTGTCGGTAATTGCACGAGATACGCTTCGTCGCCAGAGCGACCATAATGTTCGCTCACGAGCACTGCAAGAGATTGGCGCCAAGCTTCAGTTGGCGCAACCACCATTTCGTATGGAGTGTTTTGACATGTCGCACCTACAAGGCACTAACTATGTCGGGTCAATGGTGGTCTTCGAAGATGGCGTGCCGATGAAGAGTGACTATCGACATTTCAATGTCAAAGAGATTTTAGGCAATGACGACTTCGGGGCTATGCAAGAAGTGGTGAGAAGGCGCCTGGAGCATTGGCGAGAAGATCAGCACGGTTCAAAGTTCCGACGAGCCGACCTCATAGTGATTGATGGTGGACTCGGGCAGCTCCATGCTGCGGAGAAGGCCGCGGAGGAATTAGGGCTGCTCGGCGAAGTCGAGTTCGTAGCGATGGCTAAGCGCGAAGAGTTTCTCTACAGGCCTGGTTCATCCGATCCGATCGTTTTGGATGGTGGCTCGGAGGGGCTGTATCTGATGCAAAGGCTCCGTGACGAGGCGCACCGCTTCGCGATCAACTTTCACCGCTCTAAGCGCGGAAAGTCCATGGTGGCGAGCACGCTGGAGGGCGTCGAGGGTCTGGGCCCTTCGCGACGAGACCGATTGATCGAAACGTTCGGCTCCCTGGACGGCTTGCGTGCGGCCTCTCGCGAGGAACTCGAAGGATTGCCCTGGTTGCCAAAGGACGTGGCCCGCAGGCTCTACGATCGAGTGAGCGGACCTAGTGCTCCGCGCCTTTCAAAAGAGACGGAAGAAGATGGCTGAAGTTCTCCTAGTCACAGGGATGTCGGGTGCTGGTCGCTCAACGGTTTCGGCTGCCCTAGAAGACTTGGGATGGTTTGTTATCGATAATCTTCCGTTGGAGCTAGTCGTTCGGGTAAGCGAACTGGCTTTGTCTACTTCCACTGATTTCGCCGGAGTCGCCTTCATTGTTGGTCGTTCGGGCCGTTTGCAGACCGAGACGCTGCTAGCAGTTGAAAAAGAACTCCAACTGTTGCACGAAGAGACGAAGATCCTGTTTCTCGATGCTCCCGATGAGGTTCTGATTCATCGATACGAAGGCAATCGCCGCCGACACCCTTTCCCCGCTCCAACGTTGGTTGATTCGATATTGGGTGAACGCGTGGCACTGTCGACTATTCGTGATGCGGCCGATCTCGTCATCGACACCGGTTCTATCAATACGAATCAACTTCGCACCCGCATCCAGGAAATCTTTACCAAAGAGAACGCGCAACATCCGATGCGAATTTCACTAGTTTCCTTTGGTTACTCGAATGGAATTCCTCGAGATGTCGACTTGGTTTTTGACTGCCGCTTCCTCCCGAATCCCCATTGGATCGAAGAACTGAGGCCCCTCACCGGACTCGATGCGCCGGTCGCTGATTATGTGTTTGCCCAAGAGCCCGCGCAGCATTTTCTTTCCGATGTTGTGAATATGCTGACCTGGCAGATTCCGGCCTTCGCGTCCGAGGGCAAGTCGTATCTGTCAATTGCTGTTGGATGCACAGGCGGACGACACCGCAGTGTCGCGATCGCCGAGGAAATTCGAAAACGTCTGGCTATCGCGAATTCGGTGTTTCATCGCGACATTGCCCGCTAGGCAAATTCGTTAGAATGTCACTGGCCTCAGCAAAAGCTGAGTATTCGAGGAGGCTTCGTGGCTGTTCGTGTTGCAATTAATGGTTTCGGTCGAATTGGCCGGGGATATCTGCGAGCTTCTCTCAAGAATCCAAATATTGAAGTTGTCGCAATTAATGATTTGACGAGTCCGGCGGTAAATGCCCACCTGCTCAAATACGATTCCACTCAAGGAGTACTGACGGAGACCGTATCGGCAACCGAAGACAGCATTACCGTCGGTAATCGAACCATCAAAGTGCTCGCCGAGCGAAACCCGAGTGAACTGCCTTGGGCCGCTCTCAATGTGGATGTTGTTATCGAGTCAACCGGTATCTTCACCTCTCGTGAAGGAGCAAGCCAGCACCTAACAGCTGGGGCCAAGCGGGTGATTATTTCAGCTCCTGCTACAGATGTCGATGCGACTTTCGTTGTAGGTGTTAACGAAGACACTTTTGATCCAGCGCAACACAAGATTGTCTCGAACGCCTCGTGCACTACGAACTGTTTTGTGCCAATGGTTCAGGTGCTCGACGAGGCGTTCGGCGTGGAGGGTGGATTGATGACTACCGTGCACGCTTACACCAATGACCAGAATTTGCTCGATTTGCCACACAAGGACCTACGTCGAGCACGGGCTGCTGCGGTAAACATTGTCCCTTCGTCAACGGGGGCCGCCAGGGCTACGAGCCTCGTGCTCGCTGCAATGAAGGGTCGACTAGACGGAACCTCTCTACGGGTGCCAATTCCAGATGGCTCCATTACGGACTTCACCGCCGTAGTGCGGACGACCACTGTGGATGAGATAAACGCTGCCTTTAAGAAAGCGGCAGCCGGGCGTCTAGGCGGAGTCCTGGTGTACACCGATGAGCCAATTGTTTCCAGCGATATCGTTGGTAGCCCAGCTTCTTGTACTTTTGATTCTCAGATGACGATGGTCCAGCGACTCAATGACGAACAATCTCTCGTAAAGATTTTCGGCTGGTACGACAATGAATGGGGCTATTCGAATCGGCTCGTTGACCTCACTGCGCACGTCGGAAAGTAGTTCGTGCAACCCGCACTTCCTAGTTACAAACGATGGACCGATCTCAATGGAAAAAAGGTTCTGGTACGTGTTGACTTCAACGCACCTGTCCACCTTGTTGACGGAAAGCTTGAAGTTTCCGACGACTTTCGTATTCGAGCCACCCTGCCGCTACTTGATGATTTAATAAAGCAAGGCGCGCAAGTGACCTGCATGACACACTTTGGTCGCCCCAAGGGTCAACCGACCGAAGAATTTTCTGTTGCCCCCATCCGACGCCGACTGAATGAACTATGTCCAGGTATCGATTTGTTGGAGAATCTTCGGTTTAACCCGGGTGAAGAACTGAACGACCCCGAGTTTGGCGCGTCGCTAGTTGAAGGTTTCGATTACTACATAAATGAAGCTTTTGGTGCCTCCCACCGAGCTCACGCATCAATCATGGTCCCACCCATGCTCCTACCAAGCGCGGCGGGTCCGAACCTGCAGCGTGAGGTCTCGACTCTTCTCGGCGCGCTTGAAAATCCTGTGAGGCCCTTCATCGCAATTGTTGGTGGAGCAAAGGTGAAAGACAAGCTCGCCATCACGAGGGTGCTTGTCGAAAAAGCGGACGTCGTGATCGTGGGGGGCGGAATGGCCTACACCTTCGAATATGCCCAGGGCCGTACCATCGGATCTTCGCTTTTCGACGCAACGAATGTAGACAACTGTCGTGAACTCATGCAGACCGAGAAGGTTCGTATCCCAGTTGACTCACTTGGTTTAAAGTCTGACCAATCGTTCGGCTCAGCGGCTTTCTCAGATCCTGTGATCGTGTTCGGGGAGAACATTCCCGAGGATTCGATGGGCCTAGATATAGGTCCGCTCTCGAGTGCCGCCTTCGCCCGTGAGATACAGGAGGCCGGCACGATTCTCTGGAATGGACCGATGGGTGTATTTGAGGATCCACGCTTTGCTGCCGGAACAGAGGCCATAGCGAGGGCGGTCGCTCAATCTCCCGGATATTCGATTGTTGGTGGGGGAGATTCGGTCGCGGCAATGCAGCAGTTTAAATTGGAGTCTGAAGTAGATTTCGTTTCGACAGGTGGAGGCGCCTCTCTTGAATTGGTCGAATTCGGAGATTTACCTGGATTACGCGCATTACGTGAATCGAAAGGCTAAGCATGCCCTCTAAACCATTAGTTGTTGGTAACTGGAAAATGAATCACGACTACGTCGAGGCTTTGCATTTAACGCAGCAAATCGGTGTTGTTCTAAAAAACAAGTCACGTGAGCATGTCGAAATAGCGGTTGCGCCGCCCTCCGTGGACCTTCGTTCGGTAAGTTCCATAATTGAGTCTGAGCGGATTCCCATCTCCCTTGCGGCACAACATGTATCAATGTTCGACAACGGGGCTCACACGGGGGAAATATCAGTAGCCATGCTAAAGCGGCTCGGGGTGAAAAGCGTGATTGTTGGTCATTCCGAGCGTCGCTCTATGTACGGTCAGACTGACGACATCGTTGCTTCAACAGCGCAGACCGCTGCACGCGGGGGGCTCGAAGTGCTTCTGTGTTGCGGCGAAAACCTCGATGCTCGCGACGCTGGAGAACACTTCTCCTTTGTTTCAAATCAAATTGCGTTGGCGTTAGATGGGTTTGAAAAAAAGAATCTCGAGCTCCTGACAATTGCCTACGAACCGATTTGGGCTATTGGCACCGGACGAACCGCCAACAGCGAGCAAGTGGCCGAGATGATGGCACACATCCGCCTCGAACTAAATAGCCGTGGCATGAGCGATACTCGGGTGCTCTACGGAGGTTCAGTGACAGGGGAAAACGCTGCCGAACTTCTCACGTCAGGCCAGGCCGGGGGCTTCCTAGTAGGTGGAGCCAGCCTAAAAGTTGAGAGTTTTATGGCCATTGTCGAGGCGGTTGACGACTGCTACGCTAAGAACCGCTAACGGAGGCACAATGTTTACTTGGATTGTTACTGGAATTGAAGCGATCAGCGCACTCTCACTGGTTTTCCTCGTCCTCTTGCACTCTGGTCGAGGCGGTGGCGTTTCGGGAATGTTAGGTGGCGCGACATTAGAGGCCGCCTCTGGATCAACGGTTGTTGAGCGGAATTTAGACCGCATCACAATCGCTGTTGCTTTGGTGTTTGCCTTCTCGACTCTTACACTCGACCTTCGTCTCCAATAGAAGGTCGACCTTGAAAAGGTCAGTTGCTGCGCTCATTCTTCTCGCCTCAACGGCGGCTTTTTGCGCGCCAGCCAGTGCGGCAATAAAAACGCTCTACGTATCTGTCGCCGGTCCACTGGATGGCTGCTCGAGTATTTCGCCCAGCGCCACAGACAACTCGATTGCCATTGGCGATCTCCTCTATCCGTCGGCCTTTGTCAATGGTCCAGCTGATGCGCTGCAAGGCAGCGGGGTAGGAATCGTTGCTGCGGAGTTAAATTCCGTTTCTCCAGAGGTAGTGAATTACACGGTGGGTTCGGGACTCACGTGGTCCAATGGCACTGCCTTCAACGCTCAGTCGTTGGTTTCGTGGTGGCAACGGGCTAAATTAGTTCCTTCTGTGGCCGCAGATGGCTACCGTCACATCTCCTCAATGACTGTGTCCGCAAATGGATACACCGTCTTGGCGACCTTCAACCAACCCTTCGCCGGCTGGTCTTCACTGTTTCGCGACGTCCTTGCTAGCGGTTCTTCGCTTGACTGTCGGCTCTCAACCCTTAAAACTCGACCTACGTTGGGGTTCTATGCAGTTGAGTCGGTAACTAAACACAGCATCGTCCTTCGCAAGAGTGATTTACTAAAAAAGGGGACGTCGCGTTACGGCCGAATTGTGATTTCTGACCAACTCCCGAACACCCCCAAATGGTCCACTAATTTTCTGGGTGAGATCTCGACTGTCAGTGCTCAGACCATTTCAGCAGTTTCCGGAATTGCGTCACTACACACCGCAATCATTCCCTCAACAGACCTGACCGTTATGGCCATTGGGGTCCGACGCGCCAATGTCGCATCACCCCTTTTCCGCCAGGCACTCAGCGTTTCGGTGAACAGGCAGATTTTGATTAATTCACAATATGGTGGAGCGACTCTGAGTGTGAAGTCAGCGCCCTTTGCGCTATTTGATGCCGCACGGTTACCTGGCTCGTCGGCCGGTTTCTCAGCCCCTTCGGATTGCCTTACATGTGCCGTGGAGTCCTTGCGCGCAGCTGGCTACACCCAGATTGGCTCAGGTTGGAGGTCTCCGCAGGGTTCGTTAGTTTCAATACGTATGGCGGTTGGACCTTCAAGCGTTGACCGCGCAACGGCAAAATTTATTATCAATACCTGGCGAGTCATCGGCATTCCCACCTTTCAGGTGTCCTTTTCGTCGGAGATAGGCGCTGCCACTTCGGTAAGTTCGGGTTCGGCTGATGTGGCTATTTTTTCAAGGAGTGCAACTTTCGGCCCGCTCACCCTGGCGAGATCATATTTCGGCTCGGCTCTTAAAGATTCGTACACCACTGTCTTAAATAATGCGCAACTGACAAAACTAGGTCTCGCGGCAATGGCAGATTTGAACCCTGCTTCGGCATCGGCAACTTGGCTCCGGCTGGATTCCCTCGTCACGCATAGTTTTATGGTCAGACCAATATTCTTTGCGCCAAAAATTCAAGCGTGGAGCCACAGGTTCACTTCACTCGTCGGTGGTGGTTCGGTCATTGCCCTCGTAGACCAAATACCTTATTTACGCCCTTAGGCCCAATCAGAGAAAACGGCTAGAGTGGTACTCCACGTCGAAGTGGTGAAATGGCAGACACGCTAGCATGAGGTGCTAGTGCTCGTAAGGGCGTGCGGGTTCAAGTCCCGCCTTCGACACCACTGGACCCACTGCCCCGACGGTTGGGTATCGATAACCCTGGTTTGGTCGCTACCATGGTTTTAGGACGAGGAGCCCCGTGACTCAACTTCTATTTGCCGCTTTTTCAAATCGACCAGACGCGATTGCGCTCGCTCAGGAGGGCAGTGGTGTCTTCTCGACGGAACACTTCGAGTCGCAGGTGCATCTCTTGGATCTGGACTCCAAACCAGAGCTCACCAGCAAGTCGCTGGTGATTTCGCTCGGGGGAGACGGAACATTCCTCAAAGCTTCGAGACTCGCTCATCGCGCGGGTGCTCGAATTCTCGGCGTAAACCTTGGTCGCGTGGGTTTCTTGTTACGGGTGGAGCCCCAAGATTTGATTGCGGAGATCCGTTCCGCTCTCTCAAACGAGATTTGTGAGCACCGCCTGGCTCTCGAAATATCTATTGATGGTCAGACCGAGACTGAATTCGCACTGAACGAGGTTGTTGTCGAACGTGACCTGCCAGGCCACATGGTGAAGGTTGAAACGACGGTTGACACGGAGGAGTATCTCTCGTACGTTGCCGATGGCCTCATGGTCTCAACCCCCACCGGGTCGACGGCCTACAACTTTTCGGCCGGAGGTCCAGTAGTGGACCCCAATTTGGACCTCATGGTTTTGACGCCGATTGCACCACATTTCACCATTGGACGCTCAGTAGTAATGCCGGGCCATCGCACAATTCGTATTGTCGCGGTAGATCGCCCCGCTGTCATTGTGACCGATGGCGTATTGGTAGGCAAGCTCGAAATGGGCCAAGGGATTACCGTAACGAAGAGCCCATTGCCGGTCAAGGTGTTGGGCACTGAGCCAACGGACCTCGCTGCGCGCCTGCGTCGCGGTTTACGCGAGGGCCATGCCTAAAGTTCGACTGGTTGAGCTGTCAGCTCGCTCTCTTGGTGTCATCGCGAATGCGAATCTCGAATTTGGCGAAGGCTTTTGCGTCATCACTGGTGAGACGGGCGCTGGCAAAACGCTGCTCTTAGGCGCCTTAGAGCTCTGCTTGGGTGGTGACGGAGCACAGTCTCGTCATGGCGTGACGAGTGACACTCAAGTTTCTGTCGTGTTCGCCGCAGATAATTCGGAGATTGTGCTCGCGCGTGAAGCTTCTGCGAGTGGAAGATTGCGAGCTACGTTAAATGGTCTGGCCTCGAACGCCGAGGCTCTCCGCAATGCCGCTGAACCATTAATCGTGATTCATGGACAACATGATTCGCTGGCTCTTAAATCGAAACTGGAGATACTTCGCTTAGTCGACAATTACGGGGGAGTTGATAGCTCCGAATTCCAGCGCCTCACACGAGAGATTGCCAGTCTTAATCGCCTCCGGGAGTCGGCCGGAGGGGACGAGGCCGGCCGCCAGAGGGAATACGATTTTCTTCAATTCCAATTGAATGAAATTCTCGAGAGTCAAATTGTGGACGAGAATGAACTTTCCGACTTGCTAGAAAAGTTGCAGGCGCTCTCGGAAGCGCGCGAAGGTCAATCGGCCGTCATCGAGGTCGTGGGCTTGCTGAATGACAGCGATGACTCAGTTTTAGATGCTTTCGCGGCGGCCATAAACCGGATACCGAAAGCCGAGGCCTACCTCGCGGTGCGGCAGACTCTGTCGAGTTCGCTCGAGGTTGCTCGAGAAGGCGTAAGAGATTTGTCCGCTTTAGCTGATCCGGAAGCTTTTGACCCCGTGCAAATCGACCAACTCGAATCCAGGGCTCTGGTGCTGCAGAATCTGATTCGGAAATATGGACTGACTCTTGCGGATGTAATCACCAAGGCGGAAGATCTCGAAACTGCCGTTCGTGAGCATGGCGCGGCGATCGACAGACTCGCAACGGTTGAGGAGGATTTAAGCAAGCTCGAGGTACTGGCAAATGCCGAAGCTACACGATTGCTTGGAGAGCGAGAGGCTGCGGCCGAACGGCTCTCGGGCAGAATCAGAGCACAACTTGAGCGCGTAGCGCTGCCACACGCCACTCTCCGATTCTCCATTTCTGGGCCCGCCGGGTCGAGCGCAGAAATACTTTTTGCTCCGAATCCTGGTCAGCCCGAGGGGCCACTGCAATCCCTCGCGAGCGGGGGAGAATTGAGTCGAGTGCTCCTCGCTATTTCGCTGGAAACTACCGATAGCGCCCAGGTTGCGGTATTTGATGAGGTGGACGCGGGGATAGGTGGCCAGGTGGCCCAGCAAATCGGTGACTGCCTACGCGAGGTAGGTACCCGTCAGCAAGTTCTAGCGGTAACTCACTTAGCCAGCGTGGCAGCCAAGGCTGACAAGCATTTCGTTATTGAGAAGCGAGTTGATGAGGGGCAGACTGTGACCTCAGTTCGCGAAGTTTCCGGTCCGGAGCGTGTTCGTGAAGTCGCTCGCATGCTGGCCGGAGAGGTTAACGAGGCAGCGTTGGCTTTGGCTGAGCACCTGCTGCAAGGCACCTAACCTTCTCAACATTTAGGGTCCACGCCCGACTAAGATGTTGTTCCGTGAAGACGGAACGCCAATAATGACCAAGTATGTATTCGTTACGGGTGGCGTTTCTAGCTCCCTAGGCAAGGGTTTAACGGCCTCTTCGCTGGGCCGACTCCTAAAAATGCGTGGCTTGAAGGTCACGATGTGCAAATTGGATCCTTACTTGAATGTGGACCCTGGGACGATGAATCCCGGCGAGCACGGCGAAGTATTTGTCACCGATGATGGCGGCGAAACAGACCTTGACCTCGGCCACTATGAGCGCTTCATTGATGAATCACTCTCCAAAATTTCGAATACGACCACCGGATCTATTTACCAAAACGTCATTGCGAAAGAACGCCGCGGAGACTATCTGGGCAAAACTGTCCAAGTGATTCCACACGTCACCGACGAGATCAAGGAGCGAATTCGCCGGCAAGGTGCGCTCGGGGCCGATGTCGTTATCGTTGAAATTGGTGGCACCGTTGGCGATATTGAGATCGTTCCGTTTATTGAGTCGATTAGGCAATATCGTCGAGATGCTGGAAAAAATAACGTTTGCTACGTCCACTTGACCCTGGTTCCCTATTTGGCACCCTCGGGTGAGCAAAAGACGAAGCCGACTCAGCACTCGGTTACAGAACTGCGTTCGCGGGGAATCCAGCCCGATGTCATTGTTTGTCGATCGGACCAGCCAATCTCGGATTCGCTCAAGCGCAAGATCTCGCTTCTGTGTGACGTGCCAGTTGAGGCAGTAATTTCCGCAATTGACGCACCAAGTATCTATGACATTCCGATCACGCTGCACGAAGAGGGCTTAGACACAATCGTCTTGGATGCTCTGGGCATGGATGAGGCTGAGTATCCGATTGATACTTCACCGTGGCAAGAGGTGGTTAATCGAGTTCACTCCGTGAATCGAGTGATCAATATTGGCATTATCGGCAAATATGTCACTATGCCAGATGCTTATCTGTCAGTTGCCGAAGCAATTCGACACGCGGGTTTCGCCATCGGTGCCAAAGTTCAAATTTCTTGGCTTGAGGCCGAACGGGTACCGAGCGAGATTAGTGCGGCTCAAATTTGCGAGCTCGACGGTGTCGTAATTCCTGGAGGTTTTGGAGAACGTGGAATCGAAGGAATGATCGCGGCAGCCCGCATTTGCCGCGAAAACGGAGTACCGCTCCTGGGAATCTGCTTAGGTATGCAAGTACAGGTGATCGAATTCGCGCGTCATGTGCTCGAAATGACGGACGCCCATTCAACCGAGTTCACCAGCTCTTCGAGTTTTCCCGTCATCGATCTGATGTCCGAACAAGTTGATGTGATTGATTTGGGGGGCACGATGCGACTAGGTGCCTGGCCGGCGATGTTGGACGAAGGCTCTCTGGTTGCTGAGTTGTACGGGGCTAACGTCGTCTCTGAGCGTCACCGCCATCGGTATGAATTTAATTCTCGCTTCCGTACTCAGTTCGAAGAGTCAGGTATGCGGTGTTCGGGTCAATCTCCAGATGGGCGACTGGTTGAATTTGTCGAACTGAATCAGCATCCTTACTATGTTGGCACTCAAGCTCACCCAGAATTTAAGTCCCGGCCCGACAGAGCTCACCCCCTCTTCTTGGGCCTTCTCCAGGCGGCAGACGCTAGGGCTAAACACGAGAGCGGTCCGACGCTGACCGGGGCTGCCCTGCAAGCGCACGCGTGAGCGATCGATTTGGGGTTGTTGCAACTGAGCCCCTACTTTCAAGCTTCGTCTTCGATGTTGTAAGAAATTCAGTATCTGGACTCGGCCAAGAGTTCACGAGAGATGTGGTCGTCCATAAAGGTGCCGTTGGCATTGTGGCCCAGCGAGCCGATGGTCGGGTCGGGCTTTTGCGCCAGTATCGAGCAGCCTTTGACGCTGAAATCTGGGAGATTCCCGCAGGGACGTTAGATGTCGAAGGCGAGCCCCTACTCGAAGCGGCCCAACGAGAACTCGCCGAAGAATTGGGAGCGTCAGCCCGTACCTGGCTACACCTGGGAACCTACATGGTCTCTCCGGGTTGGACCAATCAGGTTATGCACCTCTTTAAAGCTACTGAATTAGAACTATTTACCTCCGCGCCCGAAGGCCCCGAGGAGACCGCAATGAGCGTTCATTGGCTCACGCTCGATGAGATTAAGGATCTCCTTACGTCGGACGAGCCGCTTGATTATTCTTTGTCCATGGGACTAGTTCAATCGTTCGGCGCAAAAGTTCTTGACTGAGTTAAAACTGCTCGAGGCGTATCTTGTCTGGCTGAGCGTCGAGAAGGGGCGTAGACCTTCCACCTGTGAAGCGTATGGCCGCGACATAGGAGAACATGTGCGCTGGCTAAAAACCCAAAAGGTGACTTTGCGAGAAGTTGACGCAAAGACGCTAGACAGGTATGTGGCCGCACTGCGTAAATCGCACCTCGCCAGTTCGTCCGTTGCTCGAATGGTGGCCTCGATTCGGGGTTTTTACTCGTTTGCTCTATCGGAAGGTCACATTGCGGTTGATCCGACGACTTCTCTGCAAAAGATTCGATTGCAAAAGTCGCTGCCGAAGCCAATAGGAGAGAGTGAGATGGCGCGATTACTGGACTCGATAACTCTCGAGACGGCCATTGACCGTAGAGACGCTGCGCTCCTCGAACTGCTTTACGGTACGGGATGCCGCGTGAGTGAGGCCATGGGAGTGCGATTAGGGGACTTGGATTTCTCCGAATTGCTCATTAAGGTGACGGGCAAGGGGGCTAAGCAACGCCTCGTCCCAATTGGCGCTACTTTGCTGCGCGCCTTAGAGGAGTATCTAGGGCCAAACGGTCGTCCGCTATTGATTAAGGAGAGTCGTTCAGATCTTTTGTTCATTGGATCTCGTGGGGGAGGCCTGACTCGGCAAGGCGCAGACCTGGTGGTACGAAAGAGAGCTACGCAGGCTGGGTTGCCATCGGCACATTTGTCGGCCCACGTATTTCGCCACTCGTGTGCAACTCATATGCTCGAACACGGAGCCGATATCCGTGTGGTACAAGAACTCTTAGGTCACGCCTCAATTTCTACGACACAGACTTACACTGCATTAACAACAACATCGGTGCGACGAGAATATCTACACGCGCATCCGCGAGCAAATGGATAACGATGAATAGTCAGGTATGGTTTCTCTTCGCCCTAGTTGTTTCTGTAATGGTCCACGAGGTGACTCACGGTTATGTTGCCCTGCTCTTTGGCGACAAAACAGCCAAAGAGGCGCATCGCCTGAGCTTCAACCCTCTGCGACACATTGACATTCTCGGGACGCTTATTGTTCCTCTAATTCTGATTGTGGCGGGCATGACTCCCATCGGATGGGCGAAGCCAGTGCCAGTTGACCCCAGTCGATTACGAAACCCTAGGAACCAGTTTCCAATTGTCGAGGTCGCAGGACCGCTTTCGAATGCCGTCATGTCGGCAATGGCGTTTGCCATGACTGAGCTGGCGATTCATAATGTGTTCTTGCCAAACTTGGTCAATCTCTGGATTGACTTTGGATTGGTGAATGTGGTGCTGTGCATTTTTAATCTATTACCGATACCCCCGTTTGACGGATCAGCGCTGCTAGAGCGATTTTGGCCAGACACGAAGCGAGCTGCCTATTTTAAGTTTCGACAATATGCACTACCCATCACCATGGGCATAATTTTGCTCGATAACCAAACCACTCACGTGATCAGTGGCCTTTTGTACCATGTCCAGGCATGGTGGTTGTCTCTACTGAACTAGTTGAGACCCATCGCAGTCGCCGCACGGGCGTAGACAACCTCTGACACGCTGGAAGCCTTCTCTGCGCCACGCCTCATAAAGCGTTCCAATTCGGACCTATCGGTCATCAGAGCGTTATAACGCTCCGCGATGGGTGCAAGAGATTCAATCACGAGTTGCGCAAGTGCAGTCTTGAAATCACCGTAGCGAGTGAATTTCGAAGCGACTTGGTCTGGAGTCTCTCCGGCAAAGGAAGCGTATATGTCTAGAAGGTTCGCGAGACCTGGCTTCAGTTCCCAGTCGTAGCGCATTTCGCCGTCAGTGTCAGTAATCGCCTTCTTGATCTTCTTCTCAATCTCGGCAGGCGAATCAAAGATTTCGAGCTTGCCGAGAGGGCTTGATACCGATTTCGACATCTTGCGGGTAGGGTCTTGCAGGTCCATTACTCGTGCCGCAAAGGCTGGTTTGGAAAACTCTGGTATGACGAAAGTTTGGCCATATCGGTTGTTAAAGCGCTCGGCAATTACCCGAGTGAGTTCAAGATGTTGTTTTTGATCATCTCCTACCGGGACACGATCGGTGTCATAGAGCAAAATATCGGCGGCCATGAGCACCGGGTAGGTAAGAAGACTGGCCCTCTGAGCTTCTTGCCGTGACGACTTGTCCTTAAAAGCAACCATCCGCGTCAATTCTCCGTACGAGGCCACGCACTCGAGAAGCCAATTCAACTGAGCGTGAAAGGGCACTTCGCTTTGAACGAAGAGGGTGCAGACCTCGGGATCCAAACCGCAAGCGAATAGGGAGGCACTGAGTTCCAGACGCTGGTTTCGCAGGGTCTTAGGATCTATTTCCATCGTCAAAGAGTGGAGGTCCACTACACAGAAATATGCTTCGCTATTTTGAGTTTCGACCCACGATTTGATAGCCCCAAGATAATTGCCCAAATGAGGCGTACCTGAAGGTTGAATACCCGAGAATATGCGCATGAGCCAATGTTAGAAGTTTGTTGGCCCGCCAGCGCGCACTATTCTTAGTGCGTGACCTACGTCGTGACGACGCCGTCCTTTAACGGCCCAATTGAGCTGCTTCTGCAACTGATCTCTGCCCACGAGGTCGACGTCTTGGACGTTCCACTCGCCCCGATAGTTGATGCGTTCGTTCTCATTTTGAGAGACGACGCCACATTCATTGACGTTGAGGAGCTCTCAGACTTCCTTTTGGTAGCTGCGATATTGGTCGAAATGAAGTCCACGCGCTTGTTGCCCGGTCGCGACACAACTGAACCGGACGAGGAATTTGTTGGTTGGGAAGAGCGCGACGTTCTTCTGGCCCGGCTTCTGGAGTTACGGACGTACGCTGCACTCTCTGATTCATTCACGGAGCTGTTTGAGCAAGCTGGGCGTTCGGTCGCTCGAATTAAAGGCATCGATGACGGGTTTGTTGTGGATCCTCCAGACTTGCTCGCTGGAGTCAGCGTCGCTCAGTTGGCTGCGGCCTACTTGCGTGGAATCGAAGACAAGCCCGTTCCTGTGGTGCGGCTCAATCACGTCACGGTGGATGCCGTAACGGTCGCCGAAACTGTGGTGTCGCTCGCTCAACGTCTGCCCAGCATGGGACGCATTACTTTCAGAAAACTGACAGAGGGTCTTAATACCCGAATCGAAATCATTGTCCATTTTCTGGCTTTGTTAGAGCTCTGCAAACTTGGCCACCTTGAACTCGGACAGGGGAGCACGTTTGGTGAGGTGGAAATCGAGTGGCTCGTTACAGATGCAGACTTGAATCTTGAAAGGATTGACACATATGAGGGATGACCTTTCCCTGGAAGAAACCCTCGAGGCACTGCTCGTAGTCGCCATCGAACCCGTGACGGCCGAGGAGTTGGCCGACATCATTGAGCAAGATGTTGGAGATGTTCGCAATGTTCTGCGCGCCCTCAAGGAGGAGTACGCAAATTACCGCCGCGGCTTTCGCCTTGCGGAATTAGCTAGTGGCTGGGTACTCCAATCGTCGCCCGATGTAGCTCAGTGGGTCACAAAGTTCGCCAATCGTGACGTCTCTCACCGGATGTCATCGGCGGCACTCGAAACGCTCGCCATCATCGCGTATCGACAACCAATTTCGAGAACGCAGATCACGGCCCTTCGCGGGGTGAACGTAGATGGCGTCTCACGTCTACTCGAACAGCGTGGGTATATTGAAGAAAAGGGAAGGGCTGACGGTCCTGGTCAACCGATTTTGTATGGCACCACCGAGCTCTTCTTAGATCGGATGGGACTGAGTTCCTTGGACGGTTTGCCTCCAATTGAGCAGTTCATGCCTCCGGTTGAAACCGCTCAAGCTTTGGCTGCTGAGATGGCCGGCGAAATCTCGTTGGAGTCAGAGTGATGGTTGAAGGTGAGCGCCTGCAAAAGGCTCTCGCGCGCGCCGGTTACGGTTCTAGGCGCGCATGCGAGTTGCTAATTGATGCTGGTCGAGTCACTGTCGACGGCAAGATTGCCATTCTGGGACAGCGGGTTGACGCCGAGAATGAGATCATATGTGTCGACGGCAAGTTGGCTCAGACGGTTGAGAACAAGGTGTACTTTCTGCTCAACAAGCCACTCGGAGTCGTCACGACTGCGTCGGATCCGCAGAACCGGCCTACTGTGCTAGAGATTGTACAGTCAGCAGTTCGGATTTTTCCGGTAGGTCGCTTGGATATGAACACCGAAGGACTACTTTTGCTTACTAACGATGGTCGATTAGCGCATCTATTGACCCATCCTTCTTCTGGGATCGCCAAGGAGTATCTTGTTCGCGTCGACGGCGATCCTTCGCCGGGAGACTTACGACGGTTGCGCGAAGGCGTTGAACTTGAAGACGGTCTCACTGCTCCCGCGCAAGTAAGTCGTGTTTCGGAGGGTTTAATTAGAATGGTCATTCACGAGGGTCGCAACAGACAGGTTCGCAGGATGTGCTCTGCCGTGGGCCATGATGTGACACGCCTAGTCCGCACAAGGATTGGAACCTTGCAGGATGCAACGCTCTCGCCCGGTGCGTATCGCCAATTGTCGGTAAGCGAAGTGCGTAAATTGATGGAGGCGGTTGGAGTGACCGTGGAGCTCGCAGCTTCCATGCCATCATGACCGCGATGGTTCGCGCACTTCGTGGCGCCACCGTGGTTGCCGATGATCGACCTGAGAGCATCGCTGCGGCGACGCAGGAACTGCTCGTAGCGATGTTGACTCGCAATGACTTGCAGGTCGAAGATGCAATCTCAGTCCTTTTTACAAGTACGGGCGATCTCGTGAGTGCGTTCCCGGCCAGTGCTGCTCGCGAGGTTGGCTTTAGCGGAGTTCCCTTGTTGTGCGCGCAAGAGATTCCAGTACCCGGATCAATGCAGAGGGTCGTACGAATCCTTATGCATGTTTACACCGAGAAATCTAAGTCAGACATTGAACACGTGTACCTCGGTGAAGCTCAAGAACTGCGGAGAGACCTTGACTGACCGGGGCCGAGCTCACATTGTCGGCTTAGGTCTGATCGGTAGCTCGATTGCTCTAGCCCTCTCCAAGGGTGGCTGGAGGGTCACTGGCTGGGACAGTGACGCCAGAGTGAATGCCGAGGCCGAGGCCTTAGGTATTCAAATTGAAGGTGTCAACACCGACGCGGAGCTGACATTTGTCTGTGTGCCCGCCGGCGCCGTGGCAAACACCGTCCGGGAGATTTCTACTCATCTGTCTTCGCAGGACGCAATTATTACTGACGTTGCGGGAGTGAAGGCCGCAATCGTGCGCAGCATTAGTGACCCCCGATTTATTGGCGGTCACCCAATGGCTGGCTCTGAGCTCCGGGGGCCGCGGTCCGCGGATTCAGAGATGTTTCGCGGTGCCAACTGGATTTTGACGCCAAGTGAGGGTACAACTCCGACCCATTATTCAAGATTGCACACAATCTTGCGAGAGCTGGGTGCCACTGTGGTCGCCGTAGATCCCGATCAGCATGATCGACTGATGGCTATCGCCAGTCATGTTCCCCACCTTGTGGCGGGTGCCTTAATGAACGAAGCGACGGACAGTTCGCAATACGATGCTGTTCTCCTGCAACTAGCTGCCGGTGGTTTTCGAGACATGACTCGAATCGCCGCAGGTGACCCAGCCATCTGGCCCGACGTACTCTTTGAAAATCGTGACGCGGTAAAGGACACGCTCAATTCGTTGATTTCAAGGATGCAGACCTTATTAAGCGCAATAGAGACGAGTGATCGCTTAGAGCTTGAAAGACTCTTACAAAAGGCGGCAGAGGCACGCAGAGCTCTGCCTGGTCGAGCGGTCGAATCAGAGAGCCTTGCGTACCTCCGCATTGAGCTTTCTGACGAACCCGGACAACTCGCCAGGGTCGCGGTTACGGCGAGCGACATGCTGGTGAATATTTTTGACATTGAGATTTCGCACTCAGCATCTGAGGCTTTCGGAACGTTGCTGCTAGCGGTTGATAGTCGTGATGTTCAACGTTTCATTGAGTCTCTGGTGAGTGACGGATTCATGGTTGGCCAGACATGACCTCAACTGAAGTGAAGAAGGCTCGGACTCTTCGTGGAGCGGTGCGGGTTCCGGGGGATAAGAGTGCTTCTCACCGAGCCTTCATGATCAGCGCGTTAGCGGATGGCGTAAGCACGATAAAAGGCGCAAGTAACGGCGAAGATGTCGAGCGCACGCGCGAGATCGTTAGATTGCTCGGGGCAACAATTTCACACCAAGATGGTGGCTGGAGCGTGGTCGGTCCGACCTCAGGACTTTCGGGGAGTGCGGTACCGCTTGATTGCGGAAATTCTGGAACTGCGATGCGCCTGCTGGCTGGTCTGCTTACGGGGGTTACCGGAACTCACCATCTGATTGGCGATCAATCTCTAATGCAAAGGCCAATGGAGAGAGTCGTGGTTCCACTGCGATCCATGGGTGCTCAGATCACCGCTTCTGAGTCAGGTACTGCGCCTATAAAAATCGAAGGTGGCCTCCCTCTGGCGGGTATTGATTTCGAAGTGCCGACACCGAGTGCTCAAGTGAAGTCTGCGGTCTTGTTCGCTGCCCTAGGCGCTTCATCTCCCACTGTGATTCGCGAATCAATTCGTACTCGTTCGACCACGGAAGAGATGCTGTTGGCTTCACTTATTGACGTCGTCTCAGAAGATCAAGGGGCGGGCCGGTTCATCACAATTAACCCCGGTCGACCGATGACACGTCACTGGACTATTCCTGGTGATCCTTCGCAAGCGGCGTTCTTCGCCGTGCTCGGCGCCATCCACGGCAATGCGAGTATTGGAGTAATCAATTTGCTCAATGAGCCGGAGCGAACCGGCTTTATGCAAGTCCTCAAGCGGATGGGTGGCTTGGTTTCCTTGGAGCAGAGGTCGGACTCCTTTGCATTGAGAGTACGTACGAGCTCGTTGCATAGCACGGAGATACACTCGAGCGAGATTCCGAGTGTTGACGAGGTGCCAGTATTAGCAATAGCGGCAGCGGCAGCCACCGGAGTTACCGCATTCCGCGACATGGGTGAATTGCGCGTAAAGGAATCCGACCGTTTTCTTGGTTCGATGAAATTGGCCCAGGCGATTGGCTGTGAGACGTGGGCCGAGGGAGATGACTTCTATATTCGTGGCCTGGGTTCAGCGGACCACTTTTCGGCATTCACGCTTGATGCCGGCCTAGATCACCGCATCGTAATGTCCGCAGCCGTCGCCGCTACAGCCGGTAACGGGGGCACGATTGTCAATTGGAAGACCGTCGAATCTAGTTACCCCGCATTTTTCGAAGACCTAATATCTATTCAATGACCGCTCGCGTAATTGCAATCGATGGCCCAGCGGGCTCAGGTAAGTCGACTGTTGCCATGGCGCTGGCAAAGCGGCTTAATTGGTCGTTTTTAGATACAGGTGCAATGTATCGAGCAGTGACCGCAGAGGCATTAGATAAGGGGATTCCGGTCACTGATGATGATGCTCTCTCAATTATTGCCGCCATTGCGAATATTGAGACTATTCCGAGGGTCCTCATTAATGGGCGAGATGTGACTGAAATCATCCGTCTTCCCGAGATCAATCGTGCTGTGTCAGCCGTCGCATCCATTCCAGCTGTGCGCGAGCAAATGGTGCAGCGTCAACGACAATTTGCTGAAGACCAGCCCGTGGGCACTGTAGTTGAGGGTCGTGACATAAGTACTGTGGTGTTTCCAACTGCGACATTGAAGGTGTACCTTGACGCCGATATCGGCGAGCGGGCAAAGCGACGGGGCGTCGAGAATGAATTGGAGATTGCCAGCAGAGACATGGCCGACTCTACAAGGGCTGCTTCGCCCCTCAAGCAGGACCCGGACGCGGTGTTCATCAACACAACAGCGATGACGGTCGATGAGGTTGTGGAGGCGATTGCGTCATGCCTGAACTAGCTCAGTCCTCGTTAGATCCAAGGCGCACCCTCACTTATCGACTTTTTGCTGGGCTCATTGGCGTCTTGTCGTTTCTCTGGTTTCGCCCGACGGTTGAGGGGGCCGAAAACATACCAATGACGGGGGCAATAATCATCGCCCCAATTCATCGTTCGAACATTGATTTCGCCCTAAGCCTGTTCATTTCGAAGAGGAAAATCTTTTTCATGGCCAAGGATGGGCTGTTCAAATTCAAGCCGCTCGGTTGGCTGCTTCTACGACTGGGTGCCTTCCCGGTTAACCGAGGAAGTGCTGATCGTGAGGCAATGGCTTTGGCGGAGTCGGTCCTCGAACAAGGTCATGCCCTGCTGATGTTTCCCGAAGGGACCAGGATGAGCGGTTTTTCCGTCGCGCCTCTGCGAGACGGCGCGATGTTTATCGCGGCCCGTACGGGGGCGAAGGTGGTCCCGGTCGGAATCGCTGGCTCAGACTTGGCGATGGGCGAGGGCGATCGCGTGATTCATCGAGCGCATGTACATCTCGTAGTCGGCGCTCCGATTGACCCCGCTAGTTCAGAGGGTCGCGTAACCAGGAGTGCGGTTGCATTGAAGACTGAAGAGCTGCGGAGAAAACTGGAAGCGGTGTACCACGAAAGCCTGAGCCGACTGGCTTAACGCTCTCGCCACCAAGTTCCAAAAACCACGCGGGCATAACGAAAACCAAACAGCCAATTCTTGCCCTTTTTAGTCTCGCCTGAAGCGCGGGGGTGCCACACGGTTGGTACTTCACTCGCGCGCCAACCTCGTTTAAGACAGGTGATAAGTAATTCGGCGGTTTGATACTGCTCTTGGGTCAATCGATCAATGACGTCGGCCAGCATCGACACCCGAAGTGCGCGGTAACCAGTGGAGGTGTCAGTCAGCCTCGCGCCGGTCATACGGTTCATAATGAAAGAAAAGAAGCGCACGCCAGTTTTACGAACAACGTCAGAGGTCTTATCTTCGCCAAGCACCCGGCTCGCGACTGCAAAGTCAGAGGTGTCGCTTAGAAGTGGGGCTAACACAATTGGGATCTCAGCGGGGTCGTTCTGGCCGTCCGAATCAAGCGTGACAACATACTTCACGCCGTTATTCATGCAATAGCGGTAGGTCACTTGGAGAGCTACACCGTGACCGAGGTTGACTGGAAACTCAATAACTCTTACACCAGGGAAAGAGCGCGCGATTTGAGCTGTTTTGTCTTCCCCTCCGTCAACGACAACCAGCGTTGTGTATGGAGCACCATTGATTGTGGCGGGCATTTTCGCTAATACGTCTCCGATATTGCCCTCTTCCTCGTAAGCGCAAAGCGACGCGACAATCTCGGCAGGCTGGAAGTTTGGGTAGTCTGAGTCAAAGCGCTGGAGGGACTGCTCAATCGCGTAGCCGCGCAAGCGAGAGAGTCGTCGCTTTTCGAGATCTACTTTTGCCATGAAGCTCCTTATTGCGTCATCTTTGACTTTGCTACCGCTCAAGCCTACTCAAAAAAGGGATTGGCAGGTGTCACCGGGTCGCACTGGACAGAACCTGCGCTGCCGTAAAGGCGCGGTCGGCTTGACCGTCGAAGGTGCTCGATGTCGGTGTCGAGAAAGCAACGTCAAGCAGGGCCGAGAGTGCTTTGAGGGTTTCGCGTAACTCGGGAGGCGGTGGGAAATATTCGTCTTCAACTGTCTCCGATTGCGTAACAAATCCAGCCGAGGGATTCAACAATGCCACGACCTCTTCAACGAGTGACTCTGGGGCACTGGCACCGGCCGTTACGGCAACCGTACCAGTGAGGTCATCGGGTAATTCCGAAGCCGAGTTAATTCGGTAGACGCGCTCACAGCCAGCGGACTCAGCAACTTGTGTCAAAGCCACAGTGTTTGATGAATTCGCTGAGCCAATGACAATGACGGCGTCCGCATGGGATGCAATGGCGCGCAGTGCCGCTTGTCGATTAGTAGTGGCAAAGCAGAGATCAGAACGGTTCGGCATCCAGATCTCTGGGAATACGGTTTCGGCGTGATCACGTAGATGCTGCCATTCATCAAGGCTTAAGGTCGTCTGACTTAGGAGTGCGAAGGGCCCCTCGCGATCTTTCAAACCCTCGATGTCGTCAATGGATTCGATCAAGTGCACGGCTTCGGGTGCCACGGCCATCGTTCCAACAGCCTCTTCGTGACCCTCGTGACCGACGTAGAGGACCGTGTAGCCCTTTTTGGCACGGACCTTGAGCTCGTGGTGCACCTTGGTTACCAGTGGGCAGACCGCGTCGACGACTGCCCCTCCAGACCTTTGGGCAAGTTCGACTACTTCGGGTGGGGACCCGTGAGCGCTTAACATCACCGGGGCGCCAGGGGGTACATCTCGGACATCGTCGATAAAGACGACTCCCAAACCCTTAAAGTAATTGACCACAAACTGATTGTGAACTATTTCGTGGAAGCAGTAGACCGGGGCCTCAAAGACGCGAGTCATCCAATCGAGGGCCTTAATTGCCTTCTCCACGCCAGCGCAGAAGCCGCGGGGCGCTGCCAGGATGACCTTCTCAACTTGCACACGGCCAGCCTAGTAAACAGAATTATCGCTTTTGACGATAAACGGGTACGATTAAGAGTCCTGATTCGCATATTCGCGTACCCAGATCTGTTCGGCATGGAGCCAAAATGCGTAAGCCCCAAGTAGTCATCGTTGGTCGCCCCAACGTGGGTAAATCTTCGCTCGTGAACCGACTGGCCGGAAAGCGTATTGCTGTCGTCGAGGAGCAAAGAGGCGTAACCCGAGACCGTAAGGAAGTCGAGATTGACTGGCGAGGCGTGACCTTTGACGTTGTCGACACCGGCGGTTGGCTCGAGGCGGGTGACACCCTCGAGCAAAAGGTCTCGCAGCAGGCCAATGCCGCTCTGAAAGACGCCGACCTAGTCCTGTTGGTGGTTGATGTTGCTACGGGGCTAGTTGATGAGGACACCCATGCCGCGCGATGGGCTCTGCGTTCTGGACGCCCAATAATGCTGATTGCCAACAAAGTCGACGATGAAGGACGCGAACACCAAGCCTGGGAGTTTCTGCAACTCGGCGCTGGGGACCCAGTCATGATCTCGGCTTTACACGGGCGTGGAGCGGGAGATTTGTTGGATGCGATTGTTGATCGCCTCGCCACGGTAGTTCCGCCGGAAGATGATTTGGATGAGGATGACGACGGGGCATTGCGGGTCGCAATTGTCGGGCGTCCCAATGTGGGGAAATCCACCCTGTTTAATCAACTCATTGGTGAGGAACGCTCAGTTGTCCACGATATGCCCGGAACGACTCGCGACGCGATTGACACCGTCATTGAAACAGATCAGGGACTGATACGTTTCATCGACACTGCTGGTTTGCGACGACGAGCAAAAACTGAAGTTGGCTTAGAAACTTTCTCGGCGCTACGGAGCCTCGATGCGCTCGACCGTTCCGATATTGCCATCATGGTGATTGATTCAACAATCGGGGCAACCGGTCAGGACCAACGACTCGCCGAACGAATAAGCGCAGCCGGATGCCCCTCTCTCATTGTGCTCAATAAATGGGAGCTCGTCGATACCGAGATGCGTGACCGTGTTTTAGGAGGAGTGGCTGAGAAACTCGCATTTCTCGGGGATGCACCGGTTATGAAGATAACCGCACTTTCTGGCAAGGGTGTCCACAAGATTCTTCCGGCGCTTTCGATCGCTGCCGCTGATTACACCAAGCGTGTGCCAACTGGTGCCTTGAACCGAGCCGTGCGTGATTTGCAGATGCGCCAACCCGCACCTACGGGCAAAATTCGTTACGCCGTGCAAGGGGCGACGGAACCGCCCACCTTTACGCTGTTTGTGTCTGGTCGACTTCCCTCTACCTACATGAGGTACGTGGAGCGTTTCTTGAGAGAGCGTTTCGAACTAGGTTCCGTACCCATTCGCGTCAGGGTGCGCGAGCAATAATGGCCGGGTGGTGCGAACGATGTGATCGGCGCACGACTTCAGAGGTCTGCGAAGTCTGTTCCCAGCCGGTCCAACCACCCGAGCGAGAGCCGCTAGGTTGGAAATGGAAACTCTTTCTGGCCTCTTCGGTTGTTTATCTGATTTGGCGGCTGTATCAATTGGCTCATTGGTTATTGCACTAGCTAACTCAAAGCGCACGCTATGTGGATAAAATCGAACTAGGCGTAGTTCGCCTCGGGGGGAACGTATGGCAAACGATCAGATTGAGGCGTGGCTTCAAGAAAACCGCAGTTTCGCGCCTTCTGCTGACTTCGCTCAGAAGTCGAATGTCACAGAGGCCGAATACGGCCGTGCCCACAGTGATCCCGAAGCATGGTGGTTGGAGCAGTCCGCCCGATTGACCTGGACTGTTGCGCCAACGCGAAGTCTCGACTGGAACCCTCCATTTGCGAAGTGGTTCAGCGACGGAATGCTCAACGCGAGCTATAACTGCGTAGATCGCCACGTCGACAATGGATTTGGTGGCAAAACCGCTATCCACTGGATAGCTGACGCGGAAAATGAAGAGCGAGTGATTTCCTATTCCGAGCTACAACAGATGGTCGCCAGGTGTGCGAATGCTCTGCTCGCTTTAGGCGTTCGTGCAGGCGACCGAGTCGCCGTTTATATGCCGATGATTCCTGAGGCCGTTGTAGCGATGCTCGCGATAGTACGGCTCGGGGCGATGCATTCAGTCGTTTTTGCGGGCTTTTCAGCTGAAGCCCTCGCGAGTCGCATTCAAGACAGCGACTGCAGATTTGTCGTTACTGCTGACGGGCAGTTCAGAAGAGGAACCGCGGCACTTCTAAAGCCTGCCGTTGACGAAGCTCTCTTGAATTGTCCGAGCGTGGAATCGGTTCTCGTTGTGAAACGGACCAGCCAAGAAGTGGTGTGGAACGAAACGAGAGATCATTGGTGGCACGAACTCGTGGATTCCCAAAATTCAACGCATCAGTATGAGAGTTTTCCAGCTGAACAGGACATGTTTCTGATGTACACCTCTGGGACGACCGGAAAACCCAAGGGAATTTTACACACGACTGCTGGCTATTTAGTGGGAGCTGCAACAACGTACTCCAACGTGTTCGACATCAAACCGGCAACAGACATTTGTTGGACAGCGGCTGATATTGGCTGGATCACTGGACACACCTATATCGTCTACGGCCCTTTACTCAATGGAGTATCTCAAGTCATGTACGAAGGACTTCCAGATTCTGGAGGTCGCGATCGATGGTGGCGAATTGTTGAGAATCTCGGTGTGACCATTCTCTATACAGCTCCGACAACAATTCGAACACTGATGAAGTGGGGGACTAGTCATCTCATCGGGCACAACCTCTCATCTTTGCGAGTGTTGGGTACCGTAGGAGAGCCAATCAATCCCGAAGCTTGGATGTGGTACCGGGAATTCATCGGGGGCAACAACTGTCCAATTGTTGACACCTGGTGGCAGACAGAGACTGGTTCGATAATGATTTCTCCCTTACCTGGAGTCACCAGCACGAAGCCCGGTGCAGCCATGCGGGCACTGCCTGGCATCACAATCGATGTGGTTGACGAGCAGGGCCATTCGGTTCCTAACGGTCATGGCGGATTTTTAGTGGTGACGAGACCATGGCCCTCGATGACGAGGGGAATTTGGGGAGACCCCGATAGGTTTGCCGAGACCTACTGGTCAAGATTTCCTGGAACATATTTTGCCGGTGACGGAGCGAAACGCGATGACGATGGAGACATCTGGCTACTCGGTCGTGTCGATGATGTGATGAACGTTTCCGGACACCGCTTATCAACAACCGAAATTGAACACGCCATAGTTGGCTTTCATCTCGTGGCGGAAGCGGCCGTGGTGGGTGCGTCAGATGAGACGACCGGACAAGCAGTTGTGGCATTTGTGACTTTAAAGTTGTCCGACGATGATCAGAGTCAAGATCATGCAGCAATAATTGAACAAATTCGGCAACACGTGTCACGAGTCATAAGTCCGATTGCTAAACCGAGACAAATAATCCTCACTCCCGAGCTGCCAAAAACACGCTCCGGTAAAATTATGAGAAGGCTCCTGCGAGATGTCGCAGAGCAGCGGGCGCTAGGTGACGTGACGACTCTTACCGACCCTACCGTCGTGTCGATGATTTCTGGGCTGATGGAGCAGCACTCAACCGAGGATTAAGAATCGAACCCCATGCCCAATCGGTCCAACAGCTTGAGCCACAGGTTTCGCTTGCCACCGTTGGCGTCTGCTCGGACTATTGATCGTTGGGTCAAACGAATGAAAAAATAGCGCAGTGGCTCTGGTGGAAATGGCCAAGGCTTCACCTTCACCATTCGAAGAGAAGTGCGCTCGCTAGAAACCCCATCGAGAAGGTCGAGCATTACGTTCGCACCGAACCGAGTCGAAGCGACGCCCAGTCCGGTAAATCCAAGAACGTAAGACGCTTTTCCACCCAAGGATATGCCCCAAAAAGGCGAGAACCTCGAGCAGGTGTCAATCGCTCCGCCCCACGCGTGAGTGAATTTGATTCCCGTCAACTGCGGAAAGGTCTGCAAGAAATGCTCCGCTAATTTTGCGTAGGTGTCGGCATTGTATTCATACTCCTTGCGAAGCTTGCCGCCGAACTTATAGACCGTGTCAAAGCCACCCCAGAGAATCGAGTTGTCGGCCGTTAAGCGATAGTAGTGAAACTGATTTCCTGCATCAGAAATCCCTTCACGACCACTCCAGCCAATCGCATCGAGCTGACCGCTAGTAAGAGGTTCAGTCACTAATACGTAGTCATATACCGGGACCACGTACTTCCGCGCACTCTTAATCAGCGAGGGTGCAACATTTGTGGCGACCGCCACGCGGGGAGCGGTAACAGCTCCAAAGGTGGTGTGGACTCGAATGGCCTCACCGAGGTCTTCCAGTCGTTCTGCGGGGCTGTGCTCGAAGATGCGGACTCCTAATTTGAGGCAGGCGCGTTCCAATCCCCAAACGAGACGTGCTGGATCGACCATTGCGGTGCCATCGGGGTCGAAGAGCGCGGCGAGATAGGTAGGTGAGTGCACACGTGATTGGATGGATTTTTCGTCTAAGTATTCGACTGGATCATTTAACCTATTGCGCAACTCGAATTCCTCTTGGAGCTCTTCCACCTGCCAGGGCTCGACTGCAACAGTAAGCTCCCCGGTGCGCTCCCAGTCACATTCAATCTGATACCGGTGAATCGTTGCTTCGATTTCCACGAGATTTTCTTGACCGAGGCGTTGTATCGTTTCCATTTCATTGGCGTAGCGATTGAGCCCGTTGGTAAAACCATGGGTGAGTGACATAGAGCAAAAGCCCCCATTGCGTCCCGAAGCCCCAGCCCCAGTCTCTAACTGTTCAAGGATGACCACATCTCTGTCGGGGTCACGCTCTTTGGCCAGCAGGGCTGTCCACAGCCCCGTATAGCCGGCTCCAATGACTACGAGGTCGGCTCCGTCTTCGCCGATTAGGGCTGGGTGGGAATCTGGCTCTAGAGGGTCAGCATCCAGCCACCACTGCTCAGGCAGGAGGTTGGACAAATGGCGGAGTACGAAGGAGTCCTTCTTTTCCATTGTGTGCCCGGCTTAAGCCGGAATCACCCTCTCTAGAAATCTTTTGAGCGAACTCAAACGTCATGGCTAGTGACCTATTACTACAGCCTATCGGCGCAAGGCCAGAGTCAGCGGACTAGCCGCCCGCGCTCTAACGGTAGGGGCCAGGCAATTACCTCATTCAATTCCTCGGCAGCCTGGAGTGCCCAACGGGGATTTCGTAGCGCCCCCCGACCAACCATGATGGCGTCAGCATCCTCTGCTTCGAGAATTGTCTCCGCCTGCGCACCAGAGGTGATTAAACCCACCGCCGAAACCGGCAGGTCTGCTCGGCTCCTAATGGCGGAGGCGAAATGAACTTGATACCCCGGCTTCAAGTCAATTTGCTGTCGGGGATCGAGTCCCCCCGAGGAGACGTCAATCAAAGAGACTCCGTGCTCCTTCAGTTGTTGAGCGAGGATGATTGACTGGTCGAGGTCCCATCCGCCCGCGACCCAATCACTGGCGGAAATGCGGACAAAGATTGGTACACCTTTCGAAACCGCTTTGACGCAGTCGACGACCTCGAGAATGAGCCTCATCCGGTTGTCGAGGGAGCCACCGTAGTGGTCACCTCTAAAGTTTGAGAGGGGAGACAGAAATTCGTGGAGCAGGTACCCGTGTGCCGCGTGAAGTTCCAAAACATCGAAACCCGCGGCCAGCGCACGTTCGGCCGCCGCCGTAAAAGCGGCGACAATCTGGCTAATCTCGTCAAGCGATAATTCGTGCGGAACTTCGTAGCCATCGAAAGCGACCGCACTCGGGGCCACGGGTTGCCAGCCTCCTTCTTCTCGCGTAGCAATGGCGTGATCACCCCACGGAATGAAGGAGGACGCTTTTCGTCCAGCGTGGGCGAGCTGGATGCCAATCTTTCCTCCCTGACCGTGAACAATTTGAACGATTTCCGCCCACGCTTGAGTTTGAACCTCATTCCAAATTCCAGGGCAAACGATTGAGATACGCCCCTCTGGTGAAACCGCAGTCGCTTCGGCCATCACGAGCCCCGCACCACCGGTAGCGAACGAGCCAAAGTGCACCCGATGCCAGTCGCCGACGACGCCTTCGGGGGCGGAGTATTGACACATGGGCGAGATCCATGCGCGGTTCGCAAATGTGACGCCCGAAAGCGTCAATGGACTGAACAATTTAGACATTAAGGCTCCTCATCACATTTCATCTTAATCTGTCCGCGATTTTGTGACATGGAATCAGTAGGGTTAAAACATGAGTAAGCCATCCAACTACCTCTCGTTTGACCTCGAAACGACGGGTATTGATTCGTTCTTAGACGTTCCGGTTTCGTACGCCTTTGTTGAGCATCGCCAAACTAACGGTTCGACCATTGCAGCTCGTGAAACCGGGGTGATTAATCCTGGCAGAGCAATTCCCGCTCAAGCAACGGCGGTCCATGGCATCACTGACGCTATGGCCAAAGAGGGTATCGCCTTGGGCGAAGCAGTGGCCCTGATCTCTGAGAGAATTCGTTCTTGCTGGGAAGAGGGCGGAGTAATCGTTGGCATGAATGTTTCTTACGACCTCACGATGATCGAGGTGCTTTGCGGCACGTACGACGTACCTGCTCTGAGTACTGCAGGACCCGGTCCTGTTTTGGACGTCTACGTTATTGACAAGACACTCGATAAGTGGCGAAAGGGCAAGCGTACTTTGAGCGATCTCTGTACTCGTTACGGGGTCAGCCTAGACAACGCCCACAACGCTGAAGGGGACGCGCAAGCAACTCTGAAGATCTATGAGGCGATGGCGATTGAGTACCCGAGCGTTGCAGCGCTCGAGCTTTCCGAAATCAATCCCACTCTCGACAAATGGCACCACGAGTACCTTTCGAGCCTGTCAGAATATTTCGTCAAGAGCGGGAAACCAGCCATTAAGAATGGCCGTTTCGCCTGGCCAATTAATAAGCCAGGTTGAGTCGGGCTGGGGAGATTTGAACTCCCGATCTCTCGGCCCCCAGCCGAGCGCTCTAGACCAAACTAAGCCACAGCCCGCGAAGGGTCAATTCTAGCCACCGGCAGCGGCCGTCAAGATTTCAACCTCATCCTCGACGCCAACGACCAGCGAATCCCACTCGTCTCGGCGGACAATCTCACCGTTAACGGCTACTGCGATTCCTCTTGAGGGAAACTGCTGTAATGCGAGTAGCTCGACTACCGACAATGGTTCAAGATCGTGAATTTGTCCATTAATTTTCATGGATAATGTCCTTGACTAGCTCAACAGTCTCGCTTGCCGTAACGGGAGCGAGCGTCACCCCATGGCGAGAATGACCAGAAGAGTAGATGACTTTTGTATCCCTGACTCTCTCGAGAAACGGGTCGTTCGACTCTGAAGTTGGTCGCAGACCACGTCGCAGTTCACCGATAACCGCTGTCTCAAGGAATGGCAGTACCTCAGCAGCGTCGCGGAGCAACCTCTCCAATTCACCAACTTCGATCCCAAGTTCGGACCGCTCCTCGCTAGAAGCTCCAATAACGAACTTTCCCTCGCCACGGTTGACGGCGTAAAAATCTCGACCTCTAACAAAGGCTCTGACCATAGGACCTGGGGCATGATGGTGCGAATCGACATGGACCGTAATTCCTCGAACGGGCCTAACGGCGCTGACCACAGCGGGGAATTTGTCAGTGAGCTGGGCTGACCCGGTCGCCAGGAGGACAGCGTCGTACTGACTTGCGGATTTATCAGAGGTAAGAACGCCTTCTGCGCTGCACGAATTCACCAGTTCATAGCGAATATCGACGCCTTTACCTTTAAGAGTTGATACCAAAGTTTCCACAACCAAATCAGGGTCGAGCCATGAATCTCCCGGCAAGAAGAGCCCGCTCACAATATTTTGGTGAATTCCAGCAAAAAGTTCTTCGTCGTGAACACGGTCCACTCGTGATACTTGT
Organism: uncultured Actinomycetes bacterium; assembly: GCA_903830655.1. Lineage (GTDB taxonomy): Bacteria > Actinomycetota > Acidimicrobiia > Acidimicrobiales > RAAP-2 > RAAP-2. The sequence goes on along the minus strand of CAIKUQ010000044.1, from coordinate 53,243 downwards.
GCATCGTGCTGCTTTGCGACAGTTTCAAATTGCTCGAGCAGTCTTCGGTCGGAAGCGTCCCATCCCACGTACAGAGTGCCTGACTCGTGCAGGGTCGATTCTGGTAGCGCCAAAAGTTTTAGAGTTTCTCTCCAGGCGGGTATTGCTCGTAATTGCAACTGATAACCCGCGGCCTCGGCTGGTCTTAGCTCGGCAGTCGGGGCCAACATGCCAGCAGCGGCGTGAGTAGCGCCTAGCCCCGGTGCAGGATCGTAAAGGGTGACGACGACTCCAGGTTCCTCACAGAGATGTAGTGCGGCCACGAGACCGACAATCCCACCCCCAACAACCGCTACCTTGGATTCTTTCGCCACGAAAACAGCCTAAAGGCTGCTGAGCTTCACTATCGTTACTGAGACCGTTGGGAGCACTATGGAGAACCTGGAAACAATCGTTGAAGAGCTCAAGTCGATTGAAGAACGCATGAACGACCTCATCTTTGATGCAGTGCGCCTGCAACTGAGCGAGGGTGGAGATGAGCTAGCGAAGGAAACGGAAAGAAAACTCTCCAAAGCTAGGCGCTCACTTGCGAAGTGCATCAGCACCCTCAGCCAACCTGACGCGGATGATTCAGGGGACTAGCGAGTTTAAGAAGTCGATCACTAAGCGAAGGTTGACGTAGTTGCGCCCATCAAAGTCGAACGAAACAGTGTCGGTTCCGTTCGTGCGAAATCCACTGCCGCTCACAAACATCGGGAACCTATTTCGCATGGTCGCGAGTTGGTCGGTCGTCGGTAGTTGATGCACGAGAACAGCTGCGGTACCACTGGTAAAGCGAACTTCGCGGTAGTTCTTGTAGAACTGCATGATCTCTCGAACGGCACCTTCTGCGGTATCGCAGATCTTAATTAGCGCGAGGTCAGGCTTGTTGATGTATTGCCCATCAATAATTTCGTCTTGAATAAAAGATTCCAGGCGACTCCAGAAGGTTCCACCCGGCTGGTCGAGGAGTACCACCGGTGCCGGTTTGGCCTTACCGGTGTGGAGAAGTGTGAGCACCTCGAAAGCTTCGTCCAGGGTTCCAAACCCACCAGGCAACACAACGAAGGCGTTCGATGGCCTTGTCATCGAAACCTTTCGCGTGAAAAAATAATCCATCTCCACCAACTTGGTGGCGGTGTCAATGTAGGGATTAGGAAACTGTTCAAAAGGCAGTTCGATGTTTACACCGAGCGTGGAGTCGATACCGGCACCCTTTGATGCGGCTTCCATGATTCCCGGGCCGGCACCAGAAATGACCAACCAGCCAAGCTCTGCCATTTGATGTGAGAAATCGACCGCGAGTTGGTAGAGCGGATGAGCTGGCTTCGTGCGGGCCGATCCGAACACAGCGACCTTGTTGAAGTCGACATGACGCTCGAACATTGCGGCACCCTCGAGCAATTCCCCAAAGGCGGCTACGGCGACAGCAAAATCGTCCGGTGAAACCAAGCCGGTCTCGAGGTAGGTGCTTCGCAGGGCGTCAACCACGGCATCGATGGAGGGGAGGGGTTCGGACACTACGAGCTTAAATCCAAGAACTCAAAAACTTCAGAGAGGTCATCAACAGCAACCTGAAACACTGAACGTTGAGAACTTTTCATAGCCTGCAAATCGCCGTTGGCTTGGGCGAAGAACAAGTCATGAAACGAATACTGCCGACCCGCAATTCGTTGTGGAGTGCTTCGCGGACGCACAACCACCTGCAAAGTAGTGATCTCCCTTGGCCCCCCCTTAAATAACTGCCCAGTCGAATGCAGATAACGAGGGCCGATATTGGCGGCAGTAGCGCCAAAGCAGTTTGCGATTGCGGCACGCAACTGTGCAACCGACGAGTGGTCTTCAATCGCGCAGTAAACGTTAACCTCACGAAAGGCTGCCGATTTAAAACTCTCTTTGACTTCATCTCGACTACCCGATAGGTCGGGTTGGATGTTTGTATTAGCCAGAAGAGTGAGGACGCTCTTTTTAGCAATCTCGACATTTGGCTGATTGAACGGATCCACACCTAGCTGGCGTGCGCACAGCGAAGCCACCAGCTGCCAATACATCATCTCGCGAGGCTTGAGCGGCTGCCGTTGCCCATTCCAAACCGGTACCAGACCCCGCCCGTCTTTCCCGGTAGTTTCCGCAATCAGTTGTTCAAGCCATAAGGCGCTCCCGGAACTCAAAGGATCACTGGTGAGTTCGAACTTAAGTAATCCCGTCTCACTCGTTAGTGCTGTCGCTAAGTCGTTGGCCTTCGCTACAAGTTGGGAGTCAAATGGAAATACAGCGTGTTCTTCACGTAGTGCGGTAGGCGACCAGCCGGCATACAGTGCGGGAATCAATCCAAAGGGCGAGATTGCGGAGAAGCGCCCACCAGTAGTGGAATCACCCTCGATGACCAATGCTCCCAGAGAATGCCCCAGCTCAACTAGGGCAGAGCCCGGATCGGTAATCACGATGAGGTTGTCCGAGGTCAGGCCATTGGCCAGAGCGTGAGCGAGCAGAGTTTGGGTCTCGATGGTTGAGCCCGATTTGGAGGAGGCAATAGCAACAGCATGCGAAAAGTCCGTCTCGGAAATCGAGTCTGGACTTGAAGTGTCCAACACATGCAAAGAATCATTCTGAGTAGATTCGGCATAGAAGCGAGCGGGAGAGGAGGAGCCTCCCATGCCGAGCAGAATCGTTCTTCCGGTATCCGTGGGAAGTTGTGCGACAACTTCATCGATCCAAGAACCTAAATAGCGTTCGGGGTGATCAATCCAGCCTAAAGAGTTCGAGGCGGTCTCACCCGTAAAAAGAGAGGCGTCTTTTGTCTGGAGTCTTTTCAATAGTTCTTCGGAGTCGAAGGTCATGAAAACTCAGCAATTTTTCCTGATACGGTGGCCAAAATGTCGGCGTATGAGGAAATGAACGCCGCGACACCAACTCTTTCGAGTTCGTCGGTAACGACGGCCAGATTGACCGATTCTGGCAACGCATCAAGCAGTCGAGCATTTTCGTGGCATGTTCCGGAGTCTCTGAGAAATGATCGTAAAAAATTTCCAGAGTTTTTCGCCAGCTCTAGGGTCGCATCGGGCATGGTGTTAACCGTTTCGAGACCCGCTATGAAATCAACGTACAAGAGTGGATCGAAATCTGGATTTTTCGTGGATGTCGAAGCCCACAAGGGTCGCTGGACCTGGGCACCTAGGTTGAGCAATTCTCTCACCTTGGGGTCATTGATTTTCCCTGCATACAGCTCGTAGGCGGCGCACACCTGTGCGTTGGCTGTCTTTCCAACTAGTGGGCTGTTAGATGGCAAGAGGCCATCGACAGCGGCGTCAACTCGAGAGACGAAGAAGGAAGCGACCGAGGCAATGCCCTCCAGGCTCACTCCGTTTTTGCGGGCAAGTTGGAGTCCGTCGCGCCAAGCATCGAGCACTTGCGCGTAACGTTCTAGTGAGAAAATCAGCGTGACATTGACGCTGATACCCGCTCCGATTAGTTCAGTGATCGCGGGCAGGCCCTCAAGAGTGGCGGGGACTTTGATCATCACATTCGCACGGTTAACTGCAGCGTGCAGACGTTTTGCCTCAGCAACCGTAGCACCCGTATCGTGGGCCAACCTGGGCGAAACTTCTAGAGACACGAACCCGTCACAGTATCGAGCATCGCCGGCGCTGAAATCTTCGCAGGATTCCTCATGGACCTGCTGCAGAATGTCACAGGCCATCGTCACGTCTGCAACGGCCAATACTTCGAATACGGCTTCGGGGTCATCGCTTGTTCGACTGGCCACCGCGTCGTCATAGGCGGAAGTACTTGTCAGAGCCTTGGCGAAAATTGCAGGATTTGACGTAACGCCACGAACGCCAGACTCCACAAGTCGCTCCAGCGTTCCGTCTTGAAGCCAATCGCGCCTGATGTTGTCAATCCAGGGGGATTGGCCAAACTCTTCATACAGGTCATCTAACTTTGTCACTGGTACGTCTCCATCAGTAGTTGAACTTTCGAGACAATTGCGTCTGCAGTGATGCCGAACTCTTCGAAAATATAACCGGCAGGTGCGCTGATGCCGAATCGATCTATTCCCAACACCTCATCGGCGTACTTGTACCAGCCCAGGGTCGAGCCAGCCTCCACCGCCAAAGACGGCAAATCTGAGCGCAGAGTTTGGTGGCGATACTCAGTGGTCTGCTCTTCGAAGCAGGCCCAGCAGGGTAGGGAGACCACTCGTGTTTCGATACCGAGTGCGCGCAGTGCCTCAGCGGCGGCAACGCTGATTCCCACTTCTGATCCGGTGGAGATGATCGATACCACGGCCTCAGAACTCTCGATTGCGACGTATCCACCCTTATGAGCGTTCGCACGAGATGCTACGGCGGCACTGCCGGTTAGAACCGGCAAGTCCTGTCGCGAGAGAATAAGCGTCGTGGTAGGCATCTCGGGTTCGGCCAGCATTTGATGCACCAGTCGTACGGTCTCGTTCGCGTCACTCGGGCGCACAACGTGCAAGCGGGGCATTGCTCGCAGAGCCATCAAATGTTCAACCGGCTGATGTGTCGGGCCATCCTCGCCAACACCAATCGAATCGTGCGTAAAGACGAACAATGTGGAAGCGTTGCTCAAAGCGGCGAGACGAATCGCAGGACGAACATAGTCAGCGAACACGAAGAAGGTGGAACCGATCGGTCGAATACCGCCGTGTAGTGCCTGGCCAACCATGATTGCGCCCATGGCGAATTCCCGAATCCCGTAATAAATTTGTTGGCCAGCTGGCTCACTGGCACCCTGAGCATTGCCATTTTTCACGACGACGCCGGTGTTCTCCGTTAAGTCAGCGGAGCCCGCAGTTAACCCTGGCATATGGCCAGATACAGCGTCCATGACCCGTTGCATCGCTTTACGGGTAGCAACTGGCGAGTCGCCCGGAAACTCCGTTACCTCTACCGTCTGGAGGAGCGAGCCGTTGGTCGCCATCTGGGTGCGAAGAACTTCGAAGGTCGTTTTGTCTTGCGTCGCTCGCTTCTGCCAGTCTTCGTAGTCCCCGTGTTGAGTAACCAGACTGGCGCGTAAGCGTGAGGGGAGTTCAGAACTAAAGACGAAGGGTTCGTCCGGTACATTCAGCAAGGCTTTGACCTGCGTAATCGCATCGGCACTGAAGGGCGAACCGTGGGCCTCTCGGCGATCTTGCATCGTCGCACTGGGGTAGCCAATATGTGAACGAACTATGACGAGGGTAGGTTTTACTCTGTCGGTGATAGCCCCTTGCAGCGCCTCTTCAATGGCGTCGAGATCGTTGGCGTTCTCACCCAGCTCAATCACGCTCCAGCCGTAGGCCCGGAAACGCGCAGCCGTATCGTCGCGTAGGGCAAGTTCGGTCACTCCATCAATCGTGATGTGATTGTCGTCATAGATGACTGTCAGTCGATCTAAGCCCTGCGCGCCAGCGAACGATGCGGCCTCGTGCGAAATTCCCTCTTCTAAACAACCATCTCCGGCAATCACCCAAGTGCGGTGATCGACCAGAGCCTCGCCATACTGTGCACGAAGAATGCGTTCGGCCAACGCCATGCCCACGCCATTGGCAATACCTTGGCCCAATGGACCAGTCGTGACCTCGACGGTTGGGGTATCACCAGCTTCGGGGTGCCCTGGGGTTTTCGAGTGTGGTGTCCGAAAGGCGCGAAGGTCGTCGGCGCTAACTTCGTAACCGAAGGCGTGCGCGAGTCCATATTGCAAGATTGAAGCATGGCCACAACTCAAAATGAATCGGTCTCGGTCGATCCATGATGCATCACCGGGTTCATGGCGCATAATGCGTGAAAAGAGAGTGACGCCCAGGGGAGCGAGAGCCATTGCCGTGCCGCTATGACCAGATTTAGCCTTCGCCGGTGCGTCCATGGCCAGAGCCACAATCTCAACAATGGCCTGGTGCTCGAGTTCGGATGCACCCACATAAAGCTCAGTCATGGCTACGAGAGTAGTGAATCAAATGACCAAAATGATGGAGTTTCGAGGGATTATCTATAAAGGGCGAGTAATCTAAGAAGGTGAAATTCTCTTTCGGTCAACTCATCACGGGCAAGCGTTTGGTCAACGACCTCTCGGCTTCAAAAGAGCGCATTACTGGTCGACTTAAGGATGAAATTGTGTCCCCGCTAGTCTCCCTGCCGCGTCAGCTGGTAGTCGGAATCATCGGCAGCCTTTTCGTGGCCACCGGTCTCGCCTTCGTATTGGTTGGCTCGCTTCGACTGACCCAACATTTCTGGGCCTTCCAGGGCAACACCTCTTGGCTGGCCTACCTTGTGGTGTGGTTCGAGGCCGTCATTATTGCCCTTTTCACTCTGTGGCGCATTAGCGCACGCTCCAAGAGGAAAAAGTCGACCTCGTGAAACCCCTTCTAAAACACGCAATCAAAACGGCACGTGGTGTCAACCCCGCCTATCGCGTGCTGCGATGGGGACTGTTAGCTCTGGGTGGTTTCATCTGGAAGCGATATCAGAAGAATCGTCAAGCGAAGCGGAATCGCATATCGTGAGCAATGAGTTACGTGCGGGCGAACGTGTCATGCTCATCGACGCCAAAGATCGTCAATATCTCATCACTCTCGAGGCGGGCAAGACATTTCATACCCACGCGGGCATACTCAGCCACGACGAAGTGATTGGAAGGCTGGAGGGCTCTTTAGTGGTTGCCTCCACCGATCGCAAGTTCCTCGTGGTACGTCCCACCCTTTCTGAAGTGGTTCTCAAAATGCCGCGCGGTGCTCAAGTGATTTATCCCAAAGACTTAGGTACCATTCTCATGATGGCCGACATCGCTCCTGGCCAGCGAGTGATTGAATCAGGGGTTGGATCGGGAGCGCTCTCTATGACCCTGTTGCGGGCCGGTGCGCACGTAACGGGATACGAGATTCGCGAAGACTTTGCCAATTTCGCTCAAAAGACAGTTCGCGAACAGTTGGGCGATGGCCTGAACTACGAGGTCAAAATCCGTGACGTGACTTTAGGAATCGACGAAACGGGTGTCGACCGAGTCATTTTGGACATGCCCGAGCCGTGGGAGGTTGTGGAGCACGCGCAAAAGGCTCTGCGGCCAGGCGGAATTTTCTTGGCGTATCTGCCAACAATTAACCAAACACAATTAGTTCGAGAGAAGTTGCGTGAGCATTCGTTCGGAATGGAAGAGACGGTAGAAATTCTTCGCCGTACTTGGCACGTTGACGGAAGGTCGGTTCGACCAGATCATCGCATGGTGGCCCACACTGGTTTTCTCACAACGGCGAGACGCCTCGTTGGGCGCGATCAGAGCTAGTCGCGCTGGACGAAAATACACTCGCCGGGGCACTCTTCTGAGGCCTCGATGACTGCGTCAATAAATTCGGCTGGAATCTCAGCGGTGCCTTGCGCTCCACCGGGATTGTTCTGCACTACGCCATCTTGCTTCACGTAGGCCAAACCATCATCCAAGAGAGTAAAGACCGATGGGCAGATCTCTTCGCAGAGTCCGTCGCCAGTACATAGGTCTTGGTCAATCCATACCTTCATGAGCTCTCCTTAGGGGAATTTGGTACCCCGACATCGTAGCAAACCGCTGGAAAATCGTGCCCTTGGCAATCCCAAATTTTCCCCCTAGGGTCTTAGTATGACTGCTGAACACGACAAGTCGAACGAGGCCGAGGAAGGGATTATTTCCATCGGGGGGCCCGAAGACTTCGTCCTACGGGATATCGATCAGGCCAATGCTCGCATTGAGCGCCTAGAGGAGAAGTTGCTCGAGTCACGGTCAGCCTTGGCCCAAGCTAAGTCCAACAATGAAAAGTTGGCGTACACCGTCGCACAAACTCGAGACCACCTCAACTCACTTCGCCAAGAGGTTGAGAAACTATCGCAACCGCCAGCGGTGTATGGCACATTCGTTGCTGACAATGCCGATGGAACTGTCGACATCTTGGCTAACGGGCGCAAGATGAGAGTGGCGCTCGCGCCCACGATCTCGGTCGCCACGATGGCTCGAGGAGACGAAGTTGTTCTCAATGAATCATTCGCCGTCATTGGACATCGTGGATCTGATGGCCAAGGTGAAGTTGTCAACGTGAAAGAGGTTTTAGACGAGCGGCGCGTATTGGTGTACGGCAGGGCAGACGAAGAGCGCGTGGTGGAGATGGCCGAAAACCTGCAACTGGTCAAGCTGCACGCTGGTGATGCTCTGCTGCTGGATACGCGCTCGAATTTGTTGACCGAGCGGCTCGTTCGCCAAGAGGCCGAGGACCTAATTCTCGAAGAGGTACCAGACATCTCGTACGCCGATGTTGGTGGATTGGATGCTCAAATTGAAGCAATCACCGACGCCGTTGAGTTGCCCTACCTGCACAGGGCTTTGTTTCAGGACTACAGCCTGCCCGCTCCGAAGGGAATACTCCTTTACGGGCCTCCAGGTTGCGGCAAGACTCTCATCGCCAAGGCGGTAGCCCATTCACTCTCTCAGAAGGTCGCCGAATTGACCGGTAACCGGAATGTTCGTTCTTACTTTTTAAACATCAAGGGGCCGGAACTCTTGAACAAATACGTCGGCGAGACTGAGCGCCAGATTCGGGTGGTCTTCCAACGAGCACGCGAGAAGGCCGAAGAGGGTGTCCCAGTAATAGTGTTTTTCGACGAAATGGACTCACTCTTTCGGACCCGAGGAACTGGCATCAGCTCGGACATGGAATCGACAATCGTGCCCCAGCTTCTCGCTGAGATTGACGGTGTGGAGTCGCTTCGAGACGTCATCGTTATCGGCGCGACTAATCGAGAAGACTTGATTGACCCGGCCATATTGCGCCCCGGACGGCTGGACGTAAAGATCAAAATCGAACGTCCCAACGCCGAAGCGGCGCAGCAGATTTTCGAACGGTACTTGACAGCCGATCTACCCCTCGCGGCCTCCGAAGTAGCCGGCCTCGGAGGAGGCGAACGCGACAAGGCTGTTAGGGCCATGATCGAACAGACCGTTGAGGCCATGTACCGCATTGATGATGAGAATCGATTCTTAGAGGTCACCTACCAAGGTGGTGACAAAGAGGTGCTGTACTTTAAGGACTTCGCGTCGGGTGCAATGATCGAAAATATTGTACGTCGCGCGAAGAAGCGTGCCGTGAAGCGAGAAATTTCTCAGGGTGAGCGAGGTCTGTGTGTCGAGGACTTCCTTGACTCAATTCGCCAGGAGTATCGTGAAAACGAGGACCTGCCCAACACCACTAATCCTGACGATTGGGCCAGAATCTCGGGCAAGAAGGGTGAGCGAATCATTTTTATACGTACGCTCGTTAATCGAGAAGAGCACGATGCCAATGGTGGTAGATCGATTCACGCAGTAGGGACTGGGCAATACCTGTAACTATGGCCATTGAGAAAATCCTTGGTATTGAAACCGAATACGGAATTGCGGGCGGACCAGAGAATGACCCAATTCTTGCTTCGAGTTTGGTGGTCACCGCTTACGCCCGGCTGCAACAATATTTGATCAAGTGGGATTTCGAGGCGGAGCATCCAGAGATTGACGCTCGAGGCGTACGTGGGCATCTCCAATTTGCCCCAATCGTTGAGAAAACGGTCGCGAATACTGTTTTGACCAACGGAGCACGTCTCTATGTCGACCATGCGCACCCGGAATACTCTGCACCTGAGTGTCGTACTCCACTCCAGGCAACGCTGTACGACGTTGCGGGAGAGGAAATCATGCTGGAGGCGCAAAAGGCGGCAAACAGTTCTCTCGACGAAAACGACCACATCACTTTGTATAAGAACAACTCCGACGGCAAAGGGAATTCGTACGGCACTCACGAGAATTTTCTAGTGAGCCGTGAGGTTCCTTTCGACGACATTGTCCGAGCAATGGTTCCTCATTTCGTATCGCGACAATTGCTATTTGGGGCCGGCAAAGTTGGCGCAGAGACCGAGTGGGGCGGCCGTGAACCAGGCGAATTCCAGCTGAGCCAACGTTCAGAATTTTTTGAGGAGATTGTCGGCCTCGAGACCACCATGAAGCGTCCGATTGTGAACACTCGTGATGAGCCTCATGCCGATGCAGAGCGCTTCAGGCGTTTACACGTGATTAACGGGGACGCGAACATGAGCCAAGTTGCGACGTTCGTCAAACTTGGTTCGACCGCATTGTTATTAGCCGCTCTGGAAGAATTTGGACCCACAGTGTTTCCTTCTCCTCCGGCCGCCCCGGTGCGTGCAATGCGCGCCTACGCCCAAGACTTGTCGTGGGTGCATTCCGGTCTCTCGACCGTTTTCGTAGAGGATGAGAATGGCATGCGCGTTTCGAGCTGGGAGTACCAAGACCAACTCTGGCAACTGGCGCAACATTTTGTCGACCAGACCGGGGGAGTAGCTGTTGCTGAAGCCCAGGAGATCACTCTCATCATGGAGCAGTGGCGCGAACTTCTCGACGGAATCGCCAATAACCCGGATGTTGTCTCAGATCGGATTGATTGGCTCGCAAAATATCGAATGATCATCGGCTTTCAAGAGCGACATGATCTCACGCCACTCTCACCACGCCTTGGGGCCATCGCTTTGCAATACCATGACTTGCGCCCTGAGAAGTCTCTGGCGCAACGAGCCGGGCTCATTCGCCTGTGCGAGCTTATAGAGGTTCGTAACGCTATGCACGAGCCCCCCGCTGACACCAGGGCCTATTTCCGTGGTGAGTGCGTCAGGCGATTCCCAGAGAATATCTCCTCAGCAAATTGGGATTCCGTGGTTTTCGACCTGGAGGACGGGGCACTACATCGAGTTCCTATGATGGACCCTACAAGGGGAACTAAAGACCTCACGGAGAAGCTCTTCGACGAGAGCGCGACCGCCGAGGAGTTCCTCGAACGATTGAATAGGTAGAAATTAGTGAGCGAACAAGAACGAATCCAAAAGCAGCGCACCGAGCGGTCAGAGGCGACTCAAGAAGCCGAGACTTCCACTGGGGCGAAATCCGAGAAACTCAAAGCCGACCTCGATGAGCTGCTGGATGAAATTGACAGTGTTTTAGAAGAGAACGCGGAGGAGTTTGTCCGTAGTTACGTGCAAAAGGGTGGGGAGTGATGGGGCTTCCACTCTTTAATTCGATGACTGACCCTGGTCCAAATTTCTTTGAGTACATGCAATCGGTTGGGCACCAGCCATTCGGTCAGGGCGCCATGGACGAGCAGGCCCACGCGACGACCGTTATTGCGGTGCGATGCAACCAAGGTGTGGTGATGGTTGCTGATAGACAGGCCACCGCGGCCTACGTTGCCAGTCGAGACATCCGTAAGATTGAAGCTGCCGATCGTTTCACCGCAATGGCCATCTCCGGTTCAGCGGCGAGAGGCATCCAATTTATTCGTATCGCGCAATTATCATTCGAACACTACGAAAAAATGACCTCATCCATTCTCAGTCTCGAAGGAAAGGCCAATTTCCTTTCTCCAATCATCCAAAACAACAATTTCAACTCACCGCTGTACGTGGTGCCGATGTTGGCCGGCTTCGATCCCAATCACAACACTGGGCGTATTTTTGAATATGACGGCGCCGGAGGCTGTTACGAGCGCTCAGACTTCAACGTAATTGGCTCCGGCACTCAATTCGCCGAAGGAGCGTTGCGTTTAGGGTTTAGGCCCGACTTGGATTTAGAAGAAGCTCTCGAGCTCGCCGCGCTGGCTCTCTACGAAGCGGGCGACAACGATCCCAGTACCGGAGGGCCAGATTTCGTTCGACACATATACCCAATTATGGTGACTTTGACCAAAGATGGTTTCCAGGAGATAGAGGGCGACGCTGTTGGAGAGCGTTTCCGTCGTATTAACGACCGACGCGCCGAATCGCGAGGAATCGCTGGGGGGCAACTTCGATGAGTAATTCTTTCTACGTCAATCCAGAACAACTCGTTAACGACAAAGCCCAGTTCGCCCAAAAGGGTATTTCACGTGGCAAGTCAATCATCGCAGCCATCTACGACCAAGGCGTGCTGATGCTCGGGGAGAACACGTCCGCATCTCTAAATAAGATTTCGGAAATCTATGACCGTATCGCGTTTGCTGGGGTAGGCAAATACAACGAGTTCGACCGCCTCCGCGAGGCTGGAATTCGCTGGGCGGATAACACCGGTTACGTGTACTCGCGTGAAGACGTAGATGCTCGGGCACTAGCCAATTTTTACGCGCAGCACATTGGGGATGTTTTCTCAGAGGGCATGAAGCCGCTCGAAGTGGAAATTTTGGTCTCTCAGTTGGGTAACGAGCTTCGTCCCACCAAGATCTACCGAGTCGCGTACGAAGGCACAATCTCTGACGAACCTCTTTTTGCGGTCGTGGGTGGTGAAGCAGAAGAGGTGAAGAGGCGGTTCGCTCTCACTACTAGTTCTGTGACTTCTCTAGTCGAAACGGTAAAGAGTGCTGTGCTGGCCCTGACTGGGCCAGACCGAACCCTAGCGGTAGAAGATTTAGAAGTCGGAATCCTCGAAGACAAGGGCTCGCGCCGTACCTTCCAACGCCTCAGCGATGACCGCGTTCGCGAATTGCTCAGTTAGGTCTAGCCAATGCTACGGCGGGTCTTTGGCATCGAGACCGAATACGGCATTACCTTCAACTACCGCGGACAACGTCGCCTAAGCCCGGACGACATCTCGAGGTACCTTTTCCGTAAAGTCGTTTCGTGGGGACGTTCGTCCAACGTGTTCCTCGAGAACGGTAGCCGCCTCTACCTAGACGTTGGCTCACACCCGGAGTACGCCACCGCGGAGTGCGACTTGCTCACTGATGTCGTGGCTCAAGACAAGGCGGGTGAACTTATCCTGCGAGAACTCGTGGCGTACGCCCAGGAACAGTTGCAAGATGAAGGCCACCAAGGCGAGATTTATCTCTTTAAGAACAACACCGACTCCTCTGGGAATAGCTACGGCTGCCACGAGAATTACTGCATAGAGCGCGTCGAAGACCTCAGCCGCTTCGAACAGGTGTTTATCCCGTTCTTGATTACGCGCTCAATCTTCGCTGGCGCAGGCAAAATAGTCGCTGGACCGCAAGGCAGTCGCTATTCAATGACGCAAAGAGGCGAGCACATCTGGGAATCCATTTCGTCAGCGACGACGCGCTCACGACCGATAATCAATACGCGCGACGAGCCACACGCCGACCCGGAACGGTACCGCCGGCTGCACGTAATTGTCGGTGACTCAAATATGAGCGAGTTTGCGACATATATGAAGGTCGCGACGGCAGCTGTTGTTTTGGCGATGATCGAAGATAGGTCAACGGTCCTACGTGACCTCACGCTGACATCGCCCATTGCCGCGTTGCGAGAGATGAGTTATGACCTATGGAGTGAGACCCCGATCTCCCTCGCTAATGGACGGTCCATGACCGCGGTGGAAATTCAATCAGACATTCTCGAGAGAGCTGAACTCTTTGCTTCGACTCACGAACTCCCTACTGATCAAAAGGCGGCCATCGTTCTTTGGAGAGAAATTCTGGAAACCTACCAACGCAACCCATTGGAGCTCGCGGATCGAGTGGATTGGATAGCCAAGCTGCAAATCATTGAACGTTCAGCGAGCCGAAACAACCTAACCATTGACTCCCCAAGGCTCGCTTTATTAGACATGCTCTATCACGACACCAACGCTTCAAGAGGGCTCTATTACCAACTTGCAGATAAGGGGCTCATGCGAAGAGTCGTGAACGATGTGCAGGTCAAGACCGCCACTACCGAACCTCCGGAAACAACCCGCGCACGCATGCGCGGCGCCTTCATTCGCAAGGCGAAAGAAAATCGACGTGACTTTACGGTCGATTGGGTCCATTTAAAGTTGAACGATGAAATGCAAAGAACTGTGTTATTAAAAGATCCATTCAAAACCACTGATGAGCGTTTTGAAAAGCTACTGACCTCCATCGAACGCAGACCCAGCCTCGACTAGGCTGTATGTATGTTCGGTTACGAAACTCATGAGCCGACACCAGGTTGGACCGCGCGTTTATTGGGCCCCAAGCACCATAAATCCAGACTCATGCGTGAGTGGGTGGTCATCGTACTTGTCGCCCTCGTGGCTTCATTGGTGATTCGAACATTCATATTCCAAACGTTCTACATCCCATCAGGTTCAATGGAGCCGACGTTGTTGATCGGTGACCGCATTGTCGTGGACAAGTTAGCCGTCGACTTTGGGTCCATTAATCGTGGAGATATTGTCGTCTTTAAGGCGCCGGCAACCGAGAACTGTGGTGGCGAGCCCGTCGTCGATCTGGTCAAGCGTGTAATTGGACTTCCCGGGGACCGGCTCTCGTCACAAGGAAACACCATTTATGTCAATGGAAAACCTTTGATTGAGGCCTGGAGCCACCTCGAGCCTTTAGGCCCCGCAATCAATCCGACTACGGTCAAGCCCAACAACTATTTCGTAATGGGCGACAACCACAACAACAGTTGTGATTCACGATATTGGGGAACCGTGCAGAAGTCACTAATAATCGGCAAGGCATTTGTTCGAATATGGCCATTCAACCGGCTCGGCTGGTTTTAATCAAAACGGATTCTAAGATGGCGCTGTGTTCAATCTAAGCGCAATCAAACTTTTTATTATCCTCGTCGTGGTTGTGATATTTCTTGGTCCTGACAAGTTGCCTGAAGCAGCTCAAAAAGTCGGGCGGTTCTGGGCAGCATTTAAGTTGTGGCAACAACGTATCGAGGGCGAAGTACGTGAGGTCATTCCTAACCTCCCTTCAACTGAAGCCTTAGGAAAATTTGCACGACGACCTCGATCGCTCCTTGACAACCTCGCCGAGCGGGCTAACGCCGAGCTCGCTGAGTCCGACGCGCCGTTCGTGGACAAAGACGAAGTTCCGATTATGAAGCAAACCCCCGAGACAAGGAAGCCCACTGATCCTTCGTTCGATCCCGGGCTTAACTGACCATGTTTAAGTTCCGCTCACGGGTTGGCCCTATGCCGCTAGCTGAACACCTCCGAGAGCTTCGATCAAGATTTTTTCGGGTGCTGTTGGTATTGGTAGTTGGCGTAGTGATTGGCTTTGTCTTCTACCCGCACATCTTGAATTTCCTCCAACACCCGTATTGCAAAGTTTCACCGAAACATTGCAATTTCCTGGTCACTAACCCATTGACTGGCTTATCAATACGCGTAAAAGTATCGGTGTATTTTGCGCTGCTCGTTTCCCTGCCATTCATTTTATGGCACACGTGGCGTTTCATCACTCCCGGTCTCAAGGCCAAGGAGCGGGCCTATTCGCTCGGCTTTGTGACCGCGTCGCTCGTTTTCTTCGCGTTGGGTGCAGTGGTTGCCTACTTCAGCTTCAGCGCGGCCATCACCTGGTTACAAAACGTCGGCGGGAGTCAACTGACGACTTACTACAGCCCCAATGAATACATCGACTTGTTTATCTTGATGCTCGTTGCTTTTGGCTTGACATTCGAGTTTCCAGTCGTCTTGGTGGCATTGCAGCTAGCCGAACTGGTCACCCCCAAGACCCTCTTAAAACAATGGCGGTACGCAATCATTTTGATCACCATCGCTTCGGCTCTTATTACGCCTAGTGGCGACCCACTCTCAATGTTGGCCCTCGGTCTGCCCCTCGCCTTGTTCTACTTCTTAGCCATCGCCGTTGCTCGATTGTTCGGCAAGAGATGAGCGTCGACTATCGAAAACGGTTTGTTGACTCGTTGGGATTTGGCTTAGACCGATTCCAACTCGAGGCCATTGAGGCGATTGACCGCGATGTAAATGTTCTGGTGAGCGCTCCGACAGGATCGGGCAAGACCCTTGTGGCGAACTATGCAATTGGGCGAACTATCGAAAGCGAGAAGCGGTCTTTCTATACGACACCTCTCAAGGCTCTGTCCAACCAGAAATATAACGAACTCGCTTCAATATATGGAGAAAGCAGTGTCGGCCTGCTCACCGGCGACACGTCCATTAACCGCACCGCGTCGGTAGTGGTGATGACTACTGAAGTTCTCCGCAACATGATCCTCACCGAGTCTGATCAATTATTCGACCTAGGGACCGTCATCTTGGACGAGGTTCACTACTTGCAAGACCCGTTCAGAGGGGGAGTGTGGGAGGAGGTCCTCATCCTCGCTCCAGGAGCCGTGCAGTTCGTCGCTCTCTCGGCGACCATTGGCAATGCCGAATTCCTAGGCCAGTGGCTTGAAAGCATTAGGGGAGAAACAAGCGTCGTGGTTGAAATTACTCGGCCGATTCAATTGCACAACCACTACGCGGTTCTGCGCCGAGGACAAGGCTCAGCTGAAATTGGCGAGTTATTAGACGGCGAGCGTCTGAGTGAAGAAGCCCGAAAGATTGACAATCTCACAAAGAACACTCGTAAGTTTCGACCAGGACCGAAATGGAATGGTCCAAAGAGCAGCGCCCCACCGCCAATGTATCGCGCGCCTCGTCGTAGCGAGTTACTCATGTCTATGGAGGATCAGAACCTTTTACCAGTCATTGTGTTTATTTTCTCTCGAGCCGCGTGTGACGACGCTGTTCGTCAGGCTCGCCGAGATGGCTTGCTCTTCACCACACCCGAACAGCGCCGTGAAATCTCCGAACTCGCAGAGAATCGACTCGTCAATTTCTCGAGAGAGGACCTGCAGGCGCTTGAATACTCTGAATTTCTTGACTCTCTACGCCGTGGAATCGCCGCACACCATGCCGGCATGGTGCCAGCCTTCAGGGAGATCGTGGAGAGATGTTTCGAGCGCGGATTACTTAGCGTCGTCTACGCCACCGAGACTCTCGCCCTAGGTGTCAATATGCCCGCTCGTTCGGTCGCGCTAGAACGCTTTAGTAAATATTCCGATGCCGGGAGGAATTTTCTCACTTCCGGGGAATTTAAGCAGATGACCGGTCGGGCTGGTCGGCGGGGGCTAGACGATGAGGGACACGCGGTCATTTGTTACTCGCCTGAATTGTCGCTCTCTGACGTTGGTCGGGTCGCATTGGCGCCACCATCAGATCTGCACTCATCATTTCGACCGACCTACAATTTCACTGCGAACTTGATGAATCATTTCGACCAGGAAACCGCACACGAGGTCATGCAGCGCAGTTACGCCCAGTTCGAGGCAGACCACCGCCCAAGTGGATCTAAACGGCCCCTGAGTGAGCAGCTGACCGCTCGGTGGAAGGTTCTTGACGAACTTGGTTATGCCGAGGGTTGGAAATTGAATGCCCAGGGACAAGTCTTGCGTTCGATTTATCACGAAAATGATTTACTGATCGCCGAGACGATTGCGGCCGGGGTCCTCGAGAATCTCGAACCTGCTCAATTGGCTGGACTGCTCTCCGTTTTCACCTTCCAAGGTCGTAAGGGGAATAAGCAGCCTCTAGCTTCAAAGCAGGTGCAGGCCAGAAAGCGTGCTACTTCCAAAGACCGTCTGGGGCAAGAGCGTCGGGGCAATCTCCGTGAACGCAGCCTAGAGATCGCGATGTCCGCCGCCACCATCGCCGAAGTCGAAGCTCGCCACCGTGTTCCCCACGCTAAGGAACCCGATGATGGATTCGCAACCACCATTGCCGCCTGGGCCAGGGGGGCGACGTTAGGCGTAGTTCTGGATCTCGCCGACGCGGAGATTGGACACACCTCTCCAGGAGATTTCGTCCGTAACGCAAAGCAGGTGGGTGACCTCTTGGAACAATTAAGCCGGATGCGACACGTGCCAGAACTGGCCGCTAACGCCGAAGAGGCCAAAGAGCTGGTCGTACGCTCAGTAGTCGCGGGCTTCTAATTCCACCAAAATTCAAGCGCAACGCCCTAACCTAGGTATTCCATGCATGCCTACGTAGCCGAAGATTTCACCGAAGCCGAAGTTGCCATACTCCGCCGCTACTTCACCAACCTCGAAGGGCCTGTTTTTGCCCTCGTCAACCTTCCCGAGGTGGTCAAGGGCGCGCTATTCGCCCGTTACTCGCGATCCTCTAAAAGCCTAAGACGCCTATTCCTCGATGAATTTGTGGGCGACCTCGACCTGGAGGGCGACATCAGCGTCGATGCGACAATCGGCCTAGATCGAGCCGATGACTTGTACCAAAAGATTTTCTACGAATATGGCGATGACTCAGTGGCGCAACTGGGCGGTGTCCATCTTGCCTGTGAACAAGCGTCGAATATCTTGACGAAAGTTCTCGAGTGGGGACGCATCATGAGTTACCTCGAACAATCAACTCGGTACTTAGGGTACGACAAGCGCTTTGCGGACGGACGCTATCGCTACTATCGCGATCACGACTTAACAAACTCAAAGCTTGGTCTTCGTTATGTTGGTGACATTGACCGTATGTTTGACACGTACGGGGAGCTACTCCCTGAACTTATCGATTTCATCGGTAAGAAATTCCCCAAGACTCCCGCCGACACTGACTTCGTGTACCGTCAAGCGATCCGCGCCAAGGCCCTCGATGCTGTTCGTGGACTTCTTCCCGCTAGTGCTCTATCAAATCTTGGCATATACGCTTCGGGGCAGGCCTACGAGTCGCTACTCCTGCGCATGCGGGCACATCCTCTCCCTGAGGTCAGGAACTACGCCGAGCTCATGTATGAGGAATTGGTGAAGGTCGTTCCCTCATTCCTAAAGCGAGTGAATGTCGCCGAACGCGGCATTGCGTGGACCGACTACCTGCGCGACACCAAGAGTGCAACATCACAGATTGTTGCATCCATGGTGGTGGATGAACCGGTCGAGGAAGCAGAATACGTTCGACTAGTCAGCTTTGACCCTCGTGGCGAGGAGGCTGTCCTCGAAGCAATCGTGTTCGCTAATTCGACGATTTCGCATGCTGGCGCAGCTCAAACGGTATCCAAAATGAACCCCGAGCAGCGTGCGGAGTTAATGAAGAGTTACGTGGGGGAGCGTCGAAACCGTCGTCACCGACCCGGACGTGCGTTTGAGAGAACTGACTATCGTTTTGAACTCGTCACTGACTATGGTGCCTTTCGCGACCTCCAGCGTCACCGAATGCTTACCATTGAGTGGCAGCCACTCACCGTGGAACTTGGCTACGACATCCCTGACATCATCCGAGAAGCTGGGCTAGCGGAGCGGTACGAAGAATCACTTCAAAGGTCAGCCGCCTTATTCCATGACCTCCATGAAGAGTTTCCGGAACAGGCCCAGTACGCCGTTGCGTTGGCTTTTCGAATTCGGTACGTTATGCAGATGAATGCTCGCGAAGCGATACATCTCATTGAACTTCGATCCGGCCCCCAGGGCCACCCAAGCTATCGGCGGGTCGCCCATGAGATGGCTCGGCTCGTGGACGAAGTCGCAGGTCACCATGCGATAGCTAAATCCATGAACTACGTTGATTTCTCTGATATTGACTTGGAACGCCTGGAAGCTGAGCGAACCGCTGAAAGAAATCGTCTAAAACAGCACTAATTCAAGATTTTTATGAAAATTTTGCCTCTTTCAGCACAGAACGACCAAAAAAGGCTCTACACTGCCACGGCAACAGATTAGGACCCCTTATGGCAACAGACGAAAACGACGAGACCTTTGACGAGGGAGAGTTAGCTGACGGCTTCGACGAGGTCGCAGTTGAAGACCTCGATGGCGATGACGTTCTCTCGACCGAGGTTGAAGAACCCGCGATTGGCGATGACGACGAAGAGGAAGTGATCGAAGAGGTCACGATAGTTCCCTTACCGGTTGAAGAGGACGACGTAGTTGATGACGCCGACGTAGAACTGGCGTTGGACGAGGTATTAGCGGAGACAATTCTTCGAACCTCGACGCCTGAGGAAGATGAAGACGACACTCCCATCGAAACAGTTCCGGACCCCGAAGGTGCGGAGACAATTTTGCCCAAACAAGACGATGAGTTCCGATGCAAGTCATGTCGCCTGCTGAAGAAGACCACCCAGCTGGCCGATAAGAAGAATTCGCTCTGTCGCGACTGCATTTGAAATGAGCGAACACCGCTTTCATCGGGTGGGCGTCGAAAGCGGAGAGCTGCTGGAGTCAATTGACTTAGCGTTTGACACTATCGAAGATGAACGAGGAGGACTCGCGCTTATTGAACAGTTGGGCGCGAGAGACTTGACGGAGTTTTGTCAGGGCTTAGCGGCCACTGGTGGCCTTTGGGCCGCGTTTGAGGGCGATCAAGTGGTTGGCTGGGCTCTCGTGCAGGACCGCGTAATCATCACAATTTACGTAAGGCCCGAAGATAGGCGTAACGGTATTGCTCGAGCCTTCGTTCAGCACTTGCTCGAAAGCGACCTTCCGCCAATCGATGCGTACGCCCTGCCAGGTGATCGAGCGATGAAGTCTCTATTTGAGTCAATCGGCTGGAAGGCGCGACTGCTGACTATGCGCGGCTAGGTGCCCGTCTTGGGCGCGCTGGACGCGATGGTGGTGGCGGTGGTGGAACGGCCATTCCGAGAAGCTTTGCGAGTTCAGGAATAGCTCCAGCATTCTTGATTGCGATGTTCTTCGAACTTTCACTCGCGGGAATGCCGGTTGGCTTAACCTGGCGGCGAATTGAAGTCTCTACAGTGAGTGTGACCAACTCATTCCAAAGAGTCGGGTCTTGAGCGCTGCTCAGGGCCTCAGAGACCGCGGAAACAATCTTCGCGGCGTCTTCTGAACTCACCCGAGTACTTGAGTCGGGAGGACGAGAAATTAATGTCAGCGCTTCCTTCAAATTATTTGCGGCCAAGGCACTAGCTAGTTTTTCGTTCCAAACCTTTCTCATGTGTTCGATGCGATCGGAGAGGGAAGTTTGCAATTCTTTCAACATCGCACGTGATTCATCGTCGTGCGTAACTGTTTTGGCGGATGTCACTACGGCACGCAAGTCTCGTAACTTCAATTCCTTGCCCGCACCGACAGCTCCCGCCGCGCGATCTTTCCAGAAAGCTAGGGTGGTGCGGCCTACCAAGTCCTCGGCCATGCGCTCAATCAAAGTTGGTTCGATTGTTGGGCGAGACTGCGCAACCAGCGTCTTGTTTTGTTCGGCTATTGCACTTCGCACAGCGGCAATACCACCGCGAAGTAGCTGCTCAGCGACTGGAATCTGCTCCGCAGTCAAGGTCGCGAGCATGGCGTTACGGTGGGTAGTTGCAACTGGGGCTACCAAGAGGCTTCCGGTGCGAGGTCCGCGAGGGGGGCGATTTTCACCCTCACGACGTGGACCGCGATCTGGACGCGACTCGCTCGCACTTCCTTCACGGCGCGGTTTGCGTTCGCCGTCTTTGCGAGGCTTGCGGTCGTCACCTTCACGACGGGGCTTGCGCTCGTCGCCGTCACGGCGCGAACCACCACGACCCTTTGGGGCATAGGTGACAGTGACATCTGGACCGTCAGACTTCTTCTCCAGCATCGAAATACGCTCATTGCGAGGATCAAGTGGGGAAGCGGTCTTAGGAGTTGTTACAGAAAGAACCTCGATATCGTCCATGAATTGTTCGATTTCAGCGCGATATACGTGGCCGATCTGTGGGCCGCCAGGAACAATGCTGGCATTCAAGGAGCCCTTGGGCAGCTTCGCACCCGCAGCGCGCCAGGTGGCAATTTCCCCAGTAACGCTGGTGATTTCGATTTCAATACGGCGAGACATAGGTTTCCAATCTAGTCGTTATTCACAGTCCGAGAAAAGGCTATTCTTATCTCGTTTTTAACTCGGGCTCATAACATGGGAGCCATGACCAAGAAATCAGACCCAGCTCTAGACGTGCAACCAGTCGACTCCCCAGAGTTACCCATTAATGCAGAGGTCCGCCATCCTGAGCCGCGAAGAAAATCCACGTTCACGGCGCGTCTGGTCCCACTGTTGGTAGCGGCCCTAGTGGGCGGTTTGGCCGGTCACTACGCCGGCACCTCCTCGACTGGAGGATTCGCGATCAATCAATTGAATGGAAATCCTTCCGCCGCAATTCTTCCAAACGGAAAGTCAATACCGGCCCTCGTCAAGTCCGTCTTGCCGTCCATCGTATCTATTGACGTTAAGGCCAATGGATCTGAGGATCAAGGAACTGGGATGATCATCACCAAGGACGGGTACGTGGTCACCAACAATCACGTGATCGCAGCAGCGGCCGGGGGAGCAGGAACGATTACCGTTACCGCCTCTGGCTCCACGAAGTCAATGCCGGCTACTCTCATCGGAACTAACCCCATTGACGATGTGGCTTTAATTAAAATCAATAATGTCTCAAACGAGCCGACCGTTACTTTTGGCAATTCGAACGCGTTACAGGTCGGTGATGCCGTAGTTGCTATTGGCAATGCGCTTGGTCTGGCGGCCGGAACGCCGACAGTGACAGCTGGCATTGTTTCAGCTCTCGGACGCACCGTCACCGCCGGTACGGCAAATTCATCCGAGACCCTGAACAATTTGATCCAGACTGACGCGGCCATTAACCCGGGTAACTCAGGTGGACCTTTGTTAGATTCCGCTGGAGCGGTTATTGGCATGGACACTGCAGTCGCCGGCAACCTTCCCGATGGGACCAGCGCGCAAAACATTGGTTTCGCAATTCCCGTCGCGACTATTCAGGCACAGCTCAAACAGCTCAAGGCAGGAGAAAGTGTCGTCAATCACGGCGCGTATCTCGGAGTCGAGATCATGAGTAACAACAGTTCGATTCAACAGCAATATGGATTTAGCATCTCGACTGGAGCGGTCATTATGAGCGTTGTCTCAGGTGGAGGAGCTGCTTTGGCTGGCCTAAAGCAAGGTGACATCATCACCAAGGTTGATCGAACCAGCATCCAGAGCGCTCAGGACCTGCAGAGCGTGATTTCAAGCCACCATGCCGGGGACCAAGTAACCGTGACGTACAACAGGGCAGGAGCCACTCGAACGGCCAAGGTTGCCCTCGGGCGCCGACCGTAGAAGTCTCAATCAGGGCCCGTTCCGCCGATAATGTACGTTATGTAAAGTACGGGACAAGCTCTAGCAATGTGCCCGCTGCATTGCTACTGTGTCGCTATGTCGAACCCGTACATGACTCCCCGAGCGATACTCGCAGGCGTCTTAGCGGTCGGTTTGGGTGGCTTCCTAGGGAGTTTGCTGCGTGTGTGGCTAACGCAACCTGGTGACCGATCTCACGGTGTTGGATTTCAGACATCTTCTGTTCTCCATATGGTTCCGTGGAGCCTGCTTGGCGTGAATGCCCTTGGTGTCGCTCTCGCGGTGTACCTCTTGCGCCGCCTATTTTCGCATCAATCATTCCTCGATCCAACTCGCCTCTTTCTAGTTACTGGTTTTCTTGGCGGTCTGACCTCGTATTCCGGCCTCCTTGTTTCGGTTTACGCCATATGGCAGGTGAGACCATCGTTGGCAATTTCAGTCGGCTTAGGAGCGATTCTGAGCGGAGTTATAGCCGGTCGTGTCGCGTTGGCTCTGGCTGGACGTCGCTCATGATCACCTTGGCCCTCGCGGGTGCGGGAGGAGCAATCACGCGGTACTTGATTGAACTCACGGGCGTCAATGGCAAGGCGAACTCGAGCCCCTGGTCGACCATGTTCGCAAACATTCTTGGATGTTTTCTCGCTGGCGCAGCTATCCACACCATAAGTTTTGCGAGTGGAGTTGAGCTCAGCACAAATCTGCTTATTGGTTTTTGTGGTGGCCTCACAACATTCGCAAGCGCCTTCGCCGTGCCACTCCTTTTCGAAAAACGAGATAAATACTACGGATATCTTCTAATCGCTCTGACGCCCGCATTGAGCGCGGGTGCCTTCCTGGTGGCAATCACGATTGTTAAATAGGGGAGACTCCCCTAATCCCTATCCGTGGAAATGCTTTCAACGAGGGGTAATGATGTTTTCTATCGGCAACACGCCCGCATCGATCCAGCGCTGGCCACCATCAACAGCGACTGTCGCCCCGTTGACATAACTCGCCTCCGGAGACAGTAGCCAGGCAATCACATTCGCGACCTCTCGAGCTCTCGCCGGACGACCCAGTGGTACAAGTTTCGTCACTTCGGCGTAGGCCTCGTCAACAGAGAGTCCACCCAGGAATTCTCCAGCCTGGCGCAACTCTTTGTCCGCCATTTCAGAACGAGTCCAACCCGGGTTCACGGTATTGCACCGAACCGGGCGCTCGCCTCTCCCCTCTTCAACCGCGAGCAAATTGCTGAGAGCTGAAAGGCCCGCCTTGGAAACCGCATATGCCGCGACTCCTGCCGGTGCTCGGTCAGCGGCTACCGAAGCGACCATGACAATCGATCCGCCTGCGACTCGGAGTTTGGGAAGAAGGTGGCGAGTGAGATCAAAAGGGCCAGTTAGGTTCGTCTCGAGTACCTTGCGCCAACTGTCGAGAGAGGTTTCCGCCACTCCTCCGGACTCCATAATTCCAGCGGCGTGCACTAAGCCGCCAAGTTCCAGACCCGTTTCGGAGACTTTCACAGCGAGAGCATCATTATCCGCAGGTTTTGTGATGTCGCTGACCAGGTAGTCACAGCCGGAATCTTCCGCTATGGCCTGCAGGACCCCCTCGCGCCGCCCAGTAGCGATTACGGCGTCGCCGCGCTCTCGCAGCGCCCGGACAGTCTCCGCCCCGATGCCCGAGCCTCCGCCTGTTACAACAAAGAGCCTCTGTGTACTCACAGCCATGGCAAGCCTTTCGATCTAGACCCGTTCACAAACAACAACGGCGCACCGCATTTTACTGAGGTGCGCCGTTGCGTATTGAGAAAACTAGATTTTTTGCGGGCCGCGATCTGATGCACGGAGTGAGCTGAAATCATCCTCGCCATGCACTGATGGCAGGGTAAAGCCAGCAATAAGTCCGAGAACCATGACCGCAAGTACTGAAAGTGGAGCACTCAAAGTCGGTTCGACAACCTTGTAGAGGCCACCAAAGATTGCGCCGCCGGTTACCAACAACGAAACAATGATTGCAGTCCACAACCGGCCCTGAGAAGCATGATTCTTTAGACCACGAATAGCTCCGAGAGCCAGCGCAAAGTAAATCAGTGCAAGGGCGAAGCCACCGTACGTCGACATCCAGCTGAAGACACTGATGTACTCAGGCAATTGAGGAATGGCGAAAACTGAGGTTTTGAGTGCCAGGAAGATGGTCACCACAAACGCGACCAGCATCAGGTTCGTTCCACCGAGTGGCGTTCCACGACGCGATACAGCCGCCAACTGCTTAGGCAGTCGACCATCGCGGGCCATCGAAAAGAAACCTCTCGAAGCCGCCACGGCAGTTCCAATGAGAACTGCAATCATGTCGAAAACAACCACCAGTTCCACTAACCGACGAAGTCCTACCCCGGCGAATCCGCCCATTGAACTGGGGCCCGCCAAAACGAACAGTGGACCGGCGGCGTTGGCTTTACCAATCGCCTCCAAGTTGAAATGGAAGCCAGAGACCTGGGCAAAGACTCCAATCACGTAAAAGACCACAGCTATCACTACTGAAGTGAGTACCGCCCGTGGAATGTTGCGCTCAGGTGCTTGGGTTTCCTCACCGAGATTCGCTGAGGATTCAAACCCGGTGAATAACAGCACACCGTAGAGAACACCAAAGAGGATCCCCGACCAGTGCTTTGGCGACCCACTTGAGGAGAATCCCGAACCAATATGGTGCAAACCACCGGACTTCACGATTACGTACAGCGAAAAAAGGAATACTACGATGATCGAAACTAAAGCGAGTACCAACTGAACGCGGGTCGAGACGGCGACCCCAAGGTAGAGAACCGTGCCAACGATAGCTAGCAAAATGAGATCCCAACCCAGATACGGGATACCAGTCCATGCGAACTCGCCAGCGATGCCATCGTGAATGGTTCCACCGATCATTACCAAAATTCCCGCTGACAGCAGCATGATGCCGGTGTAGTACACGTAGCCTGCGGCCGCGCCGACTTTGTTACCGAGACCGTCACTCACGTACGTGTAGAGCGAACCTGCAGCTTGGATTCGGCGGGTGTACTCTGCCACAATCCAGCCGACTCCAATAATTCCAATACCGGCCAGGACGACTGACAGTGCGGCACCCGTACCTGCGCCATTACCGGTCGCAGAGGTAATACCGACAATAAGTGGAACGAGGAAGGCAACCGAGAACACAGGTCCCATGAAGCCCACCGACTGTGCAACTGCGTCAAGGAGCGTTAATTTCCGCTTCCCACCTAAAACTTGCTTTGAAGACATGTAATCCCCCAATGTAAAACTGGGAAACGAAGTGCCCCCCAGCACTTTTTAATCGTAAGGCATCAAACGACTTAGGTCAAGGATGCTCGAGCCGCTTCAACCAACCATCTGAAGGTTGGGTCCGGAGCGGTTAATAACTCCGGGTGCCACTGCACCCCGAGAACTTGGCCATCGGCACTTTCGAAGCCTTCAATAACCCCGTCTGGGGCGTATGCGGTTACAACTAGTCCATCTCCAAGCTGGTCAACGGTCTGATGGTGCAACGAGTTCACCTCGAGGTGCGATTCCAAATACTTACTAGTAACTGTGTTGGCGACTACCTCGGCGTGGTGAGTCGCGGTACGACCATCCACATTCCACTGAGGGTGCCCGGCACCTTCATCGAGCTCCACGTGCTGACGAAGTGTGCCGCCGGAGGCCACATTCACCAACTGAAAGCCTCGACAGATTGCTAATACGGGAATGCCGCGGCTACGAGCTGCTCGATAGAGCGCTAACTCCCATTCGTCGCGCTCAACTTCGACGTCACCCAAGTTCGGATCGGCGGCATGTCCATAGAGCTCGGGATTGAGATCGGCTCCCCCAGAAAGTATCAAGCCATCGAGGTGACCCACAATTTCATCGACATCCGCGTCACGAGCCAATTCGATCGGCAAGCCTCCAGCCAGAGCAACTGACCGGGGGTAATCAGAAAAATGAAGGTCGAAAGTGAGGTCTCGCATGGCCCTAACGACGTTCTCGCCAAGGTACGAAACGGGCCACCGACGTCCCGTTATCCCAATGAGCGGTCGAGCCATAAGCAAAGTGTAGCCAAAGAATGTGTAAAGTCAGTGATAGAAACGTTTGGACACAAACTATATCGGGGGAATTATGGAAACCAATCTCGTCGACATCACATCACATGACACCTTCGTCGAAGGTGTGCCACACGAAACCTTTAAGTGGCTCCGCGCCAACGATCCTGTTCACTGGACCGAGGAAACTGATGGTGGCCGTGGGTTTTGGTCCGTCACCCGATACGACGACGTCTTGACGGTGTCTCGGAATTCAGAAGTCTTTTCCTCTCGGCTGGGGATCCGTTTGGAGGACATGGACGATGAGGAAACCGAGTCGCGACGGACAATGATGGAGATGGACGCTCCTGAGCACACACGTCTTCGTCGACTGGTCTCTCGACCCTTTTCTCCGAAGTCAGTTGCCGAATATGAGGATGCCGTTAGGGAGATTGCCGTTGAGATTCTAGAAAAGCTTCGTGGTCAAACCGAGTTCGACTTTGTTCAGGCGATCTCTCGTGAACTTCCTATGCGAATGTTGGGGGGTCTACTCGGATTGCCCGGTGAAGATTTGAACTGGCTGGTTCAGCGAGGTGACGCTCTCATAGGAAATTCTGATCCAGAATTCACTGACTACGTCGTTGACAAGGTGGACACCTCTGCCTACGCAAAGCTTCCCTTCCGCTCTCCAGTTTCATTAGAACTCTTCGAGTACGCCGCCCAAGCGCTGGAGGACCGAAGAATCACTCCAACAATGGACATCTTGTCCAAACTGCTCGAGCCCACCGTCGATGGCGACAGCCTCGATGACCTGGCGCTCAAGAACTTCTTTACCCTCATGGTCGCGGCCGGTAATGACACCACTCGCTATTCCATAACTCATGCTCTGACCAAACTGATCGAACGTCCTGACATTTGGGCAACCATTCCTTCAATGGAGATTTCCGAGGGCAAGAGTCTCGTTGACGAGATGCTCCGAAGCAGCTCCGTGACGATGCATTTTCGACGGACCGTCATGCAAGACACTGAACTTGGTGGCAAGCAGCTAAAAAAGGGTGACAAGGTCGTGATGTGGTTCATCTCTGCTAATTACGATGAGAACCACTGGGATAACCCCTACGATTTCGACCCAACTCGTTCGCCAAATCAGCACGTAGCCTTTGGTCTCCAAAGCCCTCACCTATGCCTTGGCGCACACCTCGCTCGCCTGGAAATGCGCGTGATTTTTGAAGAGATGGCCTCACGCTGGAGCAAAGTAGAGATCAACGGCAAGCCAGAACGATTCCGTTCAAACTTCATTAGTGGAATCAAATATCTTCCAATAAAGGTAACGTGGGCTTCTTAAAGGAAATCTAGATACTCTTTAATTTCCCAGTCGGTAGTGGCGTTGCAAAAACGCTCCCACTCCGTTCGCTTTACCGCTACGTGCTGAGCGACAATCGTTGGGCCTAGAGCTTCGACCAACCGGGCGTCAGCTTCGAGCGCGTCCAGCGCCTCACTCAAGTTATTCGGCACGCCAATTTTGGCATCAATCGTGTCCGTTCCGGTTCCACCTTCATGGGCACCCGGGTCAACCTCATCGAGCACACCAAAGCGCGCGGCGTGCAGTACAGCGGCCATGGACGTGTAGATGACCGCGGCACCATCGCTTAACCGGTGCTCTAACCGCGCGGGGGCCCCTCGCTCGGAAGGAATGCGAATCGTCGCCCCGCGGTGGTCGTAGCCCCAGTTCGCCCAGTAGCCCGAAAGGGACGCTGGACGTAATCGCTTGTAGGCATTCACCGTCGGCGCGCAGATTCCCGCTAGGGCTCGGTGATGACGCAGCATTCCGCCAATGGCATTCTTCGCGAACTTCGAGATGCCGTCTGGCGTGCTTGAGTCATTGATCACGTTATTGCCCTGAGCGTCTCTAAAGGACATGTTGAAGTGCAACCCACTGCCGCCGTTAGCGCTCAAGGGCTTGCCCATGAACGTAAGAAGGTATCCCCGTTTTGCGGCGATTTCTTTCGCCATCAATTTAAACAAGAACGCATCGTCAGCTGCCTTCACGGCATTGGTGTATCGCAGAGTAAATTCAAATTGCGCGGGGTCGTATTCTGAATTTACCGACTCAATCAGCATCGCACACTCGGCCGCCGCTTGCCAAATGGCGTCAATAGTTCCGGTCGGATCGACGGCGGGGCCGGTGCCGTACACGTAGGCGCCGGGAGCGTGAATCGGCTTCCACCCGCCCTGTCCGTCTGGTTCAAGCAAGTACGCCTCGAGTTCAATGCCCACAAATGGTTCGTAACCCATTGCGCGCCACGCTTCGACCGCTTGCTCTAATGCGGCCTTAGGTGATACTTCAAATGCTGCCCCGTGACGACGGAGGTTAGCTACCACCACTTTCGTATTTGGTTCCCATCCAGGACGCAGATCAGCTTCATCGAAGGTTGCCTCAAAGTCGGGCAAGCCCTCTTCCCAGTGCGAGCCGGGGGTGTAGGGGGTCATATCACGGTCATAACCAAGCGCCCAAGTGCCGGTGCAGTGACGGGCTCCGGAGGCGGCCAATGAGGCAGGAACGAATTTGCCGCGGGCCAGACCTAGATGGTCTGCCCACAGAATCCGGACACGGTCTACAGGATTGGACATATGAAAACTCCCCTTGTTTACCCTCCGAAAGTATCACCAGTTCGCCCCACGGTGGGTAAAGTGGCATAATCATTTGATAACAAACGATTTTGGGGGTCTAGGTGGAGTTTCGGCGCATCCTGCTCGACGGCAACGTAGTTGAGGTGGTCCGAGAGGGCGACACCCTCATAGCTGCCGACGGCCGACGGGTTGAGGCGGCGACGGCCATTCATCTTCCTCCCGTCAGCCCCACCAAAATTCTCTGCTGTCACCTCAACCACGTTTCGCGGGTCCGCGAGTTCCAGATCTCATTGCCACCCGCTCCGACCTGGTTTCATAAGCCAGTATCGGCATTGAACTCTCACGGAGGCGCGGTCGTTCGTCCCGCTAACTGTGAATGGCTAAATTACGAGGGTGAAATTGCCATTGTCATTGGCAAGACTGCCCGAAATATCAAGATGGCGGATTCGCATCACTACATCGCGGGCTACACGGTGGCCAATGATTACGGTTTGCACGACTTCCGAGACACCGACGCGGGTTCAATGTTGCGCGTCAAGGGTGCCGACACTCTGTGTCCAATCGGACCCGGGGTGGTAACCGACTGGGACTTTCGAAATAAGGGAATGCAAACTATCGTAAACGGCGAGGTCCGCCAAGATGGCAGCACCGAAGAGATGGCCTGGGATATGAACTATCTCGTGGCGGATATGGCGCGTTTAATTACTTTGGTCCCTGGCGACATCATCTTGTCAGGAACACCCGCCAATTCACGCACCGTCTATCCAGGCGACGTGGTGTCAGTTGAAGTAGAGGGTCTCGGCATGCTGACTAATCACATTGTCTCGTCACCCGAGCCCGCCAGTCTCGAAGTTGGTGCTCAACCCACCGCCACCGAAGAGGTTCTTTCTACCGCGCAGGGTGGCGACTGGGCGTTGCGTGGCGAACGCCGGCCGAACTCAACTTCGCGAGATGATCTCCCCTATCCCCAGGTGCGACCACGGTACGAATCATGAGTGCGAACCGAGTCCTCGTCGCAGGTGTTGAGGTCTCTCCCGATCACTTTATTAACAACGAACGCGTGTCTTCAGAGACCACTTTCGAAGACCGAAGCCCCCTTGATTGGAATCTGAAATTGGCCGACGTGGCACGTGGCGGAGCCGTAGAAGCCGATCTCGCCATTACCGCAGCACTCAACGCCTTCCCCGCTTGGGCTGCACTAACTCATTCTGAGCGCGGCGCATACTTGCACCGTTTGGCCGACCTAATTGATGCGAACGTGGAGAAAATTGCAGCGGTCGAATGTCTGGACATGGCCATGCTCGAAGAATCATTGCGCTTGAGAGTAATCGGGCGTGGAGCCCGTAATTTTCGGGCCTACGCGGACTTAGCTTCGCAGTATCAGCCAAGAAAGTGGGACTCAAATACCACTCACAACACCGTCTTGCGAATGCCCGCAGGTCCAACGGTCGTAATAACGCCCTGGAATGCACCTTTCATGCTCTCCACTTGGAAATGCGCGCCAGCCCTAGCGGCCGGCAACACCGTCGTCCTTAAACCAGCCGAGTGGTCACCCCTGTCTTGTTCCATGCTCATGGATTTGGTTCTCGAAGCGGGATTTCCAGCCGGTGTCTTCAACGTAGTTCAAGGTCTAGGTTCTGAAGTTGGAGCGGCCTTAGTAAACGATGAGCGAGTCCGTCGCATCTCCTTCACTGGATCTCCTACAACCGGCAGGTACATTGGCACCGCGGCCGCAAGCAATCTGGTGCCTTTCACTGCCGAGTTAGGGGGCAAGGGAGCATTTGTCGTTTATGCGGATGCCGATCTAGATGCGGCAGCGAAGAAGGCCGCCGTTATGTATGACGACGCTGGACAGGTTTGCCTAGCGGGAACACGGCTTCTGGTTCAAGAATCAATCCAGGAAGAATTTCTGGCGAGGTTTCGGTCGTACACCGACGAGCACATCATGGGAGATTCGCGAGATCCAACAACTACCCTCTCCCCCCTTATCCACCCAACACACTTCGAGCGAGTCAGTGATTTCGTCACGCGTGCGCGAGTGAATGGTGACACCGTTATCTGGGGTGGTGAGCCATTGGGAGAGGGTCTTTGGTACAAACCAACACTTATTGCACCAAAGTCCAACAACTCCGAAATTGTGCAATCAGAAGTATTCGGTCCGGTTCTAACATTTCAAGCCTTCCGGGACGAATCCGAAGCTATTGCCCTTGCGAACTCAACCAAGTACGGTCTTTCTTCGATGGTATGGACGTCCGATCAAGCCAAGGCCGACCGCTTCGGTGAACAAGTGCGTGCGGGCACCATTTGGGTTAACTGTTTCTTAATCCGAGATCTCACTGCCCCCTTCGGCGGTTGCGGCATAAGCGGGATTGGACGAGAGGGCGGAGACTACGCCCTCGATTTTTACTCAGACCTCAAAACCTTCCAAGTGAAAGAAGAGACCACTCATGGGTGAAATTATCGGGGCGGCCCTGTTGGCCCACGTTCCAACCATTGTGTTACCTGAAAACATCCGCAAAGAGCTAAACCACGGAAAAGAGAGCACCCTCTACACGGGCCTTCATCGATTCAAAACTGAAGTTCTAGACCCTCTCAAGCCCGACATGATTATTGTCTTCGACTCACATTGGTTCACCACAGTTGAGACGGTCATTACTTCTGCTCCACGACGCCAAGGATTTTTCACTAGCGACGAACTCCCTCGGGGAATGTCCAGCGTTCCCTATGACATGCCTGGAAATCCGCAATTCGCACAACTCGTAGGCAGCATCGCTACTGAGACCCCTGACTGTTGGATTACACCTATCGACAATGAACACCTTCCCGTTACCTATGCCACCACCAATTTGCTTCGCTTCTTGCAAGGTGATGAATCTTGGCTAACGGTCTCGACCTGTCAGACCAGCGAACCCATAGATTTTGAAACAGTTGGACAGGTGATCGCTAAAGCAATTCAACAGAGCGATCAGCGAGTTTTTCTAATTTCATCTGGTGCGGTAAGCCACACATTTCACACTTTACGCACCCTTCGCCAGCATGAATCTGCCGGAGAAGAACATATCTTCTCCCCAGAAGCGCGCGCCGCCGACCACCGCGTTATCGACCACATGCTTGCTGGTAATCACGCGGCGATAATCGATGAACTACCTGAATTCATGAAAGTCAAACCCGAAGGGCGATTTGGGCACTTCCAAATGATGCTTTCCGCCCTTGGTGGACGTGACTGTGTAGCCAAAGGTCGCCTCTACAGTGAGTATGAGAATTCGATTGGAACCGGTCAGGTCCACGTGATGTTCGATCGACCAGAAAATGGATGGACAAAATCATGAGCGTTCACGGACTGCCCTTCCCCCGCACCGCCGACGGAGGATCTTCTATTCTTCCCCCACTTCCGTGGCACTACTCAGGTGATCTTCTCACGGTCGAATATCGTACGAATCCATCGAACATCGCCAAGCTTTTGCCCGAAGGAGTGACAATCCTCAACGCTGATGAAGACCCGGGTGCGGTGGCCTTCATCTGGGCTGACTGGCAGAGCTGCGGGGATAACGGTGCTGAACTGTTGGACCCCGTGAGATCACAGTACAAAGAGGCCTTCGCTGTCGTTCGCTGCCGCTACCAGGGCAAGATCTATTCTCGCTGCGTATTCATCTGGGTAGACAAAGACTTCGCTCTCGTGCGTGGCTACCTCCAGGGCTACCCAAAGAAGTTGGGCTCGATTCACCAAACACGACCCGTCACCGTTGGCTCGGCTGGACCGAGATTAGAAAAGGGTGGCAAGTTCGGCATGACCCTCGCGGCAGCCGATCGACGACTGGCACAAGCAACGGTCACTCTCGAGGGGCCCGCCGATAGCAATGGCTTCGTCAACGGTCACGCAATGCTTCACCACCGCTGGTTTCCTCGAATTGAGCTCGACGGGGTGGATTCACTCAGCGAAGTAGTCACGATGGCAGGTATCAACTTGGAGCTAGGTCCGGTTTTCGGTGGTAGCGCCTCGCTCGAACTCTTCGATAGTCCGAGCGAGGAATTGCATCTGATCGCGCCCCACGAAATCATTGGAGGGTACTTCCGCACAGTGGGCACCACCTTCAACGGAGGAACAACGCTCGCTCATGAGTAAGCGAATTGCGTCAAGCGCGATCAAGGTGGTCGAGCAGACCGAAGCTGATATCCGAAGTCGCCTCAAGGGTGGTCAACTTGATTTCACCGCCATGAGCGCTGTTTCAAACATCTACCGTGCGGGAACCTCCGTGCGAAATCACATGGAACGCACAGTATTAGCGGACAACGAGCTATCTTGGATTGCCTTCACCGTTCTGTGGGTTTTATGGATCTGGGGTGAGCAAGAAACTGGCAATGTCGCTAGTGAAGCGGGCGTCACCAAAGGTACACTGACCGGCGTTGTGCGGACCCTCCAAGGGCGCAAGCTCTTGATCCGCACTAACCAAAAAGGTGACCGACGCAGAGTTGATATACGCCTCTCGAGTACCGGAGAGAAGCTCATCGCAAAGATTTTCCCGCTCTTTAACCAAGAAGAGCATGCAGTTATGGCTGGTCTAACAACTGCTGAGCAAAGAGAACTCGCGCGGCTATTGCGTAAAGTCAATGCGCATATGCACGAAGAAACACTTTAAGTAGCGTCAGCCGTAGCCTTCAACATTCGAGCCGCTCGTGCTTCATCGACACGTGATACTGGTGTTGTGCGAGGTGCGGCGTGCAGCGATTCCGGATCAGTTTCAGCCCGACCGACTATTCGCTCAAGAGCGAGTGCGAGTGCTTCGAGAGTCTGGACACTTTCAGTTTCAGTTGGTTCGAACATCAACGCCTCGTCGACAATCAAGGGGAAATAGACCGTCGGAGAATGAAATCCCTCCTCTAGCAAGCCCTTGGCAATGTCCAGTCCTCGAACTCCGTACTTTGCTTTAAGTGCAGCGGCGCTGAGGGTGGTCTCGTGCATGCACACTCGGTCATACGCAGCCGGTAAGAACTCACTTAATCTCACGCGCAGCCAATTCGCATTAAGCACGGCGTGTTGCGCAACCCGTCGCAGCCCATCATCGCCGTGAACGGTAATGTACGCCAGCGCTCTAGCAAGGACGAGAGCATTACCGTGCCAGCCGTGAACACGGCCGATGCTCGTAGTAGTCGTCTTCCACTCAAAAGAGCCGTCATCCGCTTTCGCGGGACGTGGCCCCGGAAGGTAGGGAACGAGGCGTTCAGAGACCGCTACGGGGCCTGCTCCAGGCCCTCCGCCTCCATGAGGGGTGGCAAAGGTCTTGTGCAAATTCATGTGAACTACATCGAAGCCCATATCGCCGGGGCGCAACACGCCGACGATGGCATTGAGATTGGCCCCGTCGTAGTACAGCAGTCCGCCCGAATCGTGAACCGCCTTGGCAATTTCTTGAATCTCCTCTTCAAACAAACCAACCGTGTTCGGATTAGTCAACATAATTCCGGCAACGTCTGGCCCTAAAGATCTCTTGAGAACTTCCAGATCCACTAACCCGCGTTCATTTGAGGGGATGGTCGTCACTTCGTACCCGCCTAGAGTCACCGAGGCGGGATTGGTTCCGTGCGCCGAGTCGGGAATCAGGATACGAGTGCGAATTTCACCGCGAGCTTCGTGATAGGCGCGAATAAGTAGAAGTCCGGTTAACTCACCGGCCGCACCGGCTGCCGGCTGCAGGGTAGCTCCGGCCATGCCCGTAATTGCTACCAGTCGCTGCTCGAGGATCCAGAGAAGTTCAATCCATCCCTGGGTCAATGATGCGGGCGCGGCGGGGTGGACTCCATTCAGTCCGGTCAGAGCGGCTACGGCATCACAAAATTTCGGGTTGTACTTCATGGTGCATGATCCAAGCGGGTACATACCTAAATCCACAGAGAACTGACGGTGAGAAAGACGTGTGAAGTGAGCCACGAGATCACGCTCGGACACTTCGGCAATCTCAACGGTAGATGGGTTCAAGTGCGCGGAGGGAATGAGCTCTTCTATGGCAATCTGGGGAAGGCCCGTTGTCCGCAATTGGAAGCAGCGTCGACCAGCTACCGACATTTCAAAGAGGGTCGGCTCGACATCGCGTCCGAGCAGGGGCAAAGACGAAGCGCGGCCACCAGGGGCGGCAAAGTCAATCACGACGCCACCACCTCTCGTAGAGCGCTGACATACGCATCAATCTCAGATTTGGTACGCTTCTCGGTAACGGCGATCAGCATCTTGCGAGATAGATCGCCGGGAGTCGACAAGTCGCTGTCGCCACAGAGTTGCGCGAGACTCACACCCGCCAAAAATCCACGTTTAGCCATCTCGACTATTGCGACTTCAGCCGCTATCGGTAGTTCGACACAAAACTCCCGGAAGAAAGCCTCATCAGATAGACGAACCACGCCCTCGATTGATTTCAGCTCTTCAAACAGATAGTGGGCGCCTCGTGCACACGAAAGCGCGACCTCTCTCAGTCCGGCCGTTCCCAGCCAACCCAACTGAATCGCAGCGGTGACCGCCATCAGGGTTTGATTGGAACAAATGTTCGAAGTGGCTTTTTCGCGTCGAATATCTTGCTCGCGAGCACGAAGGGTCGTCACGTACGCCCGTCGCCCTTCAGTGTCAACGGTCTCACCGACAATACGGCCAGGTAGTTTTCTAATTAATTCTTCGGCGCAGGCAAACAGCCCCAAGTACGGACCACCATAGGAAAGTGCTGTCCCGAAAGGTTGTCCTTCCCCGATGAAAATGTCAGCGCCCCACTGTCCGGCTGTCTTTAACAACCCCGCCGCGATTGGATCGGCTCCCACAATCAGAAGGGCGTCGTTGGCGTCCGCCAACGAACGAGCAACTGAGACGTCTTCCAGTAGCCCCAGAAAGTTCGGATAACCCACCACAATGGCGGCGGCATTCGTGCAATCAACCGCACTCCAATCCGTTAGGCCATTCACAAGCGGTACTTCGACAATTTCGTGCCCCGTGCCACGGGCAAATGTATGCGCGGTTTGACGCCAGTGCGGATGTACTCCCGCGGAGATGATCATCTTGCTGCGACCCTTGACACCCGAGGCCATATTAAGAGCCTCCACCAACCCCGTCGCCGCGTCGTACAGTGAGGCATTCGGAATCGGCAAGCCACTGATGCGTGAGACCAGGGTCTGAAACTCGAAGACGGCCTGGAGAACGCCCTGGGCAACCTCAGGCTGGTATGGCGTGTAGGCCGTGACAAATTCAGATCGCGACCCCAGAGCTTTAACGACTGGGGGAACTTCGTGGTCGTAGGCACCCGCTCCCGCAAAACAGAGGAGCTTCGCGGCATCGTTGCGAGCCGCAAATTCATTGAAGAGCACTGCGGCATCTGGCTCGGAAACCCCAGCTGGAATGTCTATTCCGCGACTTAACTTCAAGGCATCAGGTATATGAGCGAAGAGGTCATCGAGCGAGTTCATTCCCAGGAACTCAAGCATGTCCGCAACCTCAGCTGTGGTGTGCGGTATGTAATCTGCCATTACTTTGCCTTCTGTACGAATGGGATGGTACTAACCATTCCCTCGATTTCTCTACCACGCAACGCTACTGAAACTAGGGTGCCTGGAGTGAGCATTTCGTTGAGTAATCCAAGCCCAATTCCATGGCCACGAATCGGTGAGAAATTGCCCGAGGTAAGAGTTCCGACCTCCTGGCCATTCACCAATACTTGCGCTCCTTCACGCAAAGGCTGGCGTCCTTCGGTGACGATCCCGGTCAGAGTGCGGCTCACGCCGCGCGCCAGTTCGTTTATAACCGCGGCCTTGCCGACGAAGTCTTCCTTTTCCATACCGAGCACCCAGCCCAAGCCGGCTTCCAGCGACGTTGAACTAAGCGACAGTTCGTGACCATACAGAGGCAATGCGGCTTCGAGGCGCAGGGTGTCTCGTGCGCCTAAACCGGCTGGGTAAATACCAGCCGCAACGAGTCCATCTAAAACCTTCTCCGCAGCTTCATTGGGGACCGAAATTTCAATACCACGCTCGCCCGTGTAGCCCGTACCCGCGACTCGAACCTCAACGCCCTCGAAGTCGAAGCGCTGCACCCTAAAGCGCCCCACGTTCGCGAATTCGTCATTGAACGCCGCAACCTTCGCCAAGGCGGCTGGTCCTTGAACGGCCAACACGCATCGCTCCGAGGTGACGTCCCGGCCGGGCAAAGCTGCCGTTACTCCCGAGGTGTTTGAGGCGTTGGGCATAACGTCAAACTCATTGTCGCTCACCCACCACACAATGATGTCATCAACAACGAAGCCGTCAGAATTTAGCAAATGCGTGTACTGAGCTCTACCAGGCGCAATCTTTCGAAGGTCATTAGTCAAAGCGTATTGAATTTCATCAAATATCTCTGGCCCGTCACACCGCACCGTTCCTAAGTGAGAGACGTCAAAGAAAACCGCACCTTGGCGACAGGCCATGTGCTCGGTGAGGGTTCCGCCTCCATACGAGAGCGGCATCTCCCATCCACCGAATGGGACCATCTTTGCGCCTAACGCAAGGTGTTGCTCATACAAAAAGGGCCGACGGTCAGACACTGGCAGCCTCGGTCGCGCTCAGTCCATGTCTGTGCATGAGTTCGACGAAATCTTGTTTGTAGATCATGCGCAGTTCAACCTCTGGGTACAGTTCTCGGAACAAACGGACCTTGCGATTTTTTGAAGTCACCAGGGACTGTCGCATAACCGTAAGTTCAACATAGAGACTAAGGGCTGGAAGGTAAAAATCAGGCCGGAATGCACTGACAACCGCTCCCGACCCATTTCTGCGCAGGACAAACTCGTGGGGCTCGTACAGCCATTCCACGCCATAGAGAGTAAAGAGTGAGGCTAGGAGACCCTCGCTTTCGTGAGCGAAGTCGACGCGATGACGAGGTAAGGAACTGGGGTGAGGCTGATTAACAGACCCTCGCACTTCCAAGAGGGTCACGCTGTCCGAGAAGCCTTCTCCGACTTAGCTGGTTCTTTGGCAATGGAGGTCGTAAGTTCGGCGACCACCGATGACAGCGAAACAATATTGAAAACACCCTGACCGCCACGCAAGAGGTCGACAAGCTCCCCGTCGCTCGAGGCCAGCACTGACCCATTTTCGCCTAGTACGAGAGATGCGCTACCCAGCTCAGCGTCCAGGTTTTCGCGAAGGCATTCGACCGCTTGGCGGGCGCGAATTAGATGAAGACCCGAATTTAAGAGAGATTTAATTACTTTGACTTCGAGGATGTCCTTATAGGCGTACATCCTCTTCGAGCCGCTGCCCGTGGCTGCCACGAGCGAGGGATGGACGAGTCCGGTGCGATCCCAATAATCGAGCTGACGGTAGGTGACGCCGGTGAGCCGGCAGACCTGAGGGCCGCTGTATCCAGTGGTGAGTGCAGTCATAAGTAAACCCTCCCGACATGAGGTATTTCAAGACTAGTGGTACGGACTACACCAGTGTAGTTTCCACCTCTTTTAATTAGCAAATAAATCTGGACGACCGAGATTCGTTGAGCTGGCTTCAGCTTGCAGCCGTGGCGGGATACGTCCGGCCCTGCGGGCCGCGTGTCCGGCCCTGACACCGTCGCGAAGGGCCCCAGCCATTAGTACCGGGTCTAGCGCGCGGTTGATAGCGGATGCCGCCAGTACCCCCGAGCATCCCAGCTCCATCGCCAAGGCCGCATCAGACGCCGTTCCAATTCCCGCATCGAGCAGTACCGGCACTTCGAGGCGCTCAGCAATCGAAGCTATCGCGTGCGGATTACGAATTCCCAGACCTGAACCAATTGGTGACCCCAACGGCATCACCGCTACGCATCCAGCCTGTTCAAGCCTCAACGCACTGATCAGGTCGTCGCTGGTATACGCCCACACCTCAAAGCCCTTAGCTACCAGCTGGTGCGCCGCAATAAGTGTTTCACTCGTATCGGGAAGTAGCGTGACATCGTCACCGATCACCTCAAGTTTGACAAGATTGGTCTCGAACGCCTCTCGAGCGAGTTCAGCGGTTTTTACCGCCTCCGACGCAGTGAAGCAACCAGCGGTATTAGGCAGCAGCGTAAAGTTCAATTTGTCTAAGAGATCGTAGATCGAGCCTTGCAATCCTGGTTCGACTCGACGCAACGCCACCGTCGCGAGGGTCGAACCACTCGCTTCGAGCGACTGCTCAAGGACCTGCATCGTGCGAAAGCCGCCGGTGCCCACCACCAGCCTCGAGGGGCTCTCAAAGGTCCCAACCTTCAGTAATTCCATTCCACCAGCGTAGCCAGAGCCGCCATTGACCGGTAAAGTTGTGGACATGCAGCCCCCCGTTGTCTTAAGCATTGCCGGCTCAGACTCGGGTGGAGGCGCTGGAATACAGGCCGATATCCGCGCTCTGAACGCACGTCACGTCTTTGCCGCAACCGCTATCACAGCAGTCACAGCGCAAAACACCACCTTCGTTTCCGCCATAGAGCTAATGCCCGACCATATCGTGGCCGCTCAAATTGACGCGGTGCTCTCAGACTTCGCGCCCCGAGTCGTCAAGACTGGCATGCTCGGACAAGCCTCTACTGTGCGCCTGGTCGCCAACTACGCCGCCACTGGGGCCTTTCCCTATCTAGTCATGGACCCCGTACTCGTTACCACCACGGGGTTCTCCCTGATGGACTCAAATGGAGCGGGCATCATTCGCGACGTGCTCCTTCCCCACTGCACTCTGATCACCCCCAACGTCCAAGAGGCCCAGGCCCTGTTGGGCGAGAATCTGCCCATCGAAACTGTCGAAGACTTGATCGAGATCGGGCAGGCTCTTCTGGCGTACGGGCCTCAAGCAGTGTTAGTTAAAGGTGGCCATACCCACGAGAGTATGCCCGAGCGATCCCCAGATGTCTTGCTAACGAAAACCACCACTCGAGTCTTTGACGGCCCGAGGATTAAATCAAACAATGATCACGGTACCGGGTGTTCCCTTGCCTCCGCGATTGCTGCCGGTATCGCGTTAGGCGAAACTCTCGAACAAGCTATTGAAACGGCTAAGACACTCGTGGCAACGGCGATGGAGTCCGGAGCTGACTGGACCCTGGGTCACGGACGCGGGCCTCTCGACATACTGGGATGGAATCGATGAGTACACCTCGCCCGCCACTCTCGACCACGACCAGCCTGTGGCCCGCTGCCATTGTGCTGATCACTGGCATTGTGATGCTCGCTAGCTTCACCCTCATTAACCTCATCGGGAATCAAGGAGTTGGAAAGAATGTCACGACCACGACCATCCTTGTTGTGGGGGGCCTTAATCGTGATGTGGCGAATATTCAGGGGTCTCGGTGCGTTCGCGAACAGAACCCTCCAGCAAATATTGCCTCTGCACTCATGTTGCCCCTAGATACGCGACTAGTGGCCGGGCCAAGGTTTGCTAATCAAGGAGCCGGCGATTTTGATTGCTCACTCAAATTTTCCTCAACTCACGGAGCGAGTGCCCTGCTCGCTTTCTTCAAAAACAATTTGAAGCCATTGGGCTGGAATCTCTTCTCACAAGGAGCAAGTAACGGCAATCCCCAATCACTCTTTCAAAGAGCTGGCTCTGACGGCTTTTACTGGATTTTGGGAATCACAATCAATACGTTCGACTCTGGGAGCTGCACCTGGACTTTGCGGGTGTATCAAAACTCCGGACAAATCTAGGCTCGTAACACGCTCGCCCAGAGCCACAGGTTGATTGGGTAGATCAAGTAACCAATTCGCGTGGCTGAAGAGGCCAGCATCATGACGGTTATAGACACTGCAAATAACCGCAACAACTGCTCGAGACGCAGGGGGTGGCGTCGGTGGCCCCAACGGACCGCGAAGTACCCACCCACCACAAAGGTCAAAGGGCCCAGCACGTGGCCGAGTGGTCGATAGATTGTCGTAAGGATATGGCCCGGCAGGGCGCTCGCAGCGGGTGAGGTAACCCCCGCCAAACCAAGCGGGAACTCGAGCACATTCACCAGAAAAGTATGGGGCGCTCGCAAAAGAAAGGGCGTGACAATTACGGTGAGAGTTGCGGTAATCCACGTTCCCAGGATGAGCCGGGCGCTACGACCATCACTCTTGCGGCCAACCAATGGCGCACCGAGGGCCAAGGGCCAGGCGGTTAACTTCATAGCGACCACTAATCCCAAGACAAATCCCGCAAACTCATTATTTCGTCTCTTAAGTAACACTGCTCCGAGCAACAACCCGGCCAGCACCGGAAGATCATCCCCTCCAGAAACGGCGAACAGGGCCCCTGTCGGGAGAATCAAAAGAACCTGAGCGATACGCAGACGCTGACCATTTGTCGCCTTCATCAACCACAAGGCAATCAGTAGCACCAGTAGTGAAAATAATGTCATTATCCATCGCGCATCAAGAAACCCTCCACGGTGATGCACAAAGGCGCTCGGTATACCAAAGGCCCCCATCAATGGAAGATATGGAAAAAAGGACTCGAAGGCCGGGACGCCAGAAACTTCATTTACAATCTGCCCATTTTGCACAAACGACCTGTACGGATCATGGAGACCCAAAAGAATCGCCCCACTGCGTTCAATTACCTGTACTTCCGGTTGTACGTATTGCGAGGACCCGTGCTGAGCACGAAGTGAAGTTTCTATTAGCAAGGGCGCCAGAACGGAACCGATGCCCACCAGAATCGCGAGAGCTCCTCGCCACAGGCTCTTCGGGACACTATTTCCTCGAGCCAACGTCAGTGCAATGAGGGCACCCAGCAGATAGGGACCCGCGCTCAACTCTCCCCAGAGTACCTGGGCGTGTTCCTTGGCCCCTAGCCAAATACCCAGGGCCACAATTGCTGAAGCCCCGTAGAGCAAAGAGTCGCTCCCCCACTCACCCTGTCGACGCCACCACTGTTGCGTGGCGAGACCAGTTCCTCTGACCCTCGGCATGAAAGCAAACCGCACTTAGCTCTTTCGCCTCTGAGGGTACAGCGTTGTGGGCGGAAGTTTCATTCGAAGAAAGTCATTAAATATTCGCGCAGTCAGCTTCGGATGTTCCTTCATAACCGAATGAGTTGCCGCAGGTACGACGCACAGTTGCCCCTGTGGCAGTGCCTCGTACAGTCTCACCGTGTGTTCAAGCCGGACAACATCATCGTCACCGGAAACAACCAAAGTAGGGGTCGAGATCTTCTGTAAATCCTCAACTGACCAGGTTGGCTCGGTCGCAAAAAGCTCTTCAGCTTTAGCAACGGCTATTTTCGCGTGCGCAATTCCATCTGGCGACATCGACCCAAAGTGGGCCGCCCAATCGGCAAACCCAACCGAAGTGGGTGTGAATTGTGTGAGCGGAACAAGTCCATCGCGATGCCAGTTGGCTCCGACGACAATTATTCGCTTGACCAAATCCGGCCTCGTCATGGCGAGTCCGAGTGCGGTATTTCCGCCGTCACTGAAGCCCAAGAGGTGCACCGGCTCACCAAGGTGCTCTATAAACGCCGCGGTCTCCTCAGCCATGTCGGTGATCGAGAAACGTACGTGAGTGTCTGCGGTGCGACCGTGGCCACGTCGATCGAAAGCCGCCACCGCGAAATGCTTGCCAAATGAGGGGGCCACATTTTCCAACATGGACTTAGAAGAGCTCAGGCCACCGTGAAGCAAGAGGATGATCTCCCGCTTACCCTTTGGCAGATGCACCCACGTTTTGTGACCATTGAGCTTTATATATGTCATAGGTCAATCGTAGATGAAGCAATTCGAGTTTCGGGCGCGCTGTGCATACTTTGAACTTTGATCACTCTGTAAATGCAAGATGCCGGGTGCTTTCGCACCCGGCATCTCAGCAGTTACGTGAACTATTTAACGAGGTCCTCGTCAGCGACCAGGGAACCTACACGGTCTCCAACAGTCTTATCCTTCGCGACAAGAACTGACGCGTAGATGAAGGAAACCACGATGGCAACGAGCGCCGCGTACGGATACCAGTTAAACGGCTGCGGCTGACCTGGCTTGGCCAAGTAGTACAGCGGGAGTGCAATTACAGCCACACCAACAATTGGGAGTGCAGCGTGTCGGAAACCATTGAACTTGTTCGCGTGGTGCCTCTTCATGTAGAAGGGCAATGCGATGTTCGCCAGTGCGTACACGACAAGCACCAAGATCGTTCCGAAGGTGCTGGAATAACCGAAGAAGGCAAAAGCGCTCATCGAACCCGAGTTAGAGCCACCGAGAATGTGGAGCAAGCCCCAACCACCAATGACTACCATGCCCACTGCCAAGAACATCAGCAAAGCATTGATCGGCGTACGACGCTTGCTGTCAACCCGTCCAACCCACGCGGGCAACAGACCTTCACGACCAGCGTTAAACAGCAAGCGAGCCTGCGAGTTCGTACCGGCAATTAGCGCACCCATGGTCGAAGTAAATCCGGCGATGAACGCGAACGCCAGGAGCACGGTCGAAATGCCAAAGGCAACACCCAAGAATGGTGAGCCGATGGACGCAGCGGCTGCACCGAGCTTGGTGATGTCTCCGCCGAAACCAATAACAGTGGCGTACGCAAAGTACAGGTAGGCCACGGTCATGATCAGCACCGAGGTGTACACGGCACGAGGC
Source organism: uncultured Actinomycetes bacterium (assembly GCA_903830655.1). Lineage (GTDB taxonomy): Bacteria > Actinomycetota > Acidimicrobiia > Acidimicrobiales > RAAP-2 > RAAP-2. The sequence continues at coordinate 9,126 of CAIKUQ010000044.1, read as the reverse complement.
ACATTACGACGTGGATTTTCAGTTTCTTCAGCTAGCGCTGCCGAGTTTTCCCATCCGATGAACAAGTAAATAGCCAAGGGGAAACCAGGGGCCAGAGTGCTCAGCGAAAGATTGCCTGGGTTCAAGGGAGCAAAGTTGATATTTCCCGAGTACTTGATCATGGCTGCCGTGGCAACGATGAACATAATTACCATTTCGATTGCGAAGAAGAAACCCGCAACCTTCGTGGATATGTGAACTCCACGAACCATCAAGACAATGGCAATCGCCAGAAAGAGCAGCGTCCAAATAATCCAAGGGGTGTTCTTAAGGGGCCAGTTGTAGTACTGGAGGAAGAACTGGAAGAAGCCACCAACAATGGCCGTAACCGAAGCCATAGCGGTGATGTACCCGGCACCGGTCAACAGTGCAGTCGTAACACCAATGCGGCCACCGAAAGTCTTTCCGACGAAGGTGATGAATCCACCGGTCGAAGGGAGTACTTTGGTGAACTCCGAAAGGGTATTTCCCAGCAAGGCAATTGCAATACCGGCCATCAGAATCACCAAAGGTGAGGCGACGCCAGCGGTCTCTGCGATGAACGCAAAGCCGAAATAGAAGCTCATAGCCGGACCGATATTGGCCATCGTGGCTGCTGCAATATCCAGCAAGCCCAAGACGCCACGGTGCAGGCGAACGTTCTCCACGTTTCCGTTACTCATGTTTCTCCTCTCAAAACGAGATAGTCCAGTGCATCACGGCTCCACCTTGGAGACTGATCAAAGAACCAACAAAAACCTAGTGCCAAACACGCTGAAAATAGGTTTTATCTACCCAAGGGTAAAGTGTCGATTAAGCCTAGAAATAGGGGCTGATTAAAGTTTTTCCCCCGCAGGGCGCAAAAGTGCCTGTGGTCCGCAGCTTCACTGGAATCGTTGTAGCGCCCATGCGCAATTGCAGTGACACCTGGGTCACCGTAACGCATCCGCTACTGGAGGTCGAGACATCGCTGTACGAATAATCAATTTTTGCCACTGAGCCAATCGACATGCGCACCATAGTGGGCAACTTATTCGCGGAAGGATCGGCGAAAAAGGCTAAGTGATCAACTGGCGAATGGCTAATGTGAATCGGCAGTACCGTGCCGTATCCATCTTGGTAGGTGACAAGGGCGTATCCGTACAGTACGCAACTCGCCCCAGAATTTTTGGTAATCCCAATCTGCCCGTAAACCGTCCCCGCAGCTCCCTGCCCGCCCATATCGACCGCCGTGAGGTCACCCGGTACACAGGTTGACGTATAGGTCGTAGTCGTTGTCTCGGGCAGACTTGTGGTGGTCGTCGTGCCAATTGGGCCCAGAGTGTGATGGCTAAGGCTAAAAATCACCACAACCGCGAAAAATATCGCCAACGACTTTAGGCCACGACTCACGGTTTGAAATCTTCTGGGTTGACGCTTTCAAGAAAATCCCGAAGTTCGGAGATGAGTGCCCCTTCATCAATATCTTCGACTTGGAGCTGGGTCTGGGCCTCGGTTTCATCGAACTCGTCTTCGAGGTCAGTTCCGGCGAAATCGAGCAGATCAGCGCTCACCCCGAGAGGGACCTGGGCGCGAATGGCCACCGCAATTGCGTCGCTGGGGCGGATTGAAAGTACTTCAACCTTGTCATTGAGTTTGAGTCGGAGTTCGGCCATAAAGGTATTTCCGACCAAGCCCGTAATTTCAACCTCTACAATTTCGCCGCCCTGCAACTCCGCGAGCGAAATCATCACATCATGGGTCATCGGTCGAGGGGTCTTCAGTTCTTGGATGGCGTAACCAATCAGAGCCGCTTCTGGCGCTCCAATGTGAATCTGGAGGATTCGAGAGCCACCGGCTTCTTGGAGCACGATGGCCGCGGTGGAGGCTCCCCCGACCCGCAATGCTCTAACTAAAACCTGGACCATGCTTAAAGCCTAGACCCGTGGAGGTCAATTCGGACCAGAACTACTTCCCTAGATACTGAGAAAGGGCTCGGCCAAATAATGCGGTTCGTAGCTGAGCCACGTCCGAGGCAACTTCGGAAACCTGGGCTCGAACCGTATCAACCGACTGCAGGCCGGCGTTTTCGCGGATCGCCAAGGTCATATCCTCAATCACGCCCACTTCACGTTCAGCGCTGCGCCGGACCGAACTCAGAAGTCGAACATCCACACCTCGGGCCAACAGCTTGCGAGACAGCGCCGCCATCGTCAAATCTGAGGCCGAATAGGAGGGAACACCTAGAGAGGTTTTTGGCTGGAGAACACCGCTCAGGACCAATTCAGCCAATTCTTCGTCTAGCAACCCGGTCATGGAACGGATTTGCTCGTGGGTAAAAGATGTTGCATTTTCGGGAACGATTGAGAAGAGATCGGCGGGCGGAGTCGCCACTCCTTCGAGGGATTGTGGTGAGATCCTGGGCTTGCTCTCCCCAGTAGTTTCAGGCACCGCGGCACTAACCGAGGCCGAGACCGCCTCTCGAGCAGCGCGCCGAGCCGCCACCGGAACTGTGGTCTGGTCCAGCAGACCCAAGTCAATCAAGCGCAGTCGCGCATTGCGCAGTGAAACATTTTCCTTGGTCGTGAGGCGAAAGGCCTCGCGCAGACAATCAACATTGCGATCGGAATAGAGGCGATAACCCTTGCGTGATCGCTGGGGCTCTACGAGGCCTTGTTCTTCGTAGTACCGGATCTTGGATAACTCGATCTCGGGGAACTCCGCACGCAGCGCCGCATGCACCTCTCCAATGCGAAGTAGATTCGCTTGGCTCATTTCGACGCCTCCCAAAAGACCAATTTGTATTTCCCGATTTGGACCTCGTCACCCGAACCAAGAGTGGCTGACTCCACCCGCGATCCATTGACGTAAGTACCGTTCAGAGAATTTAGGTCACGCAGCGCAATACGTCCATTCGCCGTCCGTGCAAATTCCGCATGAATACGGGACACCGAGATGTCGTCGAGCAGAATTTCACACTTTTCGTCCCGACCCGCACTCGAAATGCTCGCGGCGAGCTCAAAACGTGTGCCCGCTTCGAGGCCAGTCACCAGCACCAACTCGTCCCCGTGACTTCCCTTGGGTCCGGTATTAACACCACGCGCCGATCCCTCGGGGAAGCTCACGACCGGAACGGCTTGGGTGTCGGGCGCGCTCGATTCAGACTGGTTAGCTCCACAGCTCCAACAAAAATTTGCGTTGGCGTTTAGTATTTCCCCGCAGCGTCGACAATTCATCATTGACTAATTGTTCGTCAATTGAGCGTACGCGTCCGCGGAAAGTAGGGCGTTGAAGTCATCGAGTGACGAGACCGTCAGTTCACAAATCCAGCCATCCTCGTACGGAGCAGTGTTGAGCAGTTCGGGCGCGGCGTTGAGGGCTTCGTTAATAGCGGTGACCGTACCCGACACTGGCGCGTAAATCTCAGACACCGACTTAGTGGATTCCACTTCACCGACCTGTCCTCCCGCAACCACCGACGATCCGATCTTGGGTAGGTCCACGAACACAACATCTCCGAGTGCGTCTTGTGCGTAGTCGGTGATGCCAATTCGGATAACTAGATCAACGGCCCTCGCCCACTCGTGGTCGGAAGAATAGTGAAGTTCGGCGGGAATTTGCATAGGTACCAATTTACTAAACCTGGCGACCCCGGCGCCCAGCGGAGAGCGCTTCGCGGGCCGGGCGAATGTATCCGAAAAATACGCCCCAAGAAAGCCCTAAACCAGCTAGGCCCACGACCCAGGTGATGGCTCGTAATGCTGTTTGCCAACCCTGGAGCGGGAGGTGGTGGGCTTGAGAGGAGAGTAAAAAGAGAGGGAAGGTAGCGAGTAGTGCGAAAGTGGACACCTTTCCCCACCACAGAACGTCAATTCGTGCGGCCCCGAGCGAGGCCAGCGCCAAAGTGAGCGAAATCACGAGAATCTCTCGAACGAGACAGATCCCCGCAAACCACCACGGCACGCCCCCCGCGACAGCCACGCCCACCAAGCCAGAAACGGTGAGCAGCCGGTCCGCTGACGGGTCAAGGACTTTTCCGATAGTGGACACTTGGTTTAGGCGCCTGGCGACGTATCCGTCAATCCAATCGGTGGCACCCAGCACTCCAAGCAACCACGCGGCTACCGCTCGGTGCCCCGTTGCGAACAATAACCACCAAAAGACTGGGATAAACGCCAAGCGAACCATAGTGATCGCATTCGCCCACGTACGCCATCCAGCGTCCGGAACAGCCGAGTTAGGCAATGGTGATACTGGAATCGAGGAAGACATCCTGGACGGCGTTCACGAGTGCCGCACCTTCGTTCATAGGACGCTGGAAGGCCTTACGGCCCAGAATAAGTCCCATGCCGCCCGCTCGCTTGTTGATGACCGCCGTGCGAACGGCCGATGCGAGGTCGTCTGAACCCTTGGCCTCGCCACCAGAGTTGATCAGGCCAATACGGCCTGAGTAGCAATTCACTACCTGCCAGCGGGTGAGATCAATCGGATTGTCGGTTGTCAGTTCGCTGTAGACCTTCGGGTTGGTTTTGCCAAACTTGACCGCGTTGTAGCCGCCGTTGTTTTCGGGCTGCTTTTGCTTAATGATGTCCGCACCAATGGTGACGCCCAAGTGGTTGGCCTGGCCCGTAAGGTCGGCGGCAACGTGGTAGTCCTTCTCGGCTGTCTTAAAGGCGTCATTGCGGGTGTAGCACCACAGAATGGTCACCATTCCCAATTCATGAGCTTGCGCGAAGGCGGCGCTCACCTCTTCAATCTGTCGGGCTGAGTTCTCAGACCCGAAGTAAATAGTCGCTCCGATTCCCGTCGCGCCCAAGTCGGCCGCTTGCTTCGCGGTGACGAACATGCGTTGGTCGTAGGTGTTGGGATAGCGAAAGAGATCGTTGTGGTTGATTTTCACGATGAACGGGATGCGGTGCACATACTTGCGCGACACGCTAGCGAGAGTCCCATAGGTGGAAGCAATCGCCGAGCAGTCTGCTTCGATGGCTAAGTCGCACAGTCGGGCCGGGTCAAAATATTCTGGGTTAGGTGCGAACGACGCCGCCGCCGAATGTTCAATTCCTTGATCGACCGGAAGGATCGAAAGATAGCCGGTGCCACCAAGGCGACCGTGATTAAACAAATAGCCCATATTGCGCAACACCGAAGGAGAACGGTCCGTCATCGCAAAGGTGTCCCCCACGTAGGAAGGACTAGGCAGGGTGAGCATCTCCTTGGGGAATGCGGTGGCCTTGTGATCAAGAAGCGAACTCGCTTCCGTTCCGAGAAGTGCGGCAATATCCATGCAACAATGCTACAAGGCAGCCAATGGGGCTCTAGTCAACCTTTTTCTTGGAAACGGGAATCGTGCGCCGTTTCCTGTTCTTTTGTGCGGCGCCGGTACCCAACTCTTGCAAACGGTACTTTGCGTCATAGGCCGTGGGTTCGGCCTTTACGACACGCGCGAAGAGTTCGCGAGCGCTGGAGTGGTCCCCCGCCTGATCGTAGATATCGGCCAATGCGTACCAAAGCCGAATGTGACGGAAGGAGGGATTTTTAAGCACTTTGGCGGCCCCTGCACGCGTCAAGAGCTCAATGGCCTCTTCATATTTGCGTTGATCCGCGAGGGTGCCAGCCATCACAATGCGAGCCTCGGCGACTACTTCTGCCGAAGGGTCAGCGCCTTCCAGCAGCCCAAAGGTCTTTACGACTCCACGATACCGACGGTGCGCTCGATCACAATCCATTACTAGGGGCAAATATTGCGGGTCTTGCGTGATAGCAAAGTGGGCCATCAAATTCGCCTTGGCCAAGTTCCATTGCTCCGAGCGATAGGCCGATAAGCCAGCGAGCTCCCGTGCAGCACCAACGCCCGGGACAGCTTCAGTTACTCTGCGCGCTAGGCGCAACGCCTCTTCGTAGCGATGGCGGCCGTACGCTTCTGTCGCGCGGGTGAGCGACGTGACCATTTTCTCGCGCATGTAGACCGTACCAACAAACGCTTTGCGGATATCGGCAGCGATGTCAGCGGGGAGAACAAACGCAGGCTTCTTGTCTTGTTCACCGTCTGCTCGCGTGCCGGTGGGCTTGGTGTTCTCAATCCACTTGGATAATGGATCTGGAGTTAGGTCGGGATTTTGCGAGTGAGCCATCTCACCGCCAGAGGCATCAATATGAATAGCGCCCTTTCGAGCAACCGACCCCCACCCCTTCGACTTAGCGGACTCTGATCGGCTCGCGCGTTTCTGTTCCTCTGGAGAGAGAGTTCGCTCAAAACGCGCCGCGCCGCGAGTGCCTTTTCCGCTTGGCTTGCGGCCACCACTAGACGGCCGCCCCGAAGAACCTCTCGAGTCCCGTGACCAGTCATCGGCATTCCGACGAGGGCGGTCCTCTGGAGATCGCGCGGCGTATCCTTCACGGCTTGACGATGAGCGACCACCCGAACGGGCGCTCGAGCTGCGACCTAAAGTGGAGGGTCGCCCTCCCTGACCCGGGCGACCAGAGCTTGCGCGCGCTGGGCGTCCATTACGACCAGAAGATCGCGGCGAAGAGTTGGTCGGGGACATGGGGATACAGTCTAACGGACTTGACTCGTCCAGCATTGTCCGAGTTCACGCACGAAGCCACCCGGTTGCAACGTGGCTAGAAAATGAACCAGGGCCCGACTTTCGTCGGGCCCTGGGTACTACGAAACTGCGCGAAACTACTTCTTAGTCACCTGGTAAGCACCAGCGTCACACGTACCAGTAGTACCGCGTGAAACGCCTCGAGCATCCTTGGTCTGGCAGGTTGCACGAGGTGCAAAAGCCGTTCCAACGCTCTTAGCCACCAGCGGGATTGTTGGAGCCATTCCACCGTGGAAGCCGTACTTACCTAACTTGTAGCTAGTAACGAACTTGTCGTGTGAACCGAAACGGCATCCGCCGGCCATACCCTTAGAGACTATATTGCCCCCAAGAGAGGTGAAGACCAGTGGGCTGGCAAATGTCGAACAGTTCGCCTGGGCGCCAGCTGTCATGTTGTCAAGCAACAAAGTAGAGCCCATCGTGATGGTGTCACTACTGTTTAGCTGAAGTCCAGCAGCACCGTGAATCGCCTGGTTACCCACAATTGTGTCGTTTAGAAGCGTGACCGTGGAACCCCAGATCGAAATAGCTGCATAGGCAGTTGCTGAGTTTTGAAATACGGTCGTGTTATAGATCGTGCCTGTCGAGCCCCCGAGAGCGAAAGCCGCGCCATCGTCATTGGCATTCGCGAAGTTATGGTCGAATGATGAGTTAGCGATAGCAAAGGGCGTATTGTTCACGTACATAGCTCCGCCGGGACCGTTATCGGCAGAGTTTCCGCTAAATTCAACCCCGGTGATGTTAAGTGCATCTCCATTGTACATGTAAATCGCACCGCCATTACCGGTAATGTTATTGATGAACGATCCACCCGTTACATTTAGGGTTCCTCCTGAGAAGACAGTTCCATTCGAACCATTGGTGGTCTCGTTGTCCTTGAAACTCACATTGACCAAGGTCGTAGTTGCATTTCCGGATGCCTCGATAACGCTACCGATCCCTGCGTACGTGAAGTCCTTAAAGGTCATGTCTTGCAGGTACAGCGAATTTGGATTGCCGGTTCCGTAGTCCTGCACAAAGGCGTTGGTGTTGCCATCACCAGTAATAACCGTATTCCCAGTGCCACGTCCAACAATGTTCAAGTTGGTGTCCAAATCAGTGTTGATAGCGCCGCCGGAACTTTGGCTAATGGTGTAGGTAGCCTTCAGCTGAGTGAAGTTAATTACAACTCGAGAGTAAGCACCCCACACTGATGGACCAGCGGTGAGGTCAGCAACGACCTCGGAATTCGGGTTAGTGAGATCGTACGTCGCGTATTGTGCGTCCGCAGCGCTCATCGAATCGACGGTATAGCCATCAAGTGCGCAGGTGTAGTCGGTCGTATTACCCATTAGGCAACCGTAGGTCTCCGCAAGGTCACCCGCAATGGCGGCCTTAGCGACCGACTGAAAGAACCAGGTTTGTGACACTAGCGACGTGGCAACCGTTTCACGCAAGGTGCAGTCGGTGTTCGAGGCTGCGTGGCAGTCGAGATACGCCGCGTAGAGTGCACCGGAAGTGGGATTCGTCGCGTCGGTGAGGGCCTGCCAGGTCGGTGCGCTGTGAGCATCCGACAACCAAGTACTAATTGTCGTATTGGTGACAGCGTCAGTTTTGGTACCGACGTACATGCTGAGCGTAAAGTTAGTTGCTCCAGCGGATCCCGCCAAAGCGACCGAGCCCAGGGACAGGGTTGATGCGGCTAGGAAGCTGCGCAACATAAGTGCCTTTTTCATAGTCTTCTCTTTTCTGCCCGAGATTCGGGTCGTTTGCAGTGCACAGCAGAATTGCTCCCCTGTCACGCCCATTGATACCCTACATCCCAAATTCTGATTCAGGTCGTGAATGCGAAAAACCCCGCCTTTCGGCGGGGTTTTTCAAGAAATCCGGCGGCGACCTACTCTCCCAGAGGGGGACCCCCAAGTACCATCGGCGCTGGTGGGCTTGACTGCTGTGTTCGGAATGGGAACAGGTATATCTCCACCGCCATAACCACCGGAAATTGTGCGCTGTGAGCCCCTTTGGGGACTCAGGGCCGGCGTTACCGGCTCCTTGAGCGTCTTAGAACGAGCACGAACATCAAACTCCAAGCCCTCGGCCGATTAGTACCGGTCAGCTGAATGTGTTACCACACTTACACTTCCGGCCTATCAACGTGGTGATCTGGCCACGGGCCTTACCTGGTTATCCAGTGAGTGAACTTATCTTGAAACGGGCTTCGCACTTAGATGCTTTCAGCGCTTATCCCACCCGCAGGTCGCTAAACAGCCATGCCCTTGGCAGGACAACTGTCACACGAGAGCTGCGTTCGTCCCGGTCCTCTCGTACTAGGGACAACCTTTCTCAAATTTCTTGCGGCTGCATCGGATAGAGACCGAACTGTCTCACGACGTTCTGAACCCAGCTCGCGTACCGCTTTAATGGGCGAACAGCCCAACCCTTGGGACCGGCTTCAGCCCCAGGATGCGACGAGCCGACATCGAGGTGCCTAACCTTCCCGTCGATATGGACTCTTGGGGAAGATGAGCCTGTTATCCCCGGC
>CAIKUQ010000043.1 GCA_903830655.1 uncultured Actinomycetes bacterium | reverse complement strand
GCTTGCGGTTGGACGGTTGGTTTTTGGTTCGGAATTGGTGCGCTAAACGGTCCCGGTCGTTGGCTAACTGGCCGTGACCACACTCGCGCTGACGACTTGTACTACGCCGGTGAGAACCAGGGGCGTGCTCGTTACTGGAAGTACTGCACCGACCACAAGGTTGTGGGTGTTCAGTACATCATCATGACCATGGTGCTCTTGGGTGCCGGTGGAATCTTGGCCATGGGAATTCGAACCCAATTGCTCACTCCCGGAAACCACTTTGTCGACCAGCAGGTTTACAACGGTTTCATTGCGGTCCACGGAATGTTGATGATCCTCGCGCTCATCGTCGCCGTGGCGGGTCCATGGGCCAACTTCGTGGTGCCAATCATGATTGGTGCTCGCGACATGGCCTTCCCACGCCTCAATGCATTGAGTTTCTGGACTTTGGCTGCGGCCGCTGGATTGCTGTTGACCACTTTGGCAGTTGGCTCCTTGCCAGTGGGCTGGGTTGTGTTGGCTCCAATATCCAACCAGGCCGGTGTCGGAATGGACTTCTTCGCTATGGCGATCATTGTCTTTACCGTCTCGACCACGGTGGCTGGTATTAACACCATCGCCACTGTTATGACCTTGCGTACGAAGGGCATGACGCTGAGTCGTTTGCCAATCTTCGTTTGGGGCTCAATCATTGCCGCTGCACTCGGTCTGTATGCCTTCCCTTACTTCTTGACTGTCGAGGCGATTCAAATCCTCGACCGTACCGTCTCTACGAGTTTCTTCGTAGGGACCGGTGGTGGAACGGGCTGGCTTCAGGCCAACTTGTTCTGGCTCATGGGTCACCCAGAGGTATACGTAATCTTGATCCCCGCCGTTGCTGCGCTCTTTGAAATCGCAGCAGTCATGTCACGTAAGCCAGTCTTTAGCTATCGCACCGCGATTGCTGGTATGGTCGGTCTTGCAGGCTTGTCGATCTTGGTTTGGGCTCACCACATGTTCACCACTGGTTGGGCTCCAACCTTGGGTGGTCCGTTTATGTTGACCACTGAGTTGATTTCGATCCCGACCGGGTTGTTCTTCCTTGTATTGCTTGGAACTCTGTGGCGAGGCAACATTTGGATGAAGCTGCCAACTTTGTGGCTCTTCGGATTCGTTTTTAACTTCATCATTGCCGGTATTACTGGTATCTACCTCTCGGATATTCCAATTGACAACCAGTTGCACGGCACGATGTTCGTAACGGCTCACTTCCACTACGTCTTTGTTGGATCGGTCTTGTTCGGCGCTATTGCAGCTCTGGCCTTCTGGTTCCCGAAGGTTTCGGGTCGTTACCTGGACGAGACTCAAGGAAAGATTTCCTTCTGGCTTGTCTTCATTGGTGTCCAAGTGACCTTCCTCGCGATGTTTACCTCAGGTCTTCGTGGAATGCCGCGTCGTTACTCGAGCTACTCAATTATTTTCGAACACACCAACTTTGTGACCACGATGGGCGCTTACATGATTATGGCGGGAATGCTCGTCTTGCTCGGTGCGGTAATCAGCTCGTGGCGCAAGGGAGAGCCTTCGGGCCCGAACCCCTGGCAGGCCAACTCCCTCGAATGGCTGGTGCCAACACCGCCACCACTCGAGAACTTCGATGTACTGCCCACAATCAAGGAAGACCCTTACAACTTTGGAGGTAAGCGCTAATGGCAACCAACACTTTGACTGCCCAGCACGAAGAGCACCACGACGGCGGACACCATGAGCCACCGGCCAAGGTGTACGGCCGCCAGAAGATGGCCTTGTGGCTGTTCATTGGTGGTGACATCATCACGATGAGCGCCATGCTCTTCACCTACCTCTACCTGCGTGGAGTCAACACCCAGAACCACTGGATGTCGATGGTGGGACTACCCGTAGACAAGGTTCACACCTATAGCTACTACGAAAACCTGTCGGACATTCCGACTCAGCACCTGATTCACGTTGCGCCAATGTCGCCGAGCTTTAACTGGCTCGTGACTGGCGTCGCGGTGGTATCGGCTCTGATCTTCTGGGCCGCTGAGCGTAATCTGCGCAAGACTAAGAATCGTGCAGCATTTACCTGGAGTGCCGTATTGGCAACCCTGATTATTGTTGTTGCAGCGGTATTGTCGATTGTTCAACTTCGTCACTTGCCTCAGATTTTCGTGGCAAAGAATGACTCGCACACTTTGTCCTACACCGCTTACTCATCATCCATGATGGTAATTATCGGCTCGGCGTTGGTTCACTTCATCCTCTTGGCCTACTTGGGCCTCGCGATGGTGATTCGCTCCGCCCGAGGTGTCTTGACGGGTGAGAAGTGGCACCACGCCGGCCTGGTTCGCCTGTTCTGGGTCTGGGTTGCTGTTTCGTCAGTTATTGCGAGCGCAATTACCACTACGGTAAACGTCCACTAAGGTTCTAACAACAGCTCCTTGCGGGTGTCGACAGACACCCGCAAGGAATTGTCGTGAAGTAGGTCCCGTGAGGCCTATACGACAGGAGACTAATGAATCAGAATCAGCTACGCCAGGACCACGCAAGTGGCCTGGCGTTTTTTGCTAAGAGCGAACTCTTGAGTGGCCAAGATGTTGAACGTGCGTTGAAACGTATGGCGCATGAGATCATCGAGAAAAACGGAACCCTCGAAGACCTCGTGCTAGTCGCCCTGCAGCGCGGGGGAGCAAAGTTTGGTGAACGCCTTCAAGAGCTCCTAAGCGAAATTGCCGGCCTAGGTGTTCCGCTGGGCTTGTTGGATGTCTCCTTTTACCGAGATGATTTGGAGCAGCGACCCGTTCCCAACTCCGCCGAAACCACAATTCCCACCTCTCTGGAAGACAAAACTGTAATCCTGGTTGACGATGTGTTGTTTACTGGGCGAACAGTACGTGCGGCGTTGAATGCGCTGTCCGATTGGGGTCGCCCCCATGTGGTGCAGCTTGCGGTCATGGTTGACCGCGGTCACCGCGAATTGCCGATTCGACCTGATTTTATTGGTAAGAATCTCCCGACCTCAATGGATGAAGCGATCGTCGCAACCGTCGAAGGGGTATGGATTGGATCGATGGTGGCTCAGTGATGCAGTCCATACGCGGCCAGAATCTTCTCTCGTTAAGCGAGCTCTCCAAAGAAGCCATTGTCGAAGTACTGGACATCGCTGAATCCTTCGTAGAGGTAAACCAGCGCACCATCAAGAAAGTTCCCGCGTTGAAGGGCAAGGTTGTGGCCTCGCTGTTCTTCGAGGAATCGACTCGGACACGACTTTCATTCGAAACTGCCGCGAAAAGGTTGAGCGCCGATGTTCTCTCACTGGCGATTGCTTCGTCGAGCGTTAAAAAAGGCGAAAGCCTGCGCGACACCATCGCCACCGTTGATGCACTGGGAATTGACGCAGTCATTCTCCGACATGCTTCAAGTGGCGCGGCTGAACAGGTGAGCCGCTATGTGCCGCACGTTCGGGTTATCAACGCTGGAGATGGACAGCACCAACACCCCACGCAAGGCCTTCTCGATGCTTTCACTATCCGTCAAACCTTGGCCGCGCGTCGAGGGCTGAACTCGAGCGAGACCGGAGCTGAGCTGTTTGTGGGGTTGAAGATTCTGATCGTGGGCGACATCAGGCACTCGCGAGTGGCGAGAAGTGACATCGCCGCGTACCGCTCACTGGGTGCCGAGGTGATGGTGGCGGGCCCTCCAACACTGCTGCCTCAGAGCGTCGCCCAATGGGGCGTTACTCACGCCGAGAATTTTGAAGAGGCCCTGCGCTGGGCCGATGTAGTTGGACTGCTGCGGTTGCAGCGCGAGCGAGGTACCGGCTCATTCGTTCCTACGTTGAACGAATATACCGCGACCTATGGTCTCACCGAAGAACGAGCAGCGTTGCTCAAGCCCGAGGCCCTGGTTATGCACCCGGGGCCAATGAATCGTGGAATCGAGATCGATTCGAAAGTTGCCGATGGGCCGCAAGCAATCATCGAGCGACAGGTCTCCAACGGGGTGCCCGTTCGCATGGCGGTGCTCTATCTATCTATGGCTGGTCTGGGAGGGTCGAAATGAAAACAGTTCTGCTACAGGGCGGCAGGTTAATTACCGCAGCAGGTGTTATCGAGGCTGACCTTCGAGTCAGTAATGGAATCATTGCAGAGATTGGGAAATCTCTAGCGCCTGCGACCGGTGAACTGGTTATTGATGTCAGCGGCCAGTGGGTGGGTCCGGGATTTGTTGACCTCCATACGCACCTTCGTGAACCAGGCGACGAGGCCGCTGAAACGATTAGTTCGGGTGCTCGGGCCGGAATTGTCGGAGGTTTCACCGCCTTGTTGGGGATGCCAAATACTCAGCCCGCCCTCGACAATGTGGCCCTCGTTTCGTTTGTGTTGGCGGAAGGTAAGCGCACGCCAATCACCATTGCGGTGGCGGGGGCGATTACGCAAGGGCGTCAGGGGGAGCAGTTGGCCCCCATGGCCGAAATGGCTGGACTTGGAGTTCAGATTTTTACCGATGATGGCAGCGGGGTCCAGAGTGCGGGGGTAATGCGTCGCGCCCTGTCCTACGCTAAGCCTCTCGGTGTCAGACTTGCGCAACATTGTGAAGATGCAACGTTGGCCGGCGCAGGGGTGATGAACGAGGGAGCCTTAGCGGAGAGCCTGGGACTCCAGGGACGGTCGGGGATATCGGAAGAGATAATGGTCCAACGCGACATCGATCTCGTTCGCTCCACCGGGTCGCGCATGCACTTCTTGCACCTTTCCACAGCACGCTCGATCGATCTGGTGGTTGCGGCGAAAGTTGAGGGCTTGGACATAACTTGTGAGGTAACGCCACACCACCTGACGCTGGATGAATCAACGTGCGCCACCTACGACCCAATCTTTAAGGTTCACCCACCTCTGCGCAGCTCGCACGATGTGTTGGCCCTGCGCGAGGCCTTACGAAGGGGGCTCATTGATGCGGTAGCCACCGATCACGCGCCGCACGCCCCCGAATCGAAAGACCGTGCGTTTGACGAGGCGCCCGCTGGCATGCTTGGTCTAGAAACAGCTGCGTCGCTCACCTTTGAGGCGCTCGGGCAGGAGAAGTGCGATCCAGAGTTGTTCTTTTCTGTCCTCAGCCGCGGCCCTGCTCGAATTGCCAAGTTACAAAAAAACAACGAGCTTCATGGTCTGAGCGCTCAGGGAGGTGAATTGCTAGTGGGAGAGGAAGCAAATCTCACGGTATTCAACCCGATGGCTACTTGGACAGTAGATGCCAGGGCACTGCAAAGTCGAGCCTCGAATACGCCTTTCGATGGACGAGTAATGACCGGCCGCGTGAGCGCGGTCATCGCCAAAGGCACTTTGGTCTTGCACGAAGGGAAGTTGCAATGAGTCGTCCAGACGCGGCACTCGTTTTGAATGATGGAACGGTATTTGAGGGTTACGCCGTAGGGTTCGTGCCCGAAGAGGGCGTGACGACCGGTGAGTTTGTCTTCAATACGGCCCTCAGTGGGTATCAAGAAGTATTGACTGACCCCAGTTACGCGGGGCAGATTATTGCCTTCACCTATCCGCACATTGGCAACTACGGCATTACACCGCTCGATGACGAATCGATTCACCCGTGGGCGAAGGGAATAGTGGTTCGAGAGATTTCTGATTTGCCATCTAACTGGCGCTCGGCGGGGCCCTTAGAGGGCTTTTTGATTCAGCACCGAATTCCCGCCATTGCGGGAATTGACACCCGTCGATTAACCAAGCACTTGCGATCATCGGGTGCACTTCCGGGGGCGTTTGGGAACGCACCTAGGGAAGTCCTTCTGGCTGCATCAAAGGTAGCTAAGGGAACCGACCAAATGGATTACGTCAGTTTGGTCACTACCCATGAGCCCTACGAAAGAGGAGGTGACGGTCCGAGAATCGTTGCCCTGGATTACGGCATCAAATCTACAATGGTGCGCCAGCTGGCCGATCGTTTTCGCGTGATAGTGATGCCGGCCGACGCTTCGGCCGATGAAATTCTTTCGCACCGCCCCGATGGACTGTTCTTATCGAATGGACCGGGAGACCCCGCCGCACTCACTCCGCAAGTAGCCACAATTGCCGCACTCGTGGAGCGGCTGCCAATATTCGGAATTTGTCTAGGTCATCAACTGCTCGCCACCGCACTGGGAGCTTCGACATACAAACTTCCCTTTGGCCATCACGGCAGTAACCACCCGGTTAAAGATCTCGAGACTGGGCGCATCGAAATTACCGCACAGAATCATAACTACGCAGTGACGGCCGACGGTTTGAAGGCGGCCCACGTCAGTCACGTGAATTTGAACGATGGGGTGGTGGAGGGGATTGCCGCTCCCTCCTTGCGCGCCTTTTCTGTGCAGTACCACCCAGAAGCAGGCCCCGGGCCGCACGACGCTCGATACCTCTTCGACCGTTTTGATCGCCTGCTCGAAACCGGCTCGTTGGAGGCTTTGTAATGCCGCGCCGTAATGATATTGATTCAATTCTGGTGATTGGTTCTGGCCCAATCGTCATTGGCCAAGCCTGCGAATTCGACTACTCGGGAACCCAGGCCTGTCAGGTGCTGCGGGCTGAGGGTTACAAGGTCATCCTCGTAAATTCGAACCCCGCGACGATCATGACCGACCCCGGCACCGCCGATGTCACCTACATCGAACCACTTGATGTAGAGGTGCTCGTTCAAATCCTCGAAAAAGAGCGTCCCGATGCGGTACTGCCAACACTTGGTGGGCAGACGGCACTCAATCTAACGATGGC
>CAIKUQ010000042.1 GCA_903830655.1 uncultured Actinomycetes bacterium | reverse complement strand
GAGGCAGCAAAGGCATTGGCCTACAAGGCAGCCTGGCTGTACGCCAATGGCAAGCCATGCGTCAAGGAAGCCTCAATGGCGAAGTACTTCTCCGCTGAGGTCGCCGATTACGTCACTCGTGAAGCAGTCCAAATTCACGGCGGCTACGGCTACGTCATCGAGTACCCGGTTGAGCGGTACTACCGTGATGCGAAGCTCGCATCGATTACCGAAGGTACGAGCGAGATCCAGCAGATGATCATCAGCAAGGAACTCGGTTTGTAGGACGTTTCCTGCCGAGTCACGCCCCCGACGCTCTTTTGTTAATCAGCGTCAGGGGCGTGCCGGCTGTTATCTCCGCCAACTGCTTTCGTTAGAGTTGGAGGACAAAATTGCCGGCTCGCAGGATAACGCTCGCACCCTTAGGAACCGAGGCGATTTCGCCGGAAGAGATGAGCAAATGGCATTCCGCCGTTGCAAATTGCTTCGGTACGAATGCCGCTCAGAAATTCACGGAGCATCACGGGTGGAGAAGAATCTCAGTACCTCGAGGCGACATATGCTCGCCCTGATCCAAATTAAGCGATCGAAGACTTGCGGGGCTTTATTTGAGGAGCGCTCCACCTAGAAGCGCGCGAACACCACGCGCTTCGGAGCGGAGCAAGGGGACGAGAAGAACCAGCAGGATTGCGACAAGGCCTGATGCGGAGAGAGTGCCGAGGAGGCGTAAAATCGCATCGCTCTGGCTCAACCCGAGTTGAACGACAAGAGACACAACGCCTACGGATACGGCAAGGAGGCCCCCAGGCAACAGCGACGTGCCAACCTCCCTGATACCGACGGATCCGGTTCGTCCGAAGAATGCAGAAATCGGAACGATTGACGCGCAGGTAACGACGGCATAGGCCGCTGCGACACCGACAACACCGAATTCAACTCCGAGAAAGAAGCCGCACACCATGACGGACGTTCGAGCGATCCCAATCATGAGATAGTCGCGACTCCGAACCTGGGCGACGAGCGCCCAGCCAATAAGGGCAATCGTTGGCTCGACGATGCCCCCGAAACCCAGGACGGAGAATATCGTTGCTGTTTCGTCCCAGTGTTGTCCAAGCGCAAGACGGACAACGTCGTGTGCATTGACAATTAAGAAGGCCATCACAGGGATCATCAGAAGATTAATTTTTGTCCCCAGAGACACAAAGGCAAGGCGGAATGACTGCGGCTCAGCCGAGCGAATTCGGCTCAGCGCTACGATGAATACGCTCGAAAGGGGCGTAAGAACTTCAGTGATAGGTGTCACAAGAAGCGTATAAGCCCGCGTATAAAGTCCGAGTTGGAATACCCCTAGGACTCGACCAATCAAAATATTATCGACGTTTGTACCTAAGAAATTCATGGACTGAAAACCTGTAACGTTGAAACCGATCTGAATAAGCTCCTTAATTTTTGACGTCATATTTGGTCGACCGGGAACCCAGCGGGCAGCGAGCCATAGGACCATAACACCGACGCTCGCGCCGAAAATCCCTTGGGCGATAAGAGACCAATAGCCGCCCCCGTTAGCTGCAAAAACAATTGCAACGATGAGTCCACAAGTGTATTGCGTAATGTCGCTAAATGCGGTGGCTCCGAATCGCTGGGCTCGCTGGAGAAGTGCCCTATGTTGGGCTCCCAGAGCAGAGATCGGGAACGTGAGACCGATCACGCACAGCGCGATTTGCAGATGAGGGACGTGAAAGAACCAAGCTGCGAAAGGGGAGATCACCGCACATACACCTGCCATGGCGGTCGCCAGTACGATGTTGAACCAGAATAGGCTGCTCGCTTCTGAGTGATCAATAGTGGCGCTTTGCAATATCGCCTCGCTGATTCCGGCTTTCGAAAAGACCAG
>CAIKUQ010000041.1 GCA_903830655.1 uncultured Actinomycetes bacterium | reverse complement strand
ATGGAAGAACAACTCGACGAGATTGCCTCGGGTGAGATGGACTTAGTGCCGTGGCTCAGTCGTTTCTACTTTGGTAACCCCGACGCCGAAACTCGGCTCTCCAAGCTCGGTCTGCAATTCATGACCCAAGAGAAGCATGAGTTTGATTACGCGGCCATCAACTCAGTGATCATCGGCACCGCGCAAGATGGGCTACCCGTTTCGGTTCGCTCTGGAAGGTACGGCCCCTATCTCGTGCACGGCGACGATCGCGCCTCAATTCCCGAAGCCACCGAGCCCGACTCATTAACGGTCGAGCGCGCACTCGAAATTCTGGCCGCACCCAGCAACGACCGTGAACTCGGCATTGACCCCGAGACGAATCTCCCGGTCTTCATTAAGGCGGGACGATTCGGCCCCTACATTCAATTGGGTGAGATGACCGACCCGAAGAATAAGCCACGCACCGCGTCTCTCTTTTCAACGATGACCCCAGAGGCCATTACCTTCGAAGAGGCCCAGAGCGTGTTGTCCCTCCCTCGCACTATTGGACTGCACCCCGAAGATCAGGTGCCCATCACCGCCCAAAATGGACGCTACGGCCCCTACATCACATGGGCCAAGGAGGCGCGAACTCTCGACAGCGAAGAGCAAATCTTCGCGGTAGACCTCGATGGGGCGCTGGCCCTACTGGCGCAACCTCGGCCGAAGGGTCGTCGAGCGGCCGCGGGACCGCTGAAGGAGCTGGGCGAGGACCCCGTCACCAAACGCAACGTGGTTGTCAGAAACGGCAAGTTCGGCATGTACGTGACCGATGGCGAGGTCAACGCCACGATGCGCATTGGTGACACCGTAGAGCTCATCAGCTTGGAACGAGCCTGCGAACTCTTAGCCGAGCGTCGCAATATGGACCCTTCGACTTACCGTCCCCGCAAGGCCGCCGCCAAGAAGACAACGAAGAAGGCCACTAAAAAGCCCGCGAAGAAGACCGCTAAGAAAACAACGAAGAAGGCAACCAAGAAAGCCACCGGCGCCGAAAAGCGAGCCGCGGTTGCCGAGGGGGCCAAAGTGAACGCTGCCATTACCGCTCTCGCCACTAAGGACGCATTGTGAGCCGCGGGGTGTTCGTAGCCTTTGAGGGCATCGATGCGAGTGGCAAGAGCACCGTCGCCAAAATTATCGCTGAGCGTTACGGCGCGACCTTCACCATTGAACCAGGAGGCACCCCGCTCGGTGTTGAGCTACGCAAGTGGTTGTTGGATGCCGGTACCCCCATGAAGCCCGAGAGCGAAGCCCTGTTGATGCTCGCTGACCGCTCGCATCACGTCTTTGAATTAATCGAACCAACCTTGGCCTCGGGCCAGCACATCGTCGCCGATCGGTACTACGCCTCGACCCTGGCCTACCAGGGATATGGACGCGGACTTAATTTGGCCGAACTGCAGGCCGCCACCGACCTCGCGATCGGTTCCACCTTGCCGGACTTGACGATTCTTATTGACCTCTCGGTGGAAGCTGCCAATGAACGACGCGAACGCGATACCAAGGATCGTTTTGAATCGGCCGACGAGAACTTTCATGAACGAGTGCGTCAGGGGTATCTGGAGATGGCCACCACCGCTAGTGAAAAATGGGTAGTTATTGATGGGGCCGGCACTGTTGATGAGGTAGTGGCGAGAGTGGAGCAAGAACTAACGCTCTTGCCCTGGAACCGTGACTGACCTCTTCGACCGACTCGTTGGTCAAGCCGAGCCCTCCCTCGCGCTGCGGGCCTACACCGAACGTCCCGTTCACGCGTACCTCCTGGTGGGAAGTGATAGTGCGGTAACGGAAATGGCCGCCCTGCACTTCGCCGCGGCCCTGCAGTGCGCCAAGAACGGTTGCGGACAGTGTGAGGTCTGCCGGCTCGTCCTCGAGGAAAAACACCCCGATGTTGACCTGCACCGCTCCGACGGGGGTAGTTGGCAGATTGATGAAATCCGCGCCATTGGCACCGAGTCAATGCTGCGTCCCCGCCAGGATTCATGGCACATAGAGATTGTCGATCACATTGAGCGAACCGTTGACGGGGCGGCCTCGTACGCGGCGCTCTTAAAAGTTTTGGAAGAACCCGCGGAGAAGACGATCTTCATCCTGACCGCCGACTCGCTACCCGACGAGTTGGTGACCGTCGAGTCACGCTGCGTCTTGATTCGCCTGCGCGCTTTGAGTGTTGATGAAATCGAGTTGCTGTTGATACAAGAGGGGGCCGAACCGACGTCCGCTCGAGCGGCGGCGACCTCCTCGTCGGGGTCCTTGCGTCGTGCGCGAATCTTGCTGCGCGACCAGGGCGTGGTGGCCCGACTCGCTCTGTGGCAGTCCATACCAGAACGAATCAATGGAGAGGTCTCGACCGCCATTGACCTCGTGGCAGAAGTTCGCGCCGAGGTGGACAGCGCCATCACGACGTTAAAGGAAAAGCACGCCGAAGAGTTGGCGATCTGGAAGCGCCACCGAGATGAACTCAAAATTCGCACCGAATCGAAGGATCAAATTGACACCCGTCAACGCCGAGAACTTCGGCTCTTTCGAGTCGAAGAGATTGGTTTCTTATTGCGAGTTCTCGCCGAGGTGTACCGCAGCCGCATGGCTGCGTTGGTTGAGGTGCCACGTAGTAACGAGAGCGATGCGCGACTGCGCTCGGCGATGTCGGCCCTTGACCTTTTGACTCGAACGGGTGAGCGACTCTACGGCACCAACATGGAAGAGGGACTACTCCTCACGGACTTATTTGTTTCACTCTCACGTCAGTAGAGAAACTTAGGCTACGAATTCCGCGACCACTTCGCTCACGCACGCCAACACCTCTCGGCGAGCGCGGTGAATGCCGAAGCGTTGTTCGAGACTAATGATTTTTGCGTGCGGGTAGCGTTCGGCGAAGGCGGCGGCCGCCGCTGGTTCGGTTGAGCCACAGATGACCAGTGTGGGTACTGATTTGGCGAGTGCCGCGATCGCGGCGGTGACCTTTCCTTCGAGGCTGGTGGAGTCGAGCCGTCCCTCACCGGTGATAACTAACGAACTAGCTCGAACTCGTTCGTCGAGTGCGGTGAGGGTCGAGACCATACTGAACCCATCAACGAGTTCGGCCCCCAGCGCGAAGAGAGCTCCGGGAATACCACCCGCGGCCCCCGTACGTTCGTGGAGGGCAACATCGACTCCGCGTTCGTGAAGATACCGTGCTTGCGCGTCAGTTAGTCGAGTGTCGATCTCGCCCAGTCGTTGAGGATCAATACCTTTTTGGGTAGCGAATCGACGGGCCCAGAGAAAGGTGGTGGTCACGTCAGTGGCCGCTCGCACCGGGCAGGGCAAACCACCCGCGGAGGTAAGGATGTCGTAGCAACCCAGTCCAGCGTCCGAGGTGGCCGTTCCGCCACATCCCAGAAGAATCTCTTGGACCCCCAGTGCGCCGAGCGCCAGAATGATCTCGCCCACTCCGGCGCTGCTCGCCGACCAGGCTTGTTCGTGGGTGGGGCTGCTCACGTGGTGTCGGCCGACGACTTCAGCCAGTTCAAAGATTGCCGTATCAACTCCCGCGAGTTGAGCACGCACCACTGGGACCTCTACCTCGCGACCCCAGGGATTTTGGGCGTTGATGGTAAGAATCTCGCCACTGAAGACATCGGTGAAGCCCTCACCACCATCGGACATTGGTTGGAGATCGGCCACGAGTGCGTGCTCCGTGAGCACCGAGGCAATGGCCTCGCATAGTTCTCGAGCCCGCGCCGTCCCGCGGAATTTGTCCATCGCCACGAGCACTCGCTGGTCACTCCGTGGCGAGTTCAGATGAATGTCACTGGCGTTGTTCGCGCCACGCACCACTCCCTCGAGTCACTCAGGCTTTGGCGTAATGGTCGATTGTCGTGAGCGCTCGTTCGAAACGCTCTAGACCTTCGACCGCCTCGGCCTTGGTGGTGACACAGGGTGGCACGACGTGAATGCGGTTGAAGTTGTTAAAGACGAGTAGGCCTTCAGCACGACAGGCCGCCACGAGTTCGTTCATCGCCGGAGAAGATCCGCCGTATGGGGCGAGGGGTTCTTTCGTCTCTCGATTAATAACGAGCTCCACGGCGAAGAACACGCCGAGCCCTCGGATATCTCCGATAATCGGGTGGCGCTTGGCCATTTCCAACAGGGCGGGACGCAGTACGTCATCTCCCAGAGACTTCGCGTTTTCGATAACACCATCACGCTCCATCATTTCGATGGCCGCCACCGCCGAGGCGCAGGCCAGTGGGTGACCCGAGTAGGTCAAGCCACCGGGGTAGACCCGGTCGGCGAAGGTGTCACAGATGGCTTGGTTGATAACGACGCCACCCAGGGGGATGTAGCCCGAGTTAACGCCCTTGGCGAAGGTCACGAGGTCTGGAGCAATGCCGCCGTGCTCGTACCCGAACCACGCACCGGTACGACCGAAACCACACATAACTTCGTCGGCGATGTACACAATGCCGAACTCGTCACAGAGCGCACGAACACCCTTGAGGTAACCCTTCGGTGGCACCATGATGCCCGCCGTACCGGGGACCGACTCGAGAATGATGGCGGCAATGGTTGAAGGACCTTCGAACTCGATTGTTGAGCGTAGGTGCTCGAGAGCGCGCTGGCACTCTTGCTCCTCATTTTCTGAGTGAAATTGTGAACGGTAGAGGAAGGGGCCAAAGAAGTGGACAACGCCGGCATTCGCGGTGTCGACAGACCAGCGTCGAGGGTCACCGGTGAGGTTGATTGAGGTAGCCGTGGCGCCGTGGTAACTGCGGTAGCGCGCGAGGATCTTAGGGCGACCGGTGTGGAGGCGGGCCATGCGCACGGCGTGCTCGTTGGCCTCGGTGCCACCGTTGGTGAAGAACACCTTGGCGGCTCCTTCGAAGGAGTGGTCGAGAATAAGTTCGGCGGCGCGGAAACGAGCCGGGTTGCCGTGCTGGGGGGCGATGGTGCACAGCTCAGCGGCCTGGGCGCGAATCGCTTCAACTACGTCGGGCTGTTGGTGACCAATGTTGACGTTGACCAACTGCGAGGAGAAGTCGAGGTAGGTGTTGCCATCTTCGTCGGTAACGTAGAGACCTTTGGCACTCTTGACCATAAGTGGTTTGATGGTGTTCTGGGCGGACCAGGAGTGGAAAACCGAGGCCCTTTCGCGGTCGAAGTTACTCATCTTGGTTCGGTCAACGGACATGTCGAATCCTCAACTAGTAGGTGTGTTTCAATCTACACCTACTCGTGCCATTCTGGGCTAGATGGTGCCTCGCCAACTGAAGCTTTCTTCAGTTGTTGTAGTGGGTTTGTACTCGAGCGCGACCATCCCGTCGTATCCCGTAGCGTCGAGCGCCGCAATCCAACTGGCGAGCGGGAGGGTGCCCGAACCAGGTTCACCTCGACCAGGCGAGTCAGCGACCTGCACGTGCACCACGCGGTCGGCGTAGCGTTCGATAACCGAAGGAACATCATCGCCATTGGTGTCGAGGTGGTAGAAATCGGCCAAGAAACCCAGGCGGGTGGTACTACCACTTTTGCTAGCGCAATCTAGCACGGCAATAACGTCATCGGCGACTTTGAGGGGGTAGGCCTCAACACCGCTGACCGGCTCGAGCATCACGGTGGCGTCGAGGGCGTTAGTAAAGGTCGCGAGGTTCGCGAGGTTCTCTAAGGCGGTCTCATCCTGGCGCTCGGGAGTATCACCGTCGAGACGGTTCCCGTAGAGGGCGTTGAAGAATCGACAACCGGTGGCGCGCGCAATCTGTTCGACCACGCCGACGTGCTCGGTGAACTCCGTCACGCGAGCGGGGTGCGAGAGGACCCCACGCTCCCCGGCGGGCATGTCCCCGGCGAAGAAATTAAGTCCCGCCAGACGAACCCCGGCGTTACTTATGGAATCAGTGAACTGGGTAATCTCGCTGGAAGAGGGAACCGCAGCCGCAAAGGGCCACCAGAATTCAATAGCGCTAAAGCCATTTCGCGCCGCCGCCGCGGGACGCTCTGTCCAGGGGAGCTCGGTAAAGAGGATGGAACAGTTGGCGACGAGGCGATCAGGTGAGGTGGTCACGATTAATCCTGTGGCCGAGAGAGCTTGTCGACGATCGTAATCATCGAGGACTGATCCAAGGTGGCGCCACCTTGGGCCACCACGGCCGCAATGACCTGTGCGACCAGTGATCCCACGAGGAGACTCACTCCCGCCTCGCGAGCCGCGGAGGTGACAATACCCATGTCCTTGTGAAAGAGATCCATGCGAAAACCGGGGGTAAATTCACGAGTCATCATGTTTTTTGATTTGCGCGCGAGCACCGTGGATCCAGCGAGTCCACCGCCCAGCACCTCGAGGGCGGGTGCAACGCTCACGCCGTGGGCCTCGAGAAAGACCACCGCTTCGGCGAGTCCTTGCAAGTTGGTGGCCACCATCAATTGGTTCGCGGCCTTGACGGTTTGACCCGAACCGGCTGGTCCCACGTGGACGATGGTCTTACCCATAGCCGCGAAGACCTCGCTGGCTTTGTTGAAGGCCTCGGCGGTACCACCGACCATGATCGAAAGGACACCCTCAATGGCGCCCGCCTCTCCACCACTTACGGGAGCGTCCAGTACCGCCACTCCGCGCACACTCGCCTTTTGGGCGATGGCGCGCGCGACATCGGGGCGAATGGTGCTCATGTCAATAATGACCTGTTCTTTCGTGGCGAATGCCAATACGCCGTCCTCGCCCAGGAGAACCTTCTCGACATCGGGAGAGTCGGGCAGCATCGTGATAACAAAATCAGATTCCTCGACGACATCTTTAATGGAGCTGGCACTCAGTACACCGCGCTCGGCGGCCTTTTCGATTGAAGCGGTGCGCCGCGAAAAGCCCACCACGGTGTGTCCCGCAGCGACAAGATTCGCCGCCATGGGTGTTCCCATGATGCCTAAACCAATAAATCCGACTCGTGCCATGACTGCGCCCCTTAGATGAGAGTTTGGATTTACTGACTATAACGGAGTTTTTTATACTCGCTCAGAGGTTGGCCCTAGGGTGACCGTTCTTGAATGTCCGAGGGAATGAACATACGATTTAGGCATGGCTGAAAAGAAAGTAACCGGTCCGGCATCCTATTTTCCTTCCATTGAGAAGAAATACGGTAAGCCGATTGACTTTTGGATGAAGGAACTAAAGAAGGTTTCGAAAGCGGCCCATATGGAGCAAGTTACTCACCTTAAAGAGAAGTTTGAAATGGGCCATGGACATGCGAATGCTCTGGTTCATGTGTTTCGTCAAAAACAGGGTCTCTAGCGTTGGACCAGGAAAAGTTATTCAACATGTCCGTCTCTCACCTTTACGGCGCGTATTGCAAGAAGGTTGAACGCAAGGGCGGGAGCGAAGCCGACCTTATGAAGGTGATTGGATGGCTCACGGGATTCGATTCGAAAACCGTGAAGAAGCACGTAAAAGATCAGACAACATTGAAGAATTTCTTTAAGGGCGCAAACCTTAATCCCAGTGCTCGGTTGATTACGGGGAAAATTTGTGGGGTTACGATTCAAGATATTCAAGATCCTCTTATGAAGAAGATTCGCTACTTGGACAAAGTGGTGGATGAACTTGCCAATGGACGCCCCATGGAAAAGATTTTTCGGTCTGGCCGATAGGGCCACTGCTGGCCCTTCGAGAACTCGTAGGATTTGTCGGTGTCTAAATACATTATTTATTTCAATCAACAGTGGGTTGGTGATCACAGCTCAGAGTGGTTTCAATCTCGCGGCCCGTTAGCGCGTCAAGTCGTTGCGGAAATGGAGCAAGAGGGAGTCCTTATTTTTGCCGGGGGATTAGTTGAAGACATCGAATTGGCTTTCGGCTGTGATGAAAATGGAACGGTGAGTGACCCCATAACGACAAATGGGGAATTTATTGGTGGAATGACAATTATTGAAGTAGAGACCGATAGCCAAGCCAAGGCTTGGGGGGCCAAGGTCGCTGTGGCCTGTGGATGGCCACAAGAGATTCGCAAGTTCAAAGACTGAGTCTGTAGGCTCCGGCTTCTAGGTTCGACAGAGGCCACTCTCTAAGATGAGGAGATGTCAATCGACCCTCACCTACGAATCAGTCTCCCCAGTGACGGCCTGGCGAAGTACGTAGACGACATCGATGACCTTGAGGTCATCATCTGGGACTTAGAGGGTGCGTCACCTGCAGATTCTTTTGACATCGTCGTCCCGCCCTACCTGCGTCCCGTCGAACAGTTGGCGGCTCTCAAAGAGCTTCGCATTCGCCTTATTCAAAGTCAAATGATTGGTTTTGATGGGGTCCAGCCCTTTCTTCCTGCGGGTTCGCTCTACGCCAACGCCGCCAGCGTGCACGAGACCGCCACGGCGGAATTGACCCTCGCGCTAATCCTGGCCTCCCAGCGGGGACTTGGCGATTTCGTGCAACGCGCGCAGGCGGGTGAGTGGAAGCCCGACTGGCGACCAGGACTGGCTGACGCTCGAGTGCTCCTCGTTGGATACGGTGGCGTGGGCCGAGCCATTTGTGATCGACTCGAACCCTTCGAGGTCGAGGTGGTGCGAGTAGCGAGTACCGCGAGAAGTGACGAGCGTGGTCTTCTTCACGGGGTGAATGAACTACCCGAGCTGGTGGGGGAGTTCGATGTGGTGATCGTGGCGGTGCCGCTGCTCGAGTCCACTCGGGGCATGGTCGATGACGATTTCTTATCTCGCATGCGGGAGGGTTCATTGCTCGTCAACATGGCTCGCGGGCCGGTCGTCGACACCGCCGCGCTGGTGCGCCACGTCAGTTCGGGACGCATCCGTGCGGCTCTCGATGTTGTGGACCCCGAGCCGTTGCCCGCGGGACACCCCCTCTACGGCCTACCGGGGGTTCTTCTCACCCCGCACGTTGGTGGTCGCACCAACGCGATGCAACCGCGAATGGGCAAGTTACTTCGCCATCAAATTGAATGCTTACGCACCGGTAAGGAGCCAATCAATCTCGTTCTCGCTGGTGAGGCGTAACTAAAAATAAGTGTATGCACCCTGCGCCCGCGAAGTGCTCTGTTATATTCCAAGCAGCGCAGTTTTACCTAGGTGCTAACTCATCCATAAGGGGGAATTAATGAGTGCAACCGAGGCCACCGGCCTTAAGAAGAATCAAGTTGGATTATGGGGCGATGTTGCCTTCTCCATCGCAAATGTCGCGCCATCGAGCAGTGTGGCCTTCACCTTGGCCCTGCTGGTGTCCTTCGCCGGACACACCGCACCGCTCGCGGT
>CAIKUQ010000040.1 GCA_903830655.1 uncultured Actinomycetes bacterium | reverse complement strand
GGTAGTGGATCGACCAGCTACACCATTGGTTACTTCGATTCGGCCACAACCCTGTCCACCCCAGTGGCCGCGGGTTACACCTTTAATGGTTGGTTCGACTCCTCAAATAACCCGGTTACCTCCGTTCGCTACACCTCGGGAACCGAGACACTGACCGCTAGTTGGACCCAGGACAACGTCATGGTTAACTTTGACGGAAATGGGGGAGATGGAACTATTACCCCGCAGAGTGCCAATTCTCCCACCGCGCTGAGTTTAAATACCTTTAGCTATTCCGGTCATACATTCATGGGTTGGAATAGCGCCGCCAACGGATCTGGCACTGCCTATGCCGATGGCGCAGAGTATCGCTTTGGACTTGGCGACGACAGCACCTTCTTCGCACAGTGGGCTATCAAGGTTACTTACTTCGTCAATGGAGGCAGTGGGAGCGTCCCAATTGACCCTCATGATTACACTTCTGACGCCACCGCTACTGCACTCGCCCAAGGAGCCATCACTAACGAGGGCTACACCTTCGGTGGATGGAACACTCAGGCTGATGGAGGCGGAACCAGTTATGGACCTGGTGAAATCATCGCCGTGTTGTCCGACACCGCGCTGTACGCAGTGTGGACTGCAATTGGCGATACGGACAACGTTACGTACAGTGCAAACGGAGGCAGTGGCCCCGTACCTATCGACGCCACCTTCTATGTGCCCGGTGTGACCACCGCTGCTCGCGCCAAGGGATTACTGGCCAAGGCGGGGCTCGTCTTCACCGGTTGGAATACTGCCGCTAACGGCTCGGGCACCAATTACGCTCCGGGTGAAACTTTTGTGGTTTCGACCGATGTCACGCTCTACGCTCAATGGGCTGTCGGCGTTTCTGGTGCAACCGTTACGTTTAATACAGCCGGTGGCAGCTCGCTGGCCCCAGTTACCGGTTCAGTTGGGCGCACGATCGTCCTTGTGACACCAACTCGCTTTGGCTACAACTTCAAGGGCTGGTTCTCGGCGGCATCAGGCGGAATCCTCGAAAACCGTAGCTACGTTGTGGGCCGAACGGTAACGCTCTACGCACACTGGTCATTGGGCGCTAGCGTTCGAGATTTGTCGACAGTTGTCTATTCATTCGCTACGAATAAGGCCACCTTGACTCCGACGATGATTCAAGACATCGCGGCCTTCGCTGCGCTCATTGTTCAGCACCACCTAACGAAGATTTCGGTAATTGGCTTTGCGGATATCTATGGAAAAAGTGCGGCTAACTTGGTGCTCGGCCTCGGTCGCGCTAAGGCCGTGAGGGCACTTTTGCTCGCGGATATTCGACGATTGGCCCCAACTCTGCGGGTGACTCTTACGGTCATCTCGAAAGGCAATACCGTTCTGCCCGCATCAAATTCCACGGCCGCAGGTCGAGCATTCTCGCGTCAGGTTCAAATCATTGCGAAGCCGTAGCTCCACTTCTTGAAAATTGCTCGAGGCTCTACTCGCTGATGGTGAGTAGAGCCTCGGTTACTTTTCTTAAATGGGGTAGTCCGGGCAATGGCTGCTACCCAAAAGACATGCATCGGCGCCTGCGCCCCTCCTCGAGTACTGGGCTAAGTGATTAAGTGGGAATGCCTAGCGGTAGGGTGGTGTGATGAAAATTGCGATTGGATCCGATCACGCCGGATATGAGCTCAAGGTTCTGGTGGGCGAGGCCCTTACGGATTGGGGGCACGAGGTCCTAGACCTTGGGGCTAAAGATGCGACCACCTCTGTGGATTACCCTGACTTCGGTGCGGCGGTGGGAAGCGCGGTTGCGAGTAAGCAAGTTGATTTGGGCGTAGCGGTATGCGGTTCAGGCATTGGGATATCGATTGCCGCCAATAAAGTCCCTGGAGTTCGCGCTGCGCTCGTTCATGACGTGACGAGCGCTCACCTGGCGCGTGAACACAATCACGCAAACGTTCTGTGCTTTGGTAGTCGCTTGATTGGCTCGGTGGTGGCCGTAGAGGCCCTGAGAGCTTGGCTGGACGCCACACCTGGTGAGGGACGCCACCTCCAACGAATCGATAAATTAAGTGCACTTGACTCAGTAGCGAGCGAAGGAAAGTAAGTGAGTTTCTCACCAATTGATAACTGGATTAGCAACGACTCCGAAGTAACTGGTCTTCTGGAAAAAGAATGGCATCGCCAGACCACGACCATTCAGCTCATTGCGAGCGAGAACTTTGCTTCACCGGCGGTCATGGCCGCTACCGGATCAATCTTGACTAATAAGTATTCCGAAGGATATCCCGGGCGCCGCTACTACGGCGGAAACCAAGTCGTTGACGAGATTGAAGATTTGGCGCGCCGCCGTTTAACCGCCTTATTTGGCGCGGACCACGCCAACGTGCAACCTCACAGTGGCGCCAACGCCAACGTGGCCGTCTATCAGGCTTTGCTTAATCCTGGCGATACGGTTCTCGCACTTCGCTTAGACCAAGGGGGCCACCTTACTCACGGCTCACCCGCTTCGATGGTTTCGCAGTTTTGGAATTTTGTTTCGTATGGCGTTACCCCCCGTAACGATGACCCCGAAAATCCCGGTGAGTTGATTGACTTCGAGGACGTCCGAGCGCAAGCGCTCAAACACCGTCCCAAACTCATTATTGGTGGCGCCACCGCTTACGCGCGCAAGATTGACCCACGACCCTTCCGAGAAATCGCCGACGAAGTGGGAGCAATGTTGATGTTTGACTCCGCGCACGTGGCGGGACTCATCGCGGGTGGTTCGCATCCTTCGCCAGTTCCCTACGCCGACGTTGTGACCTTCACTACACACAAGACCTTGCGCGGTCCTCGGGGTGGCGCTATCTTGTGCCGCGAAGAGCACGCCAAGAAAATCGACTCGGCTGTCTTTCCGGGACAACAAGGTGGTCCCTTAGAGAACGCCATCGCCGCCAAGGCCGTGGCCTTTCGCGAAGCGTCACAAGATAACTTCTCGAGTTACACCGCCCAGATTGTCAAGAACTCGGTCGCCTTTGGCGAGGCACTTGTTAACGAGGGCTTCCGATTAGTTTCTGGTGGAACCGAAAACCACATGCTGCTACTGGACCTCGGACAATTTGATGCTGAGCTCACCGGTAAGGAAGCCCAAGAGGTTCTAGACCGCGCGGGCATCACGACCAACCGCAACACTATTCCTGACGATCCCCGCAGCCCCTTCATCACGTCGGGTCTGCGCGTGGGCACCGCAGCCGAGACTACGGCCGGTATGAAGGAAGGCGACTTTACGGTCGTGGCTCACTTAATGGCTCAAGCGTTGCGAAACCGTGCTGACGAGGCAGCGGTTTCGAAGGTTCGTGAAGATGTGGCGAGCTTGCTCGTGGCATTCAACCCCTACATCAACTTCACAAAGTAGGCCATGAATAATCTCGTCGATTACGCCATAGTGGCAGGAGTCGGCGCACTCATTACCGCGTTGCTCCTTCGACCGGCACGATTGATTTCGATTCAGTTGGACTATCAAGCGATGCCTGACGAGCGCAAGGTCCATGAATCACCCACCCCCTACGGCGGGGGAGCAGCGATGATGATTGGACTCTGTGTGGCGATGGTGGTGGCCTTTGCCATTCCTCGGCTGCATAACGTCATGGTGTCTTCCAATGAGATGTTGGGCGTGCTGCTCGCTGCCGGAGTTATCTTCGTTGTGGGTGCGGTCGATGACTTTCGCCCAATGAGCGCTCCGGCCAAGGTGGCGGGACAGTTCTTGGCGGCCTCCGTCTTGTATTTCTCGGGTTGCACGATGTATCAGTTGAAATTGCCCTTCGCGGGGTTTGTGGTTCTTGGACCATCAATCTTGCCCATCATCACCGCGGTGTGGGTCTTTGCCTTAGCGAATGCGATCAATCTTATAGATGGCCTTGATGGTTTGGCGGGGGGAATTGTTGCGATTGCTTCGGGGACGCTCTGCATCTACGGATTACGACTCGAAGAACTTGGACTCTTGCCCGTTACTAACGTCGGACCGCTCATCGCGGCTTTGACCTGTGGGATCAGCTTGGGTTTCTTGAAGGACAACTTTCATCCCGCCAAACTCTTTATGGGAGATGCCGGTGCGCTGATGCTGGGGCTCTTGATGAGTGGATCAACGATGGTGATTGGTGGACGCACTCCTCCTGCTTCGGGCGTGACTTTTTTCTTCTTCGCGCCGCTGTTGATTCCCGTATTTATTCTCGGAGTGCCACTGCTTGATGCGGTGTGGGCTTTTGTTCGACGCACCTTGTCGGGACAGGGATTTCACACACCCGACAAAAACCACATCCACCACCGCTTGATGCGGCTGGGTCACGGCCACCGACGCACCGTCGTCATTCTGTGGGCGTGGACCGCGGTGCTGTGCGGTTTTGTTCTGCTGCCGCTCTTTAACGCGTCAGTTAATGTGTGGGTAACGGTTGGCGTATTGATCTTGGTGGTCTTCTTGTTCACCTGGTTTAGTCCGCTCTTGGAGAAGTTCCGAGGGCGTCTTGGCCACCGCCCGTAAGCGATAGGGTTCGCCTATGAGCGAAGAGCGCCCGGAGCCCGACACCACCAGTACCCAACTGCCCGGAGCGGCGGCGCTGGCCATGATGGGCACCTCCATTGCCCTGTGCGAAGCCTTGGGAATAGGGGGCGGCCTCTGGGTGGACCGTCACGGACTGAGCGCGCCCTGGGGTCTGATTTTGGGGATAGTGTTGGGGACAGTTGTTGCCGTCTTGAGCGTGATTCGCCAAGTTCGTCAGTATCTTTAGAAACTATTCCGGTGTTTGACAATCTTCCCCCCAGTGCCATGCCTAATTTGCTGCGCAGGGTCGCCATCATGGCGATCGTGGTCGGAGGCATAGGTTTTGCCGTTGCGGTGGCCTTTTTTCCGCCAATGTCCGCCCTCGGAGAGTTGATGGGGATAGGCCTTGCCTTCTTGAATTTCCGTATTTTCGTCCGCCACACCACCAAAGTCCAGCTTCGGGGCGAGCAGTCAACTAAGGCCATGCGCCGTCAATTAGGCTCAAATACTCTGAGCCGATTGACTCTTATCACCGTGGTTGCCCTCGGAGCCCTGCTCCTAAACGGCCCCCTGGGAATAGGTATTGTGGCAGGGCTGGTGTTGTATCAAATTGTCTTCGTCATGAACGTGTTACGCGTCGTGCTGGGACAGGGAGGAATTCAGTGAGAATGCTGTACGCAGCGAAGGCGATTCACGTGGGTGATCACCCCACCATCAGCCTTTTTGGACTCACTGTCAATCTCGACATCTTGATGTCGACCCTCCTCGCCGCAGCAATTTTTCTCTTCCTGGGCTGGCGCGTCACGCGTTCAGCTACCTCGGGAGTCCCCACCAAACTCCAGGTTGCCTATGAAGCAATCATTGGCATGGTGAGCGAACTCGCCGACTCGGCCGTTGGACCAAAGGGTCGCAAGTTTGTTCCCATTGGCGTGACCCTGTTCATCTTCATTTTGATTTGCAACTGGATTGGCTTCTTGCCTTCAGCGATGCAGCCGGGTGTTTCGGGCGAAATCCTTCCCTCGCCAACCAGCGACATCAACCTTCCTCTCGCGATGGCCGCGATTGTCATTATCTGGGTGCACATCGAGTCTTTCCGCGCCCGTGGATTTAGGGGCTACTTCAAGCACTACGCGCAGCCCTTTGCCGCGCTGGCCCCGATCAACATCGTCGAAGAGATCACCAAGCCCATCACCATGACCTTTCGTTTATTCGGAAATATGTTCTCGGGTGGACTCATGCTGGCGGTTATGACCACCCTTCTTCCAATATTCGTCGTACCCTTTGGCGAAATTATTTGGAAACCCTTCGACCTCGGAATTGGCGCGATTCAGGCCTATATCTTCATGCTGCTTACGATTTTGTATTTCGGCATGGCGATGAGCCACGAAGAGCACCACGAAGAGCTAGAGCCCTCGCATTAACTAATCCAGGAG
>CAIKUQ010000039.1 GCA_903830655.1 uncultured Actinomycetes bacterium | reverse complement strand
TGCCCGCGTACTAATCGCGAAGCGGCTTGAGGGTCGCCAAAGCGATGACCCGGTTACTGGTGGCCACGATGTCGCCGACCGGCCCCCTAGAGAACAGCCGCTGAACTAACAAGCCCGATGAGCTCTTTCTGCACTCCTGCTCGC
The DNA here is from genome assembly GCA_903830655.1 of uncultured Actinomycetes bacterium. Lineage (GTDB taxonomy): Bacteria > Actinomycetota > Acidimicrobiia > Acidimicrobiales > RAAP-2 > RAAP-2. The sequence goes on along the minus strand of CAIKUQ010000039.1, from coordinate 22,683 downwards.
CAGCGAAGGGGTCGAGTTGCGAAGTTCTACGCGAGTTCGCTTTCGACTGTGTCCCCATGGCTGACCGCTGGATTGGAGTAAAACTGAGCCTTACCCACACGCGATGAAATGAAGCTCAGCACCAACCCAAAGAGTGCGAAGCCAAAGCCGAAGCTCAATTCCACGCCATTAAGAGCATTCGTGGCTAGTTCGTAAATGATTATGAAGGCCATAAACGCAGCGCCGAAGCCCGGCAGAACGCCTCCCAAAATAAAGTTCTTGGTGCTCGAAGTGATCGAATGGCGATAACACCAAATGGCCGTCACGGCCGTTAGGAGATAGAACATGGCGGCCATCAGACCCAGGGTGCTCACCACGTCGCTGAGCGCCGTGCCGATGGAACCAACCAGAGTCGATCCCCATAGGAAGACAATGTTCATAAGCCCCAAGAGGACCGTCGCATTCATTGGGGTGCGGTATTTCTTATTCACCTGGCTAAACCAACTCGGAAAGACTCGGTCTCGGCCCATGGCGTAAGAAATACGCGATGCGCTGACGATGGCTGCCTGCAGGGAGGCCAGCGTGCCCCCCAAGACGGCAACAATCATCACATCTTTCCAGAATCCTCCCCCGATGCGGTCACCGACGAAGGCCAAGATATTACCCGCGTGGGCTTGAATAGCGGCGTTCGACGCGACCCCCTGGAGTGCGAGGACCCCAACGGAATAAACGACAAACAGCAGAATTACGCTCGTCAGAGCGGCGTTTCCTGCCCGGCTGCCCTTTACCTCTTCACCCATGTACGCCGCGGTGTCCCATCCGGAATACAAGAAGATTGAAATCAAAATTCCCGCGATAAGGGCGTGGAAGCCGCCGGCACCGCTCAAGGTGAACCACGAGGTGGAAATCTTGACAGCGTGCTGCAGATGGTTCGTATAAATTAAGAACACCGCAGCTACGGAGAATCCCGCCAATGCGAGGTATTCAAAAATCGCCCAGCCCCACTGGAAACGGGCCGACGCTTTCGCCCCGACCGCCGCAACAAGTAGTACGAGTAAGTCAAGGGCAGTTCCCACGGCCGCTGTGTCGTAGCGATTATTTGCGGCCGCATTGGAGAAGAAACTCAATGTGTACGAACCCAAAATTGGGGTGAGGCTCACGGTGCCAATTGTGTAATACATCAACATGATCCAACCCGAGAAGAACCCGGCGTGCGGGTTGATCACTCGGCCGACCCAGGAGTACGTTGCGCCGGCGCTGGGTTGCCACGCGTTGAGGCGCTGGTAGCCAATGGCGATACCAATCATTGGAATGAAACAAATCACAATCGGCAAGAAGCCGGCGTATAGAACGGCCACCATGATCGCGGCCAGACCCGCGGCGATACTTTGGGTTGGCCCAGAACTAGCCATGGCGATAATCACCGTATCGGCGACCCCCAAGGCATCCGCCTTCAGCGTGTGCGGTGACTTGCCAGCAGGTTCAGTCATTACAATCCCCCATTTGTACCTTTGACCACTCTTGCAGGAGTGATCACTCGTAATCATCATGGTACACTTCTTATGTCATTATGTTGACTTTAGGAGAACCATGACTGAGACCTATCTGCACCCCGAGCGTTACGCGAAATCGGCGGCCCTATACCAAAAAGCTCTCGAGTTCATCCCTGGCGGAGTGAACTCCACCGCCCGCGCGGCTTTCTCCGGGTGGCAGCCCCACCCAATTTTCGCTGACCACGGCGCCGGTTCGCACCTTTTTGATGCCGATGGCAACGAATACATCGACTACCTGTTGGGTCTGGGACCCGCAATTTTGGGGCACCGCCCCCCGTCGGTTACCGAAGCGGTCAGCCAACGTATTCATGAAAACGGCACCGTCTTCGCGATGGCCACCGCATTGGAAATTGATCTAGCGCAAGCGGTGGTGGCGGCAATACCCTCAGTTGAGACCGTGCGTATTTTGAACACCGGTACCGAAGGTGTTCTCTACGCACTGCGCCTCGCTCGAGTATTCACTGGCCGGAAAAAAGTTGTTCGCTTTGAAGGGCAGTACCACGGATTTTCCGACGGCATCTACTGGTCGAAGCACCCTGACTTAAAACAGGCCGGTACTGACGAGCACCCCATTGCTCTGCCACAGGGCCCCGGGGTCCCCGCCGAGTTTGGGGAATCACTCATTATTGCGCAGTGGAACGATCTGGACGCTATTGAAGAGATCTTCAAGACGCACGGTGACGACATTGCCTGCATCATCACTGAACCAATTATGTGCAACACCGGTTGCATTTTGCCCGAGCCCGGATACCTCGAAGGTCTGCGGGAAATAACCACGCGCTACGGCGCCGTACTCATCTTCGACGAAGTCATTACTGGATTCCGCATTGCCCTCGGTGGCGCACAGGCCAAGCTTGGCGTTACCCCAGACCTGACGGTCATGGCCAAGGGCCTCGGTGGTGGATTCCCCGTGGCCGCTTTGGGTGGTCGGCGCGACATCATGGATCTCGCGACTCACGGGAAGGTCTCAATTGCTGGAACCTACTCGGGCAACGCCATTGCGGTCTCGGCGGGCGTTGAGTCCATGCGTTATTTGAAAGAAGAGGCTGACTACGACGAGCTCTATCGTTTGTCGGACAAGCTTCGCGAAGGTTTGAGCAAGTTAATAACGGAGAAGGGAATTCAGGGCTACGTGGTGGGCCTCGGACCGGTTTATCAGGTCTGGTTTGCTGATGCGCCTATCCGAAACTACCGTGACGCCGCGCGCCATGCCCGTGAGGACTTGTTTCGAATTTGGTGGGAAGAGATGCTCGATCGTGGCATCTTGTTCCACCCCGGCCACTTAGAGAATCTTTTCTTGTCCTTTGCCCACACCGAAAAGGACATTGACGAGACGCTGGCTGCCGCCAGCGACGCCCTCGACGCGCTTGTAGTCCGGTCACGCGACCTTATTCGATAAAGTCACCATTTAACAATGGAAACAACACGGAGCATTCTGGCAATCGACCTGGGGACCTCTCGGGTCAAAGTAGCCCTCATAAGCGAATCGCTCGAGACCGTGGCCTCCACCTCGGAGAGTTACCCAACCTTCACTGCCGAGCCTGACCAAGCTGAGCAGCGAGTTGACGAGTGGCTGGCGGCTATTCGCACTGCCACATCGCGCTTGACCACAGAACACCCCAGTGTTCTGATTTTGGCGGTGACCCTCACTGCGCAGATGCCAACTCTGGTGGCACTCGATAGTGACCGGAATGTCATCGGAAACGCAATTACTTGGCAAGACTCTCGAGCCGACTCCCTCGTTGATGAATTACTTACCACCGAGCAGAAGCTCACCGTAAGTCAAGTGGCGGGAACCCCCATCGATGGTCGATACATAATTCCTATGCACCTGCGGCGCCTGTCTAGCGCCGATTACGAACCCACGGTTCTACTTTCGGCGAAAGATTATCTTTTTTACCTATTAACTGGCGAGTTCGTCACCGATCCCTCCACCGCATCCGGGTTTGGAAACTACGATCTCGTTGGCGAAAATTGGAACTCTGATCTCACCTCACTGTGGGGCATTTCTCCTTCCTTGCTGCCCGAGATCCGTCCTTCTCATTACGCCCTACCTTTGCTCGAAACCGGTATGGCACTGGTGCCGGGGTTAACCACGGGCACACCGGTCTACCTTGGGGCAGCCGACTCGGTCTGCGCTCATCACTTCGTTGAGCGCCACTTCACCACGGCGATTTCAATCATCGATGGTTCTTCAACGGTAATTATGGCGTCGAGTGTTCCTGGGCATACCTTCCAGGGGCAAGTCCTGCGTTCCCCACTGGTCGACGCCAGTCAATCAGGCATCGAAATGGACTTGCTCGCGAGTGGGTCTTCCATTGCCTGGTTAGCCGGACTCCTAGCGCTAAGCCCCAGCGAACTCGAAGAGCTGGCGCTCGCCCACGCGGACATGGCCAACGCCTCGACTCTGCTGTACCCGTATTTGGCGGGTGGCGAACAGGGGGCCCTATGGAGGACGGATCTGTCCGGCAGTATTCAGGCTCTTTCTCTCTCGACCAGTCGAAACGACCTCGCGCTGGCGGTTTTCGAGGGGATTGCATTCGAGACTTTGCGATGCCTGCGCTTGCTACAAAACTCTTCGACTCCTCCGACCGTCGTAGCGCTCACCGGTCGAAATAGCCGAGGGCTAGGGCCAGCCATCTTGTCGGCGCTGCTTGGCTCACCGGTGATTGCGATCGGTCAACAAAGCCCGTCGCTGCTGGGCGCGGCGCTGATTGCTCTTGACGGCCTGGGTCTCGGTGACAAAATTAGTGCGTCGGCCATCGATAGCGACGCGCTTCCGAATCTTGACTCGCACTACGTCAATGGGTTAGCCAAAAAAGCCGAACGTTATTTTCAGCATTCACCCGCCTAATGGAAATTATCGCCGCCGCCCCTGGCGAAGAATTCGCCCAAATTTCCAGTGCTTACATCATTGAGCGCGTCAAAGAGAACCCCACCCTCTCTCTTACTACCCCCACCGGTAGTACGCCGATTTCCACTTACCAGCGACTTCGCCAAGACGCACGTACGGGGAATTTTAATTTCCATGACGCCACCATATTCATGCTCGACGAATACACCGATTTGCCAAAGTATCCCGAGGGTAGTTTTCAGTCATTTTTGCGCACCCACCTCGGCGATTTAGTTTTCAACAACCGAACTACTTTTCACGCTCTCGAACCCGATCCCGATCCTTCACAATGCTCACAGTATGACTCACTACTTAAGTCTGTTGGCGGTCTCGACTTAGCCATTGTTGGTGTTGGTCGAAATGGACACATCGGATTCAACGAGCCAGGCACTTCGCCACAGTCGAACACCCACATTATTGAACTCAGCGCGGACACGCTCGAAGCAAATTTCAAAGGCACCCACTCGTCCCTGCGACCACGTCACGCCATTACCATCGGGATGGCCGATTTGATTGCCGCCAAGTCGGTCTTAATGTTGGTGGCTGGAGACAAGCGACAGGTAGTGAACCAGCTACTCCAAGAAACCGTGAACCCAGAAGTTCCCGCAACGTATTTGCACGGTCACCCAGATTTCACCTTGGTTGTCGAACAGACGCTCCTCTACTAGTTACAGAGTGACCGGGTCGGCGCTCAACGATGAGTGAAGGCGGAAAGCGAATCGACCCGGTACAAAAGTCATTTGAAAACTATCAAAAGGGGTGCCCGAAGAGGTCATCGAGACTCCCGTAACTTCGATAATGAAACTGCCCGGGCTTAGCCCGAGGTCCTTCGATTCACTAGCTCCGGCGGGCCGGGCAATCAATGTTTGCTCTTCCACTGATTCGATTAATCCGTATTGGGTAGTAAGAATTTTGTACAGTGATTCTTCGCCCACCTTGAAGTGAACATCCAAATCTGGGGCCAAGATCGAGGGAATGGTGGCTACTTCACGCAAGGCCGGTTCGCCATCGAAGTGCCGAACCCGAATTAATTCCCAAATCTCTGTCCCTTCCGGAACGGAGAGAAGCGCCGCTTCATGTTCACTCGCTTTGCGCTTTTTCAGTGAAACGAGTTGGGTTTGCAGGCTTACCCCTTGAAGCGCCAGGGTGTCGCGGAGCCCCCCAATAATTGTGGACTGAGTTTGAATACGTGCAGATCGTAAAAACGTTCCCTTACCCTGAACTCGGTGCAAGGTACCCGCAGCGACTAACTCAGACATGGCGCGGCGTACGGTCATCAGACTTACGCCAGTCATACCGGCAATTTCAATCTCACTGGGTAGGCGATCTCCCGGTTGCAGATGGCGGTCAGAGATGAGCGTCCGAACGAAGTCAATGGTTTTTTCATACAGCGTGATAGTCACTCCTTAAATCCATTGTTTTTGGCACGATATTTCACTCGCTTGATACACGAGAGTACCAACAACCGTCACGATTGACCACAATTACTTCACCCAGTCTCTCAGCGCCTACCCTCAAGCGCTCGGGCGACTCTTCGGACTCTCCGATTCGAAATTCACTCGGGCCAATTGGTACCAACTGTGATTCGCTATGTGAGGCCTCGATTCCATCTCCTGGCGCTAAGAACAGTTTCCCCTGCCGACTATAAATTCGAAACTCTGGGTACCAAGGGGAGTAGCTACGGTAATGGCCGCACAAAGGGTCGGCTGGCGTGGGAGCGCTCCCCTCGCCGAATACTCGCGGGCCGTGGTGCCATTGTGGCGATAGTCCTTCCACGAAGTCAAAGTGAAAACGGCGGAGATCTGGATGATTGGTGACGTATCGTCCATTTTGTAATTGGAAAATGTCCCCTGAGCGACCCCGATAATGAACTACGCAGTTGTTCGAAGTTTGGGCGAAGTGAACAACATCCCCCTCGAAGTCGGCGAAATCACCCAACGCCCCATCGGGAAATTCCCTAACTTGCGTATCGAAGGTGAGCGAAAGTGGCTCTTGTTTCTCAATCTTTGCTCGTAACTGAGCTAGCAGAGCACGCGCCAGGAGGTGCGAAGCAAATGAATTTCCGTTGGCGTTGGTGAGGACGCTAACACCAACCTGCAAATTGCAATCCACCAACATGAAGGTGGAATATCCCACCATGCCTCCCCCGTGACTGACGCAGGTGTGGCCATCGATGAGCTCAACGTTGATTCCATACCCGTACCGACTGCTCTCAACAGGGGCCATTCCTTCCAGCAGGTAAATCGGCTCCCCACTGGGTGCTAAGTCTTCAACGGCTTGAGAAAAGAGACCCGCCGTGAGCGGGCCACCCCTGTTTTCGCCCGAACTGGCATTGATGATTGCCGATATCAGAGCCGCCATGTCCGCACCACTAGCCACTACGTTTCCAGTTGAAGATTCAAGTTCGAACCACACAGCGGGTTCTAATGGGTCTTGCGGCACCCACGGCCGGTCGGGATTGGCCGTCCAATATCCTTTCGCTAGCCGCGGGCGATCGATGTGGCGCACCTCACCTAACGCGCTCGCCATGCCTAGTCCGGGGAGCCAGCGATCATTCACTATTTTCGAGCAACGCTGGCCGGAGGCGGTCCGCACAATCTCCCCCAAGAGGAGGTAGCCCACGTTCGAATACCGAAAAGCATTTTCCCCTCGACGTGGGGCAAATGATCGTGAGTTAAAGACCTCCGCTGCGTCGTCGGGCAATGCATCTGAGCCCAGAGCAAAGCCTGCAGTATGGTTCAGCAACTCCCGCAGCGTCACCGTTGTTGCGTCAAACTCAAACTCCAACCAAGGCAAGAGTTCGTTCAGCGTCAAATCGAGCCTTAGAGTTCCATCGTTGACTAGCTCCAGAACTACCAGGGCCGTGAAAAACTTACTAATGGAGCCAATCTCGAAGAGTTTCTCATTAGTCATCGCAATACTGCGTTCGCGGTCGCAATGGCCAAACGACTGTTCGGCGAGTACGCCTTCAGAGTCGGCAAAAGTAATCACTCCACCTGGTACCGGGTAATACTTCATCGCACCGTCTATTAGGTGCGAGTTACTCGCCAGGGCCTCTCGAGCAGCTACCAATCGCTGTTCACGACTCGAGACGCTGGAACTCACGCGAGTAAATCCTCAATTGCGGTGGCCAATATGTCAACCGTCGAGACAACTTCGGGAATGGAGACCCACTCGTAGGGTGAGTGAAAGTTTCCGCCTAAGGGCCCGAGCATTACCGTTGGAGTTCCGACTTCTTGCATCAATGCCGCATCGGTCCAAGCGTTGAGACCAACCTCTTCGAGGGGGTGACCGAGGTGCTGAGTTGCGGCCCGATGAAGGCTGGCCAGTAATGGCTCGGCGCCCTCACTCATAAACGGGCTCCGGTTGAGGCGCACCGTGACTTCTCCACGCATGCCAGGCAGTACCCCCTCAACCTCACGCAGTATTCCCTCAATCTCGCGGACACGGTCATCGAGTGTTTCTCCAGGCTGCGTACCAATTTCAATTCCCAAGGTGGCGATGCTGGGATAGGTGGCATAGTCTGTGCCACCTTGAATCGTGCCGGTGTGGAAGACCGTCTGGCCGTTTCTTGGTGCGGGCGTAATTTTAAAATTCTTGATGTCGTGCGCGTGCATCCGAGTAATTACCTCAGAGAGTCCAACAATGGCGTCCACCCCTTGATCGGGCGTTGAACCGTGTGCGGCCTTACCGTGGACAACTACATCAATCCAGCCAAACCCCTGATGCTCGACAACTACCTTGGGAAGGGCGTCAGCTTCAATCACAATCGCGAAGTCGTACTTTTTGGTTTTAACGAGATGTTCTGACCCGATGGACACTCCTTCCTCGTCGGCCACGAGCGCAATGGTCACATCGCCTCGCAGGGCGGGCGCTTTGGTGGCCAAGTGACGAAGCACCAGTAGGGCAATGGCGCAGCACCCTTTATCGTCTCCAGAACCGAGTCCAAAGAGCCGATCACCATCGAGTTTTGGCACCAGAGCGTCATCCGGCCAGCCCGCGTAACCAACGGTGTCAGCGTGAGCATTCAAACATATTGATGGTCCACCACCGGTGCCGCGCAGGGTGGCCAGAAAATTCATTCGGCCAGGTGCAATCTCTTGCACTTCGATCTCTACCGGCACTCCTTCGAGCCACTTAGTGAAATAGGCGGTGACTTCAGCCTCACCCGCGCCGCCCGCTACTAACCAGGGCGTAACCGAATCGATGCGAACTAAGTCACTAATCATTTCAATAACTTCTTCGGTGCTGACAATACTCATTGGGGTCCTTTGCTTACTTAACTTCGTCGGTAAAGTGACATGCGGCACTATGGTCACGACGGGTGATCTCACCCTTTTTGATCACACGAAGCCTAGGGTCTTCACTCCGACAGGACTCGGGTTTTCCTAGTTCAACGTATTTAGGGCAGCGTGGGTGAAATCGGCACCCCGTGGGGACCGCTGCGGCTGAGGGGGCTTCGCCCTTGAGTACCATCGCAGCCGCGCTAATCGTGGCGTCACCATCTTGAGAAGCGTTGAGCAAAGCCTGCGTGTACGGGTGAGCCGGGTTTTTAACTAGTACTTCCGAGGGTCCCGTTTCAACAATCCGTCCCAGATAAACAACCGCGATTCGGTCGGCCACCACCCAAGCAGTTGCCAAGTCATGGGTTATGAACAGGTACGAAACCCCGAGTCGGTCACGCAAATCCATCATGAGGCGCAAAATTCCCGCCCGAGCCGAAACATCCAACATCGAAACTGGCTCGTCCGCCACCACCAGTTCAGGGCTCAAGATCATGGCCGAGGCGATGGCCACACGTTGTCGTTGACCGCCCGACAACTCGTGAGGAAAGTTTTCCGAAAGTCGCTCGGGCGGATTTAGTTGCGCCATTCGTAGCGCTTCGAAAACCATCTCTTTTCGCTCCCCAGCGGAGTCGCCAACTTTGTGGATAAGAAGGGGCTCGGATACGGCCTCCATCACTGTTTGCCGAGGGTCAAGGGAGCCAAACGGATCTTGGAAAATCATTTGAATTCGTTGCCGAGCACGTTGGAGTGCCCGTCCGTGGATTGTTGCGAGGTTCACACCACCGGAAATAATCTGACCCGAAGTCGGCTTGAGCAAACGCATAACCGCCATCGCGATTGTCGACTTTCCGCAGCCCGATTCACCCACGAGAGCCAAAATTTCTCCCCGAACGATTTCAAAAGACACCCCATCAACAGCGCGAACGATCTTCTTCTTGGACTGACGCCCGCCGCCTTCAAACCGAACTACGAGGTCAGAAACACTTAGTACGGTTTCGTTTTTCGGAATCACATTTTTCTCACTCACGACGCGCTCCGTACCGCTAAGTGGCAAGCTGCACTGTGGCCCGGGGTGATGGTAACCGTGGGTGGGGTTTGCGTTCGACACACTTCCATCGCTTCAGGACAGCGGGCGGCAAAACGACATCCAGTAATTGGTTTTGATAGATCTGGTGGGTTTCCGACTAGACCCGGCGCCAAGATCCGTTCACCGCTGAGGTCGGGGTGAGCCCCCATCAATGCTTTGGTGTACGGATGCGCTGCGGTGACTACGCCATTTTTGCGCCTTAAGACCGTGTCGGTAGGCCCAGACTCAACAATCACCCCGGCGTACATCACCACAATGCGGTCACAGACCTTCTTGATTGCCGAAAGGTCGTGCGAAATCATCACCAGGCTCAGATTTTCTTGGCGACGAAGTTCCCCCAAGAGAGCGAGAATCTGGGCCTGGCTAATTACGTCGAGTGCGGTGGTTGGTTCGTCGGCAATGAGCAGCGAAGGGCGGCACGCCAGTGACATTGCAATCATTGCGCGTTGCCGCATTCCGCCAGAAAACTCGTGGGGATAACTCTTGGCGCGACTGGGGGAGATTCCGACTAGTTCAATGAGCTCCAGCACTCGCGCCTGGGCGTCATCCTTCGAGGTTTCTGGCTCGTGAGTTTGAATTGCTTCGAGAATCTGCTTATCAATTCGGTGCACGGGGTTGAGTGCGTTCATCGCCCCTTGGAACACGAATGCCACTGATTTCCATCGAAGGTGATTCATTTCCTCTTCGCTGCGCCCAATTAGCGATTCGCCATTTAGAACAATCTGTCCATCACTGATTGATGCGTTGGTGGGCAATAACAAGGGCACCGATAGCCCTAACGTCGTCTTTCCACAGCCCGACTCCCCAACGATTCCAACCGCTTCTCCCGCTTCGATTTCAAGAGATACATGATCAACCGCGCGGACGCTTCCCTCACCGAGTCGGTAATCAATGGTGAGGTCACTAATACGGAGCACACTCATCGGGCACCTCGGCGAAGGGGATTCATGACTCGATCAAGCGCGTGACCTATGAGTGAGAAAGCCAGCACCATAATTACGATGCCAACACCCGGAGTCAAGGTGTACCACCACGCGCCAGAGCTCATGGCCCCAGAGTTGAACGCATTATGGAGCATTGTGCCCCAAGAGACTTGGACGGGGTCACCCAGTCCCAGGAAGGCCAACGCGGCCTGCGCCAGGATCGACCCCGACAGAACTAACACCAGATTGGCAAAGATCAATGGTGTGACATTGGGCAAGATGTGCCTACTCATAATTCGCCAATCCCCCGCCCCCAGTGATCGAACACGCATAACGAGCGGTCTCTCACGCAGAGACAGCACCTGCGAACGAATGATGCGCGCCGTCTGTGGCCAACTAGTTAAACCAATCACCAGACTCGTTATCAAAATGCTCTGACCAAAGAGTGCGGCCAGAACGATGATGAGTGGCAGGGTCGGCAGTACTAAGAAGAAATCGGTGATTCGCATCAACACCGTGTCCCGCCAACCGGCGTAGTAGCCCGACACTAATCCGAGTCCAGCACCGAGCACCATGGCAATCACTGTGGCCGATACGCCTACGTACAACGAGATTCTCCCCCCTAAGAGGAACTGCCGAAATACGTCTTGACCCAGTTCAGTTGTTCCCATCCAGTGGGACCCAGTTGGAGCTTGGAGGATTGAAGTTGCGGAGGCTCCAAAGGATTGACCGTCGAAGGGGAAAATAACGGGTCCGAGGAAAATAGTTACGAGTATGCCGAGCAGGGTAAGGATTCCAACGCGACCCATCGTGTCGCGCCACACCTCGCGCCACACACCAGGCCGGTTAGAGCTCGGAGCTGTCTCACCCTCTCGGCCCTCTACCCTGAGAACATCATCATTCATTAATTATTCCTCACTCGCGCGTCGAGAACTTGGTAGAGAATGTCACTAATGAAGTTGGTCGCAATTACGGCGATAGCGAATAGCAGGAAACATCCTTCGAGCACGGGGTAGTCACGCTGCTCCACCGAGTTATAAATGAGCAGGCCCATGCCTGGCCACGAAAATACCGTTTCGACCTGGATCGCGCCACCTAACACCATCCCCACGTAAAGAGCGGTGGCGGTAACGATGGGCAGCAACGCATTCCGCAAGGCGTGGTGCCACACGATTACCTTTTTCGCCACACCTTTGGCTCTCGCGGTAACCATATAGTCATCCACCATCACATCCACCATGGCATTTCGGGTGATCAGCGAGAACTCTGCGGCATTGACCAACATCAAGGTAAGCGCCGGCAGGATCAAATGCTTAGCAATATCCAAAAGGTGGCCCAACCACCCAACGGTGAGGCCTGGTGTTTCAATGCCCGAGATTGGCAGCACGTGAGTCCAGACTCCGGCCGCAAAAATCAAAATCATTCCGGTAAAAAAGTCCGGCATGCTCCACAACGTCAAGCTGGTCACCGTAATGGCGGTATCGGTAAGGGAGTTTGCGCGCGAAGCCGCTTTCACCCCGAGCCAAATTCCAATGAATACGGTTATTGCTGTGGCCGTGCCCACCAACAGCACCGTATTCCCAACAGCGGCTCCGAGTACCGTCGTGACCGGTTTGCGATAGGTGTAGGAAAAGCCCAAGTCCCCCTGCACCATGTTTTTCAAATAGATGAAATACTGCGTCAAGAGGCCGTGGTTCAAGCCAAATAACTTGGTTAGTGACGCTTTGGCCGCGGCGTCGTAGTGACCCGATCGTGCGAGCAATTGCACTGGGCTACCAGGCAAAACATGGAACAGAAGAAAATTGAATGAAACGGTCAGAAAGAGTGTCACGACTAGGGTCGAGAGCTTTCTGACAAAGTAACGAGCGTTCATTGTGACTTTCCGAAAGAATTAACGCTCTAGCGGAATCACTTGGGCTTGACGGTCAAATAGTTCGAACGGGTGAAGTTATACACCGCTCCCCCGCGTATTTCCTTCCAGCCCTGCCACGTGTCCGTACGGTACGCCTGCAACTTACTCTGGTACCACATGACGCAATACGCGGCGTCTTCATAGAACATTTTCTGCGCTTGGTGCACCAAGTTAATTCGCTCAGTTCGATTCATCGCGACTGCTTGTTGAGCGTACAACGCGTCGTAAGCTGGATTTGAGTAAAAGACATCATTGTTTCCGCCGATTTGGCTCGTGAGGTCAATGCTCAGCAGGTAATCCGGATCGGGGTTATTCGCGTCCCAGCCCCAAATAAAGATGTCCCAGTCTGGAGCGGCACTGTTGTAGACAATGTTGCCCAACGTTGTCGAGTCCAGCGTCTCGAGCGTCAAAGAAATACCGACCGCCTTCGCCGCCTTGACAAAAATCTGTCCCGCTAGAACATCTTCGTCGGTGGTCTGGATGACGATAAGGCGGAATTGAAGAGGTTTGCCATGTTTGTCCACTCGAATTCCATTCGAGCCCACCTTGTAGCCGGCTTTGGCGAGTATCTTTTTTGCTTTCGCCGGGTTGTTATCAAACCGCTGGTTCTTTGGAATGTTCTCATGCCAATCGCCAAAGGAGGGAGGCAATTGAACACTTCCGGGGAGCCCGTGTCCCGCTAGGGCGAGGGCGACCAATTGGGCTCGGTTAAGTGAATAACTCAACGCCTGACGAACGGTCTTGTCCAGCAAGAGGGAGTTGCCCTTCGAAGTCTTGGCTTTGGAAACATTGAACCCAATGTGGTGGAAGGAGAACGACTCCATTTCCGCGGCTTTGACTCCCGGCTTTGATTTGAGTCCATTCCACAAGACAGCTGGAACTTCAGTCAAGATATCCACGGAACCCGAGGCGAGACTTTGAGTCATAACGTCCGCGTTTGCGAATTCATTCCAAATGATTCCCGCGGCGTGGGGAGCCACACCCCACCAACTGGCATTGCGCACGACCTGGACGTACTGACCAGTGGCCCACTTCTTAAATCGATAAGGTCCACTGCCCACTGGCTTAGGGTTGGTATTGCTTTGAATTTGCGAGGAACTCATCGAACCCCAAATGTGTTGAGGGACAATAAAGACCGCCAACGCTGGATCGAATGCTTGCGGCTTCTTGTAAGTGATGGCAACGGTGTGAGTGTCGACGACTCGACTTGAGAGGTACTCTCCCAAACTCCACGCTGCTTGACCCAGATTGTTCTTGGCGGTGGTATCAAAGGTGAATTTCACGTCGGCCGCGGTAACTGGTTTACCGTCGTGCCACGTGGCGTTAGATCGCAGCTTGTAGGTGAAGGTCTTCCCGTCAGCGCTGACCGTGTGACTTTGCGCTAATCCAGCACTGGATTTTAGATTGACGTCGTATTCCAGCAAAGTGTCGTACATCAATGAAACAATCTCGAAGGACGCGGATGATGTAAAGGTGAAGGGGTTAAGCAGGTCCGGCGGCGTAGTCCAGCCAACTCGCAAGATTCGTTGTGCGCTCGAAGTTGTGGCCCCGGCTGATTGCACCGGTCCCGAGAGAGCGGCTATCCCCACGGCACCGGCCGAAGCTGCGCCAATCGTCAAAAACTGACGCCTCGAGATCCCCTGCGCCTGTAGCGCTTCAACTTTTTTGTTCATCAGTTCCCCCAAACTTGAATGCCGACCAAATCAACATCTATTTAGCCACCCTAGGTCATTATATTGACAGTATTTTTCCTAACAGGTAGCCTCTACGGAGTTACCGGGCCGACCGGTCCTGGCCCTAACCGGGGTCCGAAAAGGGTACCTAGCGGAGGAACCAGAGTGGCCAAGCCCCAGTTCAATACTCCCGCGCTCGTCCTCGACCTGGATCGGCTCAAGGCCAATATCGCCGAAATGGCACGGGCCTGCTCCCAGGCGGGGGTTCGGCTTCGCCCTCACACCAAGACTCACAAAATGCCAGAAATTGCCAAGCTCCAAGTGGCGGCCGGGGCACAGGGCATTACCTGCGCAAAACTCGGTGAAGCCGAGGTAATGGCCAACGCAGGAATCGACGATATCTTGATCGCGTACCCACTCTGGGGCGAAGACAAACTCCGCCGTCTGGCCCAACTACGTGAGCGTGCTCGGGTCATCGTGAGTCTCGATTCACTAGAGGTGGCCGAAGGCCTCAGCCGCTTCAGTACTGATCACGATCCCCTTGAAATCTACTTTGAGATTGATACCGGCCAACACCGAATGGGCTTACCCCCAACCACACAAACCGCAGAATTGATTGCTCGAGTCAATGATTTATCAGCGGTGAAAGTTATCGGCCTAATGACTCATGCTGGTCATGCCTACAAAGCCCATACCGAAGACGAGGCCCAGAGCGTTGTTATGCGGGAACTAGAAGACCTCACCTCAGTACAACTACGCTGCCTCGACCTCGGCGTTCCACTCACCGAGTTAAGTGTCGGTTCAACTCCTTCAGTTCGCCGAGAACTTTCGACTGCCGGGATTACTGAAGTGCGTCCGGGGACATATGTATTCAACGACACCACCATGATGAATCTAGGTGTAGCGAAGGAAGAAACCTGCGCTCTGCACGTTGTGGCGACCGTTGTAAGCCGACCGAGCGACGACCGCTTTGTAGTCGATGCGGGCACCAAGTCGCTCACCTCCGATGGTGTTGGTCGTGCCAATTGGATCAAAATCAGAAACAGAGCCGACCTCGCTATGGAGTTCTTAAGCGAAGAGCACGGCGTTGGCGCTCTCTTGGAGGGCTCCGGAAACCTAGACATTGGCGACCAGCTGGAGTTAATACCTTCTCACGCTTGCCCCGTTGTCAACCTCTTCGATGAGGCGCACATAGTGCGCGCTGGCTCCGTTGTTGACCACTGGCGAGTGGCGGGCCGGGGCAAGTCCCAATAGCCGTATTGTCGCCTCGCGGTCTCTCCACGGACGCGCCGGGGAACTAGTGCGGGTGCGGACTAATCGCGAATCGGCTTCAGGGTCGGGAAGGCGATGACCTCTTTAATGTTGGACTCGTCGGCAATCAACATCGACAACCGGTCGATGCCCACGCCTAATCCCGCCGTTGGGGGTAGTCCCCACTCGAGCGCCTTGATGTAATCCTCATCGATAGCCATCGCCTCATCGTCGCCGGCCGCGGCCAGGCGGGCCTGCTCTTCAAAACGCGTGCGCTGATCAACGGGGTCGTTTAGTTCGGTGAAGCCATTGGAGAGTTCTCGCCCGGCGCAGTAGGACTCGAATCGTTCGGTGAGTTCCGGGTCGACTTGGTGACGACGCGCCAGCGGAGAAATCTCCACGGGGTGCTCGGTCACAAAGATGGGGTCCCAGAGAGTGGCCTCGGCGGCGTCTTCGAAGAGCTCACTCAAGCAACGTCCCGGCCCCCACGAGGCGTGGGGTGAAACACCTCGAGCGTCGAGCAGGGCGGCCAAGCGTTCACGCGGGGTGTGCACCGACACCTCTTCGCCAATCGCTTCGCTCGCGAGTTGGGCCATAGTGGCGCGCTTCCAGGGTGTCTTCAATGAGAGCGGGCGACCCTGGTATTCGAGTTCGGTCGTGCCCAGTACATCCATCGCTACTCCCGCCACGAGCTCTTCGGTGAAGGCCATCATGTCGTCAACGTTCCAGTAGGCCGCGTAGAGCTCGAGCATGGTGAACTCTGGGTTGTGGCGAGGGCTCACCCCTTCGTTGCGAAATACTCGTCCCAGTTCGAAGACCCGCTCGAACCCACCAACAACCAGTCGCTTCAACCAGAGTTCGGGGGCGATCCGCAGGAAAAAGTCCGAGTCCAAGGCGTTGTGGTGCGTCGTAAAGGGGCGCGCCGAGGCTCCCGTGGCGATGGCGTTCAACATGGGGGTTTCGACCTCGACGAAGTCCGCCGCCCAGCACCTTTCACGAACTGAGCGCACGACCTGACTGCGCCGCTGCAAGTTGGTGCGGGTGCGCTCATTCGCCCACAGGTCCGCCTCGCGGTGACGGTAGCGAAGGTCGTGGTCGGTAATCCCGGCCCACTTGTCACCAAAGTTGTGCAGCGCCTCGGCGAGACGCTCCCACGAGGCGACCTTGACGGAGAGTTCGCCTCGCTTGGTGCGCACGACCTCACCGGTGATACCCACCCAGTCACCGAGGTGCAGATCGGCGAATCCCGCGAAGTTGGCGGTTACCGCTTCGAGGGCGAAGAGTTGAATTTCACCCGAGGAGTCGCGCATCGTCGCAAAGGCCAGCTTGCCCTGGGTACGCATCAGCATGACGCGGCCGGCGACCTTAACGACCGCCCCCGTCTCCTCGCCGTCGGCGAGGTTGGCGTAGGTGGTCTGCAGGGCCTGGGCGAAAGCGTTGTGATCGAAACGGTACGGCGTACTCATAGGGTTCCCTCTAATGATTCAGTTCGTGCACAATTCGAAGTCCGTGGAGCGTTAACCACGGTTCAACGTGCTCCACGTGCTTGGTAAAGGGGGCAATCAAACTAGCCAGCCCGCCCGTTGCCACCACCGTTGAAGCACCAACCTCTTGTTGTATCCGTTCAATCATGCCATCTACTTGGCTCGCAAAACCGTATAAAACACCCGATTGGATGGATTCCACCGTTGATTTACCCACCACCGAGCGCGGGGCGACCAATTCGACACTGCGTAATGCCGACGCTTGGTTGTAGAGCGCCTCGAGTGAAATCGCCACCCCGGGCGCAATCGCGCCCCCCAGATACTCACCCTTTTCACTGATGACATCAAAAACGGTGGCCGTGCCCATATCCACAATGATCAGCGCGCCGGGGTACAGGTCATATCCCCCGACGGCGTCAGCGATGCGGTCGGCCCCGACCTCTTTGGGATTGTCGTACAAGATCGGCATGCCGGTCTTGACTCCGGGCCCAATGACGGTCACGGGAATCTCACTAAACCACCGAGTGGACATCCGGCGTAGTTGGGTGGTCACGCTGGGTGAGGATGAGGAGATAGCCAGCGAGTCAATGTCTCGCTTGAGGTCGATTCCCTCGAGTTCTAGTAACTGGGTGAGAATCATGGCGTGCTCGTCGGGGGTGCGCTCTCGCACCGTCGAGATTCGCCAGTGAAAGGCGAGACCGCGCTCACCGTTGGCTCGAGCGAAACTGAGTTCCGCCTCGTCTAGGTGAGATTCACCGAAAAGCCCGATCACCGTTTCGGTATTGCCAACATCAATTGCTAACAGCATGACTACTCCTTATAAATACCGGTCCATTATCAATCAACCTCACGCCATCAACTTCGCCGGCGAGGAGCAAACGCGCCGGGCCTTCGTAGTGCGCACTCACGCGTTGCAAACTTCTGCTGTCCACCACCGTCACGTAGGCGACTGCCACTCCAGCGGCTTCGAGCCTCTGGCGCGCCTCGAGTTCAATCTCTTCGGCGCTTGCCTCGGGGACCTCACGCAGAGCGCGAGAAAAGCTCAACGCTCGCGTCTTCCCTTCTGCGCTCAAGCGAATGTTTCGACTCGCGAGGGCCAGTCCATTTTCTTCTCGCACCGTGGCAATCGTTTGAATCTCGACATCGAGGTCCAGGGTGCGGACCATTTCGCGAATCACGCAGACCTGCTGGAAGTCCTTTTCACCAAAGTAGGCGCGGCACTCTCCGGTTATCTCCACTAGTCGCCTCACCACTTGCGCCACCCCCGTGAAGTGTCCCGGGCGATCAGCCCCTTCGTAGCGCTCACCCAGCGGCCCAACTTGGTAATTCACGGGGGGTGGAAAGACCGGCCATATCTCGTGCACCGATGGCAGTACCAGCAAATCAACCCCCGCGGCATCGGCCACCGCGATGTCGGCCGACTCGGGACGTGGATAGTTCTCGAGGTCCTGCGAGTTAGAAAATTGCGTGGGATTCACGAAAATGGTGAGTACCACGGTGTCGTTGTGCGACTTCGCCGCTTGAATCAAAGCAACATGTCCCCCGTGCAGTGCACCCATCGTCGGGACTAACCCAATAGTGCGCTTGGCGAGTCGAGTCTCGTCACACCACTGCTGCCACTCGGCCACGGTGTGGACAATCTTCACCGCTGCACCACGGGGGCTGGGTCACTCAAGACGAAGGCTTTGTTGGCGAGAGCGACATAGATTGCCTGCTCCTCGGTGGGGATGGCCACGAGGTGGGCGTCGATGGTCTGAGAGTCTCCCCGTGAGGCGGGCCCGGTCAAACTGGCGCGGGCGCCCGCTCGGGCCACGTCATCAACCGCGTTTCGCACCAGGGGCAGGTAGTCATCGAGGCTAAGGCCCGCGGCGAGAGCTAACTCTTCGAGGTGCGCCATGAGCGCAACGGTGTGATTAGCGGCGACGGCCGCCGCGGCGTGGTAGCGAGCGCGAAGCGGATCGGAGATTTCAATCACCCGTCCACTTAAACTGGCGACGAGATCAAAGACCAGTTGGTCACCAGCGACCGAGTACGTGGCCCCGATAAGGCGCGCCGCGCCGATCTCCGGTGAGACGAGTGCGGCGAGTGGGTGCATATACCCAACGCGTTCGTGAGACTCGAGCTCGCTGAGTCCACGCGAGCCGCACAGGTGAACGACTACACCAGCGCCCGCGGGAATCTGCTCGGCAACTTGCGCAATCGCCGCGTCGGGGACCGCCAGCACGATGAGATCGGCTTTGACCGAAGGAGCCTGTTCGTGATGCACCATCGAAACGGTGTGACCAACGGAGCTGAGCGCTCGAAGAAATGATTGGCCGGCGTGTCCGGAACCAACAATGACAATGTTCATACTGCTCCCTTACCGTTCCGGCCCCTCGCGGGTGCCGTTCGGTTTATAGCAACGAAGCCAGTGTACCGAGAACCCTCACCCCACCACCGGCCCTTGCGCGCAGGGCGGGGGTGGCGATATCGGGGGCCAATTCACTTAACGGTTCGAGGACGAAACTGCGCTCGAACATCCTGGGGTGCGGTAACAAAATGCGCTCATCGGTGCTGGTTTCACCATCAATCACTAGGACGTCCGCGTCCAGGGTTCGTGGTCCCCAGTGCACCTCGCGGACTCGTTTGGCTAACTGCTCGGCTAAGTGGCAGCGAGCCAACAGCTCGAGCGCGCTGGCTTCGGTTACCAATTCGACGACGAGGTTAAAGAAGGATTCCTGTTCGACGCCACCCACCGGTTCGGTCTCGTAGACCTGACTGATTCGATAGGGATCATCAGAGGCCACGGTGCGAACGCCGAGAGTGAGATGCGCTACCCGGTCGCCAATATTTGATCCCAGCGAGAAGAAGGCGCGTCGGCTCATCGAGTCAAGGTAGTACGAACGCCAACGGTAGCGATAGTTTCTGGCACCGGTGGTTCGAGTTTGCGCACCGCCACCGTTACCGCATCAATTTCAGCGTCGAAATCGAGAATTGCTTGAGCGATGCGAGTCACCAGTGTTTCGAGTAGTAGGAACTTGCCCTCAACGGCCACCCGCTCGGCCAAGGAGATAAGCAGTGCGTAGTTGGTGGTGTGCGCCACATCATCACTGTGCGCGGCGCGCTCAAAACTCCGGCGGATATCCATATCAATGGCGATCGGCTGGAGGTTTTCTCGCTCGTGCTCGAGAAGACCAATAATGACTTCACAGCGCAAGTCACGTAGTTCAATTACGTCAATCACTCAAACTCTCCGACACTTGAAAAACTATGAAACGACCATCGGGACCGATAGCCCTTTCAAATAGTTTTTCAGTAATCGCAATGGCCATGGGGGGACTCGCAACTCGCTTGCTCCACATGAGAAATCCCGCGATAATCCCCAGCATGCGGTCCGAAACCTCATCACCGTGGAGCAAAACGCAGTGTCGGTCTAGCAACGAGGCGTGCAGCTCTTGGTAACAACCGAGAATCACTTCAAGTTGATTTTGGTCACCCCGCAATGGGTGGTGAGAGATTGCCAGTCCGTGATCGGTGTAGATCTGGAGTTCTTGATTGGTGGGTAGCACCGACATCACTCGACCAAAGCCATTGTGTCGTAGCCACAGGAGTTCTTCGTCGCGGCGCACCTTGCGGTGCACCATGACCGATCCGCCGGGTCGTTCGGAAACCGCCAACTGGTTCTTAAAGACCCAGGTGAAGTTGCGTGGCTCGAGGCCCGAGGCCCAACGACCTTTCACTGCGACACCTCCCCCAAGGGGCGCGTGAGAAGTTCGCGCGCCTGCACCGTCGCCTTGACGTCATGCACTCGAACCATATTGGCACCGTTCAGCATGGCCCAGGTTGCGCTCGCGAGGGAGCCTTCGAGTCGTTCGTCGACTTCCAGCGGCCTTTCTCCAAGATTCCCTAGGAACCTCTTGCGGCTCGTTCCGATGAGGACCCCCGCTTGGTGCGCTTGTGAAATTTCAACCAAGTCATCAATGTGCGCTAACAGGGCGAGGTTGTGCTCGGCCGTCTTGCCAAAACCAATACCGGGGTCCAACCAGAGCTGCTCGACGCCCGCCGCTCGAGCTTTGGTGGCGACATCTTCTAAGAATGCGTAGACCTCGCCAACGACATCGTCGTAGTGGGGTGCCTCTTGCATGGTGGGGCTCGTGCCCTGACGGTGCATGGCCACGTAGCCCACCCCCAGTTCGCCCGCTACCGCGTAGAGGGTTGACGAGACATCGTTAAGTACTTCCGCCCCCGCCGCCACCGCCGCTCGAGCGACCGCTTCTTTTTGGGTATCAATTGAAATGGGGCCCAAGGGGGCGAGCGCTTCGATCACGGAAATAACTCGTCGGAGTTCTTCGTCGACCTCAACGTGTTCAGCGCCCGGTCTCGTTGACTCTCCCCCGATATCAACAATCTCGGCGCCATTGTCAAAATGGCTACGGCCGAGGGCGATGGCCTCATCAATCACGAGTGAACGTGAGTGCTCGAAAAATGAATCCGGTGTGCAGTTGACAATCCCCATGATGGTGGGGCTTATCTCCACGTAGACCTGCGTTGGTGAATGTATTGCAGCGCCTCAGCTCGAGTGGCGGCGTCATCACGGAAGGTGCCGCGGACCGCGGAGGTGACAGTGGTGGAACCGGCCTTTTTCACCCCACGCATCGACATGCAAAAGTGTTCTGCTTCGATAACCACGATTGATCCTCGAGGTGAGAGCTCGCGCTCCATGGCGTCCACAATCTGGGTGGTCATGCGCTCTTGCACCTGAAGTCGTCTCGCGTAGCCCTCGACTAAGCGGGCCATCTTGGATAACCCCGTTATCCGGCCACTGGGACCCGGCAGGTACGCCACGTGGGCGTATCCCACGAAGGGTACGAGGTGATGCTCGCACAGTGAGGTGAAGGGGATGTCTCGAACCATGACCATCTCGTCGTGTCCCTCTTCGAAGGTGACGCGCAGGTGTTCGCCGGGGTCTTGGTCGTAGTCATCAAAGAGTTCGGCGTACATCGCGGCCACTCGACGTGGCGTCTCTACGAGCCCGTCTCGGGTGGGGTCTTCGCCAATCGCCTCGAGGAGTTCGCGAATAAGCCTCTCGATGCGCTCGCGGTCAACCATCTTTACGCTTCGCCCACGAAAGTGTAGATGGCGTCTAAGTTGCGGTACCGCTCAGCCACGTCTAGCCCGTACCCAACGACGAAGGCCTCGGGAATTGCGAAACCGACGTACTTGAGTGGCACTTCGACGCGCTGCAGGCCGACCTTGTGCAACAACGCACAGACCTCAATACTCTTTGGGCCACGCTCGCCCAGGTACCGAAGCAGGTAGTCGAGGGTTAACCCCGAGTCAACAATGTCTTCGACAATCAGAATTTCTCGTCCCGCAATGTCAGTGTCGAGGTCCTTCAGGATCTGCACGACACCACTGGTCTTCGTGGCCGCCCCATACGAAGAGACGGCCATAAAGTCAACGGTGACCGGAAGTTCAATCTCACGCATCAAGTCGGCGAGGAAGTTAACGGCACCCTTTAGGACACACACCAACAGCGGTGGGTTGTCTTGGTAGTCCTTGGTGATCTGTTGGCCCAGTTCGACAATTTTGGCCTGCAGGTCTTTGGCGGAGATGACCACCTCGCCCAATTCGTGTCTAGCCCAGTGGGTGGATAGGTCGTC
>CAIKUQ010000038.1 GCA_903830655.1 uncultured Actinomycetes bacterium | reverse complement strand
TGTAACCCCTGGTGGATAATCATTTGGCAAGGCCTCTAACCCTGGGGGGGGTTGCAATCTAATTCCCACGGATAACAAGTCTGGGCATCTAGCTTTTTTTGTTTTATTTGCAGGTTGATGAAGTGAGCCAGCTCTTGCTATATCGCTAAAGCGGAATTTGCTGAAGGTAGTTACGGTTTTAAATCTGGCGAGCGCAATCGAGCTGATGGGCGAACGCTGTGCATATTTGATAACGGCACGGAATCCAGAATGCTCTACCGGTCTCTCGTTAAGGCTCTTCAGGTTGATGGTTTCTTGATCTCGGACCCACGGGATGTTCATATACCGTCTCTAAGTGTCGCTGAAGGTGATCAATCATTGGGTTATATATATGTTTTAAAGACCCTGAATCCCAAGCTAAAAGAATATGAGGATCTGTTTAAAATCGGGTTCACTTCAGGTCTCGTAAGCTCACGTATCGCTAACTGCGAGAAAGAAGCAACATACCTATTCAGCCGGGTAAAAGTTGCGGCCACTTACCGTTGTTGCAACATAAATGCAGCCACGGTCGAGGAACAGTTACATAAGGCTTTTGAAGCCACTCGGCTCGACTTTGAGCTTCGAGACTCCCAAGGGAATGCTTTTAGACCAAGAGAATGGTTCCAGGTTCGTCTCCAAGATATCGAACGGGCAATCGAATTAGTTCAATTGAACGAGTTAACTTCCTATTCTCATGATCCTAAATATGGTTTTGTAGAAAAATCCAATAAATAGGCTGGTCAAAAGATGGTCGTGAATCTATATATTTTGGGATAAACCTATTCAAGTCATGAATTCAAGCGGGGATATCCCTAGACATTTTGTGAATTAAGGAAATGGGTACCTCATTAACATTGAGTCGTGAACCTCGTGCGCCCCCATGCATTTTCCGGTGTGGCAGCTCGCAGTGGGCGCTTAATCGGCTCAATCTCCGCACTTCTTTCCGGTCTCTGCGCCCTACTCCTCGCCGAGGCGGTAAACGCTTTCGCCAACGAACGCGCGAGTGGCCTGTCATACGCTCTGGGTGCCTGGTTCAGCAAATACTGCTCGACGGTGCTCGCAACACGAATACTCATACGCACCGGAACTAGTGAGCGGGCTCGAGCCCGCGCCACATTTTTTGGATTTCTCAGTGCGCGCTCCCGTGCTCGCGGTTACACGGGTAACCTCCTGGCCGATGCAGACCAGCTCGGTCTCGTTCCCCTCGTGCAGTCCTCGTACGCCCACCTCCGCTTAGCGCCGGTCAGCTTCTTAGTCGTGTTCCTCACTGGGGGTTGGTTGAGTGCCGCCATTGCCGCAGTCTTGATCACCATCTCTATTCCCCTGTACATCAAGGCTGGTCGCCAGGCCGAAACTCTGGGCGACGAGTACGAAATCGCTCAAGCGGACCTCGAACTCCGGGAACTACAAGTGCTCGAATCGGGACAGGAATTGCGGGGACTCGGTGCTGGGGCGTTTGCCTGCGAAGAGGTAGCGGCCCTAAGTGAGCGCGAGCACCTCAGCGCCATGAAAGCCGTTCGCGCCGCCCTCGGGTCATCCCTCATTACCGAATTTCTTAGCGGCGTGGGCATTGGCCTAGTCGCCATGGTTTCGGGATTCGCGCTCCTGGGGGCACGGACCACTTTGTTAAGGGCTCTACTCGCGGTGCTCTTTACCAATGAACTCTTTGGTTCGGTTCGCCGCTTTGGTAGCGAATTTCACCAGAGCCAAGAGGTCGAGCGTGCTCTTAAAACATTCACACTCCCCGCCGCCAAAACTGCCCCCCTTGATTTGTTCCCACGCGCCCTCAACGTAGTTGCCCTCCCCGGACAGCAACCGATTTCTTTCGAGCTCTCCGCCGGAAGTCGTCTCCTCGTGAAGGGGCCATCGGGCGCCGGTAAATCGACATTTCTTGAGGCGTTGCTGGGGCTACGTGAGCCGGTTGCCGGAACGGTCTTCGCCGGTTCAGCGCCGATTGCCTACATAACTCCGCACGAGGTCCTCTTTGCGGGATCGTTAAGAGAAAACCTTGATCCCAGTGCTCAGCATGGTGACCTGACCTTGCACGAAGCGCTGCGAAGCGTTGGCCTTTCAACCTCCCGTTTTGGGTCACTCGATGTAAATCTCGGGCCTAATGGTGAAGGCTTAAGTTCGGGAGAATTAGTTCGGTTTTTGATCGCACGTGGAATTGTTGCTCAAGCAACCCTGTACGTCATCGATGACGTCACCGGACTCCTCGATGCTCGGAGCCGAAAGGAAATTAGCCGGTACTTTAAGTCCCGGGTGAATCTCTGCGTTGTTGAAGCAACTATTGATCAGCCCCTCATCTCCCCCACCGCAATTATTGAGGTCCACGAATGAACTCCCAGAGCGCGCTACTGAAGTGGCTACGACTGGGTCGTCCTTCGATGCGCCTAATCCTTAGTGCGATCGTGCGGTCGTCTATTTCCAGTTCGGCCGCACTCGGACTTTTCATTGCCGCGATCGCTCTGTTGGTGCAATCCTCTCACCAGGTCACCCTGCGCAGTATTGCAATTTTACTTATTGCCATCGAACTCGTCGCCTTCGTGCGTTCACCGCTGCGATTCATTGACCGCCTGAGCGCTCACCGGTTGGGCTTTGCGGCGGTACAAGAATGGCGCCGCACGATGACTCAGTGGATTGTGAACTGGGATGACCTGCAGGCCTCAGAACTAGGTCATGGTGACGTGCTCGACCGCGCACTCGCCGACACCGAGGAGTTGCAAAACCTCTGGCTGAAAGTATTGCTGCCTGGGCTAAACGCCATCACGATGCTCTTTCTTTCAGCCCTTGTGTTGCTGCTACTTCCCGGTTCCACCTGGCTCGGCGTCTTGTTCTATTTCGCAATCGTGTCTAGTGGAGCGATTGTTCTGGCCATTGGTCGTACATCACTCTCGGCCGCTGAGGGTGAAGTTCGTGAGGCTCGGGGACACTTGCGCAACGTCACGACTGAGGCCAGCCGTGTCGCCCCCGCTTTGCACCTCTTGAAGTCGCAGAAGGTCATTGTGAGCCGGCTGGCGCATGCCGCGACCTGGCTACAGGTAAGCGAACGGCGATACGAGCGTGCGACCCGCATCCAGTCTTGGACACTGCTACTCACCAGCTTCGGATCGCTCTACATCACCGCGCACCGATTTTCGCCTGCCTCCTTGTGGCAGGTAGTAGCAATGCTCGTTGGCCTCGGCACCTTTGACCTTCTTTGGCAGTGGCAAGGCGCGCTGGCGAGTGCCCTCGCCCTCAAGGCTGCCATGGCACGTCTCGAAGCACTCGAACCGGTCACTAGTGAAGCGAGCGGCCCCTTTCCCCGCGATGCCGACATGTATCTCCATGACTATTGGGTTAATGGCGCCGTACAGAACTGCAGAGTGTCCATGGGTGCGCGTGTGGCAATTACTGGTCCATCTGGCGCTGGAAAGTCAACCTTGCTCAGGGTTCTCGCCGGCATGGTTGCACCCAGTAGTGGCTACGTCACGATTGGCGGTGTACCGCTGGGCACCGTTAATCAAGAGGCACTCCGTGAATTCCTTACCTACGTTCCTACAGAATCACGCTACGTCACGGGTTACGTGAGTGACGTGGTTGAACTAGGCCGCGACATTACCCGTGACTACGAAGCAGACCTCCAAATGGTTGGCTTGAATTGGGCTACGAATTTTGATCTCGTGAATCCTTCACGCGGTGAACGCGCGCGATTGGCTGTGGTTCGAGCTCTCAGCACCACACCAGCCATCGTGCTGCTCGACGAGCCCACAAGTGGATTGGGTGAAGTCGAGACGAGAAAGCTCTTGGCCCTCTTGGACGGGGTTGAGGCGACGGTGATCATCGCTACCCACGACCCGCAGGTGATGAAGTGGTGCACAGAGCGAATTGCCCTCTAAACCTCCATGTGAATTTGCTCACAATCGCCAAAAAGTAAGGCTTCTGCCCCGAGGAAGCTTTGGGCGTTCCGTTAAATTCTAGATATTGGCTAGGGGGGCCAAACATCGCAAGCCCGCTTATCTCGCAAGAGATGAGCGGGCTTCTTTGTTACCTAACTGCCGGCGGAACCATGTTGAAGTGCATCAACGAAGGTGAGCCCGAGCGAATAACAATTGTTGAGATAGAGGCATTAGAAACTCGAGTTCGCCACGCCACCGAGCCAGGAACACCTAGCGCCCATGCGACTGCGGACTTGACTGGCGACATATGCGAAACAATAACCAGGTGGCGCTCGGAGTCGTGCAACAGGCTCGCCGTGTCCTCTAAGAGTTCATCGAGCGCTGCGTGGACCCGACTATCAACTTGATGTAACGACTCACCCCCACCAAAGGCTAAATCGTGATCATGTTCGAAGGCTCGCCATTCTTCACTTGAGATAGTCGATAAGGGTTGGCCATCGAGTGAACCATAGTCAACTTCAATAAAAGCCTCTTGCACTTTCGCTTCAATATGAGGAATGGCTAGAGCAGCGGTTTCTTTCGCACGTTGCAATGGGGAGCTCCACACTTCAACCACGTTGGCGAGGTACGGGCGCAAAGCTAACGCTTGTTCGCGACCAGTGTCAGATAACGGCGTGTCTCCACGACCAACTAGAAGATTGGCCGCATTTGAAGTTGATTGTCCGTGTCGGATTAGATGAATCATGGCAGTAGCAACCTCTCACATTCCGGGCAGGGCATGCATTCGCCGCTGGGTGTGCGTTTGAGTCGGTCGATATCTAAAGGAGATAGAGAGATGTGGCACCCCTCACAACGTCCACTCACCACCTGGGCAGCGCCGACTCCCCCGCCTACGTGACTTCTCGCGCGTTCGTACTGACTACGAAGTCTTTCGGGGACTGCCTCCACTAATGGTGTTCGACTGGCAATCAAGGAGGCAATCTCCTCATCTAGTGACGCCGTCAACTCATCGAGTGATTTACGTAGTTCAGTTCGGCGAGCGACCATTGCCTTGGCCCCTTCGCTCGTATTGGCCAGCTCCAGCTCCAACGGTTCACAGCGCAAGAAAATTTCGACCTCACGATTCTGCGCCTCACCTAGTTGAACCAGCACGTGTTCAAGTTCGCTCTGAACCGCGACCAACTCCTTGGGCGTTGCCGCGGGAGCGGCTGAACGTCGCTCCAGTTCCACTTTTCGCTGAGCGAGGGTCGAAACCGCTGTGCTGGACTGCGAGAGTTCGGTTTTCAACGGTGCGAGGGTTGCGGTCAGTTCAGTCAGTACCGAGGCCAGACTCTTCATTTCAATCTCTAGCTCGTGAAGCGCAACTAGCTCGGGGAGTTGCGACTTTTGTCCACGCACTCGTTCAATCCAGCGATCGGCGTCAACTAGCGCAACGAGCGACGTGAGTTCATCCATGGCCCTAGTCTGCCAGAGCGCGCAGCGTCATCTCCGCCTCGAGTTTGCTTACTGCGCCTCTCATCGAGGGCTCGCATCGCTCCAGTGCTTCGCGAAAGGCAAACCAGTAGACCTCTTGGCTTTCTTCAGGCGGCGGGGTGGGGTCTATGGGAGGGCTATTTAAAATGTAACGAATGTCGTAGTGGGTGTGCCCGCGCGGACCCGGGTGTACATCTACGTGAAAAATACGAACAGGGGTCGATAAGGTGACCGGTAGTCCAGTCTCTTCGAGTGTTTCTCTGAGTGCCGCTTCGGCGGGAAGTTCTCCTTGGTCAATGTGCCCTCCCGGTTGGACCCAGATGCCCAAACGGCGGTGTAAGTGCAAGATCATCCCTCGCTCGGAGACGACGAACGCCGAGGCGGTGATGTGATGCTCGACCACGCTCTCATCAAATAACTCATTTGTTTCATTAAGAAACGCCAGGGTGAGGAGCTTGGACTCGGCTTCTCGCTCGTCGATTGCCACCAACTCGGAAATCTCTTTTTTTAGTTGCTCGCGCAGACTCATTGCTGCCCGAGTAAACGTTGGACTGACGCGGGAACTGGAATCTCTCCCGATGCCATTGCCCCATCCACATTCGCAATGGGGTTAGTGAAGATGAGGGCGGCGGGGACTGTGCCACTCCAGATAGGGAGATCAATATCTTCCGGAAAGTCTTCCGTGGGCCCTGAACTGATTTTGGCGGAGGCTTCGGTGATGTCCACCGCCACAACCATCGTTAAATTCACCTCGCGTTCATTCATTGAACGAACTTCACTTGCGCGACCCGGGAGGATGGCGTCGACGAACATATCCAAGATTCGAGACTTCTCAGCTAAGTCGGTTAGCTCAACGGTCGGACCGAAAAGTGCCACTGAGCGATAGGCAATCGAAGATTCGAAACCACTGCGAGCGAGTCGTAATCCGTCATACAAGGTGACCGTAACAAACGCTTCGCCCGCAGCGACCACCGCTTTCATAACGGCGCTACTTTGCGAACCGTGCAGGTAGAGCGTATTGCCCTCGCGGGCGTGCAGGGTGGGAAGGGCCATTGCTGATCCATCCACGATGCCGGCGACGTGACAGAGCCGGGCTTCGTCGAGAATGGCGTAAATAGTCTCTCGGTCATAGTTGGCTTTACCCGGTAACCGCCTAACCTTCGTGCGCTCTCCCGGTCCGAGATCGTTGTTACTCATTGGCGCAATTCTCCGGCCATAAATGTTCTCGTCAATCCCGCAACTTCAACGTTGCGCTCAAAAAGTCGGGCGTGCATGACCCCGCCGCGGGTAGAGGCTTGGCGCACCGATAGGACTGGCGAACCGGTGATGCTAGAAAACCACGGGGCGAGCGCACACATGGCACTTCCGGTAACGGGGTCTTCCGCGAGGCCCAGACGTGGAGCAAAGACTCGAATAGAGACGTCCACCTCCGGTCCCCCAAGACACGCGGCAATAACGATGGCGCCGGGCACCAGAAATAACGCCATCGAGTCGACATTGAGCCCACAGAGTGTTTCGTAATCTGCCACGATCGCCAGCACGCTCTGCGCGCCCGCTTGAAACACCTCTGAAACCTCGCCCAGGGCCCCATTGAGAATCGAGACATCCAGGGGCTCAATGAACGCACGTGGCAGATCCACTGCTAACAAACCATTTTTTAAGCGACGTCCGGTGAGGATCCCCGCTCGAGTAGTGAAGACAAATTCATCGGCCGGTACACCCAGTTCATGAATAAGTACGTGCAAGGTAGCCAGCGTGGCGTGCCCGCAGAGGTTCACCTCAACCGTGGGGGTAAACCACCGCAAACTCCACGCGTCACCCACCTGACGAACAAAAGCAGTTTCGGAGACACCCATCTCGTAGGCGATGAGGGCGAGTTCGGCATCCGGTACCTCACGCTCGAGGAGCACTACTACGGCGGGATTGCCACGCTCATTTTCGTCTATGAAAGCATCCACCCACCAGACCTGGTGACCAAAACTAACGTTTACTGACTTCATCCTTCAACTTTGCCACATCTCGCCCGGTTTTCGGCGTAGGGTCAATGTGTGCGAATCGCCACCTTTAACATGCACGCCGGAGTTGATGGTTGGGGGCGACCAACTCAAGCGTTCGAGGGCTTGATTGGGCTTGATCCGGACATTGCGATTCTCCCCGAAACTTGGCGTGGTGATGCCGGACCGGATTTCTACACCGAACTGTGCCACCGACTTGGGGCCCAGGGAGAATTTGTTCAATTAGCTCGGGCCGAACGAGTTCACGCCGAGGGCGGCGGAGCCTTTTGGCAGCCCCTCTCAGCCCACCTTATGGGTGAGCAGGGTCTGTACTTCAGCGAGCATCGCCCGTTGAAACCCGCACAACTGACGAAACGAGGAAAGAGCACCACGTTAGAAGTTGGTAGCTGGGGGCTCAGTGTGATTTCTAAATTCCCAATTCGTTCATCCGAGACCTTCCAGTTAGGGCGTCTGCGTCGAGAAAAAGTGCAACGCGCTCTTATCATCGCTCATCTCACCGATCCTTCGACGGGATCAGATTTTGTGGTTGCCGCCATCCACGGAGCCCACATCTCTCACGGCTCGTATCGCCTGTATCGCACGGTGCGCGAGCATTTGGCGACCCTTCCCCTATCCACTCCAGTACTGTTCGGCGGCGATTTCAATGCTTGGCGCCCTTGGGTCCGTTTTTTCTTCCCCGGATGGAGTCATTTAGCCAAGCACCGCACTTGGCCCGCTCGCTTCCCCCATTCGCAAATTGATCACCTCCTGGGTCGAGGACCGTGGATGGTGCAAGAAAGCGGAGCTACGAATTTAGGCAGTGACCATCGCGCGTTGTACTGCGATCTCACTCTTCAGTCTTGATGGTGCTCTGCGATTATCGGTAGAAGAGCGAGTAGCCCCAACGCCGGCCAAAAGGTGAATACTCCCGCCATGCGCCATGCGTGGGCTCCGTGCCAGGCATCGACAACGTAGCCAAAGAGTTCTAACCCGGTCACGGCCCCCAGAACCCCGGCCACCAGCACCCAGCCAGCACAGGTTGCGCGATTGCGCCTTGGAAAAATCTGTGTCGCCAACGTGCTCAACACCGGTGACATTGCACCGCTCGCACCGATTCCAACTAGATAGCCAATAATGAACTGCCATCTAGACCCGCCGTAGGCAATGGTGGCCATCAACGCCACGGTCAGCATGGTGAGGACGAGCGTCCACCTCAGCCCCAGTTTTTTTGACAGGGCGTTGCCCGCAATTAATCCAGCGAGGCCGGTGATGGCGCAGAGAATTATGATGACCGACATCGTCGAGGGCGCAATGTGTCTAACTCCTTCACCGTAGACGAAGGCGAATCCGTTAGCCGGTCCACCGATAACGCCAAAGGCAAAGGCCACTGCCGCCATAACCATGACAGATTTACGTAACTCTTTTGGAACCACCCCCAGCCGAGTGTCACTCGGACGCGCAGCGGTACTGTTGCGCAACGCCCGTAAGACGAAAGGCATCACGAAAAGCGGGATGAGAGCTACGGCGAACAGCCAGCGAAATGAGTTCGGGCCCCGCACCGCTCCGTGCAATACTGCCGCGAGGCCAGCGCCAATACCTGCACCAGCGGTAAGAACCGCCATCGAGCCAACTCGGTGGCCATGTGTATGCTCGATGGTCATCACTTGCGCCAGAGCGGACGCTGCACTGAGCAGTGGGCGGGCCAGGGCAAAAATCAAGACAAATATCCAGTAACTCGGGCTAAGCGCCGCCAAGCCAGTCAGAGCTAGGCCGACGTAGAGGGCATTTGCCAGTACTCCCGAGCGGGCTTTACGATCCCCGAGCGAAGTCAACAAAAGTGAACCCAACGAAGCCAAACGCAGGATTGCCAACCCCAGGGCTATTTGACTTCCGCTCAGTCCCACCAGGGTGTTGAGATGGAGCAAGTTCGGGTGTGCGCCAAAGTGAGTCGCGACATCATTGAGCGAGGCAACGGCACCAAATTGAGCGAAACTAGCCACGAGCGCGACGCCGAAGAGGGCTTTTCGAACACTTGACTCGTGCGACTCATTCTCGAGCCCGTTTCGTTCCTGTAACACCATGGTCATAGGATACGACTGTGACTAGTCCTATTGATAAGAACTCCCCCACCTGGCCTTACGAATTGTTCGCGCGCACCCTACAAGCGGGTATCGAGGCGCAACAATCAAAATACCTGGAGTTCCTTGCGGGGCGCCCTGGCCTCATCGGAGCGCAGCCAGCCGACCCACAAAGTGACCAAAGTGCTCGGATGCAGGCCTCCGCAGAGAATGTTGGGCGCATCGACACGCTCTTCACCCCCGAGCGAGTCACGGCCGCCTTTGGACGGCCAGAGGTGAATGGTGAGTCAGGGGTACCCTCGAATGAAGTGAAGATTGTGGAATTAGCCTCAACGCTCATCTCAATCTATGAGGGGATCTTGGAATGGGGACGAGAAACCATGGCCTGTCAGGTGCCACCCCCATACGACGAAATCTATCCAGCCATCGCCAATCTCTCACGTGGACCCTTGCGAGAGATTCAAGAATTTTCTACCCTCTTCGCGTCAACGACCGAGAAGATTAGGCAGGAATTGTTGGCCGGTCACGCCCCCACCACGCAACTGACGCTATCGCTGAGCATTTCAGTAGATGACTCGGATATGAAGCAGTTCAATAGCATCATGGATAAACTGATTCCAACGAAGAAGCGCCGCTTCTTTCGTCGATAGGAGTTTCGATGGCCCGCAGTTTACGATCACAGTTGTATCGCAGTGCTCGCATATTGGGCGACCTTGAAGCGGCCTCCAAAGGTCCCGGCGCCTACGCCAAGCGCGTTGTTCGAAAGAAGACCTACGGCCGCACTATGGGGATTACTAATTCACTCTTTAGGTTCTTGAAAAAGAACTAGCGCTTGCGAATTGCGCGCGACACACTCGCGCCGAGCGCAACTAGGACCAGTCCTGGCAGGACAATCATGAGAACATGACTATGGCCCGACTGAAAAATCGAAACCACACCCAAAATCGCCACCACGGCCAAGAAGAGTTCGGGTGTATCTCCGACTAAGAAGTTCCACCAAAACATGCCGAAGGCTATCAAGGTCTTTTTGATGATTCTCATGCCGGGACCCTTTTGCGGCTCTGCCGGGCTAGGGCGATTATCACCCATGTACCGACGAAATAAGTGAGAGCGAGCATGGGCAGTGCCGCATCGGCGCCAGTCCAATGAATACCGAGCCCCTCGCCACACCAGAAGGTGCCGTAACTCACAAGGAGGACCCCCACGGTCATTTTCATGGCGTTCTCGGGAACACTGCTGAGCTGTTTCGCGACAAGGACGCCGACAAGCGCAACCAGTAGAACCGTGCCACTAGCTACCCATGATGCGAGCACAATTTTGTGAGCCGACGCCCCTAGTGTCAAGACGGTAATGACCACTTCGAGTCCTTCGAGAAACACGCCTTTAAATGAAGTGACGAAAGCGAGTGAATCTCGCTGAGGTTTCCCCACTTGCGTCAAGGAGGCTACGGTGGCAGCAAAAATTGCATCTTCGTCGTGCTTGGCTTTAAAACCACTAGAGCGGAGAATGGCCTTACGAAGCCACTGCATACCAAAGATCAAAAGTATCGATCCCACGACGACGCGGAGATCATTGATGGGGATTCGAAGTAGGGCCGGGCCAAAAATACCTACCAGCGCCCCCAGCGCCATCAAAGCCACCGCGACACCTTCGAGCGCCGAGCGCCAGCCTCGGGTATGACCCACGGCCACGACGATGGTTAATGCTTCGACCATCTCAACGGCTGTGGCTAAGAAAATTGCTACTACGAGTACGGAGCTGGAGGTTGAAAGCGAGGCGATCATGGTGATGTGCTCACTGTAGCAACGGTTGGCTACGCCGCGTGGTTGATTCCAACTCCGTAAGCGGTCATCGAGAGTGACCCCATTGTGCAGCCGTCAATGAGAACATCAGTAGATTTACCCGAGGCCGCGGCGATACCAGCGATATACGCCAGGGGCAAGAAGTGGTCAGTCGTCGGGACCGCAAGTCGCCAGTCATCGCTTTCTTGGAGCGCGCCAAGTTCTGCCGGCGTTTCGAGCATGAGTTGACGTGCATCATCGTCGAAACGTTGCGCCCAGTCAAAGCCACCCTCAGGATTATTCCAATCGATGGCCCGCAAGTTATGCACAACGTTGCCACTGGCCATAATCCACACGCCGTCATCCATGAGTGGCGCCAATTTTGATCCAAGTTCGAGGTGATAGGCCAGGGGCTTATTGGCGTC
The DNA here is from genome assembly GCA_903830655.1 of uncultured Actinomycetes bacterium. GTDB lineage: Bacteria > Actinomycetota > Acidimicrobiia > Acidimicrobiales > RAAP-2 > RAAP-2. The sequence continues at coordinate 27,609 of CAIKUQ010000038.1, read as the reverse complement.
AATGGCCAGTTGCACCACCGGCACATCGGCGCTCGGGAAAGCGTGGGCCAGCACTGACCAGGTACCGTGATCAATCCCCCATGAATCTTGATCGAGCCCAACCCAAGTGGGCTCTACGAGTTCGGCGACCTGCTTGGCTAGATCGGGCGAACCATCCACTGGGTACTCAAATTGACTGAGCTCTTGGGGGAAGCCGTAGAAATCATGAATAATGCGCGGACGTGATTGGGAGGTAACGGCAGTGGCGTTAATAAACCAGTGTGCCGAAATAGCCAAAATCGCGCGCGGTCGCTCCATACTTTGAGCAAACTCCGACCACATAGTGGTAAAGCGATTCACTTCGAGAGCGTTCATGGGGCTTCCGTGCCCGATGAAGGCCGCGGGGATTGTCATAGAACGACTCGAAAATCCGGCGACACTAACGAATACCTACGTTGCATGCGAACCTCTCAGTGAGCGACAACTCAACTTACCTCATCGATTTTGTACGTGTCTCGCTAACAGGTGCCTTACTTACGCTTGTATAACGTAAAACCGTTGGAAGATTTTATAATCGTGAACTTCTTCTTGATTGAATTAAAGACCCCAATTTCATGCGGATCGCTTAAAACGTCTTGCAAAAATAGATACTCAACGCGCCTGGAGACTGGTAAGTAGGCCCCCGGATTGTTCTCGAGCCCCCAATTACTGGCGTAGAAGGGGTTTGGCCATACGTAGATATTGGTTCGCTGATCCAGGTGAGTGGAGAGGGGGTAATAGGCACTCACTACTGCACTCGGCGGAATCATGCGTTCCATTTGGTTGATGGCCGCGAGTTGAGGACTAGCTGGTGGGACGTATTGGACTGTCTTGTTGTTTGAGAAGGGGGCGTAGCCCCAGACGGTACAGGTCCACAGGGCCGACAAAACGACCACGGATACGAGCATCCAGCGACGTCTTTGGCTCGCTTGACGGCGAATGGCCCACACCGTGGCAATCGCCATGATTGGGGCAATGACCATGGTGTACTGGAAAATAATCATGTGCTGATAGGGATCGACACTGACCATGTTTTCAAGGATCACTCCGGCCCCGATAAGCGCAAATTCTGGGGCGAGCAACGCGACCGCACCGGTCGGCGCGATCATCTGCCACGCAAAGAAGGTTCGTCCTTGAGAGAGGAGATAGGTAAAGAAAGCCCCTGGGGTACGAAAGAGCGTGTGAAAGCTACCTGACCAACCGCCAAAGGGAAGGCGTCCCGAGTAGAAGGAGCTCGCTCCTAGAAAATCCGGAATTATTACTCGAGTAACGAGTGCGAGCCATACGAGAGCGAGCCCGGCAATGCGCGCTCCCACCTTAAAATTTCTCCTCCACATAACCCACAGGGCCAGTGGAATGACGAGTACCGCGGCATCTTCTTTCACGAGTAGTGCGAGTTCGCACATGACAAAAAGCAGCACCATGCGATCTTCAATAGCGAAATAAATAGCCCAAGCAATAATCGGCACCATAAAAGACTCAGGGTGGAATTGGTCGAGGTTACCTTGCTGAATTAACGGGTTCAGTAGATATGCCGCTGCGATGAACACGGCCATGCGAGCGCTCTGTAGATGTTTGCGAGCTAGCAAGTAGATCGGTACCGCCGCACCCGCCAGCAGAAGTGTTTGCAAAGCCAGAAGCCCCATGGGTTCGGGAAACCATGAGTAAAACGGCGCGAACAACAGCAGGATGAAAGAGGAGTGATCGCCGAAAAGACTACGACCCATGATTGTCACGAAGAGGCCGTGACCGTGCGAAATCAGCCACAGTCCTTGATTGAACACCGAAAGGTCATAGGGCGGATCGGAGTATCCGTAGTAGAGCCGTCCGCTTTGAGAGATAAACCAGATGCAGTAGGACAAAATCAGCACTACGAGGGCCGCGGAGGTTCGGCGCTCAAAATTCTCGAACCAGTTCCAACGTCGCACTAAAGCCGCGCCAATATCTCTAAGCAATGAATCTTTCGTTCGGGTGGAGCCTTCTTCGGCCGATGATGGCAACGTACTAGTTGTCATGGCCATCCAATCCCTGGTGTCGACTCGGCCAAAATGCTAACTGAACCCTCGAGGCTCGAATGAAAATTCAGCGCACTAGCTTCAAATGTCACGGTGATTTCATACCCCGTTCTTGCTCCAGTCACGGAGCGAGGTCCCTACTTCGTGTTGAAGACCATAATCTCGCCGGTGTATACCGCGACCCATACACGGCCAGTCGTTCCGTCATAGGTCACGCCGACAGGGTGAGTACCGGTGGCCACATTTTGCAAAATGTGTAAATCGCTCGCTCGCAGCATCGTCATGGTGTTGGAGTCGTAATTAACTACAAAGAGGGCGGTTCCGTCAGTAGAAATAGATAGCGAGCGGCATTGGGCACCGGTATGAACGCGTGCGACGACATGGCCATTGAAACGGTTGATTTTTTCTACTTCGCCTGGGCCATTAAGTGAAACGTACAAATAGTTTCCGTTAATTGGATCAATTACTACGTGGCGAACGTTGCTTCCAACTTCGAAGGTTCGAATGAGTTTCATCGTGCTGAGATCGATGACATCAAGAACCGATCCACCCATGATGGCCACGTAGGCGTAACGCGAATCCGGGCTGATGGCGATACCGCGGGGATAGGCCCCTCGAGCGTCAATTACTTTCACCGTATGACCGTTGGTGGCGTCAATCACAGTTACGTTCCACGAGCACCAATTGGTGGCCAGTACGTAACGACCATCAGGGGTTACCGCAACATACTTCGGTACGAGCCCGACCTTGGCGACCATGTCAATTTTGAAGGTGGTAGTACTTACGCGATAAAGAAAGCTAGGCGTATCATGCGCAGCCTGGGCCGAAGAAGGGGTGCACGTGTCTGAGCCTTCGGGGCCCGAACCGTTGCCATAGGTCGAGTAGTTCGAAACCCACATGTGTGCACCATCGGGCGTAACGGCAGCTTCGACGGGTGCGCCACGCGTCCAACCGGGGTGACCCGTAACGCCAAGAGCGGTGAGGTTGACTTGGTCACTAATTGTGTGCAGTAAGGCACCATTCGAGTTGTACACCGTGATTGTGTGCCGATACATCATGTTCTGAGCAAAAACTAAGCCCGTGTTCGTGGAGACGACGGACTTGGGTGAAATCGGTCCACCAATGCGCTTGAAGAGAGATAGCCGGCGCTGCACAACGGGAACGGGGCTATTGGTTACCTGATTCAGCGGAATAGTCGTCGTTGTGGTGGTGGTAGTGGTCGTCGTGGTGGTGGTTACATCGAGCGCCGTGGCCAACACCTTGGTTGCTCCACCCGCCGCCAAAATGAAGAGCAGAACTCCCCCACCTACCGCAGCACGACGGCGGCGAAATTTCCAGGCAGTGGACTTGGCGTGAGCAGGCATTACCCCAGCGTAGTGCGGGTGTCCCCAAATAGCGAGGGTGTAACCACACAGGCTTACATCAACGCGTGACGGTCGATTAGTCGCCTGCTGTAACTCGTCGTTCCTTAGCTCGGTTATTCACCAGCTGAGAACTGCGCCTCGCTCACGATTACCCCAGGAGGCTCACCACAACCTTGCGACTCGAGGCACTGTGCGGCGCGGTCGGGTTTACTCCAGCGCCATAGGCGAAGATCTGTACTGCACCGCGGCCACGTGCTACCAGCAGTTGGTGAAGGTACTGTTGCACCGCCCGAGCACGCGCGAAACTCAGACTGGCGTTTAGATTCGCCCCTCCCAAGATGTCCGTGTACCCGACGCAAACATACGCGTGAACCGAGTGCTGAACGATTGATTTTGCAATCACAGAAATTTGCGTTCGTAGCTTGGACGTTAGGACTGCCGAACCGCGAGCAAATTGGCTAATGGTGGGCCCGCTCCCCAGAGATGTCCGGCCGAAGGTCACCGAATCAATTGAACCCGCGTTGCACCGCTCGCCACTAGCTACCTGATTGAGTACCTGATCAGATGTGCCACAGAGTGACGTGCTCACTGCGTTGTTGAGAAATGTGGCGTTGGCGGGAATTAACTGAAAAGCGGGACTGACCACTTGTGGCTGAAAGAAGTCAGGCAATTCTCCTGGGGAGGCCAATCTCGAAAGGCGAAGCAACACATGAACTCGGTCTCTCGTACTGGGGTGGACACAACTCGTCGCCGGATCTTGAGTGACGTTATATCCCCCACTAATGAAGGTTGCCGAACCAGGATAGGTACCATCGCTCACATGACATGCATCGCTGTTCGTCAATGCGAGAATGTTGCCGGCGAGCCAAAAAGATCCACGAGTGTAGAGGGCATTGGCCACCGCGCTCGTTGCCACCACCGTCGAGCGCCACAACGCGGCCGTACCCAACGAGCCGTTGAAGATCTCCCCACCAAGGTCTTCGGCACTAACCCCGTTGACTTGGCCGTCGTCTTCAAAAGTTGAATACGAGACATTGAGAACCCCGTGGCCCCCGTAAGTACCATTCGAAATGGCCCCACCCTCATGTCCACCGTGGGCACCTAAGCCTGATGCAACGTTGCCGGCAAATCCGCTTCGCATAATCGTGGCTCGAGCCGAGGTTGCAAAATTATCTCCATTAGCAATAGCTCCACCAAAGTCACCACTGTTGTTACCGGCGAAAATTGAGGTATCGACATTCAAAGTAGAGATAGAGCCAGAACCGTCACCGGCGCTTATTGCACCACCAGTTCCGCGTTGTGATGTGTTGTTCGTCAACAGCGAATTACTGATATCGAGAGTTCCTAGCCCACCATTCGCTGAGGTAATGGCCCCTCCACAGTCATTCGCCACATTTGACGTGAACACCGTGGAGGCAATAGTTACTTCGGCCGAGCCTGGGGCATAGTTATCTTCTCCATCAGCCGCGTCAATCGCGCCACCATTTCCTAGCGTGGTCGAATTATTTGTGAAATGTGAACCCACAAGAGAAAGAGATCCACGGCCACTAAAGTCTCCAATGTCAATGGCGCCGCCATTTACTCCCGCAATGTTGTTGGTGAAAGTGGAGTTGACTATTGACAGGCTTGCCGAGCCCCAGCGATCAGCCGCGTCAATCGCGCCGCCATTCCCACTAGCTGCATTATTAGTAAAAGTAGAATTTACGACCGTGAGGTTGCCTCCGTCAGAGTAGTCGCCAATGCTGATTGCCCCTCCGTTAACCGCGTTTCCGTTCTTAAAATCAACACCTGTAATTGTCACGTTGTCTTGGTTTGGAATGGTCAAGATTGAGGTAGTCATGCCCGACCCATCAAAGACCGCCCTCGACGTTCCACTGCCGTCAGAAACCAAGGTCAAATTGACCCCCGAGCTATCGAGCAGATATCCCGCAGAGTAGGAATACGGAACGCTCGAGTCAGTTTCGGCGAGGTGAATGGTAACGGTGTCGTACGAGTTGATGAGTCCTAAGGCCGTTTCCAGCGAACAGTGATCCACAATGGTCGTGCAAGTTGTTCCAGACCCGGTTGGAAAGGCGTAGAACACCTCAAATTGACTCGCGCCACTAGATGAGGCCGTCACCAGTGACAGGCTGGTCGCCAGTAACAATGCGGAAACAAAAGAACTAATACGGGACATTTCAACCCAATCTATCGAGATAGCAAACGGTATCACGGGAACTTTTAACATCGACGTGCCGACACTAAACAGACGCATTCGAGTTTCGGAGTCGTCAAACCATACGAATAATGGTGGGCGCTGAGGGATTCGAACCCCCGACCTGCTGAGTGTAAATCAGCTGCTCTAACCAACTGAGCTAAGCGCCCGGGATGACAAGTATAGGCGAGGTCACCTGGGCACTAAAAGGGCCATTGATTCTTGTAAAAGGAGACGAGTTCCGGCGAACTCGCCACAACCGGCCTGCGCTTAATAGTTTCAGGAGTCACCAATTCCAGATTGTTGTATTCGCCATCGGACGCCCCCGCCTCACGCGCAATCAACAGTCCCGCTAAGTAGTCCCACGGGTTAAGTGAGCTCTGTTCGGCAACGCTGAATACATCGAGTGAGCCTTCCGCGACGAGGCAGATTTCCAATGCGGCTGAGCCAAGCCCGCGATTCTGGAACCAAGTAAAGCGGTGTTCGGGAAAGCCTGAAAAAGCGACAAGTGCTTCAGAGGGATCAGTTTGGCCATTTGAATGAATACTCTGCCCATTCAAGCGAGCACCTTCCCCCTTGGTTCCCTCGTAGAGATCGCCGGTGGCTTGATTGCGCACTACCCCACCTATTAACTCTTCGCCCCTCATGAGGGCGAGACTGGTGGAGAAGAATGGAACACCACGGTCGCAATTCGTTGATCCATCAATAGGATCCACTACTACTTGGAACTCTCCCGAACCAGAAACGCCCGATTCCTCAGAGATCACCTGGTACCCCGCCCCAGTCAAGATGCGAATCGCAATTTCGTCAGCCACCAAATCCAAGTGATATTGGGTCTCGCGCTGGCCGGAGAAACCTTGGCGGTGCCGTCCAGTAACGGCTTGACCAATGGCTTCGGCACAGTCACGCAGCGGGATAAGAAGGTCGGGCACGTGGTCAAGGATACCGTGGCCACACGCTAATCTGAGTCCCAATGGCCGCTATTGATGTTGCCGGTTTTGTAGCCGACTTAAAAGACCACGCCGTCACCCACGGCTTTCACGTCCACGACGAGCGACACTTTGTTGAGACCTATTCTCTGCGCCAAGCGTGGGAGGTCGACGTTCATCCCGAGGACTCGTGTGGCGGCCCCATCGATTTACACATTGAGTTAGATGTGGACCCGCGCACACTGTTGGCCTTTGAAGACGCCGTTCTTGGATTGCCCGACGAAGTCGATCCACCCGACGACTTCCACTTCCCCCTCATGCTCACTTGGACCCTCCCACCCATGCCGCATGGCCCTGACCTCTTGCGCTTGGCCATCGACCTCGCTCCGGTCGGGGGCGTGGAGATGCCTCTCGAAATTACTGCCGCGGACTCATATTCTTCGCCCACCGAAAGTTCAGAGCGACGCATTTCTATTGTCGCTCGTCACGCAATATCTCTTTCTCAAGTAGCCAAAGGTGAAGACCCCTTGTGTGAGATCTTTGATCGCTCTCGATCGGTCAGTGACTTTTTAACCGGCTCGTCTGAATCGTGGCTGGCCTAAGTCGTCGCGTAGGTATCTGCGCGACGCTCTTTCTCGCGGGCACGCTGTTGGCTGGCTGCGGTACTAGCGCTGGCGTAGCTGAAGCACGCCACGCTTGTTCCTACGTTGCTCAGGCGCTCAAACTAGAGCAGCGCGCTAAGTCATTAAGCGGTTCGGCTCAAGCCCAAATGCAAAGTGACGCTATGGCTACTCTGATTCGTGGCAACAGTTATGCGGCACGGGCCACCTCGGCTGATGGTCAGTGGAATGCATTGCAGACCACCATTGGGGAAGCCCAACGGGTTCCCATAAGCGATTTGGCTCCGTCACTACGACGTATTTGCCAAGTAGCGAACTCGGCGAGTCCGTACCTATAGAACTAGTTGAAACGGTCGAAGAGCCAGGTCAACGAGTTGTCTTCAACCATTGCCTGCTCCCAGCCCTTGATCTTGTCCTCAAGTGCGGCGAGTGACGGAACAATTCCTACGATGGCGATTGTCAGGTCATCGACGTCACCTTCGACGATGAAATCACCAAAGACATCTTCGGTGATGACGGCGTCGGGTTCGACCATCAAGTAAAGCTCACCGGTGGCTTCCACCCAAGAAAGCTCGTACTCGTTGCCTTCGGCGTCATTCCACTCGGAACCGAATTCAAATTCGGCACTCTCGCGGCGCGCTTCGTTCTGTTCGTAGAAGTCATCAATGTTCATATTTCAAGACTAGATGAGCCACGGGCAAAAAGAAAGTGGATTCTGTGAATGAAAAATGGCGTTGGCGAGTGAATGGCGCCGTGACCCCATCGCGACATTGTGTCGCCCATGACACACAACACCGATTATTTAGGACAACTCCGGCGCGATTGGCTTCGTACCGGGCACACCCCCAGCGCCCAGCGCGCTTTTGGCCTGCTGCACGCACGATGGCCCGAGCTGCCTCTCGCGGGCCTAGAAGACCTGGGCGACGTCGTGGAATCGCTGGAACGTCGTTCTGGCTTGACGATGTTGCAAAAAGCCGAAGTGCTCAAAGCCCTGTTAGTCGAAGCCCGCGACCCCGAGGTCTCTCGCGCTTTGCTGCAAACCTTGCTCCCGGGCATCATCTCAACCTGTCGTCAATTGAAATTTGGTGAGGGGGTCGTTAGCGATCCGAGTGAAATGCTGGGAGTGGCCATTGCTAGTTGCGCTGAACTCATTCACGACTGGGCCGGGCAATCGCGACAGTATTGTGCTCCCGACTTACTCTCAGCTCTGCGGGGCCGGCTCCGTCGTTGGATGTTAAAGGAAAAAGATGCCGCGAGAAGCGTGCAGGCCGCCCAAAGTGCCGGCGAGCCATCAACGCTTCCTTCGGGACTCTTAACTCGTCTCGAGACAATGGCCAATGGTCCCCACGAGCGCATGGTGCGCCTGACCTATCAGCGAGTCTTCGAGGGTCGCAGTCTGCGTGACTTGGCCAAGTCTGATCGCAGCGCACCACATGCACTTCAAATTGAGTTACAGAATTTTGCGCGACGGTACTTGCTGTAGGGACTTAAGGCCCTAGGCCGAAAGTTCGACCGGCCACACTTCATCACTACTTTGTGAAGAATGTCGAAACGACGCTGGAGCACTAATGGTCTGGTCCTGTGGTCGGTGCCCCTCTTGCTCGCCCTACTCCTCTTGAGTCTGGCTAACTCCGGCTCTCACCGCACACCCTCGATTCGAAGCGTCACCCCCCACTTCACCGCCCCGGCCTCTTCGAGTCAACACCTTGACCAGAACGCACTGGCTGGTGTTCTCACGAACGCCAATCCCCAACTAATGGTTCCCGTGCCTCACCCTGGACGTTGGTATTTGCAAACCTCGAATTCAACTTCGGCGGAACTTGTCTGTCCACACTTTCGCTCAGTAATTGACCAGGCCTTTGTTGAATCCGCCAGCGCTCAATGCCAGGTGGTGCTTATTGCCTTGCACCTACCGACCCAGACCGCTTGGAAGTTGGTGGCCGGGTGAAACACCGTTCGGCCCCCGCGCAGGGAGTCGCCCTGGCTCTCTACGCATTTGCGCTGCCCCTCGTCGCGTTTTGGCAATGGGAAAGATCAGCGTCAACCGCACACTCCTACTGGGTTCGGGCCATTGTTATTGCACTGTCGATCTTGTGGCTCATCTTCTTGTGGCAACTCCGGTCGGCGGTGAAAACTATTCGCGCTGGATTGATTGTTCCCGGTAGTGGGTACCAGTGGCTGGCCACAACCTTGCTAGCTCTCTTGCCCCTCCTTGGATCGCAACTCCATCGGCACTCGCCCGCCCCCCACGGAGCAATCTCGTGGCAGGACCAGTCAAAACCGGGAACTCTCGCCGGTACTTCCTGGCTGGCTTCAGCTCCTTTGGCCCTGGCGGCCAAACGGGTGGCGGACGGCCTGCGTGACCAGCCCAGCGTCAATCCGGACCTGATGATCACTCAACTTCGACAGCGCGATCCACTCATCGAAGCCCACATCCTCGCCAATCTGGGAAAGGGCGCCCAAGGAGTGGTGACCCTCAACTCTCCCCCGAGCGAGTCTCTAAAGAGTCCAAAAGACACCACGCCGACCGCGGCCTATATTGCTTCTCTCACTTCGACTTCCCTGACAATTGCGTTTGTGCGCCCCGGTGGGGTCTTAGATATCCCGGCCGATTGGTCTCTAGCAAAACTTGAGAGTGCCCTCGTCGCCTTGCACGATGGTCGATTGGTACTAACCGGTAGTGAGCATCAACTGCTGCGAGCGCTGGCGCTGAGCTCGCGCAGCAAAACCCTGGTGCTGCATCTCACCACCCGAGATCAAATCGACCCCGAGTTAGCCAACCTCTGTGCGACACTCTCTCGACCGCTCACCACCTCCCGCGGTGAGCTTCAGCCAATGCCTCGAGTACGGCTGTTGCAAGCGAGCCCGGACATCGAGAACCTGGCCCAGCCGCTCGATCCCTCCTTGCGCCGACGTCTTATTGAGATGGCCAGTTATCTGGCCTTGCACCAGAACGAACCAGTGACGGGAGAACGACTGCGCTCACGAGTGCTCGCGCACGCGGGCGTTGATGCGTCGCCCCGGGTGCTCGCGAATGTGGCTTCGGCACTTCGGAGGTCTCTGGGTGCCGATGCGCTTGGCACTCGACTCCATAGTGTGAGTGCGGCTGGCCTCTATCAGTCCCATGGGCTCACCAGCGACGTGCAGGAATTCCATAACCTCATGGCCGTATCTCGCTCCTGCGTTGGCGAGGAACAACAGCACCACCTTCGCGAGGCCCTTGAATTAGTCCGTAGTGAACCACTCGCGAGCTCGCTCCGGGGTTTTGAATGGTTCATTGCCGAGGGGCATCAAGCAAAACTCTCTCGAGATGGCGAATGGGCTGCACTCGCCTTGGCTGATAGTGCTCTCAGAACCAATGATGTGGAATTGGCCTTCTGGGCGATTCGACAAGGCTTGCTGCTCGACCCCTACAGCGATGACTTAGCCGAGGCGCTCACCGCCATACCTCGCTTACGCGAGTTTCGAAGCAATGGAACCAGCGCTTCGCAGCACCAGTCCGTCGGCGCCAGCGGCGCTATAGCGGTGCGCTGGGCGCTCACGAGCCTCACTCAACAAGTCCGCCAATAGTTGTGCGAAGGGCAAGGGTGGCTCGACAAAAAGGTGCTTGGAGAGCGAACCAGGGATGGTGTTGATCTCATTGATGAAAAGCTCGTGGTCATTAGCGAGATAATCGATGCGAGCTACTCCACGTACCCCAGCGATGCGGGCCACCTCGGTGGCGTAACGCCGTACCGCTTCACCCTGGTTGCCCGGCAAGGTAGCGGGGAGTTCACGCGGGGCCGAAACCATTCCTTCGCCACCGACGTACTTATCCTTGTAGTCGAGAATTTCAGCACGCTCATTGCGCCGAATTGGTTTTTCAATTGCCGATAGATCCAATTGCGGATAGGTGCGCACGGCAATTTGAATGTCAAAGAGGTCAGCTCGGTAGGGCTCGACAACGCAACCCAGCGCCAAGTGAGGATTAGCCGTTAAACGAGCTTGGGCAGTAGCGAGATCAGCAACAACATCAATACCAATTGACGAACCACCAAATCGAGGCTTCAAAATATACGGTCCCGGAAATGGAATCTCTACCGTGTCTGGGCCAAGCAGTAAGCGAGGCAGGGTGGGTAGTCCCGCATTCGCCACCATTGAACCGAAGGCCCACTTGTCCATCCCGAGTGATGCGCCCGCCACCGTAGGTCCGGTGTACTTCATTCCCGCCAGATCCAAAGATGCTTGCAAGGTGCCGTCTTCACCAGGGCCACCGTGCGTCGCGAGAACGACAACATCGAGTTCGATCGCCTTGTCCTTGCCCAAACGAGAACCGGATGCGTAGAAACCACCATCACGGCCGAGTCGAAGCGTGAGCTCATTCGATCCCTTGGGGAGTCCCTCGAGAAAACTCTCGGGTTCTACCGAACTCGGTACTTCGTAAAAGTCACCAGTCTTAGACCAATAGATGGCCACCGTGTTGGGTTCACTGCGCTGAAGTTCGTGCAGGGCCAAGAGGCCCGTCAAGATTGAGATGTCGTGTTCGGGCGCTGGGCCACCAAAAAGTACCGCGTTTGTCATTCGTCCACCTTGAGTATCTATCAAGGGTAGTGGTCGGGTAGGTCATTGAGGTACAACACGGCGTCTGTGGCATGAAGCGTGGCCCGCACCCATTCGACTGCGTCCGGGCGAGTAGTAAATCGCAGTGGTCGCTCTACAAAGCCCTCGAAAAGCGCTCGGGCGTTGGTTCGGCCAACCACACAGAGTTCGAATCCGAGATTGCGACACCCCTCCCCCAGTCGCTGGTTGTAGCCATACTGCTCATCGCCCAATTCAATAAGACCTGGCGTCACGACGACCTTGCGTCCCGTGACCGGGAGTGAATCCAACAGCAGGAGCGAAGCAGTTGCGCTAGCCGGGTTCGCGTTGAAGGTGTCATCGATTACCGTCACCCCAGAAGCAGCCGTCACAACGTTCGCACGATTCGCAATGACCCCTAGGTGCTCGATGCGCTCGAGCACCGCACGTGGCGCCGAGCCCAGTTCGAGTGCGGCAGCGGCCGCACAGGCAACATTGCTGGCTTGCAAACTCTGGGGGGCGAGCACTTCTCCAATTATCTCCCCGCGAACCGTTAAAGTCCAACGTCCATCTGATTCACGAATCGCAACTTCACAATCCTTACTACCTGCGGTCACTACCTTCTTATTGGCGCTCGTCAAGGGCTGCACCCATTGGGCGAGACGAGGTTCGTCCACATTAAGAATGATTGTTGACGCCCGCTCTGTTATTTCTCGCTTCGCCGCGACTATCGCTTCAATGGAGCCCATGCGTTCTAGATGAACGGGACCGATTGCGGTCACCACCGCAATTTCTGGCGGACACCATGTACAGAGATCTCTAATTTCCCCCGGCCCGTAGGTCCCCATCTCAGCGATGAATACCTGAGTACCCTCACTGAGATGTTCGTTGATTGCCCGAGACAAACCGGCCCGGTTATTAAAACTCTTGGGTGTGGCCACAACTTGGAGGTCGGAACCTAAAAGCTCTTTGAGGTGGTTCTTGGTTGAGGTCTTCCCATACGATCCGGTGATTCCCACGACTCGAGGGTGGACACGCTGCAAGCGATGTTCGGCCTGATTGATGTACCCCTTGGCCTCTTTCTCCGAGAGTGGTGTCAAGAGAACCACCGAACCAGCGAGCAAGAAGGGGGCCGCCCAGACATCTGCCACCTCCAACAAGTACGGCGGATGAACCAAAAAGCCCAGCGCACCAAGCAGTACTCCTTCGATTCCCGCTACCACCACAATGAGCCGCAGGCGTTTGGTCCATTGCAAGGTCGAGGTGCGACCCTTGATTGAAAGACCCACCGGACACAGGTATCCGTAGGCAATAGTGGCGAGAAGAGAAAGTAGAGATACGCGGGCAACTACCCCAATGAGCACCAAGACCAGCGCAACGTGCGAGAGGGTTACTGGTCGACTACTGGAGAATCTCTCTGTGGATTTTGCTCCCGCAATAGTTGGCGAGGTCCAACGTTCGAGAAATCGACGCATCGAAGCAGGTTCGTAGTGTTCGCGCTGCAGTACCCGAGACCATCGGAGTAGTTGCGCGCCAAAGGCCCCGAGCAGCACTATCAACGTCAAGGCAGTCATCAAGATATTCATGACAGCAACTTTTCTGTTACTCGAGCTAAATCCGTTGGTGCGGCCAATGGCACAAGGTGCCCGATATCCATTAGCAGCTCGAGCTCGTTTTCGCCCGGGATCAGCCCAAGGGCTCGATAGGCCACATCGAATGGAACGTCGTGGTCTTCGCTCCCCCAAAGGGCAATGACCTTTTGGTGAATGTTTTTAAGCTCCACTTCATAGGATTCATTCACGGAAGCGACAAGGACTTCGCGCATTACTCCTTGTGCGGCGCGGTAATCAACCGATCCGTATCGCTGGCGAGCCTTTTCGAGTCTGCTTTCACTGACAAGTCCGAGCCGACGAGCCTTTCGAATTATTCGGTACGCGAGGGGCGAACGCCCACCCGATGATCGCTTCACCAGCGGTGCTCCGGTAAAGAGCACGCCAGAAACAAGCTCGGGATAAGTACTCGCCAAGACACTGGCGATGCGTCCGCCAAAGGAGTGACCAACGAGGACTACGGGAGTTGAGCCGACTTCCTTCAGCGCCGAGACCAGCAAGGTGGCGTAGGTTCGTGCTCCACCAGCGGTGGCGGGAGGAGGTGAGGCTCCAAATCCCGGAAGGTCGAGGGCCAGTGAGGCCACCCCACGTTGCGCCAAAAGTTCGGCACTCTTGGCAAAATCTGCACCCGTTCGGCCCCAGCCGTGAAGCCAAATAACGCGAATCTCTCCCTCGCCGTAGGTTTCCCCGAAAATCGTTCCGTTGGCGTAGGCGCGTAGCACGCTCTCTAGGCTACCTATCGTTTTCTCGTTTAAAGTGGCAGCACCAGCCACCAGAAATCGGCCCCACCAATGGAGATTCCCATGACTACCGTTCTTTTAACTGGCGCTAGTGGATATATCGGTAAGCACTGTGTACTGCAACTGCTTAATCAGGGCTACGAGGTGCGCGCCACGGTCCGAAGTCTTCAGAAATCGACTGAGGTAATTGAGGCGGTGCGGCCGCACCTCATTGATGCGAAAAACCTAGAGTCACGCCTCACTTTTGTCGAGCTCGACCTCGAAAAGGATGACGGTTGGTTCGAAGCCCTACAGGGTGTTGATGTACTCATGCATACCGCCTCCCCCTTTCCGCTCGCGTCACCGAAGGATGAAAACGACTTGATCCGACCAGCCGTTGAGGGAACCCTCCGTGCGCTTCGCGCCGCCAAAGAGGCGGAGGTTAAGCGAGTCATCCTGACTTCATCGAATGCCGCAATCTACGGATGCGAGTTACCCGTCGGCAAGACCGAATACGACGAGACGGTGTGGACGGATGTCACTCACCCAATTGGCAAAATCGCCTACACCAAATCCAAGACGTTGGCCGAACGTGCCGCTTGGGAGTTTGTGCAGGAGAACGGTGGAATCTCGCTAACAACAATCAACCCCGTCCTAGTGTTAGGCGCTCCCCTAGACAAGAATTTCGCCTCGTCAGTCTCGGTTATCGAGCGAATCTTAAGCGGCAAGGATCCGATGCTGCCCGGACTTAGCTTTGGCATCGTCGATGTGCGTGACGTTGCCCTCATGCATGTGGCCGCTATTACCAATGATCACACCATCGGCGAACGCTTCCTCGCGGTTGCGAGCACTTGGTCCTTCGTCGAGATCGCAAAATATCTCAAATCGCTCTACCCCAAGAGCAAAGTCAAGACGGCCCTCGCGCCAAATGCACTCGTTCGGTTCCTCGCCCTATTCGATAGCGAGATCAGGGGCATTCTTCCGATGCTGGGCAAGCCCGCTGTATTCAGTGGCGCGAAGGCGCATCGCGTCTTGGGAATCAACTTCATCCCCGTAGAGGTATCCGTGCGCGAGTCGGCCGAATACCTGATTGAAAATGGTTTTAGCAAGGCGTAGTGTCGACTTCGTCAATAAATAGCGCCAATTGGGGCATGTCAGTGCCTCCCGATAGCCTCTAAGCACCATGAGTGACGAAGCTTTTTCTGAACAGATGCTCGTAGGGCTGACGCCCGAACAGCGCGAAGCCGTCAATAGCCACGCCCGGCGTCTCATGGTCCGCGCCACCGCCGGATCGGGAAAAACTCACGTCTTGACCTTGCGAATTCAACGACGAATCCTCCAAGGCGAGATAACGCCCGATCAGGTTCTCGCGATGACCTTCACGCGCAAGGCCGGAGATGAACTTCGTCGGCGACTCTTTAAAGCCGGCGTTCGCGACATTCGAGCAGGAACCTTTCACCGCGCCGCGCTTACAATCATTTCGCGTTACCGCCAAGACCATAATCTTCGTCCCTACACCCTCGAATCACATCGCGCACGCCTCGTGACCTCTCTGGCGAGTCAGCTAAATACTGATGGTGAAATGGCGATTGCTGATTGGCAACTGCCTCGAGTCGAACAGGAGCTCGGATGGGCGCTGTCCCAAGGATTTACCGGCGTCACCTACTCCAAGAACGCCAAAAAACTTAAGCGGGAGGCACCACTCCCCATTCCGATCTTTGCCGAATTCATTGACCGCTACATCGGAATGTGCCAGGCCCGACACGTGCTCGACTTTGACCTGCTCTTACGCGAGGCAATCAATTTGCTCCAAACCGATAAAGCAGTTCGCGATGGTTTTCGTCACACCACACCCGCTCTGTTTGTCGACGAAACTCAAGACATGAACCCGTTGCAATTCTCCCTTCTTCGTGAGATGGCGGGCGATGATCCAGATCTTTTTTGTGTCGGCGACCCTAACCAGTCGATTTATGGCTTTAACGGAGCCAATCCTCAACTCATGACCGAGGTTCTTGAAACCTGGCCCGACACCCAGGTCCTGGACCTCACCCGTAACCACCGATCAACCGCCAGCATTATTGCGGTGGCCTCAACCTTGCTCGAGGCGGGTGCTCGCGGCATTGAGCCCGCCCGGGACGATGGTGAGGTGCCCATGGTTCGCGCGTACAACACCGACACCGAAGAGGCCAACGCCGTAGCAACGTGGCTCGCCAACCACCACAGCGCTCAGAGTTCCTGGCGCTCGATGGCGGTACTCGCTCGCACCAATCGAGAGCTCGAGCGCATTGCCGCCACATTGGAGTTCGCCGATATCCCATTCGAGCGTCGTGGCGCAGAGCACTCGCCCGCGTCGGACCTGGTTGGACCTCGAGAAGTTAATCGACGCGTTGTCGATATCGAGCACCCCGACGCGGTTGCGCTTTCCACAATTCACCGGGCGAAAGGTTTGGAATTTCAACACGTCGCCTGTATTGGCTGGGCTGAAGGCATACTGCCTAATTACAATGCCAAGACTGATGACGAAATCGCCGAAGAGCAGCGCTTGGCCTACGTCGCATTGTCTCGGGCCGAGCATTCGCTTTTCGTGAGTTACTCCAAGGCGAAGGATGATCCAAAGTTCCCCAATCGCCTACCATCGCGATTTCTCGCTCCCGTAATTGAAAAAGTCCAACAAATCGAAAAAATTCAGGCCCCATTAACGGGCGAAGTCAGAAAGAATCGATTAGCCGAATTACGAGCCACCCTTGAGGCCAACTCACCCGAGAGCTAGGTCAAATTCTCCAATTACGGGGGCATGGTCACTCGGCTTTTCAGCTCTACGTGCCTCACGGTCAACGTAACTTGCGGTGGCCGATTCAAGCAAGATGTTGTCTACGTACAACAAGTCAATACGGAGTCCCCAGTCCCGGCGAAACGATCCGTTGCGATAATCCCACCAGGAGAAGTTCGGTTCATCGGGGTGAAGGTGGCGAGTGAGGTCGGTAAGTCCTGTACGACTTAAACCAGCCAGGGCCTCTCGCTCACTTGGTGTCACGTGGGTGGCGCCAACAAAAACAGCTGGGTCGTAGACGTCAAGATCACTCGGAGCGATATTGAAATCGCCGCCCACCAAGGTGGGTACCGTGCGATCACGTGATTCCAAGACTTGACGTAGTTGCTCGAGCCAACGCAATTTGTATTCGAAGTGTGGATTGTCCAACGCTCGTCCGTTGGGGATATAGCAAGAGAACACCCGTACCCCTGCGCACAGCGCACTGATCACGCGGGCTTCTTCGTCAGGCTCACCAAAGCCCCGGGTGACGTCATCTAAGCCGACTTTAGAAACAATGGCCACACCATTCCATTGCACTTGGCCAAAGTGAGCCGATTCGTATCCCAACTCTTTGAATCCATCGAAGGGGAACTTAGCGTCGGTCTGTTTAGTCTCTTGAATCAAAAGAACATCCGGTTGGGCTGATTCGAGCCACTCGCTCACTCTCGGCCAACGTGCCGTGAGAGAGTTCACATTCCAAGTAGCTATTTTCACTCGGCCGACACAAAGACAAAGAACATCTCTGCCTCTGCCGCAACCTTGCCATCGACAGTGGCGCGACCTACCGACTTTCCACCCCGCGAGGTCACATGGTTCATCGTCACTTCCAACAACACCGTGTCGCCGGGCACAACTTGTCGACGGAACTTCGCACTGGTAATCCCACCAAACAACGCCAGCCGTCCTTCATATTGTCGGTCGGCCATAACGGAAACACCCGAACATTGTGCGAGTGCTTCCACGAGAAGAACTCCAGGCAAAGTAGGTCGACCCGGGAAGTGCCCTGAGAAAAAGTACTCGTCACCAGTTAGGGTCCACTTGCCCACTGCGGAAACTCCCGGTTCGATTGAGATCATCTCATCAACCAACAAAAAGGGTGGCCGATGTGGAATGTAATCGGTGGGGTTCATTGACATTTCGCTCATGGTAGAGACAGCTCCGCGATTCGACGTTCGCCGTCTACGCTAACCAATTTGAAGTTCTTGATGTCGCCACGTTTGAGGACATCTCGAGCTCGCGCAGGAGCGGGCTTGGCTAGCGAGGCCGTTGGGGCGTAACATTCCATAACTTTTGCGCCTTTTAACGACACCTTGATCACCGCGCCGTGACTAGTAAACGCAATCACTTCGCCCTCTACGCGTTGGCCGATGCGATAGGCGGCCCGGAACAAAGCGAACTCGGTCTCGGGATTGACGGGCTGGCGGCCTCGGCGCATAACGACTGGAGCCTCTTCAACCTTCGGGGTGGCCTTTTTGGCTGCCTTGGCAATCTTCTTGGCGGGCTTGGCTTCGGCCTTTTTCGCGACCTTTTTCGCTGGCTTAGGTTCAGCCTTTTTCACCGGCAACTTCGGCGCCTTCTTGGCGGCCTTAACCGGAGTCAGGGTGGTTCCCACCGAAGGCTTCACTCCACCCGGGAGCGCAACCGCGAGCTTCTTGGCCGGGAGCTGAGTCTTCGCCGCTCGTACGGGCAGGCGTGGCGTAAAGATCCAGCCAACGCCCCGAATTGGTTTACCCCCAATTAAGCGTCCCTCGTCAAAGAGCCAGCGGTATTCCGTGTGAAATTCCTGGAAGGAGTCGTTGCTGAGAATCACTCCATCAATTCGAGCGGCAATAGTCAGAATGAATCCATCACCGCGACCTACGGCGCCAGCTGGTGGCGTGGTCACATCACCTTTATTCAATGACTCATTAAAAGCGGGGCGCTCACTCGCGGCGATACGGTGTTCAAAACTCGCATCAACAACCACGATCACTTCCGCTTTGGGAAATTCAATCTTGAATGCCTCAATCGCTTCATTTAACTGCGCCCAGCTCGGGACGCTCCGACCCTCGGTCGCAAAGTTTGAGCCGTCGACAACGACGCGCAGGGCTTTACCTTTTAAAGTCATCCAACCGCTCGCTTCAGCAAGTCCGCTTGTTCGGCCGAGTGCACGAGCCCAGAACCAGTCGCCGGTGATGCAGACTCGGCACGAGCCACGTGGCGCACATTCTTGCCACGGAACTGGTGATGCATCTGGAGGTGAACAAAGGGCCAAGCACCCATGTTTTCGGGCTCCTCTTGCAACCAGACAATCTCTTCGAGCTTGGAATAGGTTGACAACATCTCGTCAATCTCTGCCGCCGGCCACGGGTAGAGCTGCTCTACTCGAACAATTGCGACGTTGCCCCGTTGATTTTCATCACGATAACTAAGTGCCTCTTGCGAGACCTTGCCGCTGGCGAGAATGACTGAAGTAACGGCGTCTTTCTTCGCGTTTGCGTCGTCCAAGACTGGCTGGAAGGATCCCTTAACGAACTCGCTCAAGTTCGAGCGAGTTTGTACGGCCCGCAGCATGGACTTAGGCGTAAAGACCACGAGTGGGGTCTGGCGTTCACGACGAACTTGCGAACGTAGGAGGTGGAAGTACTGCGCGGCGGTGGTGGGCATGGCCACGCGAATGTTGTTTCTCGCACTCAACGTGAGGAATCGTTCAATTCGAGCGCTGGAGTGTTCGGGGCCTTGGCCCTCGTAGCCATGAGGCAACAGCATCACGAGTGAGGCGTGCTGGCCCCACTTGTCTTCGGCGGCGACCAAGAAATTGTCGATAATGATCTCAGCACCATTTACGAAGTCACCAAATTGCGCTTCCCACGCCACGAGCGAATTCTTAGATTCCACGCTGTACCCGTATTCAAATCCAAGCGCGGCGTATTCGCTCAAGAAGGAGTCACGTATTGTGAAAAATCCTGGCGCATCCAGACTGGCGAGAGGTATAAATTGTTCACCATTCTCATAATCAATCAGTGCGGCGTGACGGTGCGAGAAGGTTCCACGACGCGAGTCTTGACCGACGAGGCGCACATTCGAGCCCTCTTGGACAAGTGTTCCAAAGGCCATGGCCTCGCCGAGGGCCCAATCAACTTGGCCCTCTTCGAGCAACTGCGAACGCTGAGCGAACTGACGCTCGAGCTTGGGATGAATGGTGAAGCCTTCAGGGGCTGAGACGGTGGCCAGAGCCACCTCGCGAAGCTTGGCCTCGGCGACGCCGGTATCTGGAGCCGCAGGGTCTTCGGGCACCGCCGTGTGCGGCACACCCTTGAGTTCGGGAACCGGGACTGTACGCACTTCGTCCAAGACACTCTGGAGTCGATTATTGAACTCGTTGAGAGTCTCCTCGGCCGCTTCGATAGAGATATCTCCGCGACGAACCAAGGTTTCGGTGTAGGACTTTCGAACCGAACGCATCTGGTCGATGATTTTGTACATCTGAGGCTGGGTGTAACTCGGGTCGTCACCTTCGTTATGTCCGTGACGTCGGTAGCAAACGATATCGAGAACCACATCACGGTGAAAAGTTTCTCGATAGTCGAAGGCCAATTTGGCCGCCAGGGCGCAGGCTTCGGGGTCATCACCGTTGACATGGAAGATTGGCGCTTGAATCATCTTCGCTACGTCAGTCGGATAGAAACTCGAGCGCGCTGAATCAGGGGCGGTGGTAAATCCCACCTGGTTATTGATCACGATGTGAATAGAGCCACCAATGTGATACGCCGAGAGCTGAGACATGTTCAGAGTTTCGGCCACCACACCCTGGCCGGCAAAGGCCGCATCACCGTGTATCAAGAGTGAGAGGTAGGGATAGTGCTCGAGCAGGTCTACACCGTGGGTACCGTCCGAGGGGCGGACACTGGTGTCTTGCTTGGCGCGAACTATTCCTTCAACAACCGGACTAACGGTCTCGAGGTGCGATGGGTTAGCCGACATTGACACTTCGAGCGTGGTTCCATTGACGTTCTTGAATACGCCCCGGGCACCCTTGTGGTACTTCACGTCACCACTTCCCTGCACGCTTTCGGGGTCGAGGTTTCCTTCGAATTCTGAGAAGATGTCCGAGTAAGACTTGCCCACGATATTGGCCAGGACATTCAGTCGCCCACGGTGCGCCATGCCAATGACCGCCTCTTTAGTCCCCGAATCGGCAGCCGCATCGAGAATGGTTTGTAGGGCCACGATGGTGGATTCTCCGCCTTCGAGACCGAAGCGCTTTTGACCGACGTAGCGCGAATGCAAGAAACGTTCAAAAACTTCGGCTTCGCTGAGTGCGTCGAGCACTCGACGCTGTTGTTCCTTGGTGAAATTGCGCTGCACGCCTTCAACCCGCTCTTGAATCCAACGCTTTTGCACTGGATCCATGATGTGACCATATTCAATGCCAATGGTGCGACAGTAGGCATCGCGCAAAATTGCCAGGATCTCTTCGAGCGTGGCTTCGCTTCGTCCGGCAAGTCCGTCCACCACAAAAGTACGTTGGAGATCCCACATCGTCAGTCCGTAGGTTGCCAAGTCCAACTCCGGGTGCATAATCGGAGGCTTTGAACTCAAAGGATCCAAGTGCGCATTCAAGTGTCCGCGCATGCGATACATGTTGATGAGCTCTTGTACGCGAATTTGTTTGAGAATTTTCTCGTTCGTTGCTTCGTCGGTCGGGTTGGTGTCCTTGGCAAAGCGCTGTGGCTCGTAGGGAATTCCCAAAGCGGAAAAGACTTCGTCGTAGAAACCATGTCCACCGGTAAGGCACTCGGCGACGAACTTCAAGAAGATTCCCGACTCCGCTCCCTGGATGATGCGGTGGTCGTACGTTGAGGTCAAGGTCATGACCTTGCCCACACCCAACTCGGCGAGCGCACGAGGGTCCGCCGATTCGAACCCGGCGGGCCACGCAAGTGCACCGACACCGAAGATCGCACCCTGTCCGGGCATGAGTCGAGGCACGGACTGGACGGTACCTAGGGTGCCGGGGTTCGTTAGAGAAACGGTGGCTCCGGCAAAGTCGTCAGCGCCGAATGACGCGTTGTGGACCTTACGAACGAGATCTTCGTAGGCGAGCAAGAAACCACGGAAGTCGACGGTATCGGCGTCCTTGATTACTGGGACGAGCAGGTTACGAGTTCCATCACTTTTTTCGACGTCAACCGCAAGTCCCAGGCCAACGTGTTCGTGATGACGAACGCCCGGGGTTCCCTTGGCGTCCACCGCCTCCACAAAAGTCGAGTTCAACGAAGGGACCTTCTGCAGGCCCTTGACAATGGCGAAGGCGATGAGGTGGGTGAAGGAGACCTTGGCTCCAGTAGTACGCGCGAGTGCTTCGTTCAATCCGGCGCGATTAATTTCCAGCAATCGAGCCGGTACTTGGCGCACACTGGTTGCGGTAGGAACCGAGAGACTGGCTTCCATGTTGGTGACAATGCGCGCCGCCGCACCCTTCAATGGGGTCGCTTCAGCGTCAATGGTCGCCGCCGGTGCAGTTTTGTTGCTGGAAGAAGCCGAAGTCGCCGTAGCAATGTTCGGAACAGCGGAAGGTTTATAGTCGGCGAAGAACTCTCGCCACGATTCGGCTACCGAGGTAGGGTCCGCCAGGAATCGCTCGTACATATCGTCAACGAGCCAAGCATTCGGGCCGAATGAGCCATTTCCAGTGGGGGTGGTTTCGGGGGGCGTCACCCCTCCAGCCTAGGTCTCAAAATGGACATTTCAAAGGGAAATTTGCTGGGCCCGGCGCTAATTACCAGTAGTTTGCACTAGTGGCAACTCCTCTTCCTGCACGGCTGCACCCCCGAGAGCATTCTCCCGTGCTCGGCTTGCGGGTCTTGTCTATGACCACCGAATCGCCACAGGGTACGGTCATCTGTTCACACGGTGGACTCGACCGCGGCGCCTCTTTTTCGCGCATGGCTCGCCGACTCACCAATTTTGAGGTCTGGAGTTATGACCGACGGGGCTATCAGGGGTCTCGAGGGCTTGCGCCCTTTTCGCTCGAACACCACATTGACGACTTAGCGGTCCTGGCCGCCGAGGCCAAGCAGCAAGGACCGGTCATTCTCTTTGGCCACAGCTTCGGTGGGCTCGTCGCCTACGGGGTAGCCGTGAAACACCCCCAACTCGTAGACCTCGTGGTGGCCTACGAATCCCCATTCCCCTGGATCAAACGCCTTGGTCAAGCTGGCCCCCCACTCAGCCAAGACCACGGTGCCGAAGCCGAACGCTTTTTTCGCGGCGTCGTCTCCTCGGAAGGTTGGGATCGGCTCAGCTCCGAAGAACAAGCCTCTCGACGCGCCGACGGTGACGCGCTCGTGCAAGATCTCACCGACCTGTACCACTCCGAGATCCACTTCAATTTGGAAACTCTCCACATTCCCGCGGCGTATCTGTTTGGCGATGGTCCATTCCAAGCCCACTACGTTGAGATCGGTAAAGAACTACAAAAGAGTGACCCCGAAGCCCAGGTGATTCAATTGCAAAAGGCTCCTCACGGTGCACACCTCTCAAACCCAGATCAGCTTGCTGATGTCATCAACCAACTTTGGAGAAATATATGCGAATTGCCATAGCGGGAGCCTCCGGCCTTATTGGACAAGCACTTCTGGAAAGACTCGACGCCAACGGACATGAGACAATTTTGTTCGTTCGACCTGGCGCGAAGGCCACTGCACGCCCCGCCATATCTTGGGATCCGTCGCGCGGAACGCTTAGCGAAGGCGATATGGCGACTGTCGGGCAGATCGACGCGGTAGTCAATCTCTCTGGCGCTGGCATTGGAGATAAGCGTTGGAACACGAAGCGCAAGATTGACATTCTCAATTCCCGCATCACGTCAACCAACTTGCTCGTTTCACACTTAGGCTCATTTCAAGGTTCAACCCCCCACCTCATCAACGCCTCCGCCATCGGGTTTTATGGCTCGAGAGGCGATGAATTGCTAACCGAGGAGTCCGCCCAGGGTCAAGGATTCTTGGCTGAGGTGTGTGCGCAGTGGGAAACGGCGGCGGCCCAGGCCACAACGCCCGTCACTTTCGTGCGCACGGGCATCGTGCTGACCAAGCGCGGTGGCGCCTTAGCCAAGCAGCTGCCCCTATTCAAACTCGGACTGGGAGGACGACTGGGGTTGGGTAATCAATGGCTCAGTCCCATCTCCCTCGACGATGAGGTTCGCGCACTACTTCACATACTCGAACAAGGATTAACTGGACCAATAAATTTGGTAGCCCCCTCGGCGGTAACCAATGGTGAGTTCACCACAGTGCTCGCTCAGATCCTCCACCGACCAGCCGTACTGACCGCCCCCGCCTTCGCCCTAAAAATTGCGCTCGGCAACGAGATGGCCTCGGAATTGCTTTTGAGTTCTCAGCGCATCTCACCCGTACGACTCTTGGAGTCCGGTTTTCGCTTTAACCACACAGAATTACGTCCACTCTTGGAGTGGGCAATTCGCAATTAGCGCCTCGTAAGATAAGAGCATCTTGTCGCGCAACCAAACCTTTCGCCAGTTTTCTCGACGGCTAGTCGCCCTACTGACCGGTCTCGCTGTAGGCACCACCATGCTCGTTTCCAGCGCCCAGTCGGTCGTGACGCTGCGCGTAGCCGAACAACCAGGCTCTATTCCGAGTTTCATTTTTCCACTGAATAGTTGCTCGACCTTTTCGACGACAAACGTGCAGCAATTTCAAAGTTTGCAGTACCGACCCCTGTACTTCTACGGGGCGGGGACGAGCTCAACCCTCAGTCCCCTCTTAAGTCTCGCCAATACCCCCGTCTTGAGTCACGACCTAAAGACAGTCACCATCTCCATGAAGAATTGGCGCTTCGCTAACCACGCCACAATCACCGCCGCCTCGGCCCTCTTTTATCTCAATCTCTACCGCACCAACCCTTCGAGCGTGTGTGGGTACAGCGAGCACACTGGCATCCCAGACCAAATTGCCAGTGTGAGCGCCTCGGGCCAACTCTTGCGTATGACCTTCACCTCGACGGTCAATCTTCCATGGCTCCAGGCAAATTACCTCAGTCAGATAGTTCCCCTCTCGCTCACCTGGGCCACTAACGGAACTACCCCTGTTCCCACCTGCGCCACCGGAACTTACGGAGCTCCAGCGACAATCTCCGCCTGTCAAGGGGTGCTGGCGTATTTGCGTACCCAAGGTGCCACGACCGCTACCTTCACCTCGCCCTTCTGGCAATTGGGCGTTGACGGCCCCTATCGACTCTCCGCCTTCGGCTCGGACGGTAGCGCTACCTTTAGCGCTAACGCGGCATATTCGGGCAGTGTCAAACCGCACATTGGCACCTTTCGCGAGGTGCCCATGCACTCGTATATGCAAGAACTTGCGGCGCTACGTGCCGGTTCGCTCGACTTGGGATATATCGCGCCCATCGACCTTCCGGTACATACGAGTACCTCGAAGAACACGCCAACCCTCAAGCCCTTCACCCTCACCGAGGCCACGGCGAATCAGACAAATTACGTGGTTATCAATCGCACCGGCACCAACGATCACGCCGCACTCCTCAACCAGCTCTATATTCGCCAAGCACTCCAGCAGTCGCTCAATCAAAGCGCCCTCGCTCTGGCGGGTTGGAAGGGTTACGCTCTGCCGTCAACCTCACCACTGCCTCCCAGTACACCAGTGGGAATCGGCACCGCTGGGGTCAATGGGCTGGGGTTTAGTGTCGCGAAGGCACGACAACTCTTAACCGCTCACGGCTGGACCTTGTCCAGTGGTGTGTACAGCTGTACCTCACCTGGTACGGGGGCCACAAACTGCGGCTCGGGGATTGCTAACCAAACAGCACTCAGCTTCACCTTGGTCGAGTCGTCCGGTCAGCACGGGTTGCCAGCGCTCGTGAACAGCCTGATTGCCCAATGGCGCGCAATTGGCATTTCGGTAACGAAAGTCTTCGACACCGTTACCAACACAGTGGCCCGCTGCCACTCAGACAACACGGTGCAATTTTGTGTCACGGGGGGTGGCTGGAATTACGCGCCGCAAGTGTGGCCCAGCGGTGAACAACTCTTCGCTACAGCCAGCACCTTCAACTTTGGGCACTACAGTGATGCACAGATGAGCGCTCTTCTCAACGCCGTCGAGTCCACCAAGGTCTCGCTGAGCGCCTACGCGTCATACGCCCAGACTCAAATTCCGGTGGTCTATCTGCCGGTTCCGTTGCTCTTGCAAGAGACTCGAGCCACATTGCACTCGGTCGTCGGTGTTGGACCAAGTCCCCTTGGTTCATTCACCCCCGAGTACCTCAAATAGATTCAGCTCCGGGCAGTTTCCAGCTCTGGCGGTGCTGGTCACACACGCCGTATTCAAGAATTGCCTGCATGTGCGATTCGGTACCGTAGCCCTTGTTCCGCTCCCAACCGTAACTGGGGTAGCGAGTTGATAACTCACGCATAAATCGGTCTCGGGCCACCTTCGCGAGCACCGACGCCGCAGCGATGGCACAACTCTTGCGGTCGCCCTTAATCAAAGTGCTGACGGGCATCGATCCGTAGGGTAATTCCGGAACTTCCAACTCCGACTCACGCTGGATTGGTGAGATCAAAAGATTGAGATTGCCGTCAATGAGCGCGACGCTCGGCTTTTCGCTCAATTCGTTTACGGCTCGAGTCGCCGCTACCGCTAGGGCCGTGCGCATCCCCCACTGGTCAATCTCTCGAGCACTGGCCCATCCAATGCCCCAGGAGTTGCACCATGACTTAATGGGCTCTTCCAGGGCGGTACGCCGAACGGCCGAGAGAAGTTTGGAGTCGGTGAGCCCGTCAGGAATTGTATTAATTTCCCACAACAGCACCGCACCCACTACCACGGGGCCGGCTAATGCGCCTCGACCCACTTCGTCGATGCCGACAACATGTTCACCGCGCTCAAGCAGTGGAGCTTCGAATTCTAAGCTCGGCATGCTTTGTTTTCCCATAAATAGAGAATAGTCCGAGAGGCTCGTAACATGGGACTATGCGACACTGTTTTGCCGTTCCCATCAAGGACTTTGCGGTCGCAAAATCTCGCTTACGTGACAATAACGTTTCGGATGTTTCCGAATTAGCTCGATCGCTTGCTACCGGGGTCATCGCCGAACTCGCCGGTGAGCAGGTAACTGTCCTGTGCGAAAGCGACGAGGTGTCGAAGTTTGCCCTCGCCCTTGGCTGCACTGTGGCCTTTTCGCACGCACGTGGCCTCAATGAGTGCGTGCAGGGTTTTTATGATTCGGTGAGCGAAACCTATGAACGAATTACCGTCGTGCACGCCGACTTGCTTGATCCTCGAGGTCTGAGTTCCTATTCGCCCAATTGCGAAGTTGGCATTGTTACCGATCAACAGCGCCTGGGGACCAATGTGCTCTCAGTGCCAACGGGCGTGCGCTTTACCTTTCGCTTCGGTGAAGACTCGCTCCAGCGCCACGAAACAGAAGCGGTGCGCTTAGGCCTGACCTATGAGGTGTTGGACCAAGGGCCCTGGATCCAAGATGTGGACCTGCCGGGGGATTTGCCGTAGAAAGCACAAATGGGGGCCCGAAGGCCCCCACGGGTGCTCAGTGCCCGAAGGCGACTGGTACGACTATGCAGCCTTCTTCGCTACGCGACGACGACGAGTCGACTTGCGCGCAGTGGTCTTCTTTGCAGCCTTCTTAGGGGCAGCCTTGCGGACAGTCTTCTTAGCAGCCTTCTTAGGAGCAGCCTTGCGGACAGTCTTCTTAGCAGCCTTCTTAGGAGCAGCCTTGCGGACAGTCTTCT
>CAIKUQ010000037.1 GCA_903830655.1 uncultured Actinomycetes bacterium | reverse complement strand
GGGCGAGAAGAGTGCGACGAAGCTCGCTAAGGCGATTGAATCGAGTAAACAAACGACTTTGCCGCGGTTTTTGTTCGCTCTCGGCATTCCAAACGTAGGGGAGGCGACGGCACTGGCGCTTGCTGAGCACTTCGGCGACTTGCCGCCCTTGCGCGCTGCATCCTTAGAGCAGATTCAAGCGGTGCCGGATGTCGGCCCGGTGGTTGCAGAGTCGATCCGGAATTTCTTGGGTGACGCCCGCCTGGCGGGCGTCGTCGATCAACTCTTGGAATTGGGTGTGCGCTGGGAAGTTCAGGCCCGCTCACTGGGCGAACATCTTCCCTTATCCGGCAAGACCTTTGTCTGTACCGGAACCTTGCCAACCCTTGGGCGTTCAGATGCGGAAGCGTTGATTCGCAAGCACGGCGGAAAGGTGACGGGGTCTGTGTCTAAGAAGACAGACTATGTTGTCGCTGGAGCGGATGCAGGATCTAAGCTGGCGAAAGCAGAAGAGCTCGGAATAGCTGTTATCGGCGAGGACGAGCTGAAGCGGATGCTTTCGATTTCTTAGGTTTTGCCTCGGCTTCAGTCCAAGCGAATGCTCCCACGCCAACGCTCATCTGAGCGAGGTTCGAGTCGGGAGTTGCCTCTCGAGTCGAAAGCCAATCATCAATCGAATCTATGAAATATTGGCCCTGCTGTTCAACGAATCTTAGAAACTGCGGGACATCTTTCGTACTAATTCGAACATCAGCAACTTGGCGTTCGTATTTGGTAGGCTTCTTTCCCGAGACATTGTGATTGACTGTGTCAATTAGCCGGGTAACCGCAGAAGTTGCGTGAGCCAGAATTAAGGGAGATCGTTTCCCTAGGACCGCCGAGCGTTTGTTCGGGAGATATTTATCTCCCGATTTCGTGACCAAACCGAATTCCAGCAAATCGCCAGCTCCGCTTGTGGCTCTGCATTCCTCGGTAAGAGCATCCTCTGCCAAGCTGGCTAAAGAGACTTTCCCAGTTTTCGGCAGAGTCATCGTTGTTCCGGTGACGGTTAGATATTTCCCGTGCGAATGCCAGTAATTCAGCATCTGAGCTGCGCTTTTTAAACGCGTGTAATTCTTGTCAAGTTCGCGCGTTTGAGGTGCGGCGACCGGTTGGATCTCGCGCGAAGGCGAATCGGATTCAAAATTGGCAATCAATAGATCGACAGCTTGCATTAACTTCTTTCGAGCTGATCGTGTAAGCGGCTCATTAGCGTTTCTAATCCGCGATGGACGTTTTTTCTTTGATGTCATGTCAGGTCGCTCTGCGCTGGCTTGGTTTCGCCGTGTGTAATCACCAACCTAAAGTTAACGGGATTCGCGCACTTCGTGCCTATCGCTTTCCCAGCTTCAGCGTGTAAGTAGTCGGAGATGGCTTCTAAAAACCGCTCGGTTCTTTGATTGACAGTGCGTCGTACCGCTGGCGATGGCGCGGTTTCAAATCCGACATTGATTGAATGCGTTGATCGGTTTTTGGAGTCAGCAACGACGAAATCAACCGCCGATCCCAAGTCATTGAGATCTGAACTATCGGTGGATAGGGAAGAATGATGACGTCGCACCGGCCGAATTCGACTGTCCGTTTCTCGCGCGGCCATTCCGCCTGAAATCAACTCCTCAAGCAACGCACGGCGCGGCATATCGCCGCTGTGTTTGCGTACAAGCTCATCGAATGAGTTGGCGCCAAATTCCGGCAGCACTTTAGGTGATCCATCTGTATCGAGATACTCGGGGTCAGTGAACCATGCGTTCATTACTCGTTCCGTGCGGGGCTCTGAGACTGCCACTGGTGGTGTTGCGGTCCCTTCTCGCAAGCGAGCAACCTCGGCGCGGGTCAGCCCGGTCATGACCGCAATGCGAGACGTTGTTGGCCGGATTCCGCGCTTCTTAAGGTCTTCAGTCGCGGCTTCGATAAATGCCTCTTTGGATGCAGCAACAAATTCGCCAACGCTGAATCCGAGCGGGAGCGCTAACGCTGCAAAACGTTGCGCAATACTGAAGGCAACTTTAGTTGCGGTTGTTTTGTTACCCGAGTCCACTGTTATTACTTTGTCCAAATGTTCTTTAAGCTTGATTGTCCAACGCCGATCGTGAATTCATACGCTTAATAAGCGAGCCCGTTGCCTACAAATTCAGGGTTTGCAGGAAAGAGCGCCAAGCTAGCTCGTCACTAGATTGGCGCCCACTTAATTAATTGTGACCTGAACCGCTAATTCCCTTGGATGTGACGCCGGATCCAGAAATCCCGGTCGAAATTGCCCCAGAACCCGAAATTCCCAGATTCGAAATGGGGTGCAGCGCCGACTTCGCCCCTGAGCCGGAAATCCCAGTGGAAATCACTCCCGATCCGGAAATTCCCTTCGACACGATGCCGGATCCTGAGATACCCGTAGATATCGCTCCGGATCCTGAGATCCCGAGGCTTACCGCTGGACGTGATGTGGCCTTCACGCCGGATCCGGAAATACCAGTGGAGATCACGCCGGAACCTGAAATTCCCTTCGAGAGCACGCTAGAGCCTGAGATTCCGAGGCTCACCTGCGGGCGTTGCGATGCCTTAACGCCAGAACCCGAAATGCCTGTAGAGATTACTCCAGAGCCAGAAATACCCAATGCTGTTAGGCCAGATCCCGAAATTCCTTTCGAAATTCCTGAACCCGAAATTCCGATCGATGTCGGCTTCGCTGCACTGTGAGCAACACCCATGATTACCGACTGCGCGAGGATTGGTGCGTTGGCTGACGGCCAAGTCCCGATCACGTTTGTTTCCTCGCCAACCTTCGGTATCAGCTCCGGATTGCTCGCCAAGATCTGCGAGTAATCGACGACGGTTTGACCGACCTTCATGAGCGCTATTGAGGGACGAACCCACCTGACTGTGTCGTGTAGTGTTACCGTGGTGGCGCCTGCGATGTATCGGGCATTCCGGCTTACTCGGATTGTGCTTACCGGCGTAGTCATTCCAAGGCTGTACGCACTAACTTGTACTGTGCCGTCGTGTGGAAGGTTGGCGAGAGCGCCAGAGCCGTAACCTACGATTTGATCATCGATCAGGACGACTGCGTTCCCTGCAACTTCGAATTCCGTGCCTAACAAGTTGATGGATGACGCTGCCTTGGCGGCGGCGAGGGGCCCTTCCGAACGTAATATCTGCGCAGGCTCATCAGCAAAGCCCACGGCGCTGGATAGAGCAGCGCACAAAACTGTGCAATTCAATAACGTCTTCATCTGCACTCCTAAAACATGTGTCGAGGATTTGGTATGTGCTGCCGTAGCGTGCGATTGATTGGACGGTAACCCCTATCGGATCGAGCGGCTCGCGCCGACAGCGGTTCTAAACATTACGCATGCTTTAGGGAAAACGTGCATCGAATAATTAACGTGTTTATGTAGAAATTCACAAATCCCCCCAAATTATGTCAAATAAATTGAAAATAATTGGGATGTTTGGGCCAAAAATGCTGATGCGGGCACATAAAAAAGAGGCCGATCCTTCCGGATCGGCCCCTTGATGTCCCTTCCGGGAGCGCTGTGGCTTACAGCTTCTCTTCGATCTTCGCGCTCTTCTTGAGCGAGTCGATGTAGTCGCGCACCTGATGCTGCTGGATGATTGGGCCGAGGCGAT
>CAIKUQ010000036.1 GCA_903830655.1 uncultured Actinomycetes bacterium | reverse complement strand
TGCCCGGGGGCTGTGACATGGAAAAGACCGGCTCGACAGCACTAACCTTGAGACCTCTGGCGGGCGTAGTTCAGCGGCAGAACATCAGCTTCCCAAGCTGAGAACGCGGGTTCGATTCCCGTCGCCCGCTCTCAAGCCAACCCGCACTTTCCCTTGCAAATAAGGGGGATTGAGAGTTTCCGTGATGACTCGCACGATTCCGAAAAACTCCAATTTTAGGCGCCCGCAGGTGCCCAAAACGACTTGAGGCGCCCGCGAGGCGCCCGAAATGGGACGTCACAACAGCTGACCTCAATGCTTCTTTTGTTTGCCACCGGTGGTCTCTTCTCCGCCCTGGTGCGCCGGAGAATCCTCCGCGGACACTAAGGCGTAAGGATTAAAACCCGCGTCGGTTACTTCCGACGCGGGTTTTTTTCTGACACCCTGTAACCGCGCGAAGTTACCTAACATAGCGAGATGAATAAATCTCCAGTTCCAAAGGGCCTCACCCCAACGCAATTGGTTGACCACCGAATCAAAGAGTTGGCCGATTGGCGCGGAAAGATGTTGAGTGAAATCCGTGCGTTAATCAAGACTGCCGACCCTCAAGTCGTCGAGGACTGGAAGTGGAATATTCCAGTTTGGAGCCACGACGGGTTGATTTGTACCGGCGAAACGTACAAGGAGCACGTCAAGGTCACCTTTGCTAAGGGTGCCAAGATCCCTGACCCGAAAAGCGTTTTCAACGCCAGCCTCGAGGGCAATGCACGACGCGCTCTCGACCTCTACGAAGGCGACAAGATTCCTACCGTCGCGTTCAAGGCCCTGATAAAAGAAGCCGTCAAACTCAATCAGGCCAAACCCGTCAAGAAGAAGTAGCTCGCCAAGAGAAACAGGGCCGGGAAACCCGGCCCTGTTTTCGTTTCAGATCTGTTATTTAGAACAGGTCAAAGCGGTCCAAGGTCATGACCTTGTCCCATGCGTTCACGAAGTCGCGAACGAACTTTTCCTTTGCGTCGTCCATTGCGTAGACCTCAGCCAGGGCCCGCAACTGCGAGTTGGAGCCGAAGATAAGGTCGACGCGAGTTCCGCGCCACTTCACAGCACCGGTGGTGCGGTCCTTACCTTCAAAGGTTGCGTCTGAGCTATCGGTCGAAGACCAGGTAACGGACAGGTCCAAAAGATTCTTGAAGAAGTCGTTTGTCAAGGTCTCGGGGTTAGCGGTAAAGACACCCAGCTCCGAGTGGTCAAAGTTCGCACTCAAGGCTCGAAGTCCACCCACCAAAACTGTCATTTCGGGGGCAGTCAGCGTCAACTTTTCGGCGCGGTCCAGCAGTAATTCCTCCGCGGATTGGCGATGACCAGCAGCGAGGAAGTTGCGGAATGCGTCGTAAGTGGGCTCGAGCACTGCGAAGGATGCGACGTCGGTTTGTTCAGCCGTGGCATCGGTACGCCCAGGTAGGAATGGCACCTCAACACTGGATCCGGCGTTGCGCGCTGCTAGTTCAATAGCTGCGGCACCACCCAAAACGATGAGGTCAGCCAATGAAACCTTCTTGCCACTGGCCTCGAAGTCAGCCTGGACTTTTTCGAGGGTGTTCAGTACCTTGGCGAGCACCGGTGGATTGTTAACCGCCCAGTCCTTCTGCGGGGCTAGGCGCAGACGGGCGCCGTTGGCACCGCCGCGCTTATCTGAACCACGGTATGTGGCCGCCGAAGCCCAAGCGGTGGTCACGAGTTCCGCGATGGTGAGTCCGGCATTCAAGACCATCTGCTTCAACACCTCGACATCCTTGGGCTCGAGGTTGTATCCAGCGTTCGAAGGAACCGGGTCGGTCCAGATCAGCTCTTCAGCGGGAACCATTGAACCCAAGAAACGTGAGCGTGGGCCCATGTCGCGGTGGGTCAACTTAAACCAGGCGCGAGCAAAGGCGTCCGCGAACTGATCAGGGTTCTGGTGAAAACGTTCGGACACTGCGCGGTAGGCCGGATCGGTGATCATCGCTAAGTCGGTGGTGAACATGATTGGAGTGTGCGACACACCCGCCACGTGAGCGTCGGGAGTGGTGTTGGCCTCCGCGCCGTTCTTGGGGATCCACTGCGTGGCACCCGCGGGGCTCTTGGTCTGCTCCCACTCGTTGGCGAACAAGAGGTCGAAGTAGCCGTTGTCCCACTTGGTGGGCTGCTTGGTCCAGGCGCCCTCAAGGCCACTGGTAATGGTGTTTTCAGCGTTGCCCGAGCCCAGGGTGTTCTTCCAACCCAAGCTCTGTTGAACGATGTCGGCGGCCTCTGGCTCGGGGCCGACGTACTTGCCGGGGTCTCCCGCGCCGTGGGCCTTTCCGAAGGTGTGGCCACCGGCGATAAGCGCTACCGTCTCTTCATCATTCATCGCCATGCGTGCGAAGGTCTCGCGAATGTCGCGAGCCGAGGCCAAGATGTCGGGATTTCCGTTCGGTCCTTCGGGGTTTACGTAGATGAGCCCCATCTGCACTGCACCAAGCGGGTTTTCTAAGTCGCGGTCACCGGTGTAGCGCTGATCGTCGAGCCACTTCTCTTCTGGACCCCAGTACACATTCTCTGAGGGTTCCCATACGTCCGCACGACCACCGGCGAAACCGAAGGTGGGTAATCCCATGTCTTCGAGCGCGAGAGTACCGGCAAAGATCATCAAGTCGGCCCACGAAATCTTGCGACCGTATTTTTGCTTCACTGGCCACAGCAGCAGGCGGGCCTTGTCTAAGTTCACGTTGTCGGGCCACGAGTTCAAGGGAGCAAAGCGCAAAATTCCCTCTCCCGCGCCACCACGACCATCAGCAATGCGGTAAGTGCCAGCGGAGTGCCAGGCCATACGAATAAAGAACGGACCGTAGTGTCCGTAGTCGGCGGGCCACCACTCTTGTGAGGTCTTCATGACCGCAAGAACGTCCTTCTTCAATGCCGCTAGGTCAAGGCTCAGGAACTCTTCGGCGTAGTCAAAGTCCGGATCCATGGGGTCTGACTCTGGGGCGTTGTGAGTAAGGACTTTGAGGTCCAACTGGTTGGGCCACCACTTCGCGTTGGCTCGTGAGTTGCTCAGTGTTCGGTGGTCGCCGACTGGGCACTTAGTTTCGTCTGTCATGGGAGACTCCTCTTGGTTGAGTACCGGATTATCCTACCGGTGGACCTAGAAAAGCCTTACTTTGCTATCCCCTACAAAGTCTGGCGGCGGCGGGCACGGGCATTCAGCCATAAAACGCCCAGGGTGGTCAAGAGCCCAATTACTCCTGCGCTCCACAGATCCGTGGTGCCGGTTGCGTGGCCCGAAGCCAGCGTGTGGTGGGGCAGGACACTCTTCTCTGAAAACATCATCACGTCGGTAGGAACGATCGGGTACCAGGTCACGGTATCGACAATGGGCTGCTGACCATCACTCGGCGTAATGGTGCACTCAACGGTCATGCCGCCGTTGGCGAAAGTGGGGTCTGTGGTGCAGCTGTCGCCCGCGGTTGTCGTAAAGGTGTAAATACCCGAGACCGTCTGTCCAGTGAGTTCGAGGATGGACATGGTAAAGGTTCCATCCCCATTATCTGTCACGTTGGAGTTAGTGGTGTCGAGTGAAACGGGTGCTGGCTGTTCGACCGTGGGAGAAGTCGTGGTGGTCTCACCGCTCGAGATTGCTCCCAGCGGATTTGTACCTCCCGCCATTGCGACTATCGGGTTGTACGTAACACTGGCAATACTGGGGGTGATCGAGACATCAGAATTAACGAGCGAGAGTGTGCAGCTTTCTTGTGCGCCGAGAGCACCTCTAAATACTGAACAGCTGTCTCCAGTGTCGGTGGCGACGACGTATTGAGCACTTCGGCCAGTCGGATCGTATTGATCGAACGAGACCACCCACCCCGTCGAATCGGCATTTAGAGTTTCGGTGAGATTGATTGTGCTTAGGTCTAGTGGTACCGGTGTGCCGTAGATAGGTCCCACGGACGGGTTCGCACTGGCCGAAGTGACGGACAAGAACAGTGGCGCCAAAGCAAGGATGAGAACTAACGCTGAGCGATTACTTTTCGTAAATTTTTCCATTACGTGCAGTCTTGCGCATGAATCGTGCTCCTTCACCACATTCTTAATTCGGCCCATCCCAGACCTAATTACCTAACTTATGGCGGCTGGCCCCGCACCACTGGGCGCAAATCGTGGCTCCGCAAGAAGCTGCGCTCCCCGTAGGCCCGTTCCGGACTGGGCGTGCCTAATGCAAATAATTCCCATTAACCTTGTCCTATGACCGTTATCAATTCCCCCAAGGTGCGCACCCGAGTTCGCGATAATTTCAGCCCCGCTGAACTCCGATCACTCTCGAGCATGTTCGGGTTTATTCTCCTGTTGCACGTTGTTGGTTGGGGCCTACTCATACTCGCCAGCTCTCACCACTACCAACTGCACGCCAAGAGCGTGCTCGGTATTGGTACCGGTGTTCTTGCCTACACCTTGGGTATGCGCCACGCCTTCGACGCGGACCATATCGCGGCGATTGACAACACCACTCGTAAGTTCATGTCCGAAGGCAAGCGGCCCATGTCTGTTGGCTTCTTCTTTTCGCTGGGCCACTCATCGGTTGTTTTCGTGCTGACTGTTTTGTTGGGTTTTGGCGCCCACGCCCTCGGCTCACAGGTCCGCAATACCCACTCGGCACTTCACCATTACGGCGGCCTAGTGGGAACGATTGTTTCTGGGGGATTTCTCTACATCATCGCAATCTTGAATCTCGTTATTCTGATTGGCATCATCAAGTTGTTCGTGCAAATGCGTCAAGGTCGTTTCGATGACTCGGAGTTAGAAAAGCACCTCAACTCCCGCGGACTCATGATGCGATTTTTTGGTCCAATCGCCCGCTCCATCGATCGACCCGGCAAGATGTATCCCCTGGGTATTCTCTTCGGCCTTGGTTTCGATACCGCTACCGAGGTGGCCTTCTTGGTTCTAGCCGGAACTTCGGTGGCCAGCGGGCTACCGATTTGGGCCATTCTGTCCTTACCGATTCTCTTTGCCGCGGGCATGAGCTTGCTGGACACGATCGATGGTTCCTTCATGAACTTCGCCTACGGATGGGCCTTTTCTAAACCTGTTCGCAAGGTGTATTACAACATCACCATCACCGGGCTCAGCGTGGTGGTGGCTTTTTACATCGGAACTCTAGAAATCATGCAGGTCCTCGCTAGTCAGCTCAAACTTCGTGGGGGGATTTGGAACTACGCCGGTAGCTTCAATATCAATGGCGCGGGCTTCACAATCGTTGGCCTGTTTATTGTGATCTGGGCTTTCGCACTCTTGTACTGGAAGTACGGCAAAGTCGAAGAGCGCTGGGAGCGCGCCGCCCTGGCCGCCCAAAAAGCGCGCGGTGAGTCTCCCGACCTCCACTCGGCGGGCATAACACTCGGTCAAGTCCACAAGCCCTTCACTATCGACTAGTGAAAGTTAAGAAACAACTAAATCTGTTCTGAATTTTCTGTCAGTTACAAGAACCGACCGGTAGAGTCTAAAAACGAATTAATCACTAATTAGGAGAAACACAATGCGTCGTATCACCACCCTGCTTGGTTCAACTGCGTTGCTCGCAAGTATTTTCACCGTGACCGCGACCGGTTCAATCGCTTCGGCGACAACTGCCAACAAGTGTGGCCAGCTGACTCTTTCGGCCATCAAGTCCTATGGCTTCACCAAGGCCACCGGACCCAAGATCACTCAATACAACTTCAAAAAGGAATCCGCGAATGCCGCCAACGCACTCGGTGAGACCATCGACTTTGGCGCGAAGGCGCTCGTAATTTCTTGTGTCACCCCATCGGACATCGCCAAGCTTTCCGTTCAGGCCGGTGGGAACAAGAGCTGGACCGCCGCTCGCTACATGCAGTGGATGGTCAAGGATTCGGCCGGGGCCATGAAGGCGACCCCCACCGTGAATACCACCAGTTACTTGGACTTTGGCAACGGCAAGGAAGACGGCTTGGGCTCAACGGTTAGTTCGTCCAGTGTGCGTTTG
Organism: uncultured Actinomycetes bacterium; assembly: GCA_903830655.1. Taxonomy (GTDB): domain Bacteria; phylum Actinomycetota; class Acidimicrobiia; order Acidimicrobiales; family RAAP-2; genus RAAP-2. The sequence goes on along the minus strand of CAIKUQ010000036.1, from coordinate 20,175 downwards.
GACGCCTTCGTGTTCCACAAGTACATCATCATGGTTCAGACTGCCCCAGTTTCCGTCAAGCCATCAGCTGCGTTGACCAAGTTCATCAAGGCCGCGGAGATGATTTTCTAAAGCTGAGGCGATCTAGAGTCGCTCTTCAGCAATCGAATTACCGCCGTCTATAACCAGGCATTGACCAGTTATATAACTTGCCCCCGATGAGGCGAGCCAAGCGACTGCCGAAGCAATTTCGTCAGCTCGTGCGGATCGCCTCATTGGGGTCTTAGTACCTTCGAGCGCCTCAGCGGGAGTCTGCGAGTCGGTGGCGATCCAGCCCGGAGCAATCGCATTGACCGTCACCCCACCGGCCGCTTCGTCTAGGGCCAGGGCCCGGACCATGCCCACCATCGCCGCCTTCGAGGTGGCGTAGGCCACTTGGTTGCGCATGGCCATAACCGGACCCGAAATACTCGACATCATGATTATGCGCCCCTGTGATGACCTTCTGATTTCGGGGATGGTTGCTTTGGTCAACGAGAACGCTGAGGTGACGTTACGGAGTAGCGAACGTTGAAATCCGTCTATCTCCATGGCGTCAATCCCACCCGATTCTTTTTCAACCTCGCTACCAGAATGCAGCGAGGTCATACCGGCGTTGTTAACCAGGATGTCTAAACCGTTCATGACCTCAATGGCTTGGGTGGCCAAGGCTTGGGTAGCCTCTTCATCGGTTAAGTCCACCACCGCGCCAAAAGCCTGATACCCCTTCGCGACGAGTTCCGCCACCCTCTCGTGTACTCGATCGGTAGTGGCAGTAATGAACACCAGTGCGCCGAGCGAAGCCAATAATTCAGCACTGGCAAAACCGATACCATTTTGCGCACCCGCGCCAGTAATAAGAACTCTCTTGCCCGCGAAATCAAACATGACGGAACACTACTGTGTCTCCAGCAATGAGACGTTGAGATTTCTTGGGGCTCGAAATTCCCAGCCCCGCGTTACCGGTGGGAGTGATTGGTCCATCGATATGTCTGGGAACCGCTCGACCAACCGCGATAACGCAATGCGCATTTGCGAGCGACTAAAGGCGTGACCCGCGCAAAAGTGGGGGCCAAACCCGAATGCCGCATTCGGGGTTTTCTCGCGGAAGATATCGAACTGATCGGGGTTGGCAAAAATTTCTGGGTCTCGATTGGCCGCCGAAACCATGGGGGCAACCGCTTGGCCAACCTCGAGCGACACGCCACCGAGTGTCACCGGCTGCACAACTTGTCTCGTTTGCGAGCCAATCGGGGCAATCCAGCGCAAGCCCTCTTCCACGGTTTGATTGATGAGCCCCTCGAGATCTTCACTCAAGGCTCGTAGTTGCTCTGGATTTTCCAAGAGCCCCATCATTGTTGAGCCTGCGCCGTGACCGGGCTCTTGCATTCCTCCCAGAAGAATTACCTTGAGCGAAGGCATGACAAGGTCTCGTTGGCGGCAGACCCCTTCGGGCATGCCGTGGTGGAGCATGTGAGAAATGGTCGAATCGTTGGGATTCTGCTCTAGCTCGGCAAACTTAGGCGCGAGTCGGCTGGAGATCTCCGCCGAGACCCTTTGCCCCACTTCCCGTCGTTCCGGGTTGTCTTCGAAATTTATAACACCCTGGTGAAGCCGCCAGAACCAATCGCGCAGCGTTTCAGTAGAGAGGTCGTCGACGCCGAGCACCGCGGCGAGCGAGCGAACCGAGACTGGCTCGAAGTATTCGCTCATCAGTTCAGCGTGCGACTCGCCTTTTAGATTGTCGAGTAGCTCATCGCAAATTGGGTTGACTAAGTCATCGATGTATGAACGAACCTCTCGGGGACGATACTTTGCGTCCAAGCTGCGCCGGAGCTCGGTGTGCACTTCGCCATCAATGGTGATAATGGTCGGTGCGCCAAAGGTCACGTCTACCGGCGAGCCGTCCACCTGCGCAGAGAAAATTTCGGAGTGAGTGCCGGCGAACTCAACATCGTGGTACTTGGTGACCAGGGTTAAATTTATTGCTGGGATAAATGCAACCGGCGCCTCTTCGCGCAACCGCGCGTAAATTGGATACGGGTCAGCTTCTAAGTCCTCGACGGTGAGCGCCGCGATGAATTCCTCGAGCGACTTCGTGCGCGTTAAGTGTTCTCGCATAGGCCCCCCGTAGTGCGATGTGTGGCTAAGGCTACTGCGAAGCCGCTTCCACGAAGTCATCGAGAATACGCCTGAGTTCAATGGTGGTTTTGTCGGCGCGCGTGTGAATTTCTGTCGTGATATTCAAAGGCAGCGAAAGATGTTTGAACTTCCCTTGCAGGGCCAGATCCTCTTCAACAACGGCAATTTCGAAGTCCACCGCCTCTTGCATGCGCTCTTCGGAGAAGTCCAGATCATTACGCCACAGCGTCGAATAAATCCGAACAGTCTCGCCATCTTGAGGGGTGAGGAAGAACCCAATCACGTTGGTCCCACCCGCGTCGAGAAACTCAATAGCAAGTTCCAAGTGGAATGGAGCAATGTAACGATAGGTGAGGCGACGGCGCTGGATTAAGGGACGAATACCTGCCTCGACACCCGGGTCTTCACGATTGGCAAAGTCATGTTCATACGCGGCTTCAAAGGTGTAGCCCTCTCGCGTAACGGTGTAGGGAGGAACGAGCCGTTCTGAATCTGCCCCGAAAGTCGCGGCGTGCACGAAGGGGAAGTGCGCCATATCCAAAAAGTTGTCGGCCAGCAGTCCCGCCGAGGCGCGGGTGACGATCACGGGGAGGTCGCCAATTTGAAAGCTGTTGTCACCGCTCACTGAGAGTGACGGTGGCGGGGTCAGGGGATCTTCTGGTGCAATGAAGACCATGCCGTGCGATTCGTGCACACCGGCTGGAGCGGCCAACTTGGCGCGCGCAGGGATTGTCGCGTCATCGCCCAGAGCGGGAATCTCTACACAGTCACCCGAAGGGGCAAAGACCCAGCCGTGATAGCCGCACCGAATATTGTCGCCTTCGCACTTGCCAATCGAGAGCGGAGCGAGTCGATGGGGGCACAGGTCACGAAAGACATTCACCTGACCATTTGGCCCACGCCACACCACCCAATCCTCACCCATCAACGTTTCTTTGTGCGGAACTGCGGTGGCTTCATTTGACCGGCACAATGAATGCCACGCCTTCTTCAAACTGGGGTGGGTATTGGTCAAAGTGGCCATGCCACGAGATTAGTTCCTAGGGCCCAATACCGCCGCAAGAGTCTGCTCAGAATTTGCTGAAATGCGATTCAAAATCATCGCTGCGCCGTTCGCACCTAGCGAACCGTTTTTACCCCGACCTGGTGCAAAGTGTCAGCTATTTCCTTAGCCACCACTTCGGGGGCGCATTGCCGCAGAATTGCCGAGCGTGCGTTGTTGGAGAACTGTTCCCACTTTTCTTGGTCTTGGTAGAGCGCAATGACGTCAGTGGCGAATTGTTGGGCGTTATCGGTGCAGAGCAGATCCTGGCCGGGCACAAAATAGGTACCCTCAATGGCCATTGGCGAAGCCACTACCGGGACACCGTGCACCGCCGCCTCGCCCATCTTGCCCTTAATTCCGGCTCCAAAGCGCAGTGGGGCCACCACCACACGGGTCTGATCGTAGAAGGGCCGCAGGTCCTTCGCCCAGCCCACAATTTCAATCCCCGGTCCCGCTAACGCCGCGAGGCGATCTGCCAAATTCGCCCCGACCACCGCGAGTGAAACCTCGGGCAAAGTTTGGCGAATGATGGGCAAAATCTCTTTCGCGAACCACTCAACCGCGTCCACGTTGGGCAGATGCTCATAGTTACCCACGAAGAGCAGATTCTTGCGACCGGCGAAGCCTGGTCCCGGTGGCAGGTCACCGTGCACATTCGAGACAACTGCAATTTTCTTATCTGGCACTAGTTCATCGAGCAAAGTTTTTTCCGATGGCGTGACGACAAAGGTTGCGTCACACTTCGCTACCAAGCCCAATTCCAGTTCACGATAGGTCTGCGCACTTCGCGCGACCTCCGCACTGCCCTCAATCTCAGCGCGTCGCGACTCGCGGACAAAGTGCAGGTCAACGGTGTCGTAGATAAGGGGAACCCCGGGAGCAAACTCGCGCAGTAATTCGTAGCACAGCGCGGTCTCGTCGGGTCGCGAGAGCAGAGCGAATTTCACATAGGGCGCGAGTCGGGCAATCTCGTGGGTGTAATTGATTCGCCCGTCGAGGACTTCGACCCCCATGGTGCGAAGTGTTGACAGATAGGGCTCGGTGGGCGCTAGACGCAACGCCAGCACCGTCACCCCAAAGCCCATCTCCACGAGAATCTGAATGACCCCCATCATCCGAATCGAGCCAGAGTCCTGGTCGGGTTGAGGAATCTTCTGATCAATAATGAGCACTCGACCCAACGGTGAGGCCCAGCTCGCGCCAACTTGATTTTCGTAACTGGGGGCCCAGTGAGTAGACAGCTCGGCCCGCCACTTGTTCAAGAAGCGCTGACGATTTTTTTCCAATAAGGCCTGTCGTTCTAGTGATAGTTCATTTCCGTAGCTGGCGCCTTCTAGGTGGAAGAGCCGCGAAGCAGGCTCGAACCACACGGCGTATCCGAGGTCTCGTAAGGCAAAACAGAAGTCGGTCTCTTCGTAGTAGGCGGGGGCGAAGTTAACGTCGAAACCGCCAACCTCATCCCAGGCCTTCTTTCGAACCAGCAGGCTCGCCCCCGAGCAATAATCAACTTGGTGTGGCGTCTGATACCAGGGGCGGCGAGGATCATCGCCCTTGCCGAAGTTTGCCCCGGTGGCGTCGCTAAACATGAGCGCACCGGCTTCTTGCAACGAGCCATTGGGAAAAAGCAACATCGAGCCGACGGCCCCAATGGTTGGGTCCTGAGCGCGCGCCAGGAGGGGTTCAAGCCAGTTGTCGCACACGACTACGTCGTTGTTTAAGAGCAAAACAAATTCACTCGATGCGGCCGACACACCGGCGCGGATTGCGTACATGTAGCCCGCGTTCTTCGGCTGCGTGACGACCGTGATTCCGGGGATCTCCGCCAACCGAGTGGGGGTTTGGTCACTCGACCCATCGTCGACCACCAAAATCTGCACCCCAACGCTAAAGCGTTGACGCGAAAGCGACCGGAGGCAATTCTCGGTGATCTGCCAATTGTTGAAAACCGGAATAACAATGGTTACGACCGGTTTTTCGACAGCGGTAAATGCCAAGGGGCCCGCGGTACTGAGCAGATGCTCGAGCTCGTCGCTCTGGGCGCTCGGCCTCTTGGAGAAGAGTCGGCGCGAGGTGACTTGCATCTTCAGAACCAGCACCAAGAGGCGAATAAAAATTTTGTAACGCAATGACCCTGGACCGAGAATTCGGCGCAGTCGCACAACTCGCCACGAGGGTGTCGTGGTCAGATAATTGCGAATATACAAGCGAACGTATTTGCCCGAGAGATCAAGCATCTCGAGTTCAACGAGCATGGCCCAACGACTGGGAATCAAGGCCACATTGCCCGAAAGGCCGCGCTTCATTGGTTTAACTCACGATGTGGCATGCAGACCTCTCAGAAACTTTACTAAACCATTCGCGGCTGTCATAGTCTCATGGGAGATACCTTTACCTAAGGTCAAAGGAGCGGTTATGAAGAGTAAGTGGCTAGACCAGCCTGAAGATCACGACTATCCCGCGGCGGCAAATTACCTCTCGCTCGTGTTGCCTCCCCCACACGCGCTAGCTCTGGCCGAGTCGCTGAAGCAGGGTGAACTTGTTCGCTTCAAGGCCAAAGATCTGCTCCGCGCCTCCAGATTGCCCCTCCTAAGTAAGGGAAATAAATACGTGCAGAACAACCTGAAGAAGGTCGCTAAGGGTGAGCGGTTATCCCCCGTGTTGTTGGTACGAGGGAGTATCGAACAAGATCGCCCGCTCACGGTGGCCGATGGCTACCACCGCGTCTGCGCGAGTTATTTCATCGATGAGAACACCGAAATTCCCTGCCGCATTGTGGACTGGGCCTGACGTGATCTCGAAACACCTTTTAGACTGAACTCACGACAACCTCGAGGAGCTTTGTGAACCGTCTACGACTACTACTTTCGACACTGGTTGTCGCTAGTTTCTTCGTGGCCTCTCCCGTCTCGGCGACAACCGCCGCCCCGACCTGGGCAGCGGGGACCTTATCAATTCCCTCGAATCAGGGAATCGCGAGTGGTGAAGTAACGCTCCTCTCGTGCGTTAGTGCGGGTAACTGTTTGGCCGGAGGTTGGTACATCGATTATGCCAATTCCGTTCACACCTTCCTCACCCGAGAGGCAAGTCAAAACTGGGCCTCGGCGAGCGCGGTGCCGGATCTATCGGGTGGAACCAACTTTGAAGTAAATGGATTAACTTGCGCAACGACCGAGTGCGCAGGGGTTGGTAGCAACTCACTCGGGGCGCGTATTTTTCGATATAACTGGAACACCCAAGCAGTAACTTCTTTTTCAATAACCACCAGCGATTCCTCCCTCGACACCGCTCATTCTTTGTTGAAAGATGTGGCGTGCACCTCCGATGGGAATTGCGTCACTGGTGGTTACGTGACCCTCAATACTGGGGCGAGCACACAGGCTCTGCTCGTTGACTCTGAGGTCAGCGGCACCTGGAACGACGCGCAGAAGGTGTCTCTGCCTGTGGGCGCTGGAACCAGTCCCGCGATCAATCCTGGCCAGATTGGATGCATTTCGAGTGCTCGGTGTGTGTACATCGGAAGTTTCTCAACCGCTGATGGGCAGGCTCGTCCGTTCATTGCCATTCGCCAAGATGGTACGTGGCAAAGTGCGGTCTCTCCCGCCATGCCGAGTAACGCGGCCCCACAAGGTTCGCAAACATTGAGCGAGCTTTCTTGTGTCACCAATGGCACCTGTACCGCGGTTGGGGCTTATCACACCACTGCGGGGACTCTCGTTCCCTATTCGGTCACGATCACCTCGAACAGTATTGGATCGGGAGTTCAAATTCCGCTGCCGAGCAACGCGGCCCCCGCACCCAAAGCCTTCCTCTTTGGTTTTCGCGGAATCAGTTGTGCTTCGGTGGGCAACTGTTCACTCGGTGCGCAGTACTCCTACCAGATAAATGGTGTGAAGCACTTCGGAGGTTTTCTCACCAGCGAAGTGAACGGTGTGTGGAACACCCGGGCGCAATCGACATTCATGCAAATACCCGTTGGAGCTGATTCTGCGGGGCAGTTTGGTGGTGTGGTCGGGGTGTCGTGCTGGAGCGCGGGTAACTGTGCGGGCGCCGTCGCCTACGTTGACTCATCCCAGCGATACCAAGTGGGCGTGGTGCTCGAGACGGCGAACCTGTGGGGTCCGGTCATCCCCGTAGCCATGCCCTCGGGGCAGCCGGCCGGCGCGGCGGGTGGCCTGTACGCACTGGCCTGTTTTAGCGCTACGACCTGCTCGGGTGTTGGTAGTTACCAAGGTTCTTCAAAATATCTGCCTTTCCGCCTGAACTCTAATTAAGTTTCAGTAACGAACACATTTAGAAAACCCTCGTTTCACATCTAAGAAACCTCCGTTTCCTATCATCTCCCGCGTGGCACGACGATTTCATACTTCCCCCCTTGGTGCGCGTCGTCGTGCTCCATTACGCTTTGGAGCCTTTGGTATCAATGGTTGATCCCGAGGGCCGCTCGGTCGTTTTAGTCGTGGAGGACGAGCCCTCCTACCAAGAGGCCCTCAATGTCGGGCTCACGGTCGAGGGCTTCGCTGTCGTCTCGGCCCACAACCTGGCCGAAGCTCGCGAACTTCTCGTTAGCGCGAAACCAGACCTCATTCTTCTCGACGTGATGTTGCCCGATGGATCAGGTACTGATTTCTGCCGTGAGGTAACTGGCAGTTCGAGCATCCCCGTGATCATGGTGACTGCCCGCAGCTCTGAAGTCGATGTGGTCTTGGGCCTCGAAATCGGAGCGGCCGACTACGTGACCAAACCCTATCGACTCCGTGAACTCGTTGCCCGCATTCGGGCCGTCTTGCGTCGTCCCGCCAACGACGTGGACTCTGAAGAGGTCATAACCATAGGTCCCCTTCGTATTGAATTACTTCGTCGCGCCGTCATTCGTGACAATGTTCAAATTGAACTCAGTCGCAAGGAGTTCGACCTGTTGACCCTGCTCGCCTCACGCCCCGGACAGGTCGTTACTCGCGAACACTGCCTAGACAGTTTGTGGTGGGGTCTAGAGCTTTCCGATACTCGCACCCTGGACACTCATATCAAGCGTCTACGTCAAAAGATTGAACTCGATCCGGCCAATCCCAAACATTTAGTCACAATTCGTGGCGTGGGGTTCCGACTCGACCAATAGTCTTGGGGAATGAAACAAGGCGACCTAGCCCCGGACTTTGCGTTACTCGACCAACACAACCAGGAGGTTCGGTTGAGTTCTCTCCTGGCCAACGGGCCGGTCGTTCTCTTCTTCTACCCCGTAGCCCTGTCAACGGGCTGTACGAAAGAGACTTGTCATTTTCGTGATTTGCACGGTGAGTTCCAAGCGCTCGGGGCGCAACCAATCGGTATCTCGATGGACGCGGTCGAAAAGCAGTCACGATTTGCCCTCGCAACTGGACTGAACTTCCCACTGCTGTCCGATGAGGATGGCGCCACTGCGCGCGCCTACGGAGTCAAGCGCGGCGTAGGGGTCTTGAAGGTTCGTCGCACCACATTCGTCATTGGACGTGACCGGCGAGTTCTCCGGGTCATTAATTCCGAAATCAATATGAACAAGCACGCCGACGAGGCGCTGGCGGCACTTAGCCCGCAATAATGGCGGCGGCCGGGTCGGTCAAGAAGTTCCCGATGTGCGCCAATACCTTCGAAGCCAGTGCCCCATCAATGAGGCGGTGGTCAAAGGACAAGCAGAGTTCCACCACTTGGCGAACGACAACCTCGTCGTTCACTACCCATGGAGCCTTAGCAACCTGACCAACGGCCAAGATGGCCCCCGATCCTGGTGGGATGATGGCCATCGCCGCGTCAACACCAAATGGTCCAACGTTGGTAATGGTAAATGAGGTTCCGGACATCTCGGCCAGCGAGGTCGTACCGGCCCGGACCTTATCGACCAACAGGTTGAGCTCTTGGGCCATTCCCACGAGGTCGAGCTGGTCGGCCTCTTTAATGTTGGGAACAATAAGACCCTTGCTGGTATCGGCGGCAATACCCAGTGCCATCGAGCGCTTAATGACCGCCTCTTTCGTTGCGTCATCCCAGTGCGAGTTGATACCGGGGAAGTGACGAGCCGCGTCGGTAACGGCCAATGCAATCACCGTCAGCGGTGAGATACGAATACCCTCGAGAGTTGGTTGTTGCTTGAGCCCGGCAATGAGTTCCATGGTCTTGGTGGCGTCCACCTTGAGCCAAACACCGGCGTGAGGAATTGTGGACTTCGAGAGCACCATCGCCTCAGCCATAGCCTTGAGGACACCCTTGGCGGGAATGCGCTCTTCCTTGGGACCGGTCGCCCACGGAGCCAAATCGTTTCCAACGAACCGTGTGGGCTGCATTGGCCCAGTCTTTGGCACGCTCGCCTTGCGCGGAGCCGCAGCAACTGCCGCGCCACCGCCTTGTAACGCTCGCTCAACGTCAGCGCGAGTGATGACTCCATCACGACCAGTACCTGGTACTGACGCAATATCGAGGCCATTTTGCTTAGCCAAGAGACGAACTGGTGGAGTGGTGCGAACGGGGCCCGAACTGTGCGGGGCGGCGGCCACGGGAGTGGCAGTGGCGGTCGGGGAAGTCGAGCGGCGATTCTTGCGCGTGGCTACGCCCTCTTCGTTAGCGACGCCGTATCCCACTAGAACGGCTTCGCGTCCTTCGGTGGAATTCGAGACTTTCGGTTCTTCGGCGACTACCGCGGCGGGGGCGGGGGCTGATCCACTTCCTCCGACTTCAAAGGTGATGAGAGGTTTGTGAACCTCCATCATGTCCCCGGGGTTGCCGTGCAGTGTCACGATAACGCCCGCGTAGGGGCTTGGGAGCTCCACCGTTGCCTTGGCCGTTTCCACGTCAACGAGGGGCTGATTCAAAATAACGGTGTCGCCAACGGCAACCTTCCAGGTAACAATCTCTGCTTCAATGAGACCTTCACCGACGTCGGGTAGGAGAAAAACCTCTTGACTCATGATCCAAATCCAATCACTCGGTCAACGCCATCGAGAATGCGGTCCACGGTTGGACGATAGTCCTCTTCGATGCGAGTTGGTGGATAGGGCACGTGGTATCCGCCGACGACCAAACCGGGGGCCTCGAGTGAGTAGAAGCATTTTTCGGTGATTTGGCGAATGACGTCACTACCGATTGAGGCGGTAAGAGGTGCCTCTTGCACGAACACTACGCGTCCGGTCTTCTTTACTGAAGCTTCCAGCGTTGCGGTGTCGAACGGGGAGAGTCCACGTAGGTCGATGACCTCTATCGAAGTACCTTCCACGGCGGCGGTGTCGGCCGCACGGAGGGCGGTTTTCACGGTGGCGCCGTAGGCGATCACGGTGACGTCGGTGCCCTCGCGACGAACAATGGCGTCAAAGAGGTGCTCGGGTGGGTTATCGAGGTCGACCTCGCCCTTTTCCCAATAGCGACTCTTAGGTTCACAGAAGATGACCGGGTCGTCGTGCTTGATTGACTGCTGAATCATCCAGTAGGCGTCATTGGGTGTCGAACACGAAACCACGCGAAGCCCAGCGGTCGCCGCGAAGTACCCCTCGGGGCTCTCGGAGTGGTGCTCGATCGCGCCGATGCCACCTTGGAAGGGCAAACGAATAACCATGCCCATGGTGTAGTGACCACCCGAGCGCTTGCGCAGTTTGGCGACCTGGGAAACAATTTGGTCGAAGGCCGGGTAGACGAAACCATCAAACTGCATTTCCACAACGGGGCGGTAGCCACGAATAGCAAGTCCAACTGAGGTTCCAACGATCGCCGATTCAGCGAGGGGTGCGTCTATAACGCGGTCCTCGCCAAAGTCTTTTTGCAATCCATCGGTAATGCGAAATACGCCACCGAGCTTTCCGATGTCTTCACCAATCAAGAGAACCTTCTTGTTCTCGTCCATGGCGCGGCGAAGTCCCTCGTTGAGGGCCTTAGCCATTGTCATTGTCTTCGTAGCCATTAGTGGGCACCTCCGGTAACGCCGAGGTCAACCATCTCTTGACGGCCCTCTTCAATGAGTGGGTGGAATTCTGCGTAGACGTCGTCGAACATCGTGATGGGATCTGGTCGGTCCATTGCCAGGACGTCCTCTCGGAGTTGCAGAGCCAACTTCTCGGCCTCCTCCGCCACCTCGTCGAATTTGGACTGCTTCATCTTGTACTCATGAACGAGCAGCGACTTCACGCGCTCAATTGGGTCTCGGTGACGCCACACTTCAACCTCCGCGTCCACTCGGTATCGAGTGGGATCGTCAGAGGTGGTGTGGGCACCTAAACGGTAGGTGTAGGCCTCGATCAAGGTGGGGCCACCACCGACGCGCGCGTTATCGAGGGCGCGCTTAGTTACCTCGTACATCGCCAGGACGTCGTTGCCGTCCACGCGGATGCCGGGAAAACCAAAACCGTGCGCACGGTGGTAGAGCGGAATCTTCGACTGGACAGACATTGGCGTGGAAATTCCCCACTGGTTGTTCTGGCAGAGGAAAACAACGGGTGCGTTAAACGAAGCAGCCCATACGAATGATTCGAGAACGTCACCCTGGGAAGAAGCGCCGTCACCGAAGAAGGTCATCGCGGCCTCTTCGGCACCGTCGCGCTGAATACCCATGGCGTATCCGACGGCGTTTAGGGTTTGGTTGCCCAAGACGATGGCCGGTACCGAGTGGCGGTACTTGTAGGGGTCCCAGCCGCCATTTGAGACGGCGCGAAAGATGCGCAGCATCTCTTTGGGCTCGACTCCACGGCACCACGCAATACCGTGCTCGCGGTAGGTGGGAAAGGTGAAGTCCATCGGGTCGAGGGCGCGACCCGGTCCAATCTGGCAGGCCTCTTGACCTTGAATAGGTGCCCACAACGCAAGTTGGCCTTGACGCTGCAGTGAGGTGGATTCGTTGCAGAGTCTGCGAATAATCGCCATATCGCGGTAGAGACCAAAAATCTCGTCACCGCTCAATGTTGATTCGTACTCAGGGTGCGCAACGCGCTCACCCTCTGGTGTTAGTAGCTGGACTAGCTCCTCGTCGATCATCGACACTCCTTGGTCGCTATCCCCCGTTTAAAACACTACAACCCTTCTCGACGCGAGCGCTAACAAAAATCACCCCCGAATATTCGCTGGTACCAATCAGTAAGACGCCCCACGCTTAGGCTAAATCCAATGGCCAAACTATTTCTTGACCTCGGTCCCGTGCGCGATAACCGAAATTTTCGATTGCTCTACATTGGACAGTTTTTCTCGCTCGTGGGATCAAATCTCACTTTGGTTGCTGTCCCCTACCAGGTGTATCTCGATACCCATTCGAGTCTGTGGGTTGGCCTCGCGAGTTTGATCCAACTCCCCTTTCTTATCTGCGGCGCACTCGCGGGTGGCGCGTATGGAGATCGCTTCGACAAGCGAGCTCTCTTTGGCTATTCGACTCTGGTGATGGCCCTCACCTCGACGGGGCTCGCTCTTAACGCCAGCCGTCACCAACACTCCTTATGGTTGCTACTTACTCTCGCCGCGTTGTGGGCGGGCGTGGGTGGGTTCTCTGGACCACTGCGCAGTGCCGCCATTCCTTATTACGTTGGTCAAGACAAACTGCCGGCCGCCTACGGACTGATGCAACTCTCCATCAACATCGGCACCATCGCGGGACCGGCCCTCGCCGGATTTTTGCTCTCGGTCTCAAGTGTGGCCAACTTGTATTACCTCGATGCCATTACCTTTGTCATCTTGGCCATCGCGACACTGTTTATGACACCAATCGCCGTCACTACGAACGACAGCGCGACCGGGCTCTTTCGATCTATTGCGAATGGCTTTGGCTACATTCGCCACCACCGCTTAGCGCAAGCAATCTACGTAGTGGACCTCAACGCAAACTTCTTTGGACTACCTCGTGCGCTCTTTCCCGCGGTAGCGCTTGGTCTGTACCACGCGGGACCCCAGGTACTTGGGCTGCTGTACTCGGCCCCCGGAGTGGGCGCCGTACTCATGGCCCTAGTCACGGGGTGGCTACAACACGTCAAGCGACCCGGCCGCCTGATTGCATTCGCCGTCATGGGCTGGGGGTTCGCGATGGCCCTCTTCGGCCTCGTACATACCGTTTGGTTTGGGCTGTTGTGCTTAGCGATAGCCGGAGCGATGGACGTCATTTCCACGGTGTTGCGCAATGTACTGCTACAGGGTGCGATCACCGATGAGTTTCGCACCAGGGTTTCGGCCATTCAGATGGCGGTGGTGACGGGCGGTCCACGACTCGGTGATGCTGAGTCGGGAATTGTTGCCTCTCTCTTTACGACTGAGATTTCGATTGTTTCCGGTGGTTTGGCCTGCATCGCCGGAGTCTTCGCCCTGTCAAAATGGCGACCCGAATTGTGGCGTCAAACCAAAGGCCAGAAAGACCCTGCTGTATAGTTTTTCAACGCACAGTGCTACGCACTAGTTGAGGAGCAGTCGTTGAAATCCTTGTCATTACAACGTGGCACTTTTGGGGAACTCTTTAATCCCAAGAACAACGCTCTGACGCTCTCTCGTTTCATCCTCGCAGTCGCGGTAGTGGTCTCGCACTCCTTTCCCCTCGGAGGACTGAGCCTCCACGAGCCATTTGTGACGTTTAGCCATGGCCAAGTTGACGCCGGCGCACTGGCCGTCGATGGATTCTTCATCTTGAGTGGCCTCTTGATTACTCGCAGTTACCAATCAACCAAGAACTTCCTTTCCTTTGCGTGGCGACGGGCCCTTCGAATTATCCCGGCCCTGTGGACCTCCCTCGCCTTGGTTGCCCTTGTCTTCGCTCCACTGGCCTGGGTCCACGAGCACCACACCTTTACGAGCTACTGGAGCATCGCGAGTGACTCGCCGTGGCACTATTTGACCTCGAACGCGTTGGTTTCAGTCCACCAGTGGAATATCGGCCACCTCTTGTCGAACACCCCATTCGCAAAGAGTGGCGCGGTTACGGCGTGGAATGGTTCCCTCTGGACATTGATCTATGAAGTTAAGTGTTACATACTCGTTGGCATCTTGGGCCTACTCGGATTGCTTCAACGTCGTCGTTTTGTGGCCGGTATGGCCTTGTACTTTTTTATCTTGAACGTCGCCAAAATTGTTGCCCCGACGGCTGCTCCCGCTATTCTTCCGGTCTCGAGTTATTCCATCGCTTGGTACTTCATGTTCTTTCTCGGTGCGACCTTCTGGCTCTATCGTGACGTCATTCCTCTTGATGACCGCTACGCGGTTGCCGCTGCGGTCGTGATGGTGCTCTCTATGCGTCATCGCGGATTCGAAGTACTCGGAGTGCCCGCCTTTGGCTACCTCCTAGTTTGGTGGGTCACCCGCGTGAAGGTCAGTGCCTTTGAACGCTTCGGTGACCCCAGTTACGGTACCTACGTCTACGCCTTCCCCATTCAAATGATGCTGGCCGAATACGGCTGGAACCACCTCGGCGGATTCTCTCCGAACGTGGACTCACTCATCTACATCGCCCTCGCGGTATTCTTCGCCGTGCTGGCCGGGTACGTGAGTTGGTGGATTCTCGAAAAACAAGCGATGAAACTGAAGGCCCTGTATCCGAAGTTCGCTCAGCGCTTCTCTAAGAGTTCAGCGCTCTTTGACGAACGCCCCTAGTAGGGCAGATTCAGCCACACGTAGGCGTGGTCTTGCTTCAGTGGAGCTAGGCCCGTCAGCTGAGTAAAGAGAGAAACGGCGCACGCCACTTGTGTGCTCGTCAGTGGTGAATCGGGAACAACGATTGTTCGCACCCGCCAACTCTTCAAGTCCGCTCGGTCGAGTCCCAAAGTGGGACTCCCACTTAGCTTTTCTCCGGGTACCAGTGACTGGCAGGCGTTGAGGTCGAGCAACAGTGGCGCATCATTAATTGCCTGGCCGCCCGCTTCGGCTCCTGGAATGTTGAATTTAAAGTCGCTTAGGGCCTGCCACATCATGGGTTGGCCGGTCCCATCGTGGGCCATCGGGAAGGTCAACAAAGTTGATCGCGCGGGAACCAGTGCGAGATTCTTCGCGTTAAACCAGGCCGGCAGAGTTGCCTTGACTCCGTTTTCTGGCCACGGAGGAAGAAGCGTCGCAACGGCGAGCAACACCGTGATGGCCACAACAATAAATTGCTTCGATCGGATGGTGTAACGCTTTCGTAATTCGGAGATTCCGGCGGCCACCAAGATCCCAATAATCAAGAAAGCAAAATCCATGTAGCGGATGGCAATCATTGAATTAAAGAACACCGCTTTGTGTCTGGACATAAAGAAGAAGGGCAGCAGCACAGGCAGAGTGTGCCCCCCAATCCGCACCTGCGCTCCTAGAGCGATAACCACGCTCACCGCCAGAGTCAGCACCATGTAGCGTGCGAATCGCTTGGCCCACAAAAGTTTGATGCTCACGAGCAAGAGCGCCAGGAGCGGAAGTCCGACGTAGGCACCGTTCTCAACGAAGTCGGGATGCAGGCCATTAGCGGTGGCAAAATTAACGTAGTTGTCCCCCGAGCTTTGAATGCCCCAATGGAGTAACTGATTAGCCCCGGGGAGAATGAAGGTTGCTAAATCAGCCGAGAGATTCGCCACCGTGCGCGGATCACGCGCCGCGCTGAATCCGGCACCTTGCAAGTACAGCAAACAAAATCCCACGACAAATGGTCCGGCGTACAGCGCTAGCCACGGCAAGACACTGCGGACGTAGGGCCACTTCGCAACCGCCTCGCGGCGCTTAACGAGCGCCACGAGCACGAGAGTTATCCCGCCAACCACCGCAGCGTCGGCCAACAATTCAATGGAGACGCCCATTTCAAAGACCACCGCAATGGCCAAGAGCGCGGCCAATTTCTTCTTGCTCCACAATTGGCGATTGAATAATTCGTCAAAGCACAACAGCAGTACCGGCAAGGTCACACCGCAGGTGAGAAAGATGTGTCCGACATTCTGGCCCACTACGTATGGCGAGAAACCAAAAATCAAACCCGCGAGGAACCTCGCCGGCCCCCATTCAACCCAACGCTTGGCGACAAAGTATGTGGCGGTGGCTGACCCAAAGAGTGCCGCGGCAGCCAAAATGTTGTAGCTCAGCACCACTCCGAAGGTCAAGGTAACTGGCGCCATCAACAAGCCGAGCAAGGGCATCGAGGTAAGACTCGCGAGCGTGACTCCGTGAGGCATATTGAGGTACATGCTCTGGTTGGGATTCAACCCGTGTACGAGCGCGTAGGGAATCCACTTCAAGAACCAGATGAACTGCCCGCCGTCGCCTCCGGTACCGCCCGGCAGGTAGGTGGTGGGGTTGTGGATCCACGTACCCCACGCGGCAAAGAGCGAGATTGCTAGGTAGACACCCAGGTAGAACCAAGTTGCATTTCCGACTCGCGAGAGCCGGGTGGTTACCTTTGGCATTGAAAAAGGCTACCAGTCACCTTTCGCGAACCAGGGTTACGAATTATTCCTTCTCGCGGATTGAGACGCTTCGTCTCTTGCCATTCGTTACCGCCGCTAACTGGCCACAGGCGGCCGCTATCGAACGGCCCCTAGTTGATCGGACGGTCGCATTCACGCCTTGGCCCTCGAGGCCCTCGCGGAATTCCATCACCCGTTGCAAGCTCGATCCCATGACCAAGTATCCCGGCGTAGGGTTCAGCGGAATCAGGTTCACGTGGGCGTTTAAGGGCAGCGCAAAATCAGCCAGCTCGTCCATCGCTTGGTCGGTGTCATTTACACCGTCGATAAGGGCCCACTCAAAACTCAATCGACGTCCCGTGGTGTCAATCCACTTCTCGCACGCCTGATTAAGCCTCTCTAGGGGGTAGCGCTTATTGAGTGGCACGAGCTCGTCTCTCGTCTTATTGTTCGCCGCGTGCAAGGAGACCGCGAGGGTCAGGGGAAGGCCCTCTGCGGCCAAACGCTCAATCGCTGGCGCCACCCCAACCGTCGAGACGGTGAGGTGTCTCGCGGACATTCCCTTGAACTCGTGCAGTCGTCTAAGAACCTCGACGGTGACGTTGTAGTTGGCCAGCGGCTCACCCATCCCCATGAACACAACGTTGGAGAGGCGGCGGGGGGCGGCGGTGCGCGCGGCGAACATTACCTGTTCAACAACTTCACTCACCGTCAAGTGGCGGGAAAAGCCCGCTTGCCCGGTGGCGCAAAAGGTGCACCCCATTGCACAGCCCGCCTGCGAGGAAACACACACCGTGACGCGATCGTCGTAGTTCATCAGGACCGTTTCGATTGTTGCACCATCGTGGAGTCGAAACACCCACTTGCGAGTGGCCCCCCGGTCGGTCTCGACATCGTTAGCGATTTCGAGTGTTGGAGGAAACTCCGTCAAGAGTTTTTCCCGTAACGACTTAGAGAGGGTGGTTATTTCAGCGGTGGGAAGAGACTCATTCCATAACCCGTGCCAGAGTTGATCGACCCGGTACTTGGGCTCACCCGAGAGGTGGTTGCCTAGTTCTTCGCGAGAAAGTTCATAGAGCGAAGTCACGAAAACACGCTAGAGCAAATTCCTATGCCCCATTCACTCCTGCCCCGATGCAACCCCCTCGAGTGCGGCAACTGACTAAATCGGGTTATCGGCCATGTTGTCAAAGCGGGCAAACTCCGCGCGCCAGTTCAGGTGAGCTGAGCCCGTAGGACCATTACGGTTCTTGCCAACGATGATTTCGGCCTCTCCCTTGGCGACATTCTCCACACTCTTGGAATTGAGGTCCGCGCGGTGAATAAACATGACAATGTCCGCGTCTTGCTCCAGCGAACCAGACTCACGCAGGTCCGACATCAACGGCTTTTTGTCTTGGCGATCTTCCGCCTTTCGAGATAACTGCGAGAGGGCCAGAATTGGCGTTTCGAGTTCGCGAGCCAGCATCTTTAGGTTGCGGCTCATCTCAGCGACTTCGGTCTGACGGCTCTCGTAACGTCCCCGCGAGGACATCAGCTGCAGATAGTCAATAACCACAATGCCGAGATCGCCGTGCTGTTGTTTGATGCGTCGAGCTCGAGCGCGCACGTCCATAGTGGTGAGACCCGGGTTATCGTCAATGAAGATTTGTGCGCCACCGAGGTAGGTGAATGCGTCGTGGGTGCGATTCCAGTCCGCCTCGTTTAGGTCACCGGTGCGCAGTTTGGTCGAGTTGATTCGTCCCGTTGAGGCCAGGATTCTCTCGGTAATTTCCTGCCGGCTCATTTCGAGTGAGAAGAACAGCGCTGGTCGATTCACCACCGCTCCCACGTGCGTTAAGACTCCGAGGGCAAAGGCGGTCTTGCCCGCACCCGGGCGAGCACCGAGAATGTTCATCGAACCAGGTTGGAGACCTTGAACCAATTTGTCTAAGGCGTGATACCCGGTAGTGATGCCATTAAATTCACCGCGCGTCTCGCCACGCACTTCGAGAATGTTGGCCTCGTTCATCAACAGTTCGGTGATGGGCGAAACGGTGTCGTAGCTCCGTTCATCGGTAATGGAGTTGATGCGAGCTTCCGCCTGGTCAATCAATACACCAACGTCGTCGGTTGGCTTGTAGGCCTCGTCAACGATTTCGCTCGCCACGCTGATGAGCTTGCGCTGCTGCGCCTTTTCACGAACCAGCGTTGCGTATTGCAATGCGTTCGCGGTGTTGGCGGTGTTCATCGATAAAGCAGAGAGCACCGAGATGTCAACGGGTGTAGCGCCGTGTTGTTGGATTTGGTGTTGCACCGTGATGTAGTCAATTGGCTCACCGGCGTTAGAGAGCGCAATGATCGCCGCAAAGATCTGTCCGTGCAGGGGGCGATAAAAGTCTTCAGCGCGCACCGCTTCGTAGGCGAAGGCGACCGCGTCGGGGCTCAGCATCATCGCGCCAAGGAGCGACTCCTCCGCCTCGATGGCGGACGGGGGAAGCCGTGGCGCGCCCTGGGGTTGTCTGGTTCGTCCGACGTCGATATCACTCATAAGACCACAACGGTTGTCTAATTCACCTGTGTGACACAAGAGCAACAACGTGGGGAAAACCCTGTGGATAAAGGGCATGAAAAAAGGCGCACCCTGCGGTGCGCCCTCTTTCAACAGTGTGCAAAAACTACTTTGCGACGACCTCAACTTCAATGCCGGCAATAACGCCGTCGAAGAGGTTTACCTTGACCTGGGCCTTGCCCAGTTCCTTCAGGTGCTCGGTCATCACGATGGCGTGGCGGTCCAGCGAGATGCTGGTCGCGGTGCGAATGGCGTTCACAATGTCCGCCTCGGTTACTGAACCGAAGAGACGGTCATTGGCGCCCGCGCGAGCGGCCACCACAATGGTGGCCTTCTCGAGTTCACCCTTTTGAACCTCAGCGGCAGCGCGGGTGGCCTGGTCGCGAAGATCGCGAGCCTTGCGCATGGCTGCAGACTGTGACTCGGTGGCGTCGGTCGCTTTCACGGCCGAACCCTTGGGGAACAAGAAGTTGCGAGCAAAGCCAGATTTCACCTGAACGATGTCACCGCGACGCCCCACTCCCTTGATGTCAGAACGGAGAAGAATCTTCATTAGTTGACCTCCTCGGCGACTGCTTCAGCCTCGACGAGCTCAGCGGCTGCTTCGAAGTCTGCGGCCACGACGCTGGCGTCATCGAGAATCTCGCGCTGTGAAACCACGGCCCCCTCGTCACCAATGACGTCGGCCAAGGTGGCCTCTTCCTTATCGCGGTCACCACGGGGGCGACGGTCGTCGCGACCACCACGGCCACCACGCTTTTCCGTAACGGTGCGCTGGGTGTAGGGCAAGAGTGCGAGTTCGCGAGCCGTCTTAATGGCGTCGGTCACGTCACGCTGGTGCTGCTGGCAGTTGCCCGACACCTTGCGACCACGGATCTTGCCGCGGTCGGAGATGTACTTGCGCAACTGGGCCAAGTCCTTGTAGTCAACGGTGTCGACGTGGTGCTGGCAAAAAGCGCAGGGCTTTTTCTTCAGCCCACGACGTGGGTCCATTTTGGGAGCGCGCTTAGGCGGCTCGGGCATATTACGACGTGGCATTAGAAGGGCTCCTCATCAAAGGCGTAGGTGGGGGTTGATTCTTG
>CAIKUQ010000035.1 GCA_903830655.1 uncultured Actinomycetes bacterium | reverse complement strand
GGGTGCAGGCACACTAATGTTTTTGTGCAACTATGCAGCCTTGCATGATTGCGTGCGGTTTGACGGTCTTCCATACGGTTGGCCGGGGCGATTGGCGAGGTGCTTTTGAAGTGCTTCATCATCCCCCAGCCATGCATTGCGGAGATGAAGAATGGATTCTCCATTCTCATCGTCGTTCCAAAACTTCTCACTTCCCTTCACCCGTTGGTTGAGTTGCTTTACCCACGATTCGATGGGGCTACTCGTTAGCGGAAGGCCTTCGCAGCGGTAGCGTGGGTAATCCATTCGCTCCTGATTATTCTTCAAATAGCCCAACTCACGGTGCAACACGCACCACGGGTGTTCTTGTTCCACACTCGGATCAGGTGGAGGGGTTAACCGATTCAAGCATTCGGTCATTTCAGTCAAAACCTGGCTGACCTGTCCTTGCCAGCAACAGGTCACCCATCGTTCACCGTCCTCGCCAAGAGCATGCGCTGCCTGATGTACGTGTTCCGCAGCATGAACAAAATCAAGGATGGGAACGAACGACGCAAAGTGGCGACGATGGATCGTCCAGTTATAGGATTGGCCATCACAAATATAAGCTTGAGCTTGAGCCGTGAAAAATCCGCGGTTATCAGCAGCAGCGGCCAGTTGATAGCCAAACTCTTCACTGTTTGATAGGGTCGCAAGGCCGGTTCGGTAGATAATTTCGGGGCCTCTTCCCGGCAACTCAAGACAATTTGGTTCCGGCGTTGTCAGCTTCTCGCTGTCCGAATCAAGCGGATGGGCAAAGCAGATTGGAAGATCTGGATGAGGATCTGTCGCGGATGGTTGAAGGGTCATCCGCAATAAAATAGCGGTTTTGGTCTCTCTCCACGCTGCATCATGCACTCCCGGTCCGTGCTCAGGCTTGCGAGTCTGCATACGACCACCATCTGCCATGACAGCGGCAAGAGGAATCGGAGGACTTGCGGGGGTGGCTGGCGAGTTTAACGGGCGATTCCGAAACGCGTTTGTTTGCTCCTGTTGTTCTTCGACGAGTTCGTTTCCCACCTCATGGCAAAGAGTCTGAAGATGACGGGGAGAAATCGTGAGATCCGTCGTGATTTTCAGAACTTTACTGGCTTCCTCAAAAGACTTGACCGCCGTTGCAACACAAACGGACTTGGTAAGAACCAGCGGACTAAAACGGCGATGGTTAAGACGTTGCGTTACTCTATTGGGGGAAAAAGTCTCGCCGGCACTGCGAGCAATGATAAACAGATTCTTGGAGTTGTATCGGACCGTCTTGTATCAGCAGTTCACGAGTTTCGATCGTTCCCGAACTCGGTCGCCCACAATCCGGACATGGTTGAGGCCCGTGACGGTCCTGAGCTTGTTTGGCTGCCGCTTCCTCGGCGAGATGTCGAGCAACTCGCTGGGCCACTTCTCGTGAGCGCTTTTCGATTGTGGCGAAATCAAGATTCTTAATGTCCTCATCGGGACCAAAGACATCCTGAGAAATATCGCGAAGAACTTTCAGGAGGCGGGGATCGAGATCGGGCTCTTTCGGGGCGTGTCGCTTCATGGTGGGTCTTCCTTGACCGGCGTAAACTACCTAGATGCCCAAGCAAAATAGCAAAACCGATCAGATACCGCTATTGACGAATTTGGGAGGCCTGCGGGAGGCGCATTAGTGTACTTGCACCCCCGCGGTGGCCGGGCCCATGTTCCGGGTTGCTGGATCGGCTGTAAATCCATATAATGTCAAGATGTTTCGTAAGGAAGCCAAGCCTATGAGCAGATACCAGGGAGGCAGGCAAGACCAGGGGCGGGGCCCGCGCGCACTGGGAGACTTGCTGGGTGAGTTGTTTGCGGCTCGCGGTCTCAGCCAGATCAGGGCTGCAACCGAGCTGGAAACGGCCTGGGAAGAGGTCATTGGTGCGGTGGGTGCCACCCAGACTCAGCTTGCCGGCCTGCGGCATGGTGTTCTGACCGTGACCGTAGCCCACCCCACCCTGCTCCAGGATCTGGCGGCCTTTCGGAAACTGGAATTGCTAGAGGCGATGCGGAGCAAGTTGCCCGGGGTCAAGCTTCAG
>CAIKUQ010000034.1 GCA_903830655.1 uncultured Actinomycetes bacterium | reverse complement strand
GACGACCTTGTCAAGCCACTTAGGCATGAACCAGTTGGCCTTGCCTATGTAGTGCATGAGAGCCGGAACAAGAACGGTGCGAATAACAAATGCGTCAAGTAGGACCGCACCACCGAGCCCGATTCCGAATTCATCGATAACGCGTTGTCCACCGAAGGCGAAGGAGACAAAGACCGAGATCATGATGAGTGCGGCAGCTGTAATAATTCGGCCAGTATTAGCCTGACCCCGCTCGATAGCTAGTTGATTGTCGTTGGTGTGAATCCATTCTTCGTGCATCCGTGAGACCAAAAACACCTGGTAGTCCATCGAAAGTCCGAAGAGGATTGCAATCATGATGACGGGTAAAAATGGCTCCACCGGTCCAGTTCCGGCGCCGAGGATTGATGCACCCCAGCCCCATTGGAAGACGGCCACAACAACTCCGAAGGCCGCAGCGGCCGCTAAGAGATTCATCAAGGCTGCGACCAGCGGAATGATGATTGATCGGAAGGCCACCATCAAGAGCAACGAACCCAGCAACACGATGATGCCAATGAATCCAGGAATCTTTGAGCTCAAGGTGGTGGAGAAGTCTTGGTAGATGGCGGTGGTGCCGGTGACGTTGATCTGAGTATTCGACATATTTACTGCAGGGATGTACTTAGAGCGAATTGAATCAATGAGGTCGGTAGTGCGGGTGTCCTGAGGGCTGGACTTAGCTACGACTGAAATGATCGCGACTGAGTGGTCCTGGCTCAATTGCACGGGGCTGACGGCAAACACGTCGGCTTGGCCCTTCAGGGATGCGTCGAGTGACTGCATCGTGTTGAGGTCGGCGGTGGTGTTTATGGCGGCCACAACTGATAGGTCACCATTGAAACCAGCGCCGAAACCTTCACTCAGTAGGTCGTAGGCGTGGCGAGTAGTTGAAGTAGCGGGATTGGTTCCTTGATCGGCGTTCCCTAGGTGAAGCGAGAAGTAGGGGATTGTCACGGCGGCCATAACGAGAATGGCCAAGAGGGAAAGCACCCGCGGACGCTTCGCAACCGTCTTAGCCCAATTGTGCCACCTAGGTGACTCGATGTCACCGGTGGCGCCGGCTGTTTGAAGCGCTTTACGCTCACGACGACTCAAGACTCGGTTCTTTTGAAATCCCAGGAGGGCGGGAAGCAGTGTGAGTGAGGCCACCATGGTGATAAGAACCGTGAGGGAGGCCGAAATAGCCACGCCATTGAGGAACCCGAGACGCAAGATCAACATTCCCAATAGGGCTACAACGACGGTGGAGCCAGCGAACATCACGGCGCGGCCGGAAGTGTTCATTGCGGTGACAATCGCCTCTTCGTATGTGGCGCCCTTCTTGATTTCCTGCCGAGTTCTCGTCACGATGAACAGGGCGTAGTCAATACCCACACCGAGCCCGATTAAAGACCCGAGAATCGGGGCGAAGTCGGCGATGTTGATGCTATGACTGAGCAGGACCGTTACGGCGGTGGCGATGCCGATGGCGAAGAGGGCCACACCGAGAGGGAGCAGGGCGGCCAAGAGTGAACCGAAGGCCAATAGCAAAATAACTAACGTGGCCAAGAGTCCGTAGACCTCGTTGGTTGATCCCGACTTAGCGCCGGACTGACCGAAGGCGTTACCGCCGAAGTCAACCGTTAGCGACTTACTCGATACCGCGGCGGCGGTGGTCATCACCGCGGCCACTTGAGCGGGCTTGAGGGTGAAGCCGCTCTTGGTGAAGTAGACGGTGGCGTAGGCGATCGTGCCATCGGCGCTGATTTGGTGAGTTCTTGGCGTAAAGGGGGAGACAACCGTTCCCACCGTAGGTTCACCACCAACCTTGGCGAGGTTGGCCTCAATGGCCGCTTTTTCTTGGGCAATTGTTTGACCGTTTAGTGCGTGATACACAATATGGTCCACATCACCACTGGTACTCGGAAAGGCTTTTTCGAGAAGGGCTAGGCCACGAGTCGAGTCACTCCCGGGGAGTGAAAAAGAGTTGGAATAGGCGGAACCGAGTGACTGGGAGGCCATGTTGAAGCCAACGAAAGCCACCACCCAGAAAATGAGGACGATTCAGCGACGACGAACGGAAAAGCGCGCGAGTGATTTCATGTTGACTCCAAGAGTTGGGCGGGTGACCGAATCGGCCGCACCCATTCTACGGGCCACGCCCCCGGGGCGCCGCAAAAACACCAGTTTTTAGCGGATAGATTAGAAAGACAAACCACCACTTGGCGGTGCTTTGGAGAGGACTAAATGGCTGAAGTAGAAATCGGAATCTTTAAATCGGCTCGTCAGGCGTACGGTTTCGACGATATTGCGATTGTGCCTTCTCGCAGAACGCGCGACCCTGAAGATGTTGATATCTCTTGGCAAATTGACGCGTACAAGTTTGAGCTGCCCGTGCTCGGGTCGGCGATGGATGGGGCGATTTCTCCCGACACCGCAATCGCAATGGGTCGTCTGGGTGGTTTAGGTGTTCTCAATCTCGAAGGTCTGTGGACTCGTTACGAAGACCCCACTCCGCTCTTTGAAGAGATCATGGAACTCGATGACGACAAGGCCACGGTTCGAATGCAGCAGATGTATCTCGAGCCAGTGAAGCTCGAGCTAGTGGGCGAGAGAATTCGCCAGATGAAGGCCGCCGGTATCCGCACGGCCGCCGCAGTAACGCCAGCACGAACTGAGTGGATGGCCAAGACAATTCTTGACGCTGGTCTCGACATTCTGGTCATTCAAGGAACTGTCGTTTCCGCCGAGCATGTTTCACAGACCTCCGAGCCCCTAAACCTAAAGAAATTCATTCGCGACTTTGAACTTCCCGTGATTGTGGGTGGAACCGCTAGTTACCAAGCGGCACTGCACCTGATGCGCACTGGTGCCGCTGGTGTCTTGGTGGGTGTGGGCCCGGGTAACGCGTGCACCTCACGTGCGGTACTCGGTATTGGAGTGCCCCAAGCCACCGCAATTGCGGACGTGGCGGGTGCTCGTATGCGCCACCTCGACGAGACGGGCGTCTACGTTCACGTGATTGCCGACGGTGGTATGAGCAAGGGCGGCGACATCGCTAAAGCCATCGCTTGTGGTGCCGACGCGGTCATGATTGGTTCACCCCTCACCAGCGCGGTGGAGGCTCCGGCCCACGGATTTCACTGGGGCATGGCGACTTTTCACCCGACGTTGCCTCGCGGAACTCGAGTTCGCACAAAAATTCGCGGCACCCTCGAAGAGGTGCTCGTGGGTCCCGCTCACGAAAACGATGGCCGGCTTAATCTTTTTGGCGCACTGCGCACCTCAATGGCGACCTGTGGTTACGAGACCTTGAAGGAATTTCAAAAGGCCGAGATCATGTTGGCCCCATCACTTCAGACTGAGGGCAAACAGTTGCAGCGCTCTCAGGGCGTAGGCATGGGCCATTGAACCAGAGTGTTCTGGTAGTTGATTTTGGCGCCCAGTACGCCCAACTCATAGCTCGCCGAGTCCGTGAGGCCCACGTCTATTCGGAGATAGTGCCGTCGACAATCACCGCTGAAGCGGTTCGTCAGAAGAATCCCGGTGCCATCATCTTGTCCGGTGGGCCAAAGTCGGTGTACGAAACTCCCGCACCGTCGCTCGATCCAGAAATCTACGAGCTCGGTATTCCGATACTTGGGATTTGCTACGGCGCTCAACTGATGGCTCAGCAATTGGGTGGCGAGGTCGCTAAGACCGGTGGGGCTGAGTATGGCCGCACCGAGCTCACTCGAGTGGGTGATTCGGTCCTGTTCAATGGCTGGGACAACGAGAAGAGTTGCTGGATGAGCCACGGGGACGCGATT
>CAIKUQ010000033.1 GCA_903830655.1 uncultured Actinomycetes bacterium | reverse complement strand
TTCGATCTACGACGACCGCACCTTCACCTTTATCCTCAAGACCCCACCAACCCCAGTGCTGCTACGTCAAGCGGCGGGTGTTGAAAAGGGCGCCCACACCGCCGGTCGTGAGACCGTGGCGTCGGTGACGATGGATCAAGTAACCGAGATCGCACAGACCAAATTAAAGGACCTCAACACCGATGACCTCGAGATGGCCAAGCTCCAAGTAGCTGGCACCGCTCGTTCAATGGGCATCACGGTTCAGGCCTAAGGAGAATAGACATGAAGCACGGAAAGAACTACCGCAACGCACTCGCCAAGTTTTCGCGCGACGAGCTCTACACCGTTACCGAGGCCGTGGCCAAGGTAAAGGAGATCTCGACCGCGAAGTTTGACGAGACCGTCGAGATTTCGATGCGCTTAGGCGTTGACCCTCGCAAGGCCGAGCAGATCGTTCGTGGCACCCTCGCGTTGCCCGCCGGTACCGGTAAGAACAACATCGTGGCCGTCTTCTGCGCCGGTGAAGCCGCCGAGCAAGCTCGTAATGCCGGAGCCGACATTGTTGGTGGCGACGAGCTCGTAGAAAAGGTTGCGGGCGGATTCTTGGACTTTGACGTCGCTATCGCCACCCCTGACTTCATGGGTAAGGTCGGTGGCCTTGGTCGAGTACTTGGACCTCGTGGACTTATGCCTAACCCAAAGACGGGCACCGTGACCTTGGATGTGGCCAAGGCCGTAACCGAGTTCAAGGGTGGACGGGTGGAATACCGCACCGACAAGATGGGCAACATCCAACTTCGCGTGGGCAAGGTCTCCTTCTCCGCCGATGACCTCAACAAGAACGTCCAGGCCGTTATTGACGAAATCCTTCGCGTGAAGCCCGCTTCCGCCAAGGGGCGTTACGTCCAGAGCATCACCGTGTGCTCGACGATGGGACCGGGAGTAAAGATCGACCCCCAGCGCACTAGCGACACCGAGCTCGTTAGCGCCTAGTGGTTTTGACTAGCCCCGCTCGGCGTGGCTAGTCTGTTGTACCGCACGAAGTCTGTGCCACAGTTTTACAGAGAACGCCGAAGACATCCGGTGTGCGAAAGCACTTAAGGAACCAGTTGGTTCGCCTGACGAGGAGTTCGAGTTACCTTCGGGTCGCTCGTTCACTTTGATGTCTCGGCCCGTTACCGGGCGGCATCCGGTGAAGGAGTTCATATGACAACCAAGGTTTCCCCCAGCAAGACCGCTGCCGTTGACGAGGTCAAGGCCAAAGTCAACACCACTACTACCGCGGTCGTTACCGAATATCGCGGTATGACCGTGGCGGAGATTTCCACCCTGCGCAAGCAACTGCGCACTATGGGTGCGGACTACAAGGTCTTTAAGAACACCATCGTCAAGCGCGCTATTGCGGGCACGTTGGTCGAGCCCATGGGCGAGTTCCTCGTAGGACCTACCGCTATTGCGTTTATCGACGGTGACATCTCCGCAATCGCCAAGGCTCTGAAGGACTACTCCAAGGCCACCCCCACCCTCATTATCAAAGGTGGCGTACTCGACGGCAAGGCGCTGACCGTCAAGGACGTAATTGCTCTCGCCGAGTTGCCACCACGCGAAGTGCTCCTGGCACAGTTCGCTGGCTTGTTGGCTCAACCCATGCGTCAGATGGCTGCCTTGCTCAAGGCCGTGCCACAAAGCTTCGCCTACGGCCTTTCGGCCTTGATCGACTCCAAGGGTGGCCCACAAGCCGCCCCGGTCGAAGCCAAGGAAGAACTGGTCGCCGAGACTCCGGCCGGGGTCGAGGAAGCTGCACCCGCAGCGAGCGACGACGCCGCGGCACCTGTCGCGGAGGTCGCAACGGAGGAGGCTGCCCCTGAGGTAGTCGCCGAAGTTGAAGCCACCGAGGCTGTTGTAGAAGAGGCCCCGGTCTCCGAAGCACCAGCCGCAGCGCCAGAAGAAGGCGCCGCGAGCGAACCGGCCGAATAACCAACCCACGTAGCAAAGAAAGAAAGGAATCAAAACAATGGCATCAATGACCAAGGATCAGATTCTCGACGGTATCGCTGACTTGTCAGTGATTGAACTCTCCGAGCTCCTCAAGGCGTTCGAAGAGAAGTTTGGCGTAACGGCCGCAGCTCCCGCAGCTGTTGCTGCTGCACCTGCTGCTGGCGGAGCCGGCGCAGGCGCTGACGCTGCTGAAGAGAAGAGCGACTACGACGTCATCTTGACCGATGGTGGAGACAAGAAGATTCAGGTAATTAAGGAAGTTCGTACCTTGACCAACCTGGGTCTGAAGGAAGCTAAGGACCTCGTAGATGGCGCACCCAAGCCCATCTTGGAGAAGGTTTCCAAGGCTGACGCCGACAAGGCTAAGGCTGCCCTCGAGGCCGCTGGCGCCACTGTAGAGCTCAAGTAGTTCTGCAAAGTACGAAATACCCCCGGCCATTGGCCGGGGGTATGTTTTTTGCTACAACTCGAATGGATTTAGGGTAAGCGCAGATCCTTGAAATCCCCGGCCACACCACTAAAGGTATCTTGGACTAGCATAACTATATGGAATTTGCACGGACCTCTGTTGCCAATGCCCTTGTAGTACTTGTACTTTTAGGGGGGATGGTCCTGGAGACGAGTTCGGCTACCGCGGCAACTTCGGTCGTGTCGACTACTTACGCTGGAACTTGTGTTGGCGGATTGGCCTATCAGCAGGCTCAAGGTCCGGTACTCTGCTTGAGTTCACGGCTGACCTCAACCGGAGTGCCCATCTACAGGTCAAAGTTTTATGAAGATGCCGAGACTCAGGCTTGCATGAAATACAACGAATATGTATTCAGTCTAGGAACCGCCGGGTATTACCTTAATGGATCAAATTGGATGACTGGAAGTGGCGGCTGGACCGCCTTTCCAATATCACTATCGCAAGATTCAGCCGCACAATTCACTTATGCGTACAACGTCCTCGCTTCATCCCTGGAGCAACTTGTGACGAATAGTACTTGTGTAATTGATTTCACTGCGACTTACTAGTTAATGAACACGACGGCCGCAAAGATGAAGTTTCGGCGGAGCGCTGTAATACTTTTGGCCCTGCTATTTTCTTGCATTGCACCAAGCCCATTGGAAAGTGTGGCGAAGGCAAACACAAATCAAATTACAATTACCGTGGCCTCGCTCACGCAAGGGCTTTTCGTGGCCACTTCCGCCGAATACAACTCTTCTCTCGGAAACCCCATTCAGGCTTTCAAATCAGCAGCCTACGCAAATTTTGAATATTCGTGTATGTTGAAATTTGGATTCTCCCCTAAGCAACTGAAGGGCATCAGAAGCCCCGCTCCTGCATTGCTCCCAACGAACAATGTGCTGTACCCAAATATTAAGAAATTGAAAAAAGGGGACCTTTCTCTCCGCCCCATTCCGGCGGGACCCAATACCGCGACCTCGGAGAATCCACTTGCACAATCGCCAGCTTTTCGCGCTGACTCAACAAAGTGTCTTGGCGAACTCAATGCTGCGCTGCCCTCAAACCCAGAACTGGAATCGATAGTCACCCAATGGCAAATGGACTTGGACTCCTTGAACCAAAATCCAGAAGTCGTAGCCGCAACTTTGAAATGGCAACACTGCGAAGATTCATTTGGGTATCCTGCTAGATCCGTGCCGGAATGGTTTTACAAACTGGATGAAAAAATCAGAACCATCCACGGAATTGCCAATCCTTATCGTGCCCCAGAAGTGATTTCCGAGGTCAAAACCTTCGGCTCTTGTGCGGCCAATCTTTACCGCACGATAGACCGCGTGCGCTCGACCATGCGTAAACGGTTACTAGATCGAAACATCACGCAACTTGCTCAAGTGGCCCATCAACTCAGCATCCAATTCACAATGTTCGAAAAAAAGTATGGGTTTCGAGTCAGATGAGGAAGAGCGAATCCCGGCCGAGAATCGCGCGAATTACTTTCACGGTAATAACAGCGGCTGGACTCGTCAGTTTGGGCTACGTCTTGAAGCAGGGGGCGAACTCTCCACAAACTTCGAAGAGGATAATCGATTCTAAATTGATTACAGCTTCGATCACTCAAACCTCATCGCTAGGCAGCCAAGTGTTCAGAGGTGACGTAACTTCCGGTTTCAGCTCGCCTATAAACCCTCCGGCTGCTGACGGTTCGAAGTTAGTGGTAACAGAGGTGTCAGTGCACAACGACCAAAAATTGTATGGTCCGGCACTGTTGGGCAGCGTCAATTTGCTACCTGTTTTTGTCATGCAGGGAACGATACCTTCATTTCGAAATATCACGGAAGGAGAACGTGGCGTTGACATTTCGGAATTGCAAGCCGCGCTCGAACATCTCGGTTTTTCGACGGCACCAGATCCTCGTGGACTGTATTCTGTGGGCACAGCGAACGCAATATCGACAGCACTGCGTCACTATGGCTTTGTCCCCTCTCTATCTGTTGGAGTTCAAGCGAACGGACAACCAACCACACTCCAATATCCAACGTTATTAGCGACTCAACTCAACTTTATTAAATCGTTTCCGCTCCTAGTTAGCAACGCGTTACAGACAGGGACGATATTGCAGGGCACCACGAGTCCTTTCCTTACCCTGAGCTCATCGCCCTACGTAATCGATTGTGCAGTTTCTCCGAACGAATCTCAAAACTTAAAGCCTTTAGAATCGGCAACAGCCACCAACGATGTCACCGGTGCGACTTGGAAGCTGACACTGCGTTCAATTTCAAACTCCCTCGACGAAAATGGTTTACGTCACGTTATATTTGCGCTGCCAACGTTGGGATTAAGTCCGCAACTTGGGGACAACCTTCGGGTGACTATTAACGGCGGCGCGGCCAAGGAAAAGTACTTAGTGGTCCCAATATCTGCCATCTATACGAGTACCGATGGGCGCAATTTCCTCAATGTTGTCTCCAGGGGAAAGGTAATACGCACAGAAGTGCGGCTTGGAATTGAGGTAAATGGCCTCATCGAAGTGCAAGGCAAAGATTTTAAGATTCACGCCGGAGAAGCGGTCGAAATCGGGACCCTTTCTCAGCTCCGTCGAGGTTGACGTGGAACTGGTACGCCTATCAGGAATAGCTAAGACCTACAACTCTGTCGATCCTGTTTCAGCGCTTCGCGAAATTGACCTATCTATTGAACAAGGATCATTTGTGAGCCTTCAAGGAACTTCCGGTTCGGGCAAGTCAACACTCTTAAATATTCTCGGATTACTTGACCAACCAGATTCTGGATCGTACGTATTTCAAGAGCGTGAAATGATGACGAGTAGCGAAGCGGTTCGCACCTCATTGCGGGCGAGAGACATCGGCTTCGTGTTTCAATCGTTTCACCTTCTGAGTCACAAAAACGCAATTGAAAACGTGGCCACAGGACTGTTGTACCGAGATGATTCACTATTCGAAAACCGTGAATTGCCTGAGATGGCACTCGAAAGTGTCGGTTTATCACATCGAAAGTTTCACCGACCCGCAGAACTCTCTGGAGGCGAGCGTCAACGAGTTGCCTTGGCGCGTGCGGTTGTTGGAAAACCGAAATTAGTTTTGTGCGATGAACCGACAGGAAATCTCGATCGGAAAAATGCAAACCTGATACTTTCGCTTCTTCGGAGCATTTGCGATGAAGGAATTACGGTAATTATTGTCACCCATGATCGCGAAATTGCCGATAGTGCATCCGATAGGTACATTCTCGATGACGGAAGAATCGCAAAACGTTGAGGGCCAAATTGCGACTCAAGAGAATTGGCGGC
The DNA here is from genome assembly GCA_903830655.1 of uncultured Actinomycetes bacterium. Lineage (GTDB taxonomy): Bacteria > Actinomycetota > Acidimicrobiia > Acidimicrobiales > RAAP-2 > RAAP-2. Next base: position 11,220 of record CAIKUQ010000033.1, on the reverse strand, counting down.
GAGGCATATTTAAATCTCGCCCGAACCTTTCGTAAATCAATTCTCACCTCATCGGGAATCGCGATTGGAACATGCATTCTTATCGTTGTTGTTACATTGTCACAAACATCAAGTGCTCACTTGAATCAACAGATTGATTCATTCAACGTCAACAGCCTGACGGTCCAGTCGGCGTCTGAGATCCCAATTAACGCCAAGAGCGAATCGATTGCGGCTCATTTCCCCGAAGTGACCGCGTCAGGTCGCGCGTGGATGGTTACTGCCCTTACCCCAATTTCGCTTTTTACATCGGATGAAATTAATGGTGCAAATGTAGTCCAGTCTCCGGTTTTCGCTGCTAGCCCTGGCGGGCTACGGGCAATTGGTGCTCAGGTTTCAAGTGGTCGGTTATTCGACACCGGCATGGCATTGAGGCGAGAAAATGTGGTGATTCTTGGAACGCTGCTTTCAAGAGAGCTGGGAATTGCTTTAGTCATGGCACCACGAGTCCTTTTTATTGACGGTCAACCGTATTCAATAGTTGGTGTCGCTTCTAACTTCAATGGCTTCCCCCTTGCCGCTACTGGGGTAATAGTTCTGCCTCACTCAGTGAAATCAATTCTGAGTTCTAACCTAAATACGCTAGGTAGTGGAGCGCAATATTCCCCAACACTCTTTATCCATACCCGACCGAACTGGGCTACTGCCGTCGCTTCAAGAATTGCATTTGCGCTCTCGCCGCGAAATGTCTCGGGCCTAGTGGTTTCTTCGCCAGCGAATACGTACTTGCTCTCTCACGTCATAGCCCAGACGACCACACGGTTCCTGATTGCGCTCGCTCTCCTGTCAGCTCTCTTCGGCGGACTAGTAATCGGCAATACTCTTTACCTTTCTGCGTTGACTCGAATTTCTGAGATTGGTCTTCGGCGTGCGTTAGGTGCAAAGCGGATTGACATATGGCTGCAATTTGTCGCAGAATCGCTTCTTTTAAGCTTCGCCGGGAGTGTCGTGGGCATTTCAATTGGAGAAGTTGGGTTGGTAACCTTTACCAGTCTTTACGGATGGGTTCCCGTGGAACGTTGGACCCTTCCTCTCGAAGTGCTCGCACTCGGCGTAGCCGTAGGACTGATAGCTGGCCTGATCCCGGCTCGGACGGCCGCAAGAATTGAGCCAGTGAGGGCACTCCAACGCTAATTATTGAATCAGAGAATTACCCGGTCATGCGGACCAAGCAAGAACTGCCAGTTTTCAGAGAGATACCCTAAGCACCGATGCGCCGTTGGGCCTGAAGTGCCAACCTGAAGCTGCCTCTGAGGTGTTATGTGCCTGCAACTACCTATCATTCACCAGCCTCACTGTGGCTCAAACCTTGGTCGAAGTGTCACACCCCTCGAGCAATATTGGGAAACCACCACTAAAGGAGCCCCATGAACACCATTACCTGCCCCAATTGCGAGAAGCCCTTCAACGTCGAAGAGACCAAAAAGGCGGCTCTCGATGCGCTGAATTCCCAGATCCAGGCCCTCGAAGAGGCCAAGAAGGCTTTATTGCAGGGTGAAAACACCCCTGCCATCAGCGAAGCACCAACCGAAAACCCTTCTGAACTCAAGCGGGTAGTTCGCAAAGGCATGAGTTTCCTTGGTCTCACCGAAGACGAGGAAGAGGTCGATCAGGTCGGAACGGCCAAAAAGTTCGCACATTTCCTCGGGCTGACTGACCTAGAGCCAGCGAAATAGGGCAGTGGGGTCCTTGACGGACCTGCCAACTGTGCCTATTGTGGCTCCAACCGCAGAGCCGGCGAGCGATCCCCTTGGGACCGCCACTTGCTAATTCCTGCCTAGAGCCACTATTGTTTATCTACCGTGCTCTTGACCCCTATTTCGTCATCCCTTGACGCAAGTTTGGAAATTGGCCACGGCATTCTTAGCCACCCACTCACACGGAGGATGACCGTTGACGTCTCGGTCCACTAGCCCAGAACGCTTTAACTTTTCGGCACTGGGTGAATCTTTCCCCCTGCCCAACCTTCTCGAGATTCAGCGAGAGAGCTTCGACCTATTCCAGAAGGAAGGACTGCGTGACGCCTTTGCTGCCATCTCGCCAATCCAAGACTTCACCGGTCGACTTTCGCTCGAATTGGAATTCGATCCCGACGACGAAGATCTCGCTGGTCCTCCAAAGTTCAGCATCGAAGACTGTCGTCAGCGCGCGACAACTTACTCGCGTCCAATTTTCGTTCGAGCTCGCTTCTTAAACTCCGAGACCGGAGAAATTAAAGAGCAGACCGTCTTCATGGGTGACTTCCCAATCATGACCCCTGAAGGAACCTTCATCATTAACGGTACGGAGCGTGTAGTTGTTTCACAGCTCGTTCGTTCACCCGGTGTTTTGTTCCAGCCTGGTAAGGATGAGAAGGTTGCCTTCGAAGGCACCATCCACCCCAGCCGCGGTGAGTGGTTGCAAGTCGACCTCGAAGAGAAGAAGAACAAGTCCGCTAACGCTGGCGCACGTATTGCGCGCAAGCGTCGTATCTCGATCTTCGCCCTGCTTCGCGCGCTCGACCAGCGCGTTGATGAAGCATTCTTGACCAAGTTTGTTGAGCACTTTGACTTCCTCGAGGACCAGTTCCACGTGGATGGCAAGAAGGCTCAGACCGAAATGATCAAGCACATGGAGAAGTTCGGCATCGAAGATTCTCCTGAAGGTTGGGCTCGCGCCAGCCAGGAAACCGCTTGGCTCGAAATCTACCGTCGCGCCCGTCCGGGTGAAGTTCAGACCGTCGAAGCTGCTCGTCAGTACTTCGAGGGTGCTTTCTTCTCCGACAAGCGTTATGACCTGTCACGCGTTGGTCGTTACAAGCTCGACCGCAAGCTCGGTGACGAAGTTGCTAAGAACGTCGAGTTGTTCGGCGACATCTTGGACCGTCCCAACCCCGATTTGCACGTTTTGTCGAAGGCCGAAGTACTCGCTACCGCGACCTACCTCTTGAACCTGGCTCGCGACCGCACCGCCAAGGAAACCACGTATCACATCGATGACCAGGACCACTTCGCGAACCGCCGCATCCGCAGCGTTGGTGAATTGATCCAAAACGCCTTGCGTACGGGTCTGTCTCGTATGGAGCGCGTGGTTCGTGAGCGAATGAACACCCAGGACGTGGAGTCAATCCACCCCCAGGGTCTCGTGAACATTCGTCCCGTGATGTCGGCGATCAAGGAATTCTTCGCGACCTCGCAGCTCTCGCAGTTCATGGACCAGAACAACCCCTTGTCGGGTCTCACCCACAAGCGTCGTCTGTCCGCACTGGGACCAGGTGGACTTAGCCGTGAGCGCGCTGGGCTCGAAGTTCGAGACGTCCACTCCTCTCACTACGGCCGCATGTGCCCCATCGAAACTCCAGAAGGTCCAAACGTGGGACTGATTGGTTACCTTGCTTCCTACGCACGCATCAACGGGTACGGATTCATTGAGACTCCCTACCGTGTTGTCGCTAACGGAAGTGTCACCGGTGAGATTAAGTACTTCACCGCCGACGAAGAAGAGCGTTACGTTATTGCCCAGGCCAACACTGAGTTGGATGACAAGGGCAAAATCAAGGCCGATCGCGTGTTGGTCCGTCGTGGACCTGCCGGTACTGGTCTGCGTGTTGGTTCCGCTAACAAGTCTTCCTCGACCACCTCAGAAATTGACTTCGTGAAGTTCGACGAAGTTGAGTTGATGGACGTTTCGACCAAGCAGGTAATTTCGGTTGCCACTTCACTCATCCCATTCGTCGAGCACGACGACGCCCAGCGCGCACTCATGGGTGCGAACATGCAAAAGCAGGCCGTGCCACTCATTATGCCCGAGGCTCCCTTCGTGGGAACGGGCATGGAAGGCCGCGCAGCCTTTGACTCCGGTGACATGCTCTTGGCCGAAGGTACGGGTGTAGTTTCAGAGGTTTCGGGTAACCGCGTCGTCGTTAAGTACGAGGTTGACCAGGTCGACCGCTACGGCAAGAAGCTCGGCACCAAGCAGTACAACTTGAACAAGTTCCGTCGCTCCAACCAAGACACCTCCATCAACCAAAAGCCCGTGGCCGATGTTGATCAAAAAGTCAAGAAGGGTGACCTCTTAGCTGACGGCACCTCGACTTCGAATGGTGAATTGGCTTTGGGTAAGAACCTGCTCGTGGCGTACATGCCATGGGAGGGCTACAACTACGAAGACGCCATTATCTTGAACGAGCGTTTGGTTCGTGACGACGTCTTGACCTCGATCCACGTGAAGGAATACGAAATCGACGCCCGTGACACCAAGCTCGGTGGCGAAGAAATCACCCGAGACATTCCGAACTTGCCTGAGGACATTTTGGCGGACCTCGATGACCGCGGAATTGTGCGCATCGGTGCCGAAGTGAACCCCGGCGACATCCTCGTTGGAAAGGTCACCCCGAAGGGAGAGACCGAGCAGAGCCCAGAAGAGCGCCTGCTTCGAGCCATCTTCGGTGAGAAGGCTCGTGAAGTACGAGACACCTCACTTAAGGTTCCTCACGGAGAGACCGGCAAGGTTATCGACGTCAAGGTCTACAGCCGTGACGAAGACCACGAAATGCAGCCTGGTGTAAACCAGCTCGTGAAGGTCTACGTTGCTCAAAAGCGCAAGATCTCCGAAGGTGACAAGCTCGCTGGTCGCCACGGTAACAAGGGTGTTATCTCGAAGATTCTTCCCGAAGAAGACATGCCGTACTTGGCTGACGGAACTCCAGTGGACATCATCTTGTCACCACTGGGTGTACCAAGTCGTATGAACGTCGGTCAGGTTCTCGAGTCGCACTTGGGTTACGCCGCGCGTCACGGTTGGAAGGGCGTCGAGGTCAACCCAGCGGTTGGTACCTCCGGACACCCCGACCAGGCAACGGCCGCCCGTCCATTCCGTAAGTCTCGTCCTCGTGTCGAGCCGGCAATCTACGTGGCCACTCCCGCATTTGACGGGGCCCACTGGGATGAGAAGGACCGCGCCAAGGACAAGCCAACGATTCAGCACACTTTCGAGACGCTGAACATTGATGGTGCGAATGGTAAGCGCCTCTTGACCGACGACAACAACGGTAAGGCCGTGTTGTACAACGGTCGCACCGGTGAGGCCTACGACAACCCCATCTCCATCGGATACGCCTACATCTTGAAGCTCGCCCACATGGTCGACGACAAGATTCACGCCCGTTCGACTGGTCCATACTCAATGATCACTGCCCAGCCACTCGGTGGTAAGGCGCAGTTCGGTGGTCAGCGCTTTGGAGAAATGGAAGTATGGGCCCTCGAGGCCTATGGTGCGGCGTACGCACTCCAAGAACTCTTGACCGTCAAGTCAGACGACATGAAGGGTCGCGAGCGCGCCTACGAAGCAATCGTTAAGGGTCAAAACCTGCCAGAGCCCGGAATCCCCGAGTCCTTCAAGGTATTGATCAAGGAAATGCAGTCACTCTGCCTCAACGTTGAAGTACGTGACAAGAACGCACAACGTGTTGACCTCGCTGACACCGAAGAAGACTTCTTCTCGGTGACCCGCGAACTCGGAATCGACATCTCTCGACCCGAGCGTGGATCTGACGAAGAAGACGCCCGCCGCGCTGCTGAAAGGAAGGCTGCACTATGAGCCCGCTTGACGTAAACCAGTTCAGTGAGATCAATATTGGTCTCGCCACCGCTTCAAACATTCGAAGCTGGTCTTCGGGAGAAGTCAAGAAGCCCGAGACCATCAACTACCGCACCCTCAAGCCAGAAAAGGACGGACTCTTCTGCGAGAAGATCTTCGGACCTCAAAAGGCCTGGGAGTGTGCCTGTGGCAAGTACAAGCGAGTCCGTTTTAAAGGAATCGTCTGCGAGCGCTGTGGCGTTGAAGTAACCAGTGACAAAGTGCGCCGTGAGCGTATGGGTCACATCCAGCTCTCCGCTCCAGTAGTTCACATCTGGTACTTGCGCGGTACTCGTTCTTGGTTGGCCTACCTCTTGATGGGTACTGCTCCCAAAGAAGAGCTCAAGGCCAAGCAGTTGGAGAAGGTTATCTACTTCGCCGCTCACATGGTTACCTACATCGACGTCAACAAGCGTCACGAGGACTTGGCCGAACTTCGCCAGGCTCTGAACGAAGAGATTCTTGAGATCAACGAGCGCGAGGCCAAGGCTCTCGAGCGCAAGCTCAAGGAAATTGAAGAGCGTGCCGCAAAGCTCGAATCAGATGGCGCCAAAGAGACTGAGCTTCGTGCTCTCCAGCGTGGAACCGAAAAGGAACTCGATGGAGTGCGTGGACGTTTCACCGAAGAGCGCGAAGTAGCCAAGCAGGCCTTCGACACCTTCGAGGGAATGCACTCTCGCATGATCATTGAAGACGAAGTGCTCTACCGCGAGATGGAGTTCCGCTATGGCGAGTACTTCGAAGGCGGCATGGGTGCTGACTCGATTCTTAATCTGATTGACCGGATGGACCTGGATGATGAAGAGGTTCGGATGCGCGAGATGATTGACGCGAAGGATGGCCGCAAGCCACTCTCTGCGCAGCGTCACGCGAAGTTCTTGAAGCGCCTGGCCATTGTGCAGTCCTTTAACCGTCGCGATGCCGATGGCAACCGCATGAATGACCCTCGTGCGATGATTCTCGAAGCCGTTCCCGTCATCCCACCGGACTTGCGTCCAATGGTGCAACTCGACGGTGGCCGCTTTGCCACCTCGGACTTAAACGACCTCTACCGTCGTGTCATCAACCGCAATAACCGACTGAAGCGTCTGCTCGACCTCCAGGCTCCTGACATCATCGTGAACAACGAAAAGCGCATGCTCCAAGAGGCAGTCGACGCGTTGTTTGACAATGGTCGTCGCGGACGCCCCGTGGCCGGTCAGTCTGGTCGCCCCCTCAAGTCCTTGTCGGACATGTTGAAGGGTAAGCAGGGACGTTTCCGTCAGAACTTGCTCGGAAAGCGCGTGGACTACTCCGGTCGTTCCGTAATCGTTGTTGGACCGACGTTGAAGCTCCACCAGTGTGGACTACCCAAGATGATGGCTCTCGAGCTCTTCAAGCCTTTCGTTATGAAGCGTTTGATCGAGACTCAGATTGCCCCCAACATCAAGAGCGCTAAGCGTATGGTCGAGCGCCGCAAGGCTTTCGTCTGGGACGTTCTCGAAGAGGTTATTCGTGAGCACCCGGTACTGCTTAACCGTGCTCCGACCTTGCACCGTTTGGGTATCCAGGCCTTCGAGCCCGTACTTGTTGATGGTAAGGCCATTCAGATTCACCCCCTCGTTTGTAAGGCGTTTAACGCTGACTTCGACGGTGACCAGATGGCCGTACACGTACCACTCTCAGCTGAAGCACAGGCTGAGGCGCGCATTTTGATGTTGTCAACCAACAACATCTTTACGCCCGCCACTGGTCGTCCCATCACTGAGCCCGCTCAGGACATGGTCTTTGGTGCGTACTACTTGACCTTGCCTGCCGAGGTTGAGGTTGAGAATCCACCGGTCTTTCGCCACATGTTCGAAGTCGAGAACGCACTGGCCGATAAGTCCATTGGCATCCGTTCGCTCATCGAGATTCGTCCCGCAGTGGACTCATCACTCGACGCCCGCCTCGAAGCTTCCGGCATCGCCGTAACTGGCGCATCACGCCGCTTGCGCTCGACCGCTGGTCGTGTCTTGTTCAACGAGGCGCTGCCCTTTGGCTTCCGATTCGTGGACGAGCTGATTGGTAAGAACGCCACGCCAATTGGAACGATTGTCGAAGAGATTTCGGGTAACTTCAGCCGCCAAGAGGTTGCTGAAGCGCTCGACGCGATCAAGAACCTCGGCTTTAAGTACGCCACACGTTCAGGTCTCACCATCTCGATTGATGACGTTGTCACCACATCGGACAAGGCAGAAATCCTGAACAAGTACGAAGAGCAGGCCGCCAAGGTCGAGACCAACTACCGCCGTGGTGTCATCGTCGACGACGAACGCCGCCAGCAGCAGATTGAAATCTGGACCAACGCGAACAAGGAGGTCGGTGACGCTACCGACAAGGCAATGAATGCTTCCTTCGACAACCCAATCCGCATGATGGTGGACTCGGGTGCTCGTGGTAACAGCCAGCAGATTCGTCAGATTGGCGCTATGAAGGGCTTGGTATCAAACCCCCGTGGTGAAATGATCCCTCGTCCGATTAAGTCTTCCTTCCGTGAAGGTCTGTCGGTTCTTGAGTACTTCATTTCGACTCACGGTACCCGTAAGGGATTGGGCGACACCGCTCTGCGTACCGCTGACTCTGGTTACCTGACCCGTCGTCTCGTTGACGTAGCCCAGGAGCTGATTGTTAAGCAGATGGATTGCGAAACCACTCGTGGTATGTGGATTGAGCACGTTGAGGCCGACACTCGTGGACACCGCTCACACTTGGAGACCAAGTTGTGGGGCCGTGTAACCGCGGAAGATGTCGAGACCAGCCAAGGCGTCTTGCCTAAGGGCACCATGTTGATGACCGAAGATGTCGAGCGCTTGCGCGATGACGCCAAGGTTTCACGCGTGCGTGTTCGTACCACTTTGACCTGTGACGCAGTCCAGGGCGTTTGCGCGACTTGTTACGGACTTTCCCTCGCGACCCACCAGATGGTGGAGCTCGGTGAAGCCGTTGGTGTTATCGCCGCCCAGTCCATTGGTGAACCTGGTACTCAGCTCACCATGCGTACGTTCCACTCCGGTGGAGTATCTGAGTCGGACATTACCCACGGACTCCCTCGCGTAGTTGAGCTCTTCGAAGCTCGCACCCCTAAGGGTGCCGCGGCGGTCGCGGAATTCTCCGGAACAGTTCGCGTTGAACTGGTGGGACGTGAGCGCAAGCTCACCGTTGTTGGTAACGATGGCGAACTCCAAGAAGAGTCCATCTCCATTGCCCGCCACCTATTGGTCGAAGATGGCCAAGAGGTTGAAGTTGGTATGCCACTGCACGACGGCCCACTCGATCCCAAGTTGATGATGAAGTTCCGCGGTACTCGCGAGACTCAGCAATACTTGACCGAAGAGGTCCAGAATGTGTACCGTGACCAGGGAGTATCCATTCACGACAAGCACATCGAACTCATTGTTCGCCAGATGACTCGTCGTGTTCAGGTGGTTAGCGCTGGTGAGTCACGTTGGTTGCCCGGTGCGATGGTTGACGCCAAGGTCTTTAACGACCAGAACATCGAGCTCGAAAACGCCTCCAAGGAGCCCGCTGATGGTCGTGCCCAGTTGATGGGTATCACCAAGGCCTCATTGGCTACGGACTCGTGGCTCTCGGCGGCCTCCTTCCAAGAGACGACCCGAGTGCTCACCGAAGCAGCCATCGAAGGCCGTCACGACAACCTCATTGGCCTCAAGGAAAACATCATCATCGGTAAGTTGATTCCCGCCGGTTCTGGTCTTGAGTTCTACAACGAGCGCAACCTCCGCTGGAGTCTGCCTGACGCTGAATTGCTGCCTGATTGGCTGCATTCGAGCGAGGCGGACCGTGAATTGGCTGATATTTTGGGTGAATTCACCAGTGACGATGGCTCTTTTGCCCGTGACATGGCGGACTTCCAGAACATTGGAGCCACCTACAACGAGGCAGCTGCTCCAGACGAGGAAACTCCTCTCGAGGATGGCCTCGGCGCGTAGTTCGTGAGAGAGAACCCGCCCCCGGTTTGGCTGGGGGCGGGTTTGCTCTTTCTAGGCGCTATGACCTAATGTTGTTATTCCCTGTCTCGAGGTTCCTCGAGGCAACTAGATCGCAGTTTTAATAGAGAGGTTCCGCGTGCCAACAATCGCACAGCTAGTCCGCAAGGGCCGGCAGGACAAAGTATCCAAGACCAAGACGCCAGCACTGAAGGGTGCTCCCCAGCGTCGCGGTGTATGCACCCGTGTGCACACCGTCACCCCTAAGAAGCCCAACTCGGCGCTGCGCAAAGTCGCACGTGTGCGTTTGACCTCGGGTGTTGAAATCACCGCTTACATCCCCGGTGTAGGTCACAACCTGCAAGAGCACTCCATTGTGCTCGTACGTGGTGGTCGTGTGAAGGACCTCCCCGGTGTGCGTTACAAGATCATCCGCGGCGCACTCGACACCTCCGGTGTTCGTGACCGCAAGCAGGCCCGTAGCCGTTACGGCGCCAAGAGGGAGAAGTAAGCCATGCCTCGTAAGGGACCCGCAGTTCGTCGTGAGGTACCAGTTGACCCGATCTACAAGTCGGTCATTGTTACTCAAATCACCAACAAGATTCTTGAGCGTGGCAAGCGCACTATCGCTGAGCGTATTGTCTACACCGCGCTCGAGAGCGTAGAGCAAAAGACCGGCACCGATCCCGTCGCCACCCTCAAGCGTGCGCTCGAGAATGTTCGCCCCGAGCTCGAAGTTCGTTCCCGCCGCGTTGGTGGAACGACCTACCAGGTACCAGTCGAGGTTCGCCCTCGTCGTGCCACCACTTTGGCCATTCGCTGGTTGACCGACTTCGCTAAGAAGCGTCGTGAGAAGACCATGGCTGAGCGTTTAGCGGCTGAAATCATTGACGCCGCCAATGGCGTTGGTGCTGCGGTCAAGCGTCGTGAAGACATGGCCAAGATGGCTGAATCCAACAAGGCATTCGCCCACTACCGCTGGTAAGCACAGAGAGATCACACCCCCATGACCGCTCGCGAAATTTCGTTAGACAAAGTACGCAATATTGGCATTATGGCTCACATCGACGCGGGTAAGACCACGACGACTGAGCGCATCTTGTACTACACCGGTAAGAACTACAAAATCGGTGAAGTGCACGAAGGCGCCGCCACCATGGACTGGATGGTCCAAGAGCAAGAGCGTGGTATTACCATCACCTCCGCAGCGACCACCTGTATGTGGGATGGACACCGAATCAACATCATCGACACCCCGGGTCACGTTGACTTCACCGTAGAAGTAGAGCGTTCACTTCGCGTGCTCGACGGTGCCGTGGCGGTCTTTGACGCCGTAGCCGGTGTTGAGCCCCAGACCGAGACCGTGTGGCGCCAGGCGAATAAGTACAACGTTCCTCGTATTTGTTTCGTAAACAAGATGGACCGCGTTGGTGCGGACTTCTTCCGTTGCGTAGAGATGATTCGCGACCGCCTGGACTGTGTCCCGGCGGTTATTCAGCTCCCCATTGGCGCTGAGGCCGACTACTTGGGCATCATCGACCTCACCTCCATGAAGGCGACGATCTACCACGACGACAAGGGCGAGCAGCTCGAAGTC
>CAIKUQ010000032.1 GCA_903830655.1 uncultured Actinomycetes bacterium | reverse complement strand
TCTTCCACGGGTCAGTGCCCGAGTGGCCAATGGGATCTGGCTGTAAACCAGACGGCTTAGCCTACGGGGGTTCAAATCCCTCCTGGCCCACCAACCAATCCAACTTCGGCTGGATTGGTCACGCCCCTGTAGCCTCGGCAAGACTACCGAGGTCTAGAAAAAGGGGAGTGATGCAGCGAATCTCGCACTTGTTGCGCACCCCCTACCGTACCTACGTCGCCGGTATCAACCAACTCGAAGCACTGATTCAAATGGGTGAGCGACGATACACCCCACTGGGCCGGTTCACCCCGGGGCCATTTCAGGGTTGGCATTTCTTGTGGGCACCGGGGCTTTTAGGTTTGGTGGCCTCGCTGATGATCTTGGCCGGATGTTCGTTCACGAACTCACCCTTCAAACTCAACCTCGATAAAACGTGGTTCTTTGGCGAACCGGTGCAAAATCCCAGCGCTACTCCTTCAGAGACCAAACTGATCTTCGCCATTGTGTTGACCTACGCGGGAATCATTTTGCTGATGCGCGTATGGCTACGACTGGCTGAAATTGTCAAACTGCACAAGGGCGCATCGGTGAAACAATTGTGGTTGATGTTGGCGGTGTGGGCAACGCCCATGATCATCGCTCCGCCTCTCTTTTCGCGTGACATCTTTTCCTACGCGGCCCAAGGGGAGATGACGAGCCATCACATCAGTCCGTATATATATGGACCCTTCGCGATGGGTTCGAGTTCGTACGTCACGCCCGTTGATCCACTTTGGGGCAATGCTCCCGCACCGTACGGACCCTTCTTCCTTTTTCTGGACGGATCATTCGCCCGGTTGACTCATCACAATCAACTCGCGACCGTGGTGTGTCTGCGACTCTTAGAGGTAGTAGCGGTTGGTCTCATCGGTTGGGCGGTGAGCGCAATCGCTCGCGCCCTTGGTCGAGACCCCGGCGAGGCAATGGTCTTGGGTGTTCTTAACCCACTGGTGATTCTCACCTTGATTGCGGGAGGTCACAACGACGCCATTATGACGGGACTCCTCTTGGTCGGGGTGGCCCTAGCGCTTCGCAAACATTTCTACTGGGCCATTTTCTTTTGCGCCCTGGCCGCCGCGATTAAGGCTCCCGCGGCCCTAGGCGTGGCGTTTGTCGCTTGGAATTGGGTAAAAGACGACCAGGCAAAGAAGCGCGAGCGTTGGCGACCAATCCTGATTGGTTCGTTGATCGGTTTTGTTGTCTTGAGTGTCACCTCGTGGATGGCCGGCTTTGGCTTTGGCTGGCTGAGGAACTTGCTCTCTAACGGCACGGTGCGATCGTGGGCTGCGCCCGCCACCGGAATTGGGCTCGCGATAAACAAATTCATGAATGCAGTCGGACTTCAATCGAGCGAAGACACGGTCCTGATGGTGACGCGTTCGGTGGGACTAGCTATTGCGATTGGCGCTTCACTGTGGTTACTCTGGCACTCGACCAAGCGTGGCTGGCTGCGTTCGTTAGGGGTGGCCCTCGTGCTGTTTGTCATGCTCGGTCCGGTCGTGCAACCGTGGTACTTGGTGTGGGGACTGCTCTTGTTGGCCGCTTGCTACAAGGGTCGCGAGCACTTTTGGTTGCTGGCTCTTTCGATCGCGGGACCTTTTATGGGGCTACCCGGTGCGGGGGAGTTGGTCAATGGGTTTAAACACGCGAGTATTTGGCTGGTCGTGGTCGCCATTGGCACACTGCTGAGTTTCTTAGTAGCACCGATGGGTTCGTGGACCCAGTGGAGTTGGCCGGAGAACCGACCAATAAAAAAGGTTCTAAAAAACCGTTAGTTCTCCATCACGTATTGGTACTCGACAACGTCGAGCCAGATACCGTGTTTGCGCCCAACCTCAATCTCGGTTCCGACCAAGTTGAAACCAACCTTTTCGTGCAACCGAATGGATCCGTGGTTCTCGCCCACGATGCGCGCGATTAACGAGTGAAAGCCCATTTCTTTAGCGATAACGAGCAGGTCGCGCAGTAAGAGCTCTCCGACACCCCGGCCTCGAACCTCGCGGTGGACGTACACCGAGTTTTCGACGGTGGAGTAATAGGCCGGACGTTCACGAAAGGGCGCAACTACCGAAAACCCCACGATGAGCTCTCCGCGCGCACCGCGCTCACCAATCCCGTCCTCGTCATTGATGGCCACCAGCGCTGGGTGGGTGCCTTGGTGTATGCGAATCCACTCTTCTTGCTCGGCTAGGGTTCGTGCCACGAGGTCAAAAGTCACCGTAGTTTCGACAACTTCAGGGTTATAGATAGCCAGGAGGGCCGCGGCGTCCTCGAGTTCGACCTGACGTGTTCTCATAGGTCTCTAGGGTACCGGTATCGGTTGGAAATGTCAGGGTTTCAAGCGTTAGACTTTCCCCTCGCGCCAATAGGCGTGGTTGCCCTCTTAGCTCAGTGGTAGAGCACTTCCATGGTAAGGAAGGGGTCGTCGGTTCAATCCCGACAGAGGGCTCGCCAAAGCGGCGTAGCTCAGGTGGTTAGAGCACACGGCTCATAATCGTGGTGTC
>CAIKUQ010000031.1 GCA_903830655.1 uncultured Actinomycetes bacterium | reverse complement strand
TAAAAAAGAACCCCGCGCCACAAGGCGCGGGGTTCTTTATTAAATCTTGGTGCACTATTCGCTCTTGACCTTGGTCTGACCGAACAGGGTGTACAAAATGAATGAAATTGCGAATCCAACGGGGAAGGCGATGTCTCCAAAGTTTCCGTTGATCTTGGGCACAACACCGACGTAGTAGGTCTGGTTCGCAAAGAGCCAGATCGACAGAACGGCACCAACGAGGAAGGCCACCGGACCGGCCCAGTTTTCGCGCTTGGCGAACAACAGAGGCCTGATGTCCTTGCCCCGACGCAGGTACTTGTCGGCGAAGATTACGCCCAACCACGGTCCAATCCAGTACGACATAACCAGGAGGAAGTTCTCGAGGTTGTTCGCAGGGTTGCCGATGGCCCAGTGAGCGACGAGATAGCCAACAACACCGAAGACGAGCGCCGTAAGGGCGCGCATGATGTTCGTAGGCAATTTCACGCCCATAGCCACGAAGGACATAGATCCGGAGTACATGTTCAAGGCGTTAGCGCAGATGGAACCGAGCACGATGCCGAGGAGTACCAACTTGCCAAGTGAGGTTGGCAAGAAATGGGTGAAGTCAGCAACCGGGTTGCTGTTCGCTCCGTAATTGCGCATACCTGCCGAAGCGGCTGCGGCACCAACGATTTGGAGAAACGAGGCTGATGAGAACAGCCCCAAACTGGCCATCAGTCCAGCACTCTTGGGGTTGGTCTTAGCGGGCAAGTAGCGAGCAAAGTCAGCAGCTAGGGGATTCCAGCCCGCGGCGTAACCGTAGACCGCACCAGTGAAGACGAGGAAAGCGCCGGGGAAGTACCAGTGGTTTGGCGCGCTCAAGTGACTCTTTGAGAAGATCACAATTGCGGCCCAACCAAATACCAGTGCCAGGTACGGCATCAAGTAGCGCTCAACTTTTTGCACCAAGTTATGCCCCAAGAAGGCAACTGCAACTTGCACAATCACGACCAGTAGTAATGAAGCCGTGACACTCCAGTGAGTCAAAGTAGCGAATGCCAATGCACCCGAAACCGAGTTCACCGCGAACCAGCCAATGCCAGTTGCGAATGAGTTCGTGAGCGATGGCAAAATGTTTCCGCGGCGGCCGAAAGCGGCACGACCCACCACCATCTGTGGCACACCGTAGCGAGGACCATCCTTGGTGAGGAAGTAGTGCGCTAGCGCACCGAGTCCATTACCCAGCAAGATACCGATTACGGCCTGTACGAAATTCAATCCAAAGAACACTCCCAGAGCACCCACATAAATTGTGGCGAACTCAAGGTTTGGGCTCATCCATGTTGCAAACAAGTGGCCGGGACGACCGTGACGGTCTTTCTCAGCGATGGCTTCAACACCACCTGGCTCTACTTTGAGCACCTTCTTGCCATATTCTCCTTGACGGATTTCCATTGTTTGTGCACCCCTCCGCGCATATTGGTCAGCCAGTTGACTGACCCCCACAGAGTAATGAAAAATGGTTATGAAGATGGGGATAGTACGGAGCGACTACTCCTCGTGCCCGGCGGGTTCGGCGACGATTTCGTAACCAGGGTTCAAAATGACTGCTTCGTGGGCCTGATTTATAACGGTTCCGGAAACTAGCAGGCGAGTACCTCGCTCAATTCCCGGTACCGAATCGCGACCTTGGAATACCAGGGTGATCGAGCCGGACCGATCGGCTACCACACAACGCATTTCACTACCCGTGGCGCTACGGCTCACCGACATCGAACGCACCCGTCCCGCAATATTCGCGGCGGTCCGAGCCTGCAGGGCGCCAATGGGCTCAGTACCAGCGGCTCGCTCTTCGAGCTTCATATCGGCTTCGAGGTGTGCTGAAGCACGAAGACCGCCACGGTGCATGACCTCACTGGCTGCTTTACCGATCTCCATGGTCTTGCGAGTAGCTCGGTAGGGGACGATTGTTGCTGAAGTGCGCGGCACGTGGGCAAGTGCGTCAGCAATGCTGTCGGCGGTCCGGTCGTGCAAAAGGCGTTGCACGCGTGAGGTGAATCCTCTACGCGGGAGAATGACCATGCAAAATACATCGGGGTCTCGCACGATGTCAGCGACCAGTTCGAGTGAAGCGCGGTCAATTCGACGGTCATCACACTCGACAATTTCCAACGGGATACCGGATTTGGACATAGTGGATTGAGCCCACGTCATCTCTAATCGCTTGGTGGCAGCGGGGTCAATATCAAAGTGCACGACGCGTATGGAATAAGCGTTTAGGTCTCGCGAGAATTCAATTGCGCGCTTCGCGGCCAAATCAAAAGAGTCGACGAGAATGACTACTCGGCGCATTTTGCTCGTTCGAGAATCCCCCGCCTCTTCGGCAGCGAAGGCGTCGGCTTCGCGGGTGTAGGTACGATTTAATCGGATGAGTCCGTAGTACATAATTGGGCCGACAACTGCCACCAGCCAGGCACCTTCAGTAAACTTCACCGTGAGGAAGATCGCAACTACCAATGCGGTTACGAACGCTGAACCGGCATTAACGGCGACTCCGGCACGCCAACCGCGAGCCCGTTCGATCCAATGATGTTTCACCATTCCCGCCCCGGCCAAGGTGAATCCGGTGAACACTCCGATGGCGTAGAGCGCCACTAAGGCATTGACTTGTGCGTTAAAGACAATAATTAGAGCGATGGATACGACGCCTAGGGTCAGAATTCCGTTGGAAAGAGCGAGGCGGTGACCACGTTTGGTGAATTGGTGGGGAAGGTAGCCGTCGGTAGCCACATAACTCGCCAAAAAGGGGAAGCCATTAAACGAGGTATTTGCTCCAGTGTAGAGAATCAACAAAGTCGCAAACTGAACGAAGTAGAAGATGATCTTTCCGGTACCGTGTGACCCGAAGACGTCCAGTACCTCTTGGGAAACCACAGTCGGCGAACCACTTGCGTACGGCACTGCGTGGGTCCATGATGCTAGGAGGGTGACGCCTAGGAGCAGCGTTCCCAGAGCTGAAGACATAATCACCAAGGTCTTTCGTGCGTTCGACCATTCGGGCTTTTTGAAACTGGCGACACCATTAGAAATAGCTTCGAGACCAGTTAGAGAGGAGCCTCCATTGGCGTAGGCGCGGAGGAAAGTAAGAAAGGCGAGGCCCATCAAGAGCCCGGTGCCTTTTTGCCCAAAACGACCATCAAAAAGAAGGTGATGGGCGGGAATCGACAAGACGTGAAGTGAACCCGAGATTTTTTTTATTACGCCTACGGTGATGGTCGCGAGAATCGCAAAAATATAAAGATAAGTCGGAAGAGCGAAATAATTTCCTGCTTCTTTAATGCCGCGAAGGTTGCCGAAGATCAAGAGGCAGACTACGCCAACTGTAATTACGAGCGTGTAGGGCAGCAAGCCTGGCACCGCACTGGTCAACGCTGCTGTGCCGGCGGCCGTTTGCACGGCTACGGTGACGATGTAGTCAATTAAGAGTGCCACGGCGGCAATTTGAGCCACCTTCGGTCCGAAGTTTTCGCGGGCAACTACGTAGGCGCCACCTGATTTTGTGTAGTACTTAATCACGTCGAAGTACGACGTCGTGACCAAAAACAAAACACCGAGAATCAAGAACATCACGGGCACGACCAAACTGAAGGCCGCTAAACCAATAAACGGCGTCATCTGAGTCAAGATTTCCTCGGTGCCGTACGCCGAAGAGGAGATGCAGTCCGGGGCTAGTACTCCGAGAGCGACTACTCGATTGAGCCGCTCGTCTCCTAGTTGCTCAGTGACGTACGCGCGTCCAAAAAATATTTTCTTTAACCGGTACCCGAGAGATTCTGGATAAATTTGGTCGACATTGGCGTGAGAGGTGAGGGCGACCTGTTCTGGCTTCTCATTGTTGCCCGCTGGACTCATTGAGTCTCCTTTCGACGCTAGATTGCGCCTAACCATCTAAGCACCATGGTGGCTACTGCTCGGTACAAGAAGCGGGCTCGCTAGGGGAGGTTGTTACCAGTGTCGATCCCGAACGGTTGGGACAGCCAGGACGAAACCGTGTGCTCCGCGGTCACATCGCACCTGCTCGGCTGACAAAACGCAGGTGGCATTACCCAAGATGACCTTCGTATTGACCGGAAAGCTCGGGGTGCCGAGCCCGGGGTTTCCAATGCAGCCTGTCCCCTTGCAAAAGGTGGCCTTCCCGGTGGCACCCAAGGAGGCCGACTGGCTGGGTTGCACACTCTGGCAATACGCCGCTGTTGTATATCTGGATGCCGGGGCGTTAGCGGTGTCGAGTTCGCAGTTAAAGCCATATTTGGCATTTCCAAAAAAGAACTCCGTACTCTCAGCGCGCAAAACAATCGTTCCGTGCGGACTTGAGGGGGAGGAGGAACCCAGCGAGCGTCCAGCAAAGAGCGAGCCCGCCACTAGGAGAAGGGTCAAAAATCCATAAAGGAACTTAGTGGGAGTGCGCATGGGCTAACCGTAGCCCATTGGCGCGTCGCCACTAGTTAGCCCTAGGAGGTAAGAGGGCAATGTATTGAGTTATGCCTAGAAGCCTCCGGACTCACCAGTACGGTGGTACTTCATGCCCTCGAAGTTATTCTTGCTGCTCCCGCCCTCAGAAGGCAAAGAAGTAGGCGGGGCGAAGGGAAGAGAGGGTGGCATTTTCTCCAAGGACTTGACTGATCAGCGTAAAACTGTCAT
>CAIKUQ010000030.1 GCA_903830655.1 uncultured Actinomycetes bacterium | reverse complement strand
TTCCTGTCGAAAGAGGTTTACAACTCAGAAAGCCTTCGTCCCTCACGCGGCGTTGCTGCGTCAGACTTTCGTCCATTGCGCAAGATTCCCCACTGCTGCCTCCCGTAGGAGTCTGGACCGTGTCTCAGTTCCAGTGTGGCTGATCGTCCTCTCAGACCAGCTATCCGTCGTAGCCTTGGTGGGCCATTACCCCGCCAACAAGCTGATGGACCGCGAGCCCCTCCCGAAGCGAAAAAACATTTCTTTCATCGACCATGCGGCCAATCAGAGGTATCAGGTATTAGCACCGGTTTCCCGGTGTTATCCCTGTCTTCGGGGTAGGTTGCTCACGTGATACTCACCCGTTCGCCACTAAATCTTCCAGAGCAAGCTCCTTGGATTCCGTTCGACTTGCATGTGTTAAGCACGCCGCCAGCGTTCATTCTGAGCCAGAATCAAACTCTCCATCAAGATAATCTCGAACCGAAGTTCTTAAAAATCAGAGAGTCGGTTGGGCGACTCTAACCCCCAACCAACTACACCGAACCACGGGGTGGCTCGATGCTTACTGCAATATTTTGACGACCGTCGCGATCCATTAGAGCGGATCATCGACGTCCGTACTGGCTTTTAGCTCTCGTTCTTCCGTTTTCAAGGAGCGACATCACACACGGCCAGGGCCGGAGGTGCGAGGTACACCATCTAGGGATTTCTCCCTAAATTCCCGCTAAAAGTTGCCTTTTCGCAGGGAGTTCTACCCTAACAAACCGCAGCTACTCAACGCAAATCGAGGTTCAGCGGCCCGTAAGGGCAGGAGGACTACTCTAACAGGTCCGCGTCACGGAACCGTCACTTTCTAAAAGAATTTAGGGTTTTGCGCCCTTCGCCAGCCGACGACGAGCGGAGTCGATCAACTCCGCAATCTGTTTTGCCTGATGGTCTGCGCTTTCAGGCCCACTAGAACCTTGTGAGGTTCGACGATTCAACGCTCCTCGGTCATCGAACAAGAAGAGAAACTTGGCGAACTCTGGGTCCTCACCCACCACCACTGAGAGTGCCCTACCTTCTGCCACCGCTCGGCCCACGAGTTGGCCCGCGAGTGCGTGAGCATCGCGAAAGGCCACCCCGTCGGCCACGAGCGCTTCAGCAATGTCAATCGCAACCAACAGTTCGTCTGATGCTGACGATTCCATGCGCATCGTATTCATTGTCATTGTTGCAATCGCACCGGTAAGAGAATGTACGACGAGTAACACTGTACGGACCGAATCAAAGAGGGGCTCTTTGTCTTCTTGGAGATCACGATTGTACGAGAAGGGCAATCCTTTCAACATGACTAAGACACTCGTCAAGTTTCCAACGAGTCGACCACTCTTGCCGCGGGCGAGTTCTGCAACATCGGAGTTCTTCTTGTGAGGCAACATCGAAGATCCGGTGGTGAATGCATCGCTCAAACTGGCAAAATCAAACTCTTGTGTGGTCCACAGGACGAGTTCTTCGCCGATTCGCGACAGGTGCACTCCACACATCGCAAGAGCAAACAAACTCTCAGCGACGAAGTCGCGGTCACTAACCGCATCAATCGAATTTATGAATGCCGACTCAAAATCCATTTGCGACGCAGTGAAGTTTGGATCAATTGGCAGAGAGGTTCCCGCCAGCGCCCCCGCTCCCAGTGGTGACACATTCATTCGGTGACGCGCATCAATGATTCGATCTACGTCACGCAACAGGCCCAGCGCATGGGCGTTGAGGTGATGGGTCAACAAAACTGGCTGGGCGCGCTGTAAATGGGTGTATCCCGGCAACACCGCTTGAGGGTACTCGGCCCCCTTAGCAATAAGGGCGTCCACTAGGCCCAGAACCGCCTGTGAGACCTGCCCCACGGCGTCGCGGGTGAAGAGCCGCAAGGTTGTCGCCACTTGGTCATTGCGACTGCGCGACGTGTGAAGTTTGCGTCCTGGCTCACCAATGAGTTCAGTGAGTCGGCGTTCGATGGCCATGTGGATGTCTTCGTCAACTTCAGATCGCACGAACGTATTGGCAGCAAATTCTGCCGCTACCCTCTCCAAGCCGCTCGAAATTGTCGCGAACTCCTCGGCGCTGAGAAGTCCCACCTTCGCGAGACCCGCGGCGTGGGCTTTCGAACCTTCGATGTCGTAGGCGTAGAGGACGTGGTCGAAGGAGAAGCTCTCCGAAAGGTTCCATAGAGTTTCATCCATTGATTCGTTGAAACGACCTGACCAGAGCGTCATGATGTGGGGGGCGTTGCGTTCTTGGCCCCTTGTCGGGCCGCCCACGTCTGCACGCCCAGACCGTAAATGCGCACAAACCCTTCTGAATCGGCGTGCCGGAACGTATCGGCAGCATCGTAGGTTGCCAGTCCGTGGTCGTACAGCGCTGCGGGAGCGCGCCGACCGACAATGCGCATGAGACCGGGTGCGTCAAAGCGCATCCGAACATCTCCGGTGACGTGCTTTTGGGTTTCAAGCATGAAGGCGTCTAGTGCCTCTTTCAATGGAGAGAACCAGAGGCCGTCGTACACCAGTTCAGCCCAACGGGCCTCGAGCTTAAATTTTTCGTGGTGTAGATCGCGCTCCAAGACCATATCTTCGAGGTCGGCGTGCGCAGCGATGAGCGCCAGCGCCGCCGGTGCTTCGTACACTTCGCGGGACTTAATACCCACCCGACGATTCTCGACCATGTCGAGTCGGCCAAAGCCGGTGGCGCCCGCTCGGGCGTTGAGGGCCGCAATCAAATCTGCCATAGGCATCGACTGCCCGTCAATCGCCACCGGCCGGCCGGCGACAAAGCTCACCGTGAGTTCGACCGGGTTTTCAGTGGACACTCTGGTCAAGGTATAGGGCTCTTCGGGTGGCGCCGCCCAGGGGTCTTCGATCTCGCCGCATTCAATCGCTCGACCCCAGAGATTCTCATCTATCGAATAGATCTTCTCTTTGGTGGCCTTGATTGGAATATCCCACTTCTTGGCGTAGTCGACTGAATCCGCTCGGGTCATTCCCCAATTTCGGGCGGGGGCTAGTACCTCTAGGTCTGGCGCGAGAGCGTGGGTGCCCACCTCGAAGCGGACCTGGTCGTTACCCTTGCCCGTGCAGCCGTGCGCTACCGCTTGGGCATTGAACTTTCGTGCTTGGTCCACTAGGTGTCGAACGATAACGGGACGCGACAAGGCCGAAACCAACGGGTACTTACCTTCATACTTCGCGTTAGCGGCAATGGCTGCTCCACAGAACTCCTCGGCCATTTCAGTTCGGGCGTCGACGATCACACAGTCCAAGGCACCGGCCGCAAGGGCTCTGGACTTGATCTCCTCGAAGGATTCGCTCGATTCAGCATCCTGCCCAACGTTCACGAGGACGCACACCACTTCGACGCCCCACTCTTCAATCATCCAGCGAACGGCCACCGAAGTGTCTAGTCCCCCGCTGTACGCAAGTACGACTCGTTTAGCCATCTCTATATTCCTTTCACTGTGGCCGAATCAAGTCCGGCCAACGTACGAAGTTGCTGCGTTAATCCAGTGCCCCCAATGGAGTCTTTAGCCACAATGAGCACGGTGTCATCACCAGCGACAGACCCAAGTACTCCAGCGAGGGCACTCCGGTCGAGCGCAGAGGCCACCACATGAGCACACCCTGGCGGAGTTCGCACGATGACAAGATTTTGCGAGCATTCAACAGAAATCACCCACTCGCCCATCATCCGACGAAGGTGGTCAACTGGTGCTGCGGCGATCTTTGGGGTTTCGGCCAGAACAATCCGGCGGGAGCCATTCTCATCTCGAATTTTGATCGAGCCCAGCTCTTGGAGGTCGCGAGTGACCGTGGCTTGGGTCACCGCCCAGCCCTCACCCTGGAGAAGTGTCACAAGTTGCGCGGCCGTCGAGATCACCACATTTTCGAGAAGCTCAGTGATCTTGGCCTGTCGTTGGGTCTTGGTCATCCTTCATCTCCTTTTATCCAGCGCAATGCGCCAATCATGGCGCTGCGGCGGTGGCGCACCTGGGTCCATATCTTTGAATAGGTTGCGTCAAGCACCTCGTCGGTCACTTCATCTCCCCGGTGCGCCGGTAAACAGTGCATGAAGATTGCGCCCTTGTCGGCCCTTTGCATGAGTTCAGTTGTCACGCGAAAGGAACGCAACTTCTTACGTCTCTGTTTAGCTTGAGACTCGGCTCCCATGGAAACCCACGCGTCGGTATAGACAACGTTGGCTCCCGCGACAGCCTCTTCAGCCGAGCCAGTCAGAACAAGTGTCCCAATTTTCGGGTCCGACAAAGACCCGGGATCTTCGACCCCCCCTGGTTGAATCTGATAGCCAGCAGGTGCACCGATGCGCACATTCACGCCGAGGCGCAGCAGCGCCACTGCGAGGGAACGAGTCACATTCGTGGCGTCACCTACGTACGCAACTTCGAGTCCTCGTAAGTCGTGCACGTTGCCCTTGGCGAACGAATCGGCAATCGTCAGCACATCGGCGATTGCTTGAGTGGGATGGGCCATGTCACTCAGCAGATTGATAAGCGCTAAGCGATTTTCAGTCGCGTGAGCCATTCGGGCGAAGACCGCGTGGTCCTTTAGG
This sequence comes from uncultured Actinomycetes bacterium, assembly GCA_903830655.1. Taxonomy (GTDB): domain Bacteria; phylum Actinomycetota; class Acidimicrobiia; order Acidimicrobiales; family RAAP-2; genus RAAP-2. The sequence goes on along the minus strand of CAIKUQ010000030.1, from coordinate 22,876 downwards.
CGAAGCGCGACAATCGAATACATCTGCTCGAGGGTACGAGCAACGTCCTCGGCGGATTCACGAGTGTCGAGGCCAATTTCTTCGTCCCCAAAGATTGTGGCGTACCCACCCAATTCATGAATCGCGCTCGACGAACTAGCTCGCGTGCGAAGGCTCGGGCGCTCGAAAACGAGAGCCACCCCTTGACCGACCATGAGCTGATCGTCAAGAGGAGCGGTCGCGAGCCGGTAGATGGACGCAAGGTCCTCGAGGGATAGCTCCGCAATGGTGACTAGGTGCTTCACGCAATGACCTCCGTAGTAAGTGCTTGATTGGTTAGAGCCTTGGTGAGAATATTTTTGGTGGCCGCATTGGCAATCACTACTCGGGCGGCACCATGTCGACCCGCCGCAATAGCTGCCTTGGCCTTTGGGATCATCCCCCCGCTTGCGCGTCCATCATTGACCATCGCTTCGAGGTCGTCAAAAGAAATCTTCGCTAGTCCGGTGGCTGCATCAAGTACATCGAGGCGAATCTGGTCAATATCGCTGAGTAGGAACAACGCATCGGCGCCCAGCGCTCGTGAGACTGAACCCGCAAGTTCATCCGCGTTGCAGTTGAGCAGCTGTCCCTTTCCGTCGCTCGTGATGGGACTGATGACGGGAAGATAGCCACTGGACCACAAAACTTCGATAAGCGAGGGGTTCACGTGAGGTGATTGCGCTACCGAACCCCAGGGAGAACCCGCGGGACGGCCGACCACTTGGTTCCCGTCGAGACCCCGCAGACCAACGCCCCTAATCCCAGCACTATTCAGGGCCAGAACTAGAGCAGCGTTAACACTCGACAACGCCATCTCAGTTCTCATTGCCGCATCCAAACTTGTAACGCGAAGACCCTCTACAAATTCGGAGGAGATTCCAGCCAGAGCTAGTTCGGCATCAATCTGAGGCCCACCACCGTGAATCACGCATACGAAATCACCGTTATCAAGTAAGAGTCGCAGATCCTCACAGAGCCACCGCACCATCTCACTGGCCGGACTCAGGTCATCCAGGCTGTGCCCGCCCAGCTTGATTACGTACTTCACGGCGTAACACCACTAGTGGGTAGCCCGAGGGCCTCGTCTCGTCCCGTGGCCACATTCCAAGCCTGAATTGCTTGTCCCGCCGCACCCTTAATGAGGTTGTCCAGCGAGCTCATCATTATCAGAGTATTAGTCCGATGGTCGATACGAGCACTGACAAAGCAGAGATTCGATCCCACGGGATCCTTGAGCGTCGGGGGTTCGTCGGTCACTACGACGAAAGGGACTTTTTCGTACGTCGCCCGAAGCAACTCGAGTGCCTGGTTAGAGTCCCCCGCTGCGCTCGTGAGCGGCGCATAGGCCGTGACCAGCATCCCTCGAGCAACCGGGACTAAGTGTGGTGTGAACAACACTTCGACCCCCAGCTCTTGCTCCATCTCTGGCGTGTGACGGTGAGTGCTCAGGCCGTAGGCTTCGGCGTTGCTCGCCAAGCGAGCGAAGTGCAGTTTGTCCTGCGTCGCTCGCCCGGCACCCGAGGCTCCCGACAGGGCGTTGACAATGACTCCCTTTTTCTCAATCCATCCAGCGTCGGCAAATGGACCAACCGCCAGGGCGGTGGCCGTAGGGTAGCAACCAGGTGAAGCGATCAACTGGGCCCCAACGAGTTCGTGGCGGTGTCGCTCGACTAATCCGTACACGGCCGAATCCAACAATTCGGGCGCGGCGTGTGGACTCGCGTACCAGCGCTCAAAAACAGCTGCATCCTTAAGTCGAAAATCCGCTCCCAGGTCGACGCAGACAATTCCCTTCGATCTCAACGTTTTGACTAATCCCTGGGACTGCCCATGGGGCAGTGCCAGAAACGCAAGGTCAAACTCAATTTCAAGAGCCGCAGTGGTGTCGATAAAGTACAACTGCTGATACAGCGCGGCCACTGCTGGCTGATGGTGCGCTACAGATTTTCCCGCACTAGATTCAGCGACCGCCGCCACCACCTCTAAGTCGGGGTGGCTCGCAGCCAAGCGGAGCACCTCTGCGCCCGCATACCCACTGGCTCCGAATATCGCTGTCCTCATATATGCAATTTTACTCACACTAGGGGTGCTTTATGCAAGTTTTTTCTCATGGTCTATGCTGGGCTCATGACCCGCCGCGGATTCTGGCTCTTTGCCGCCCTTGCATTCCTCTGGGGAATTCCGTATCTCTTGATTCGCGTCGCGGTTCGCCAAGTCGACCCGGGAGTGTTGGTGGCCGCCCGTACCCTGCCCGCCAGCCTCATCATGATTCCGGTGGTTGTCTATCGAAAGGAATTCGCTTCGATGGTCAAGAACATGAAGTGGATCATCTTGTTTGGGGCCATTGAATTCGGCATTCCGTGGTATCTGATGGGAACAGTCGAGAAACACGTCACCAGTTCCCTGACGAGTTTGATAATAGCCACGGTTCCTCTGTTCTCACTCGCAATATCTAAGGTTCGTAAAGTGCAAGAACACATGACAGCCCAACGCTGGTTCGGACTCTTTATTGGGGCGGTGGGAATTGTGAGTTTGGTGGGACTTGACGTACACGGCGGCGATCTCAAATGGGTCGGCCTTATGTTGTTTATCTGTTTGGGTTACGCAATTGGACCGGTAATCCTGGCCACGAAGACCCGAGACGTAGCCGGTATTGCAATAGTCGCCGGTGCTACAGGTGTTATCGGGATTTTGTGGCTGCCCTACGCAGTCATGCACTGGCCTGCACGTATTTCATCTGAGACTGTTTTCTCGCTCACCGCGCTTACGGTTGCGTGCACCGTCGGAGCTTTTCTCGTTTTTTTCGAATTGATCAAGGAGGTCGGCGCGGCTCGGGCGACCGTGGTCACCTACACCAACACCGCTATTGCGGTTGTCCTTGGCATTGTTTTCTTAAACGAGCCCCTAACTACCGGCATCGCCATTGGATTCCCGCTCGTACTCGTTGGAAGTTACTACGCGACGAGCAGTAAACGCAAGGTCATTACTGAGACCTAAGTGAAATAGAGACAGCTAACCCTTGGCTCGCCATCGACGACGAGCCATACGTGGCCTGGAGCGTGAGCCAGTTCGACCACGTGACCGGCTTCCACCGGGCCGTGATGCATGACCGCGACTTCAGTGACGCCTTCGTCGATAACCTCCGTGATGGCCTGCCAAATGGCGGCATTGTTCACGTGACCGACAATGTCTAAGTCGGCGTGACGCAGAGGCCAGGACTGGCGTTGGGCCAACGAATCAAGCTCCAGGACCGGGATCTTGCCGGAAATTTTTCGTCCATTCAATGCTTCGCCAAAGACATCAAAGAACGACTCGCGAAGTCGCCCCGGCACTCCCCGCTCATCAATCGGCACCCACAGAGAGCTAGCCTCGATTTGCAATCGGCCTTCAAAGTAGAAGTTCGTCCGACGTTCGGCCCACGCCGCACCAAACCCGCCACACCATGTTTCCAGGGTAATGCGGTCCTTGAACCGAGGCCACGCCCCACCGGCGACTACTCGCATGGCAGTTCGACGAACAACCCAGGTATCTTCATCGCCAATTCCGGTGTCGTCCCAGTCGTCGGTGGCCACATCTTGCAAAAACCGCGCAGCCGCGTCCAATCGAAGCGTGCCGTCGGCGTAGGTGTCAGCCAGGCGAACACGAAACTCTTCGCTAAATCGTCGTCCACCTTCATGCGGTGGCACGAATTCGACTCCTAGAGTCACTGGGCTCGAAGTTCTGCGCCAAGACCGCGTGCTACCGCAATCAGGCTTTCGCGCAAAGTGGCAATGTCAGAATCACTGAGAGTGCCTTCCTCTGAATTCAGGCGAAATGCATAGGCCAACGAGCGGCGCCCCTCGCCTTGGCCGGTACCGCGGTAGACATCGAACAAGTGCACGCTCTCAACTTGTGCCGTCGAAATTTGCAAAGCCGCGCGGAGATCATCGGCATGTACTGCGTCGGGCACCACAAAAGCTAGATCAATCAGCGCCGACGGGAATCGGGAGGGAATTCTGGCCTCACTTGACTCGCGTCGAGTGAGTTCTTCATGGCTTAACGCCGCAAAGTCGAGGTCCACCAGGCCAACACGGCGCCCAGCAGGCACATCGAGGGCTCCCAACAAGTGAGGCGCCACCTCTCCAATCACACCTAATTTCGCACCAGTTGAGCGCTGGATAGCCTCTGCCACACGCGTGGGATGAAAGCCCATGGGGACCTGCGGTGGCGTGCGCAACACCACATCCGATAGGCCTAAGCGGGCGAAGACGCCCATGGCGTACGCGACTGCCGTTCGGGCATCATCTTCGACCCGACCGAGCAGAATTGTCATGTGCTCTTTCTCCTCGGGTAGATGCAACGTCACCGAACCGGACACGCCACCTTTGGTCTGGCGCGCCTGCGAGGAAACGGAGGGGTGGATAAAGACATTGCCTAATTCGCTCAACACCAGATCGCCGTTACCGCGTTCGACATTTCGGGCCCAAGCCCGTACTAGCCCAGTAATCAAGGTGTTTCGCAGCACCGACTCTTCGCTCGCTAGGGGGTTGGTAATTCGCACCCGCTCACCCGAGTCCAGGAGCTCGAAATCTGAGTCTGAACCCAGTGTCGGCGTCCACGCTTCGGACGCTCCGAAGTCAACGACGACATCGCGAAGGTGACGCCGTAGTTGTTGTTGCCTAGAGAGACCACCTGGTTCTTCCCAAGTAGGAACGCGACGAGGCAGGCGCAAATAGCTGTATAGCCGAGCGATTTCTTCAATCACGTCCGCTCGACCAGCGTCGCCAGAGCGAACATCGAGTCGAGCGCTGGAGGGGCTTACGTCTACGCCAGTGTCGGTTGATACGACTGAAAAATTAATCGCTTTCAGGAGTTCGGCCGCGTCTTCCAGGGGAATGCGTATGCCTAGTGTGCGTTCAATATCAGCCTCGCTTAACGCGATGACTGGCACCTCGGGCAGCTTCGCGCGAAGGTCGAGGGGACTCGAGCGCCAAACAATATCCGGGCAGCTTTCTTTAAGAATTTGGACGAATCTCGCAGTTGCTCGCAAGGTCAATTCGGGATCGACTCCTCGCTCGAACCGTGCCGAAGCCTCAGAGCGCACTCCGTGTCGCTTCGAAGAGCGCGCAATGGTCATGGGGTCGAAGAAGGCTGCTTCAAATAACACCTCTGTCGTTGAGGAGGAGACCCCAGAGTCGTCACCACCCATGACGCCCGCCAGGCCGAGAATGACGTCATCGCCATCAACGATGACAACGTCAACACCGCTGTCGCCTAGACCACGACCGGGTTTTGCTAATTCGCGGACAACTCCGTCGAGAGTTTTTATTGATTCGCCCGCTACAGCGTGGCGCACGCCCAAGGTCCTACCCGCAACTTTTTCACCGTCGTATGGGTGATTTGGCTGGCCCAATTCAAGCATGACGTAGTTCGAAGCGTCGACCACATTCGAAATTGGCCGCATCCCCGCGCCAATCAAACGTTGCTGAATCCACGTGGGACTGGGTAGCACTGTTATGTTTTCGATGACCGAAACGCTTAGACGCCCGCACTCAGTAGTGGCCGTAATTGAAGCCGCGGCCACCTCGGCTGTAGCGGGTCCCGAGGGAGTAGCCAAAGTTGGAGCGGTGAGTGGTCGTCCTAACCGAGCACCCAGGTCACGGGCCACTCCTTCAATCGACCATGCGTCGGGACGATTTCCTTCGACCGAAATGTCAAAGATCACGTCTGGAGTAATCCCTAGCGCTTCAACCAGACGCTCACCTATAACGGGCGAAATTAACTCGTCAAGGATGTACAGTCCACCGTGATCATCGGAAATACGCAGCTCCCGAGCCGAGCACAGCATTCCATTGGAGGTAATACCTTTCATCACTCGCTTCGCTATGGCAAAGTCGCCGGGCAACACCGCACCGACCGGAGCAAAGGGCACGTGATGGCCAACCTCGAAGTTCATCGCGCCACAGACAATCTCTACTGGGCCCTCCCCTGCGTCGATAAGCACCCGTCGAATTCGGTCGGCACCATCAATCGGATGAATCTCTAGTACTTTCGCGACTACCACTGCACCAATGTCTTGACCAGTGAACTCCACTCCTTCAACCACTAAACCGAGGTCGTCAAAGACCTCCCGAAGCTGTTCGGGGGTCTCTGTAATTTCAATGAAATCGCGCAGCCAACTAAGAGGGATCTTCATGAAAACTGCCTTAGGAAGCGGGCATCGTTTTCGATGAGGGCGCGCATATCCGCAATCTGGTGACGCATCTGGGCGCAGCGGTCAATGCCAAAGCCAAAAGCGAATCCGCTCCATTCAGAACCATCAATACCAACTGCTTCCAATACTGCTGGGTCGAGCATGCCGCAACCGCCTAATTCAATCCAACCAGTCTGCGAACAAGTTCGACAACCAGAACCTTGACAGATGGTGCAGGTGATTTCGAATTCGGCTGAAGGTTCGGTAAAGGGAAAGAACGCCGGGCGGAGCCGAGATGAAATTGACGGGCCAAAATAAGCACGAGTGAAGGTCTCGATCACACCCGCAAGGTCAGCGAAAGTAATCCCTCGGTCAACCACCAAGCCTTCAATCTGGTGGAAGGCAGCGAGGTGGCGCGCGTCGGGCGTATCACGGCGGAAGCATCGACCCGGCATGACTGCGTGCACTCGTGGATCACCCGCTCGAACCGCTGCTTCCATCAAATGAATCTGAGTTGGTGACGTATGAGTGCGCAAAACAACAGTTTCGGGCTCGCCGAGATCCACATAGAATGTGTCCCACATGCCACGCGACGGGTGTGCGGGTGGAATATTGAGCGCTTCGAAGTTGTACCAATCGCTTTCTACCTCTGGGCCATCCGCGACTGAAAAGCCCATTCCTACGAAAACATCTTCCAACTCGCGTTGAGTCGTGGCCACTAAATTCGGATGCCCAACCGTGATCGGAACTCGAACTGCGCCCGCGACAACATCGCCCAGGTCCAATCGATCACTTTCTAGCTTGGCCGAACGCTCGATTGCTTCAAGTTCGCTGTATCGCGCAGCGAAGCGCTCTTCCACGTGACGCCGAGCTCCCTGCAAGAGGGCCCCCGCGTCTTTTCGTTCGGTCTCTGGGATCTGGCCCAGGGTTCGCTGGAGATTGGTCAAGACCGAGCGTTTGCCAACCAGTAGGGCCTCGAGTTGGCGAAGAGTGGCGAAATCCGCGACCTCGTTGATTTGGCGAATCAGTTCGTCGCGTTGCGCATCAAGATTTGCGAGAGGTGAAGAATCAGACATGTTCCTATAAGGCTAGAGGCTCAGCCTCACGTATTTGTGTCGAGTCGTTGGTAGTAAGCGCTGAAAGCCAGTAAAGAGCCGGCAACGGCAGCATTCAGTGACTCTGCCTTACCCGCCATCGGGATGGTGAGGCTCTCATCACAGAGTGCGACCTCCCCTGAGGTCAGGCCCTGAGCCTCGTTGCCGAGCACGACGGCACTCGGTTTCGCCAAATCCGCTTCGAGAGAACTGCTCCCACCTTGGACTACGGTTCCCCATACGCGCACGCCCTGAGAGTGCAGTTGCGCAATTGCGTCTTCGAGCGAGGCCAACACCACCGGCACTCGAAAGATTGATCCAGCGGTGGCTCGTAAAGTTTTTGGGTTGTAGGGATCGACGGTCTGGCCGGTAAAGATCACTGCACTCGCCCCCGATGCATCAGCTGAGCGAATCAAGGTTCCCGCATTACCGGGATCGCGAATCTCGTGGAGCACGAGAGCGAATGAAATCTTTGGTAAATCCGACAGGGCGGTGGGCTTCATACGTACTGCCGCCATCACGGGCTGCGGAGCTTTAGCGTCCGAAACTTTCTCGAGAACTCCGTGCGCCAGCGTGAAAATACGAACGCCGGCATTCGTTGCTTTAACGCACAGCGCCTCTAGCGACGGTTCGTGTAAGGACTCTTCGTCAATGTAGATGGCTTCAAATTCCGCGTCGGCGTCCAGGGCGGCGGACACCAGATCGGGCCCTTCGATAACGCAGACACCCTCACTCCAACGTTCGGAGCGCTTTTGAAGAAGACGCCGGAGTCGGCGCACACTTTGGTGCGTCGACCCCAGCGTTTCAATCAAGAAAACCTACTTAGCTAACGCCGCCGAGGCCTGGGCCACGATGGCGCCAAAGGCCTGCGCGTCGGTCACGGCGAGGTCGGCCAACATGCGACGGTCAACCTCGATGCCGGCACGGTTCAAACCGTCAATGAAGCGGCTGTAGCTGAGACCGTGTTCGCGAACTCCCGCATTGATGCGCTGGATCCACAACCGGCGCATGTCACCCTTGCGAGCTCGACGGTCGCGGAAGGCGTAGACACCAGCGTGCTGAACAGCTTGGTTAGCCGCACGGAAGGTACGGCTGCGGTCACCGTAGTAACCCTTGGCCTGTTCAAGAACTGCCTTGTGGTGCTTCTTGGCGTTAACGCCTCTTTTTACTCTTGCCATTTCAAGTCCTTCCTATTTCTCTAGAGTCCAAGCATCCGCTTGATGTTCTTTTCAATACCGGGTGCAATATCTGATTCGCGGCCTAGTCGGCGGGTGCGAACACTCGACTTCTTCTCAAGAATGTGACCGCGGAACGCCTTACGACGGCGGAGCCGTCCCGAGCCAGTGATCTTGATGCGCTTTTTGGCACCACTGTGAGTCTTCATCTTGGTCTTTGACATTAAATCTCCTCTAGCGATTCTTCAATAGGTGCAGTCGGTGCAACGGGGGCCGCGGGCGATACTTCGACCACCTTGACCTTTGTCTTCTTATCTGGACCAAGCACCATGATCATGTTTCTTCCGTCGAGCTTTGCTGCCGATTCCACCTTGGCAACCTCTTCGAGTCTTTCCACGATGCGATCGAGGATTTTCTTTCCGAGTTCTGGGTGGGCCGCTTCTCGACCACGGAACATGATGGTTACTTTGACCTTGTGACCTTCACCTAAGAACTTTTCAACTTGTCGAGTCTTGGTATTGAAGTCTCCATCACCGATTTTCGGGCGGTACTTCATTTCCTTAACACCAACATTTTGAGTCTTGCGGCGAGATTCCTTCGCCTTCTGGGCCTCATCGAATTTGAATTTGCCGTAATCCATGATTCGGCACACCGGTGGTGCAGCCGTGGGGGCAATTTCTACGAGGTCCAAATCGAGGTCACGAGCCATCGCTAATGCTTCACGTACGGTGGTCAAACCTTTCTGATTTCCCTCATGGTCAATCAGGCGGATTTGTCCGTCACGAATGCGTTCATTAACGCGGTGGTCTCCAGGAACTGTTGCGATACGACTACTCCTTGCTCTCTACGACGCCAAATTGGCGTCGCCACGGCAAGGGAGGCGAAAATACCCTGAACCTGGACGCATACTGATGGCCAGGTGGAGGCGGTACAACCGCGCTCTCTTGCTGTGAACTGCTTGACCACCTTAGCAGAGCCGTAATAAATCAACAAAAGACCCTAAATTCTTACATTCGCCTTAGAGATTTTTAGCCAAATTCAGAGTCATTGGCCATACGATTACACCATGTTCGATGCACCGCTCCCACAATACGAAGCTCCTCGTTCCCCCCGCCGCGGCTCTCGCCCCGGCCGACGCTACGGATCTTCAATGTCCAATGCCCTCGTCGCCGTCGCCGGCGGTCTCGCGGTGTCCGCCTTGGTCTTCGTTGGCGCTTCAGCCATGCTGCGCACGCCGAGTACCACGACTATTCCTGCTGGCACCAATACTCCAGTCACCACGCCCCAGCAACTCGCCACCAACACTGGCTCACAGGCCCCCGCTCAGACGCCCCAAAAGACCGATGAAGGTACGCGGGCAGTTTCTCCGACGACCACCCCAACTTCCATCCCCCCAACGCCAACTACCGTGCCTACCTATCACGGTGACGACAACGAAGGCGGATCTCCCACCGGTGAAGGCGAAAGCGGCGGCGAGCGCGACAACTAGGAACTACCCTAGAAACCATGAGTGAAATCTCTCCCGGCGAGTTTGACGAAGAAATCAACTATCTTCGCACCACCCCAATAACCGATATTTTGGCCAATCAGCTTTTTGTGCTCTTCCAGATTGCCGCTCTCTATATTGGAGAAACACCCGCCCGCTTAGAAGAAGCTCAGCTCGTTATCGATATTGCTAGTTCGATAATTACCACCGGCGAAGGCCGGCTCGGTGAACACCAAACGATTTACAAGAATGCGCTCGCCGAACTCCAGCAAGCATTCGTTCGCGCTAGCGCCTAACAATTACTCCTGGCGAAGATCTTCAATTTCATCTTCACCAAGTCGCCCAACCGCTCGGATTCCGCTGACCTGAGCGCCTAGCGGCACCACCCGACTGCCATCCGCAATAGTTACGCAGTGGAAATAGAGTGACTCCCCTAACTCGGTCGTCACAACACCATCACCACGGACGGCATCAAAAACCGTGACGCTGCCTCGAGTCCTCGGCGCGCTCACAAACTCGCCACTGTCGCCTGAAGGTCCCGAAGCGCCGCGGCTGGATCACTCTTTCCGAAGATGGCGTTCCCCGCCACCAGCACATTCGCTCCGGCCTTCACCGCCAAAGGTGCCGTAGTGACATCGATGCCACCGTCAATCTCAATATCAAGGTTCAAGCCATCACGAACGACGACGGCACGAGCCTTTTCAACTGTCTCGAGCACCTCCGGGATAAAACTCTGTCCCCCGAATCCAGGGAACACGGACATTACTAAAAGCACGTCGATTTGACTCAGAAAGGGCTCCACCAGCGCAAAAGACTTATCCGGATTGAGTGACAGCCCAACTCTCATTCCCAGATCTCGTGCGAGCTGGATTGTTTCTGCAGTACGGCCCACTTCAACGTGAAAGGTGCAACTATCAGCACCAGCCTTCTTGAAATCCTCCAGATACCGCCAGGGTTCACTGATCATTAAGTGGCAATCAAAGAACAGGTCCGAGTGCTGTCGTAGAGACTTAACAACTGGTGGCCCAATGGTGATGTTTGGAACAAAATGCCCATCCATGACGTCAACGTGGAGCCATTCGACTTGGCTACTGATGAGGCCGATCGCCGAGCCCAGGTCGCCAAAATCGGCCGAGAGGATAGAGGGGGCTATGCGCAATGCGCCAAAATCAGATGCGGCCATGCCTAAAGACTATTCCCCAGAGATAGCGACCGACGACCATTGCACTGTCACTTCACGAAGGCCCGTCCACCATGACTCGGCAGTCATTGATTTTGACCCCTCCGGTCGGAGTTCCAGCAGTTCGAGAGCCCCGTCGGCTAGGCCGAGAACCACTTTTCCATCGGTCCGCAAGATCTCTCCCGGCGCAGCGGTGGCATTCGCAGGGCGCGCCTTAAGAATTCGCAAAGTTCCTTTCGAAGTTTGAATTCGAGTCCGACCCAGGCGAATGATTCGCATCGCGTTTGACGCCGATAGTTCGGGAGAGATCACAAAATCCGAAGCCGAGAGCTTTGCGGCATAGGTTGCTTCGCCAGATTGCGGCGAGGCATTTTTCAGCAAGGCGGGATCGGTCAAAACCCTCACCAGGGCGTCGCCGCCAATACGCGTCAATTCGGAGAGTAATTCATTCGCATCTTTGTCGCCCACCAAAGTCTTAACCTCGAAATGAATGGGTCCCGTATCAAGTGTTGGTTCCAGGGTCATAATATCGACGCCCGTCTCTTCATCACCAGCGAGAATGCAACGCTCGACCGGAGCGGCACCTCGCCAGCGAGGCAAGAGTGAGAAATGAACGTTGAGCATTGGAAGTTTCTCAAGGCGCGAGGCGGGAATGAGGGCACCATAAGCCACCACCACGCCCACATCAGCCTCCGCGGAGTCTAAAACGTCAAGTTGGTGCGCGACCGGTATCCCTAAACGCAAAGCTGTTTCTTTGACTGGCGAAGGGCTCAGTGCACCACCACGACCACGTTTGGCATCGGGCCGAGTGATTACCTGAACAACCTCATGGCCCGCTTCAACGACCCGCTCAAGTATCTGGGAGGCGGGGGCTGGTGTGCCAAGAAAAACTACTCTCACTCGTCACCGAAAAGTAGGTGGAGCCCATCGTGTGACTGAGCGGGCGGTGCCATCCGCATGCGCCGTAGCTCCTTCTTGGTCTCTTCCTTTTGCTCCTCACTTAGACGCTCAATGAGCAAAATCCCATTCAGGTGGTCCGTTTCGTGCTGGAAGATGCGGCCGTGATACTCGTCGACTTCTACGTCCAAGGTATTGCCGTCTAAATCAAGCCCCTGGAGGTGAACCTTGTTCGGTCGCACAATGTCCCAGTGGAGGTCTGGTACTGAAAGACAACCTTCTTCGTAGGTCCAGGTTCCGGAAGTTTCAACGATGACCGGATTGATGACCACATTGGGTCCGTCGCCCTTGTCGTAGACGAAAATCTTCTTTTGAATACCGATCTGATTGGCTGCCAGTCCCACGCCGGGTGCTAGGTACATGGTCTCGAGCATGACTTGCGCTAGTTGAGCAATTTTGGCGTCAATATTGTCGATTTCAATTGTGGGTTGGCCGAGGACTGGGTCGGGGTAGGTGCGGATTGGCATTGTGCTCATGCATCAACGATACCGTGAGCGGTGCCTGATGGCGGCTAATTGCGTGCGATACGCAGACGGCCCCCGGGATGCTTTGCGTTCGCCAGGACCTGTGACAGAACGTCAACGTCTGGTGCGCTGATCTCGAAGCCGGCATTAGTTTGGCGAATCCGCACCAGCTCGCCATTCACGGTATCGACGTACCTCTGCGCATTTTCCCCGCTTATCTCACACCGAAAACCGAAAGGTGGCAACCCGAGCAACTCTGCGGTCTCAACTTCATCACGAAGGACTTCAGATAAATCCCCGCCCGTCGCCGCAGAAAGTACAAGATCCTCACCCCGTCGAGTCTGAACGAGGACCTCGCCGCGTGCTTCTGTGCGGGCGCCCACCAAGCGACCGGCCTTCGCGATGGCGGTCAGTGCGGCGATTCGAGAATTTTCTCTCGGCGCGAGTAGATACTGGTCAAAATCGACAAATATGACAAGACCGCAACGCCGAACTCTTTGCCAAATCGCTTCAGTGCCAACCACGACTCGTTCAAGTGGCATCGACTGATCAGAGCTCGCCGAAACTTCACTTACCGGTTGATTCAGTTGTGCTGCGATATCCCGGGCCAACGTTGTGATGCCGGAGCGGATCGCTCGAAGATTCGTGGAACCGCAGGCGCGACAAAAGTTCTCCCTTGTTTCGTGAGCTTCCACGCAGGACAAGTGTCCATCAACTTCAATCTCACCTCCCCCACACACGCTGCATAGAGCAAGCTCGCCACAGTGTCGGCAGGCCAACAACCTTCCCGCGCCCAATCGCTGGAGGACTATGCAGACTGCTACTGGCTCACCCCCATCCAGTGCCTGGTGGGCCGCTGCGAGCGCAGCCGCCGAGAGCACGCCCTCGTGGGGGTCGCCATTTCTTCGATCAGCCACCACAACTTCGGGCCAGGTACCAGGCTCGGAGGTCACCGCCTCGAGCTCCGTTCCACTCATCACCATTGCCGTTGGCACCAGGGAGGTTCTCCATAATGGTGCTCCGTCATTCTCACAGCGCTTTTGCAGCACGCTGTGGGCATCCCATGTCGGTGACGATTCAGATCGAAATGACTCGTCATCACAGTCAATTATGACCGCGCCGCGAAGTTTTGGGGTCGGCGCAAACGCCGCTCCGCGAGTTCCCACGATTACCGGCCAACCAGCTCTCATTCGGTCCCATTCGCCTTCGCCACTCGCTACCGCAACGCCACGCTGTTCAAGTCTTCCGCGTAACCGTGTGGCCCAAGCCTCAGTCGGCACGAGCACGAGGAGAGAGCCCTCGCGTGCTTCAGTAGCCGCATAGGCACCCAGGATAAGAGCGAGCGGATCAGTGCAAGGTCCAATCACGTGAAGTCCCGGTGCCAAGATCAACGCGTGTGCGCGCACCGCATCGCTCAGCGGTGCGGCCATCGGGGGCGTCGGAAGCGACTTGAATTGCTTCGACGCAGATGCCGCGAGCAGAAATCTAGACAGTGGCGCACTCCAACGTTGGGCCGCCCAATTAAGTAATGGGAGCAGAGAGGGAGGTGGACCATAGCCCTGCCACTTCACCAAAGGCTTTAGGTCGCCTGAGAAGTCTCCCGCCTCCACAACCCATCCGCGAACAGAGCGATTATTGAAATTGATCCGAACTCGGTCACCAATGTCCACCATCTGCGTAGCGTCAGTGACCGCATAGTCAAAAGCCTTCTCGACAGCCGCGACCTCAGTGATGACGCGTACTGCACGAGGGTTGAAGGTTATAGCGACAACTCCTGGCGCAACTGCTCAACTCGGGGCGTCTGCTCCCAAGTAAAGCCCGCATCACTACGGCCGAAGTGTCCATAGGCCGCAGTGTTTTGGTAAATCGGGCGGAGTAGATCAAGGTCTCGAATAATTGCCGCCGGGCGAAGGTCGAAAAGCTTAGTAATGGCCGCCGCAATTTTCTCGCGAGCAACTTTTTCGGTCCCAAATGTTTCAACCAGGACTGAAACGGGCTTCGCCATACCAATCGCGTAGGCCACTTGCACTTCGCAGCGATCAGCGGCGCCTGCGGCCACCACGTGCTTCGCGACCCAGCGAGCGGCGTACGCCGCCGAACGGTCAACCTTCGAAGGGTCCTTGCCGGAAAAGGCTCCACCACCATGGCGAGCCATTCCGCCGTAGGTGTCAACAATGATCTTTCGTCCTGTCAAACCCGTGTCGGCGTGGGGACCACCCAAAACGAATTTCCCGGAAGGGTTAACGATGAATCGAGTCGAGGCTGAATCGAGGTTAGAGGGCAGCATTGGCTGGATGACGTGCTCAATGACGTCCTTTTGGATTTGTTCCTGCGAAACACCCTCTTCGTGCTGGGTGGAAATCAACACTGTGTCCACCGCAACTGGACGGCCGTCCTCGTAGGCAATTGTGACTTGAGTCTTGCCGTCTGGGCGCAAGTAGGGCAGAAGTCCAGTTCGACGCACCTGACTTAAGCGCTCGCTCAATCGGTGAGCCAGCCAGATTGGAGTTGGCATGTAATCGGCATTGTCATTACAGGCGTAGCCAAACATCATGCCTTGATCTCCAGCACCAAGGGCGTTCAGCTCATCTTCGTCGGGGTCACCACTTCGCTTCTCCAGCGCTTCATCAACTCCACCTGCGATGTCAACACTTTGGTTATCAAACGAGACAAGAACAGCACAATTCTTGCCGTCAAATCCCTTCTCACCGCTGTCATAGCCGATTTCTAGAATTGTGCGTCGAGCAATCTCATTTACATCCACCCAGGCCGTCGTTGTGACCTCTCCGGCGACGACGCAGAGTCCAGTTGTGAGAAGCGTTTCACACGCAACGCGAGCCTTGGGGTCTGCGGCCAAAATGGCGTCCAGGACAGCATCAGATACCTGGTCCGCGATCTTGTCGGGGTGACCCTCGGTCACCGACTCCGAGGTAAAGAGCGTGCGCTCACTCATTTCTTCTCCTTCAATAACAATAAATCAACCCTAGTCAACACCTCAAGAGCAATTGCGTCTTTCGTACCTCGAGCAATTGTGGTTGGCGGTTCCCCGAGCGAGAGCAGAGTGACCGCATTATGCGTACCATCGAATCCAATTGTTTCGTCACTCACGTCATTCACGACCAACAGGTCGAGACTCTTTGCTTCCAGTTTGGCTTGAGCATTCGTTAAAACATCGTGTGTTTCCGCGGCAAAACCCACCACCAGCTGGTTCTCGGTCTTGTCCGAGACAAGTTGGGCCACAATGTCCTTCGATTCAATCCATGTTGGATCGGGGGCTCCATCACGCTTCTTGAGCTTGTTCGCGGCGGCGTCGAAAGTGAAATCGGCAACTGCCGCCGCCATGATTGCCACATCGGCGGACTTAAACAAGCGACTCATCGCCTCGCCCATCTCCTCTGCGGTACTCACGCGTGTGAGTTGGATCGAGCTTCGCACATCGGGGGCGAGCTCTAATGGGCTAGCCGTGACGAGAGCGACGGTAGCGCCCATTCGCGCCGCTACTTCAGCGATTGCGTGGCCCTGTCGTCCGCTCGAGCGGTTCGTCATGTATCGCACCGGGTCGAGCGCCTCTTTGGTCGCACCAGCGCTGACCACGATACGCCGCCCAGTTAGTGGGCCCTCAAAGCCATCAAGTACCGAAACCACAACTCGAGCGATCTCAATTGGATCAGACAATCGGCCCATCCCAGAATCTCCGCCGGCCAATGCGCCATCTTCTGGTCCGACGAAGATGTATCCCCTGGTGCGCAGAGTCTCAATGTTGCGTTGAACCGAGGGTTGCTCCCACATTTCTGTGTGCATGGCCGGAGCCAAAATAATTGGAGCGCGTGAGGCAAGAATCGTTGCGGTTAACAGGTCATCAGCAAGTCCCATTGCCAGTCGAGCCAGCAGGTGGGCGGTGGTGGGTACAACCACTATCGCGTCAGCCCGTTGACCCAAGAAGGTGTGAGGAATTGGGGTGGTCTGATCGGAGAAGAGCTCACTGCGCGCGGGCTCTGAGCCCAGTGCCGAGAAGGTCAATTCCCCAACAAATTCCTTGGCCGCCGGAGTCAGGACTGGCGAGACGAAGCAGCCTCGGTCGGTGAGGATGCGAACGAGTTCAATAGCCTTGTAGGCGGCAATACCTCCGCCGACTCCTACAACAACGTGTTTAGGACTTGCCTCAGTCGGCGAGGTCATTGATCAACGCGGTGATGTCACCCTTGATCTCGGTGTCGGAGAATTCGATGCTGGTAGAAGCGCCGAGTTCTGCTTGAGCAGCTGCAGCGGCTTCGGCTTGAGCACGCTCGACTTCGAGTTCTTCAGCGGTAGGACGATGGAATTCAAGCTTGCCCTCGTACAGCTCTTCCATGGCGATGGAGAGGGACTTGTTCGACATGATGTTGACCTGAGGCGGAGTTGGGCGTCGCTTACTCGAGCCGAAACTTGAGTTGTAGTCATTGATGTCACGAGCACGAAGCGCCGACACCGCAACAAGGGTGAACTTCGAGTCGCCAACTTTCTTGAGTAGCGCTTCGATAGGTGGATCAACGAGAGTAGGGCGTTCGGCCATCAATAGTCCTTTAGTTTGACGCGTTCCGGCTTAACCGAAGTTCTTCCAGTATAGAGAGGATTTCAGCAGTCGCTCTCTCGAGCTCATCGTTAATCACCTGATAGTGGGCTATTTCCCTGCCTTTTGCGGTCTCCCACGGCGTTGTGGAGAGGCGCTGAACCACGTGCTCTTCACTGTCGCCACGCCCCCGCAAACGCTCGGTCAATGTGTCGACATCGGGAGGCTGGATTTGGACGATTACTGCGTCCGGGTACTCATCGGCCACTTTCATGGCCCCTTGGATTTCGATCTCCAGAACCACATCCTTTTCGCTGGGGACAGTTGGGTGTGGTGTGCCATACAGATTTCCATTGAATTCCGCCCACTCCAAAAACTTCCCATCGGCAATGGCTTCTTCAAAGGTTGGCCGGTCGACGAAGGAATACTCCGAACCATCTTCACTCGCACGCTGTTGGCGAGTCGTCCACGAGCGTGATAGCCAAAGCTGTTCATCCGCCGCTATCAACTTTCGAGCAATGGTGCCCTTGCCTACGCCGCCGGGGCCAATCAGCACGATGACGAGGGGGTTAGCGGACAAGAGCTCTAAAGAGTAGTTCGCGCTGTTTAGGTCCCAAGCCGCGAATTCGACGGGTCTGGGCGATATTGCCCGCAGCCATTATTTTGGCAGCCTTTACCTCGCCAACCGCCGGCAGAGCGCTAATCAAATCGAAGGCACGCATTTGAGCAATGCAGTCTTCGGATTCGGCCAGAGTAAAGAGGTTCGCCAGGGAGAGATCGCCCGACTTGATTTGCTTTTTAACTTCCGCGCGGCGGCGGCGATTTGCGACGGCCAGCTTAGAAGCGAGTACCCGCTGCTCTTGTGTCAGCGTTGGGGGTGTCGGAACCATGCAGCAAGATTACTCCTCCACAGACATTTTTCAAAAAGAGTCGCGAACCTCGTCAGCGAACCGGCGGATGGAATCACGCAGTGCGCTCTTCGATGGGCCCGCCTGACAAATAGCCCTTGAAATTGGCACTATCACCGTACCCTTGGCACAACGTTCGAACATACGCGCAACCTGTTCGACCGACGCACCTTGCACGCCCACACCCGGAACCAGGAAGGGGCCCGCCATGGACTCCCAGTCAAAGGCCACGTCATCGCGCGTCGCGCCAACCACCGCCCCGACCGAACCAAAGCCCTCATCGCGATGGTTGTAATCACGGATAGTGCGAAGAACCATTTCTTCAATTCTTTCGCCCGAGTCACTATGGGCTCTTTGAATCTCACGACCTTCCGCATTCGAGGTTGCAGCCAAGACGAACACCCCGCGTTCGGTGCTTTGCGCAAGATCAAAGAAATCAATCAAAGAACCCACCCCCAAGTAGGGATTAACCGTCACCGCATCAGCCCGTAAGGGCGAACGTTCATCAAGCCAGGCCTGCGCGTACCCCTGATTAGTGCTGCCGATGTCTCCGCGTTTGGCGTCCGCAATCGTAATAAGCCCGGCATCTCGCGCCTCTGCGAGCACCTGCTCAAGAACTGCGTAACCCTGTGAACCAAATCTCTCGAAGTAAGCCACCTGTGGCTTGATGACCGCAACTTCATCAATGGCGAGTTCCACCAGCGCTCTCGCAAAATATTCGAGTCCCTCAACGGAGTCTGGTCTGTCCCACTCCAACAATGTCGTGGAGCTCGGGTCAATCCCTAGGCAAAGTCCCCCTTGCTCCTTGAGGCGTTCATTGAGTCGCTGTCCAAATGTCTCAGCCATGGGCGGACCCTCTTAATTCATCTAGTGATGTGCGATTCTTTTCGCACCACTTCAGCATCTCACGTTGAATACGCCAGGGAGAGCGTGGATCAGCAAAGATCGCTGTGCCTACTTCCACTGCATTGGCGCCAGCCATCACCATGGCAATAGCGTCCTCGCCCGTAGCGATACCCCCTACCCCAATCAATGGAACGTCGGGGAATGCGGCTCGACATTCGTACACTGCTCGTAACGCGATTGGAAAAATACCCTGGCCGCTGACTCCCCCTACTTCGTTGCCCAGTATGGGACGACGACTTTTGGTGTCGATAGCCATACCCAAAAGCGTGTTGGTCAGTACGAGCGCGTCGGCACCAGCGCCGAGGGCAGCCTCGGCGATCGCAACGAGCTCTGGCGTATTGGGGCTTAATTTAACCCAGAGGGGAAAGCCCGTGACCTTAGCGGCGGCAACAATCTCCGAGGTGAGAGAGGCCGAATGAGCAAAGATTCCCGTTCGTCCTTCAAGATTGGGACAACTCGCATTGATTTCGATTGCGCAGATCTCCGCACCATCCAAGCCCGCAGCAGCATCGGCGAACTCTTGCACACTCCGGCCCCAAATGGAGGCGATTGTTCGAGCGTTTGCCTGCGTGAGGGCGGGCAAATAGTCCCTGCGCCATGCGTCGACCCCAGGACCACTCAGTCCTACCGAATTGAGCATCGAATCGCCCCACGAGGCCACTCTCGGAGCTGGATTTCCAGCCCACGCGAAGGCGGCCAGGGATTTGACGACAACGCCACCCAGTTCCGCGAGGTCACCGTACTCGCCAAGTTCTGCCCCAAGTCCACTCGTGCCCGCTGCCGTCAGGACCGGCCCGTTGAGCTCAACTGCGCCAACTGACACGGTGCCATGTTTCATCGGTGCAGCTCCTGCAGGCTGGTAACCCGCCATCCATGCTTTTTGGTTTCACCAATTCCTAGAACCGCGGCCTGGGCCGCCGCGACGGTGGTGAGACAAGGGACGGCGTGTACGGTACTCGTACGGCGAATGGCCGCCCCGTCGGCGTAGGCATTCGAACCCGATGGCGTATTTATTACCAATTGGACAAAACCATCAGCAATTAACTCCACCGCGCTGTCGCCCGGTTCACTTGCACCATATTTCTTGACTACGCGAGAAACAGCTATTTCATGCTCCTCGAGGAAACTTGCCGTGCCGGTGGTCGCCACCAACTCAAATCCAAGTTCAATCAAACTCCGCGCCACATCGAGCCCGGCGGCCTTGTCGCGATCAGATAGGGACAGAAACACACGGCCCGACTGAGGCAACCCCGTGCCCGCCGCTAACTGAGCCTTAGCGAAGGCAATGCCGAAACTCTCACCAATACCCATGACCTCACCCGTCGAACGCATTTCTGGGCCAAGCACAGTATCTACGGTCGGGAAGCGATTGAAGGGAAGCACCGCTTCCTTAACGCTCACGTAGTTCGGGACGGGAGTATCTGCGGGAAGAATTCCTGCGTGGCGAAGGTCGGCGAGCGACTCCCCCAGCATCACGCGAGTCGCGGCTTGGGCTAGTGAAACCCCAGTCGCTTTTGCCACAAAGGGCACTGTTCGCGAGGCCCGCGGATTGGCCTCGAGCACGAAGACTTCCTCGTCGCGAACGGCGTACTGCACATTTATCAGACCCACCACCTGTAGCCCCTCGGCAATCTTTTCCGTCGCGACGCGCAGAGCCTGGACGACCTTCGGGGACAAGTTTTGTGCCGGTAGGGCACAGGCGGAGTCGCCCGAGTGCACGCCCGCCTCTTCAACGTGCTCCATGATGCCGGCAATATAGACATCCGCCAAAGAATCGCGCAGGGCGTCCACATCCACCTCCACCGCTGATTCCAAAAAGGAGTCGATGAGAATAGGTCGGCTTTGGGCCGCTCCCCCCTCACGGGCTAAGGCGCCGTGGGCGCTGGTCAGGTTTTCCATGACCCGCTCAAGCGCGTTGTCATCATAAACAATCTCCATGGCACGCCCACCCAAGACGTAACTAGGCCGAACCAGGACGGGGTACCCAATCTCTTGAACCACTTTCTTGGCCTCGTCGACATTCCACACAACCGCTCCGGGGGGTTGAGCCAGCCCCAAAGAAGTGCAGAGCTTCGACCATTGTTCGCGGTCTTCGGCCAAGTCAATCGAGGCCACCGGCGTGCCGAGGATCAAGGTGGAATCTACCGAGTGCGAAAGTTTTAGTGGTGTCTGCCCACCGAGTGAAACGATGAGGCCCAAGACTCGCGCGCCATCAATACAGGCCGCTTGTTCAGCGGCAATGACGGCCGCTAAATCACTGGGCGTAAGCGGCTCGAAGTACAGCCGGTCTGAGGTTGAATAGTCGGTCGAGACCGTTTCGGGGTTGCAGTTGACCATAATGGCCTCGTACCCCATAGCTCGAATGGCCATGGCGGCGTGAACGCAGCAGTAGTCGAATTCAATTCCCTGGCCAATGCGGTTAGGCCCCGAGCCCAAAATGATTACCCGATCCTTAGCCGAGGTTCGGACTTCGGACTCGTCCTCAAAAGTTCCGTAGTGGTAAGGCGTCGAAGCAACAAATTCAGCCGCACAGGTATCCACAGTCTTGAATGTCACTGTCACTCCCTGAGCCTCGCGAAGTGACGTAACGGTGGCGAGTTCAGTCTTGGTTAGGATCGCTATTTGTTCGTCGGTGAATCCCCATTGCTTGTAGCGGCGCCACTCACGCTTGTTCAAACTGGCGAGGTCGGCGCCTTCAAGTTCTCTTTCTCGCACAACAATTTCATTCAGCTGCCACAAGAACCAGGGGTCAATGCCCGTTCGGCGATTGATCTCATCAAGCGAGACGCCTCGCCACAAAACTGCGTGGAGCGCGTACAGCCGTTCAGGGGTCGCCACAACACAGCGCTCCCACAACTCTTCCTCGCTCAAATCGGCGAACTCCTCTCGACCCGACAGGGCAAAACCGCCACGACCCTGTTCTAAGGAGCGGACTGCTTTTTGAAGAGACTCAGCGAAATTACGACCTATAGCCATAACCTCACCCACCGACTGCATACGCGTACCCAAGACGGGGTTGGCTCCAGGAAGTTTCTCAAAGGCCCAGCGCGGAATCTTCGTAACCACATAGTCAATGACCGGTTCGAAGCTGGCTGGGGTGACCCTCGTAATATCATTTTGGATTTCATCCAGGGTGTAACCCACCGCCAGACGCGCGGCAATCTTGGCAATCGGGAATCCCGTCGCTTTCGAGGCGAGTGCCGAAGACCGCGAAACCCGAGGGTTCATTTCAATAACCAGGCGCTCACCATTGGCTGGGTTCACCGCAAACTGGACATTTGAACCGCCCGTTTCAACTCCCACTCGGCGCAACACGGCAAAGGCGTCATCGCGCATTGCCTGATACTCGACATCAGATAGCGTCTGGGCTGGCGCAACCGTGATGGAGTCACCGGTATGAACCCCCATGGGATCGAAGTTTTCAATACTGCAAACCACCACACAGTTGTCGGCGTGGTCACGCATGACTTCCAGTTCATACTCTTTCCAACCAGCAATCGATTGCTCCACCAGAATCTCGCTGATTGGCGAAGCCGCAATACCTTCTATCGCCAATTGACGGAAATCTTTCGCATTATCCGCAATGCCGGTTCCGGCACCCCCCAAGATGAAACTCGGACGAATAATGATGGGCCAGCCAATTCGCTCAGCGATGGCTAAGGCTTCATCGACGGTTCGAGCAAAATCAGATTCCGGCACGGCCAAGTTAATATCGGCCATAGCCTTCTTGAACAGCTCACGGTCTTCAGCCGTGGAAATCGCCTCCGGGCGAGCTCCGATCACCTCGATACCGAGGCGCTCAAACACACCCTTTTCAACCAGAGCCATCGTTAGATTGAGTGCCGTCTGCCCACCAAGTGTTGGCAGTACCGCATCGGGACGCTCTTTTTCGAGGATTTGAACGAGCACCTCTACATCAAGTGGTTCGATGTAGGTGACATCGGCGGTGCCGGGGTCGGTCATG
>CAIKUQ010000029.1 GCA_903830655.1 uncultured Actinomycetes bacterium | reverse complement strand
GCCTTGTGGCGCGGGGTTCTTTTTTATTACCTATGCTTTGATGACTGGTAAGTAAGAAAGTTGAACAATGACCGACAAAGCAATTCTTTTTCTGTGCGTCCACAATGCGGGTCGCTCTCAGATGGCCGCTGGTTTTGCTCGCGAAATTTCCGGCGACACAGTAACCATCTACTCCGCTGGCACCCAACCAGGCGAAAACTTGAACCCAGCGGTGGTTGAAGCCATGGATGAAGTAGGTATTGATATCACCTCGCAAACGCCCACCAAACTGACCGAAGAGATGGCTAAGAATTCTGATGTCATCGTCACTATGGGCTGCGGCGACGAATGCCCCTATTACCCAGGCAAGCGCTACGACGACTGGCCCTTGGATGACCCGGCCGGCCAACCCCTAGATGTGGTGCGCCGCATTCGCGACGACATCCAACAGCGAGTGCAGACCCTCGTAGCCGAGCTAAAAAACTAACTACTTTCGCTTCAGTTCCAGCACCAGCGTCACTGCCGCCACAACAAAAATAAGGAGGGCGGGGGCAAAGTCCTTGAACGTATCCTTCTTGCGTAAGTGGGCGACCATCGCGCCGAAAAAGTACAAAACCAAACCGATCGTGGCCGCAATGCCGACTGGCTTTAACCAGATACCGACGATGATCCCCAATGCACCAAGGGCCTCTAAGGTGGCTAGCACCTTGATCTGGGCATCCTTGACGCCCACGTGGTGCATGGCCTTAATCACATCTTCCATTTTGGAAAACTTGCCAAAGGCTGAGAAGAAGCCAAAGAATGTCAACAGGGCACCGAAGATAATTTCAGCAATTTTCATAACAAGCCTTTCAGTTGTGGAACTCCATGCTAACGAGGTTGGCTCTGCAATTTGAGGATGGCCGACATGGCAAAATGAAAATGAACTAGCTGGACTAGTCAGCGATGGAGAATGCTTCTTCGTCGACGATGGGCTCTAGCAGTGCCACAATTTCGACGTGCTCGGTCATGGGGAATAGGTCATAGACCTTCATATCCTTAAGTTCAATGCCGTTCTCTTCAAAAGAGGCCAGGTCTCGCGCAAAGGTTGCCGCGTCGCAACTCACGTAAACCACGCGACGAGGCTTGCGCCGTGCGAGTGCCTCGACAACTCCCTTGGCGAGTCCAATTCGTGGCGGGTCGAGGACGACGATGTCATTTTCCATGACCGCGTCATTAATAGCCCGGGCGGAGACCGTCCATTCACGAATCTTGACCCAGGGGAATCCCTGAGCATTCTGACGGGCGTCTCGCACCGAGAAAGGTGACGATTCCACCGCGACAACTTTTCCGCTCGGTCCGACCTCCTTGGCCATGGCAATCGAGAACAGGCCCACCCCACTAAACAGATCTACCGCGTGGTCCCCCTTGGTTAACTGCGCGTACGCCAAGACCTGGTCCACCAGCACCTCAGGACCATCGCGGTGTGATTGCCAGAAGGAGCGCGGGCCAACGGAGTAGACAAAATTACGGACACTGACACGACTTTGCGTATCGGGGTGGCGGCGAGTTCCGTCGAGTCCAACCACGTCATACAACTCGCCTCGTCGTACGACGGCGAAGGGCTCGCCATCGCCAATCGCGCGAAGTTCGACCTCATCAACTTTGCCCCACGAGTTCTCAAAAGCTGGCGCAAAGGCGGCCTCGGAGACCGCGCATTCGCTTATGGGTACCAGATCATGGCTTCGTGCGACGCGCAGGGCCAATTGGCCAGACTCGGTCACCGCACAGCGCAGTCGGGTGCGAGAATTCAGGGCCGGTTCTGGAAGGGGCTCGATCGTGAGCTCGACCTCGATTCCGGCAATGCGCTGGAGGTGGTCTTGAACTAAGAACACCTTCCAGTCATTTTGCGCCCGAGGCGACGCGTGTTGCAAATCACACCCACCGCAACCGCCAGGCTTGGCCACAGGACAGATGGGGGTAACTCGTTCAGCACTGGGCTCGAGGACTTCAACTGCATCACCGCGAGCGAAATTCTTAGAACTTTCAGTGAGCTCTAGTTCAACCACTTCACCGGGCAAGGAATGGCGCACAAAAACAACTCGGCCATCACTCAGGTGCGCTACGCCGCCACCGGTGGCGGGACGTTCGATGCGTACGCTCTCGCGAGCCTCGGGGGTCGTCACCGTTAGTTCTGACGTGCGAGAAAGAGGTCAACGAGTTGCTGCGTGCGCTCGCGAGCGGCGGGTTCTTCGTTGCGCGTTTGCTCAACGAGACCCTCCGGGTCAATGCCGAGGTCACGGGTTTCTTCTCCGCCCGCTCCCGTCATCCACTCTTTAATTTGGATCTCATTAATTTCGGGGTGGAATTGGGTGCCAACATTTCGGCCCAGAGCAAAGACTTGCACCGCAGACTCAGTTTCAGCCCAAACTTCCGCGTCGGCGGGTAGGTCACAGTGGTCAAAGTGATATTCGAACCATGGGCCACTCGACAGTTCAATGCCGGGCGCCACAGAGATCTGGGTCCAGCCAATCTCCGCGTTCGGGGCCTTCGACACTGTTCCGCCGAAGTAGCGACAGAGGGCCTGACCACCAAAGCAGATACCCAAGATTGGTATGCCGGCCGTATTGGCTTCATCAATAACTTGGAGCTCGCGACCGAACCAGGCTTCTTCGACGATGGGGTCATAAACCGCGTGCTTGGAGCCCAAAATGGTGAGAATGTCATATCCCTCAAGTGAGGGGGTTTCGTGATCGGCACTCAACATCACCAGGTCAACCTCATAGCCACGGGTGGCGAAGGCTTCCCCCACGAGTCCGGCGGTGTCTTCGAGGTGGTGACGGATGACTAGGACGCGAGGCATAGCGTCAAGCCTACCTATCCGTTCGGTAAATCCCAACCCATCGTTTGTGCGATCTCTTTACAGGTTGGGCAAATGGGGTACTTCTGGGGGTCTCGACCCGGCACCCAGACCTTGCCGCAGAGCGCCTTGATGGGTGTCGAATTGATAATCCCCCCCACCACCGAGTTGTCTACGGGCACAAACTCTCCCCCTTCGGGGGTGTATCCCTCGAGGACGATGTGGGTAAAGCGCTCGTGGTTGCCGTCGTCGGTCTCGAGGGTGGTCTCAATAACTAGTTCGGTGTCGAGTTGACTCATGCCAGACACGATAGCCCCCTAGGGTTAAAAATGTGAAAAAGCGAGCCCCCCGTAAGCAAAAACCTCGCCCGCCTCGCTCGGGGCGATCGAGCGGGCACGTCAACATCGACGGCAGTCCCAAGAAGTCCTATAAATCTCTGGCCGAAGCGAGCAGTGCCGCTAACTACGCCTTCCTCGAGAACCGAGTCGAACTCGCTTCGTACCAATGTGAGATCTGTCATAAGTGGCACAACGGTAAGTCCTTCGGAGGTGAGTAATTTGAAGAATCGCGTGGCTTGGCTAAGGTAGTGGGGACGAAAGGTTGTCCTATGGCAGTTCACGCCTACATCTTGATTCAGTCGGAAATCGGTTCGGCCGAGGCCGTTGTGCACGCAACTCGTTTGGTACCCGGGGTCCTCGAGGCCTACGAAGTTACCGGGCCCTACGACGTGATCGTTCGCTGCGAAGCGGGCTCGGTAGACGAGCTCGGTAAGTTTATTGTTGGTGCGGTCCAGAAGGTGCCCGGTATTACCCGTACCCTTACCTGTCCCGTCGTTAACGTCTAAGTACTAGTCCCACCAAAGATCGTGGCCGAGGACACCCTTGGCTATCAGACCTAACTGAATCTGACTCGTACCTTCAACAATCGGTAATTGACGAGCGTCACGGTAGTACTGCTCCATGGGATGGTCTTCCATGTAGCCGGCCGCGCCCAGCATCTGCAGCGTTACGCTCGATACCCGCACCGCCATCTCTGCGGCGTAGTACTTGCACATTGAAAGCAGCGGAACAAATTCCTTGCCGTATTGGCCATTGTCGGCCATTACGGCCGCACGGTAGGTCAACAAACGGCCCGCTTCAATCTCGGTCGCGCACTTGGCGATCTCCCATTGAATGCCCTGAAAGTCAGCGATGGTTTGGTTGAAGGCTGGCCGGTTCTTCGCGTACTCCACGGCGTACATCAAAGCACCTTCCGCGAGGCCTATACCGCGTGCAGCAACAACTGGTCGCATGGCGTTAAGTGACTGCATTGCGAGCGAGAAACTTCCGCCAATGACATTCTCGGGACCAACTTTGACGTTGTCAAAGACGATGTCCGCAGTATCAATACCGCGAACACCCATC
>CAIKUQ010000028.1 GCA_903830655.1 uncultured Actinomycetes bacterium | reverse complement strand
TGTTCACCTCGGGTCAGTTTCCCATGAGTCGATGGTCAGCGAGCAAGTTGAATCATCCAGTGTTGGCCTTCGTGTTATTGAATGGCGTAATGGTCGCCTCTCACTTGCCACCTGTCTTCAATGCGACCATGCAGTCAACATGGGCCATGGACTGGCTGATGGAACCCGCCTTCTTGTTTTCTGGGATCTTCTTTTTCTCTTTTATTGTTCAACGACCTCATCCTTCGCGAGAAGCCAAACTTCGCTGGCAGCTGTTGCTAGTCCTGGGCACAATGCTCGAGATGCTCGTCTTGGCCATGTCTATGTCGATTTTTACCAAGGTCGCTTGGTATCCGATGATGAACAGCGCGATGGGCAACATGACGGGGAAGTGGCACCCTTCGGCTCACGACTTTTCTCAACAACAGTTAGCCGCGGCGATACTCTGGGTGTGCGGAGACTTCTGGGCGGTCCCGTGCCTGGTGGTAATAGTGAGACGAATTATGGCTCGCGACGGGGGGCTGCTAGCGGCCCTAGATCGTCAATCGGCGCGTTTTTCCTGATCCGCTTGATGACGTTCCGCGAGGTAGCGATTCCATTCCTCGAGACGCTCATCAGAGTGAATTTCAGCCTCGGGTAGCTTTTTAGGTCGAGTTCCGCGCTCTTCTGCAAGCAGGCGGCGACCCATAAATATGCCGTAGATTCCCAAAAAGGGCCACTCGAAGGCATAAACCCAGGACAACGTGTTACCCGACAGGGCGCGGGTGGTCTCAAACCAGCCCGCCGAAGCGCAGATAATCAGGGCCAGAGCAATTCCGAACTTGATTCTTAAAACGTCCTTAGGATTCTCAGGCATCCAAGGCAGATTACCGTAAATGGCTGGCCGCGGAGCACTAATTTTGAGACGGTGCTTTTGAGGGTTCCTCGAAAGCTGAAAAGGAGAACCATGTTTCGGTCCAAGTCTGTCTCGACTGCCTTGGCCTCAGTGGTATTGGGTGGCGCTGCGTTGGCGTTGGCGGGTTTTGCACTCGCTAGCAACACGCCGCACCAAAAAGCCCTTGAATGCGTAACTGATGCCACGCAAGCCAATACTTGTAATTTGAATTTCAGTGTCTTCCCTGACTCGCTCGCGGGCGAGCATGGAGCAACTGGTGGAGCACACCCAGACTGGGTCTCGTACTCGAACCAGGACCTTGGAGTTCCTGCTAACACGACTGTGAACGTCACCATCAAGCAGTACGACTCAGGTGGAGCGCTCAACAACTACTTCTTCGACCAAGTGATGGGCACTGTTGGTGGCACCGCCACCATTAACGGCGTAACCGTTACCCATGTCGACCCGACCAACATTGGTCACACCTTCACCCTGCGTGGAATTCCTGGATCGGGTTCGAACTTGTTCGTTAGCGTTCCGCTACCCGCAGACTCTAAGGGCGGCGTTGTAAATATCGGAGCCGGTCAATACACCGCGCCAAACATCATCAAGTTCTCATTCAAGACTGGCTCTAAGGGCGTCTACGAATGGAACTGCGAGTTTCCCTGTGGTGGTTCACGTGAAGGCCAGTTCGGACAGGCAATGTCCAGCTACGGCTACATGTCCGGCACCCTGACGGTTAAGTAAGGAAAAGGAACATGGCTACTAACAAAAAGCATTCGCTTACCGGCTTCTACTGGTTATGGTTCGCCCTGACAGTGGTCGGAGTGATTATTTCAATCTGGGCCCCGGCCTACTTGATGCCTCATTCAATGTCGTCAAACATGAATCTCACGATCTTGACGATGGTGGTGTTCTCGGTCGCCGCAGCCCCAGTAGCTGCCGGTGTGTACGCCGCGACTGCCTACCTGTTGCGTCACAACATCTACCGAGGCGACTCGGTGCCACCAGCCGCTGAAGTTCAGACTCGTGAAAATGCTCGTCTGACTATTGGCTGGGTACTGGCATCGACTGTTCTCACCGTTTTCCTGCTGATCTGGGGCCTTGGCGCTCTGTCGGTGGACAACGGTGGTAACGAGTCAAACCCCTTGGTCGTGAACGTAACTGGTCAGCAGTGGATCTGGAGCTTCTCGTACGCCGGAACTCACGTTCAGTCGAACACCTTGGTGCTTCCCCTCGATCGTGAAGTGGTCTTCCACATCACCTCTAAGGACGTAACCCACGGCTTCTGGATTGCTCAGATGGGTATCCAGGTTGACGCCAACGCCGGCGCGATCACCGAACTACACACCACGCCGAACAAACTCGGCACCTTTGACATTCGTTGTACTCAGTTCTGCGGCCTGAACCACGCGTTCATGGTCACCCAGGGCCAAGTCATGACGACTCAAGGCTTTGACAACTGGCTCGCGGCTCAACCGCAGCGGGCGTAGGAGGAATTATGACTACAACTTTGCAACATGCTCCTACTAAGGCAGGCGGCGGCTTAGCCCGTCGACAGAACTTCCTCACCGCACTAATCAGCGGTGTGGTCTTCGCCTGGCTGGCCTGGTACATCGGCCGCCACACCTTGGACACCACCACTCGCTCCTTCTCTGACCAGGTCGCTGTTTTGACTGCTTGCGGTTGGACGGTTGGTTTTTGGTTCGGAATTGGTGCGCTAAACGGTCCCGGTCGTTGGCTAACTGGCCGTGACCACACTCGCGCTGACGACTTGTACTACGCCGGTGAGAACCAGGGGCGTGCTCGTTACTGGAAG
>CAIKUQ010000027.1 GCA_903830655.1 uncultured Actinomycetes bacterium | reverse complement strand
CGGCGGGATCGTCGTAGTTGTTGTTACCACGGGCCTGGTGGTCGTAGTAGTAGCTACCGGCCTAGTTGTCGTCGTGGTCGGCGGAATCGTCGTAGTCGTGGTGACCACGGGCCTAGTTGTCGTCGTAGTCGGCGGAATCGTCGTAGTCGTGGTGACCACGGGCCTGGTGGTCGTAGTAGTAGCTACCGGCCTAGTTGTCGTAGTAGTCGCTACTGGTCGAGTGGTCGTAGTAGTAGCGACCGGCCTGGTTGTCGTGGTAGTCGCTACTGGTCGAGTGGTGGTGGTTGTTGTCGTTGGGGGGTTAGCAACTTCAATGATTAAGCTTGTAGCAGCAAGGTAGCTCATCGACCCGCTGGTATTTGTATTGGGAGTCGCTGCATTCCAGGTTGTGCCTGTCAGAGTGAAAAAACCTTGGTGACCAGTTACAGCAATACTCGCAATGGTGATGCGAATGGCATGTTTAAAGGTTGTTATAAAAGTTCCTGAGGCAGACTTTCCGACTACCACATAGGCAAAAGAAATTGTTCCCCAGTGGGATGGTGACTTTGCAAGTGATGCTGCATTTAGGATCGCGATTTGAGAACTCGCTGGAAAGGTTCCAGCCGGAATCACGATTGTGACTGTAGCTAGTGGAATTCCGAGAGTTACGGTTGCCGCACTGGTACCGACGGCATGTACTCCAAGTACTGGCAATCCGCTAAGTCCGCCTGCGCCACCACCGCCTCCACCACCGTAACTCGATCCAGCGGCACCAGCTTGTGCGACGTTTAACGAAGACAAAAGCAAACTCAACATAAAACCGACTGCGCGAGCCATTGTGACAACGTGACGTTGTCGACCGCGGGCATCAGAATGAGACCGTCGAGAGCGACGGAAAATCGGTTTCATAACTGCCAGTGAGGCTAATGAAACGCAAGTAAATACGGGCTACCAGCAGCCGACTTCGAAGTGAAAATTAGGTTAAATACAAGTGACGTACTTATCAGACCAATTACTGGCGTTTTCTCGCAAAATCCGAGTCCGAAAACTAGCACTTTGGAACTTGTGAAATATGACCGGGCCGGTTGAAATGAAAAGAAAGAATTCATCTCACCGAGCCTTCAATTTCACAGTCAATTAACCTTCACTTTCTATTGTTCTGCACAAGTCCAAGCAGGGACGTCGGTCGTGAGACTCACAAAACTGCGAAGATTTACTTAAATTCAACACTTTTCTATAGGAGGAAAGTTTAATGAAGAAGATGCTTAAGTCATCAGTTGCAGCTGCGGTTGCGCTCATTGGCTTCTCAGGCGTTGCCGCCCCGGCTTTCGCCACGAGCACTGCTGTTAAGCACACGTGCTACCCGCTTTACCCAACCGGAACAAAAGTCAAGGCAGTTACCTCAACAGCTACTTGCACCGTCAGTGCTTCTGTTGTCGCGGGTGATGCTGCTTTGACTGCTAGCGCCGCTACTTTCGGCGCAGCCATTGGTATGAACACCTCATTGGACAGTGACCTCTCGATTCCTTCGGGCGTTTCACTGAACGCTGAAGGATCATCGTTCATTCAGCCTTTGGTTATGGCATTGCAGAGCGGAACTGGTACTTCCTACTGGAACCCAACTAACTCTGTAACCTGGAGCACCTACCTCGGATCCGGTTCGGGCACTGGCCGCACCAACGTAACTAGTGGTACCTCAAACATTGGTTTCTCTGACCAGCCAATGACTACCTCTAGAAACGCTGGTACCGTTCCTTCGGGCGTCACCACCAGTGACTATGTTCAGATCCCTGCCGCTTTTGGTGGTGCAGTTGTTGCCTACGACCTTGGCTCAGCTTTGAACAACCTTAAGTTGTCAGCTGCAGTCATTGCGAATATCTACAACGGTACGGTTACCTCCTGGGCTGACGCCTCAATCGTCAACTTGAATGGCGGAAACACCTCGAAGATTGGCAAGAAGCTCATTGCTTTGTCAAGCAGCGTAAAGACCATCAAGGTTCTACAGCGCAGCGCTTCTTCAGGAACTACCTTCGCTTTTGTGGACTACTTGAACACCGCAAACAGTGGCTTGCCTACTGGTGTTACTGCCGGTGCTTCTGGCGCAGTCATGGGCGGCTTGGGCGGAAGAGGTTGGGGAGCTTCCATGACGGGTGAGGCGAACAATGGTGCAATGGCTAACGCTTTGGTCACCACTCCTGGTGCAATTGGGTACGTTGAATACAGCTACTTGTTGATCCCTGGTAACTCGGCTATCGACACCGCTATGCTCCAGGACGCTGCTGGTGCCTACATCAAGCCAAGCATCAAGACAATTCAAGCTGCTGCAACGGCTGCTGGTACCAACATCACTCCTGACGCCTTCTCAACGGTTTACCTTGCTGGAGCCAACGTGTGGCCA
Organism: uncultured Actinomycetes bacterium; assembly: GCA_903830655.1. Lineage (GTDB taxonomy): Bacteria > Actinomycetota > Acidimicrobiia > Acidimicrobiales > RAAP-2 > RAAP-2. The sequence goes on along the minus strand of CAIKUQ010000027.1, from coordinate 11,991 downwards.
TTTGCCACCTTCAGCTGGGCAATCATTAAGAAGGACCAGTCAGCTAACGCCTCTAAGGGCCAAGCTGCCGTCAAGTTCCTTGACTGGATGGTTCACGCTGGCCAGAACTTTGCTGCCGGACAGGGCTTCATTGCCTTGCCCACGGCGATCAAGAACTACGACCGCAAGCAACTGATGTCAGTTGTTAACGGTACGCAGCCTCTGTTGACTTTGGCCAACTAGTTGTTTCGGGAAATTGGGCTTAGGATTGTCATTAGATGACCAATAGCTCTGCTCAACTTCCCAGATCACGTCGCTTTGTGGTGGGTGGCTCTAAGTCACCCGCCACGGAGCGTTCGTGGTACTCGTATGTTTTAGCAATTGCTTGGATTCTTTTCCTCGGCGTTTCCGCCTTATTTTTCTGGTCGATTATTTCTAAGTCTTTGCCCATCTGGCAAAAGCAAGCCGGCACCATGATTACGGGTACCGGTTGGGGTGGCCCATACGGTGGCCTCCCAATGATTCTGGGCACCCTGCAAACCTCGCTACTCGCGCTAGTTCTCGCTGTAGTGGTTGGACTTGGAACTGCCATTGCGATCGTTTTTCTCATCCCGGCGCGCTTGCGACTTATTACCGCAACGATTGTTGAACTCCTCGCCGCAATCCCCTCAATCGTCTATGGCGTATGGGGGCTTCTGGTACTCGCTCCTTGGATGTTGACGCACTTCTACCCATTCTTGAACTCCCTCGGTCTCACCTTCCTCGGCAGCCCCGATCTGGCCTCAGGTCCTTCAATTCTCTTAGCCTCCATTGTTTTGGCCGTAATGATCTTGCCTGTTTTCGTTTCGATTACTCGTGAGGTAATCTCAGCGGTGCCCCAAGATTTAATCGAAGCAAGTCTCTCTTTGGGGGCGACTCGATGGCAGGTGATTGCGAAGACGGTTCTTCCTACGGCCCGCGTCGGCATTATGGGTGCCGCCTTTCTGGCTTTAGCTCGTGCCACTGGTGAAACAGTTGCGGTGGCGTTGACGATTGGCACGGTATCCAACGTACAGTGGCATTTGTTCTACCCCGGAACAACAATCGCTTCGTGGATTGCTACGGCCTTCGGCGAATCATCGTCAGTCGATATTCAAGCTCTGATGGCACTCGGGGTACTACTGATGGTCATCAGTCTTGGTGTCTCACTTCTCAGTCGGTGGTTTATTTCTCGCCAGAGGAAGTTGTTGGCCAAAGTATGACCGATCTCTTTAATCCGGTTGTGGCTAACGATGCCCTGCGCGCTGAAATTCAGGCCATTTCCCATCGGGGTCGGCGCGCTCGACTACTTCGCTCGCGAATTATCATTGCCCTTTGCGTCATTGCGCTGCTGATTGCAGTTATTCCGCTGGCGGCATTGTCTTGGGAGATCATCGCAAAAGGCCTCCCCGTTTTGAAGGCGTCATTCTTTACGCAACTGCCGCTGTCGCCAAACTTGGCCCTGCCAAATCAAACCGGCGGCGTGTCAAATGCCATTATCGGCTCACTGGCTCTGGTTTTTTACTCTTCACTCATGTCGGTTCCAGTTGGGGTGCTGACAGGTATTTACACCGCGGAGAATGAAAATCGCACTGCATCGGCAATTCGTCTGATGGCGCAAACGATGGCCGGTGCACCATCAATCCTGATGGGACTGTTCGCATTCGCCCTCATCTGCCAGCAACTTGGTTTTGGTTATTCGGCGCTGGCGGGGTCATTTGCATTAGCGGTGTTGATGATTCCGGTGATCGTTGTGGCGACTGAAATTGCAGTCCGGAATGTCCCCCAAAGCCTGCGTGAAGCTGGCCTAGCCCTGGGCGCACGACCACATACCGTTTCACTGAAGATTGTTTTGCCTACTGCGCTCTCGGGCATTGTGACGGGTTGCATCCTGGCTATTTCGCGCGCCGTTGGAGAAGCCGCTCCAGTTCTCTTCACTATTGGTGGAGCCACCTTGCTCAACTGGAAACCCGCGGACCCAGTTTCGGCCCTTCCGATCTCAATCTACATTGATGCGAAATCGCAGTGGCCAAGCTTGCGGGCGATGGTCTTTGGCATCGCCCTAGTCCTGTTATTCGTTGTATTTATTGCCAGTTTTACTGCTCGTTTCCTCGTTGGACGCCAGCAGCGCAAGAGTTAGCATTTGGGAGATAACCATGACTGATGACCTGACCACCAAGACCACAACCAGCGCCACCTCCAGTGGAGTCAAGGTTGCCATGCAACTGCAGGATGTAGCCGTTTCCTTTAACGGCCGTACCGCAGTGCGCGACGCAACGTTCAATGTGGCCGCAAACCGTGTGACCTCCATGATCGGGCCGTCGGGTTCGGGCAAGACCACACTGCTGCGCGCGTTGAACCGCCTCCACGACCTCACCCCAGGTGCGAAGGTGACGGGAAAAATTCTTCTTGAGGGCGTAGATATTTATGGACCCAACATAACGGTGACTGAACTACGTACTCGCGTCGGGATGGTGTTCCAGCGTCCAAATCCTTTCCCCACCATGACCATTTACGAAAATGCCGTTTCTGGTCTTCGCTTTAATGGCGTAAAAAAGAAGTCTTTGCTCGATGAGGCCGCGGAAGAGTCACTTCGCGCCGCCGCCCTTTGGGAGAGCGTTGAGAGTCGTTTGAACGTGGCCGCCTCCAATCTTTCTGGTGGAGAGCAGCAGCGCCTCTGTATTGCGCGTGCATTGGCGCTAAAGCCTGAAGTACTCCTCATGGACGAGCCGACTTCAGCTCTCGACCCAATCGCAACCCTTCGCATCGAAGAGCTCATGTCAACTTTGAAGCAGCAGGTAACAATCATCATCGTTACCCACAACATGCAGCAAGCGTCACGTATTTCTGACGATTGTGCTTTCTTACTTATGGGTGAAGACCGGGCTGGTGAGCTCATTGAGTTCAATACCACCGAAAAGATTTTCAACTCACCAATTGACTCGCGGACCTTGGACTACACCTTGGGACGTTTTGGTTGATCGGAAATTAAAAATCCCCCCGCAGCCCAGTGGCCGCGGGGGGATTTTTCGTTGTTTATGAATTCATTGACCTGAAGACGGTTTCAACAATTCGCTCTACAGACGGAATCGCCATGTCCTCAAGCACATCGGCCGCGGGAAGCGGAATATGCGGGGTAGTGATTCGTACCAGTGGCCCGTCGAGGTCGTAAAAGATCTCGTCGGCCACTATTGAAGCTAATTCGCCACCCCAGCCACAGAGGCGGGGGTTTTCTTCAATAGTGAAGAGTCGGCCCGTGGCTGAAACTTCGCGCAAGATGGTCTGGGTGTCGAGTGGAACCAATGAACGAACATCAACTACGGTGCACGAAATGCCACGCGAAGCGAGCTCTTCAGCGGCCTCCAGGGCCCGAGGGACCATATTGCCGAGGGCGACCAAAGTAGCGTCTGTTCCTTGACGAAGTACTTTGGCCGTGCCCAGGGTGTCGAGAATCTCGCCATCGGGAACTTCCATCTTTGACGCGTAGAGGGCCTTCTCCTCGAGGAAGATCACTGGGTCGTTGTCACGAATTGAAGCGGCCATCAGACCCACCACGTCAAGTGCGTTTGAGGGAACGACAACCTTTAGCCCAGGAATCATCATGGCCCAGTTCTCAACGGACTGGGAGTGCTGAGCACCAAACCGGAGCCCGCCACCGTTACCTGATCGGATTACGAGGGGAAAGGTCATCTGCCCATTTGTCATGTAGCGGCTCTTGGCAATTTCGTTGACAACAAGGTCCCAACAGACGGCGAAGAAGTCGGCAAACATGATTTCGGCGATTGGGCGAAGTCCGGTCATTGCCGCACCCATAGCGGCACCCAAGATGGCTTGCTCGCTAATTGGAGTGTCGCGAACACGAACCCCGCCGAACTCCTCGTAGAGCCCAACCGTTCCCTTGAAGACACCGCCAGCAGCGGCGATATCCTCTCCGAGAAATACGACTTTTTCGTCTCGGCGCATCTCCTGGGCTATGCCCCTGGCGATGGCTTCACGGAATGTTAATTGCGCCATTGCGCACCTCCATCTGCCCAAACATCTTTCATGAGTAACTCCGGTGAAGGCGCCTTACCAGCTTTCGCTTCCTCAGTGGCGAGGTCCACGGCGACGGAGACAGCCTTTTCGATCGCGACGAGTTGTTGTTCGGTGGCACCCTCTTTTATGAGGCGCTGGTGGTAGCGGGGGATTGGGTCCTTGGCCAACCATTCGGCGACTTCCGCGTCCGGGCGATACTTGCCGGGATCAGCCCGCGAGTGGCCGAAGTGGCGGTAGGTCGTGGCTTCGATCAGCGAGGGCCCCTCACCGGCACGGGCACGGGCAATAGCCCTACTGGCAACGCTGTAGACGGCGTCCGCGTCATTTCCGTCAACAATTATTGACTCGAGGCCGTAGGCACTGGCTCGGTCAGCCGCAGGATTTTCCACTGCGGTGACTTCCGAGGTGCGGGTGTATTCCATCCAGAGGTTGTTTTCACAGACGAAGACCACCGGTAGCTTCCAAATGGCTGCGAAGTTCAGGGCTTCGTGAAAGGCTCCGATGTTGACGGTGCCATCCCCGAAGAAGCACACCGCGACCTGCTCGGTGCCCCGGTACTGGGCGGACCAAGCCGCGCCACAGGCGATTGGCAAGTGAGCCCCGATGATGGCGTACGAGCCCATAACGCCGTGTTCAACGGAGGTTAAATGCATCGAGCCACCCTTACCGGCCATGAGTCCGTTCTCACGCCCCATGAGCTCAGCGAGGACTGGGGTCATGGGGACTCCACGAGCCAACGTGTGGGCATGGCCTCGGTAGGTCGCGAAGGTCCAGTCGTCTTTGCGCATCGCTGCCGCGAACCCTGCGGCAATGGCTTCTTGTCCAATAGACAAGTGACTAGTTCCCTTTACGAAGTTCTCGAGGAAGAGGTCGTAGGCTCGCTTTTCGAATTGCCGTAGCTCAACTTGTACGCGGTACATATCGAGCTTCTCTTCTAAAGTCAATGTTGGCCCGTCAGTGACGGTTGAATCCTTCTTCTTCTCTTTTTTGTCCTTGGCCATCATTTCTCCTAGTACTTGTTAGCGATCATGAGTTCTTGGGCGGGGAAGTGGGTCAAAATAGCCGGGCCATTCTCGGTAACCACAATTTCCTCTTCAATTCGAGCCGCGGATACGCCATCGTCGGCGGGGCAGTACGTCTCTAGCGCGAAGACCATGCCAACCTTGAGCTCGATGGGGTCAGTCAGCGAGTTCAAGCGACTAATCACTGGGCGTTCGTGAAGTCCAAGTCCGAGTCCGTGACCGAACTGCAAACCAAAGGCGGCCATTTCATTGGCGAAGCCAAACTCGGTCGCGGCGGGCCAAGCGAGGGCGATCTTGTCAGTGCCAACTCCAGGCTTCACGAGGTCTATTGCCTTATCCATCCACTCGCGAGCCTTCTTATAGGCGTCTCGCTGCGGAGCGGTTGAACTACCGACGGACATCGTGCGGTAGTAGCAAGTACGGTACCCGTTGAACGAGTGAATGATGTCGAAGAAGGCTTGTTCGCCAGGACGGATAATGCGGTCGGTGAAGTTGTGGGGGTGAGGGTTGCATCGTTCACCCGATACAGAGTTAATGGCCTCAACTTGGTCGGACCCCATTTCGTATAGCCGCTTATTAGCGAGTGCCACAATCTCGTTTTCACGCACTCCGGGTTTTAGGGCTTCGAAGATATCTTGGTACACGCCATCGACCATCGCGGCCGCCTGACTGAGCAACATGATCTCATCCGGGGACTTAATTACCCGAGCGTCCAACATCAGCTGCTGGGCGTCACGGATATCGACACCGTGTTTTTGCAGTTCAAAGAGGAACGGCAGTTCAATGATGTCAATTCCAATGGGTTGACCCATAACGCCGGCATCGGTCAGTAGTCCAACGATTTCGTTGACGGCTGACTCAAAAAGACCCGCTTTTGGTGCAATGGCCCCACGTAGACCCAACATGCCAGCTCGGCAGTTGTCGGGCTCGAGCCAAGGGGCGAAGAGCTTGTGGTGGCGGGCCGCAGATCCAAAGTCCCAGACAATGGGTTCACCAGTGCGCGTGAGCAAGCAGTAACGAGTCATCTTGTCGCCGAGTGCCCCACCGACCCAGGTACCGGACACGTACCGGATGTTGTAAAAGTCGAAGAGCAGGATTGCGCCAAGGTCGCTCTTTTCCAGTGCCTCGCGAGCACGAGCTAAGCGGTAGTTACGCAAGCGGTCAAAGTCGACGCGCATTTCAAAATCAACCCCCATGTGACCGGGCGTATTAATGATTGGACCGAAACCCTCCATTAGTTCTTCGCTCCTAATCCGTCATCGACAGTGATGTTTTCTGGAGTCAGCTTCAAGCCAGCCCCGCGCGCAGCCTCGAGAAGTAGTACCGCAAAGTCATCTTCGGTGTAGCCAGCCCCGATTGAAGCCTTGACAATTTCGGTGCAGAGCGCCGAAACTGGCATCGGAACATTGTTCTTTTTAGCAACGGCCATACCAAGGTCGAAGTCTTTCTTCAGGAGAACCGGAGTGAAGGTCGGCTTAAAGTCCAGGTTTACGAACGCGGGGGTCTTGTAACGAGAAAAGACCGAACCCATAACGGAGTTATTCATGAACTCTAGGAAGGCACTGCGCTTGATACCACCAGATTCGGCCAAGACGGTGATCTCGGCGAGTGACTGAGTCACAATTCCGAGGAACATATTGTGGGCAATCTTGACGAGGCGCGCTACCTCTCCGTCTCCAACGTACGTGACGCCCTTACCAATCTGCTCGAGGTAGGGGCGCACCTCGTTGAAAGCATCCTGAGTTCCCGAAATGGCCATCGTCAGGTTGCCCGAAGAGACGACCTTGGGGTTGCCAGATACCGGGGCGGCGAGGAAGGCGGCCCCGCGCTTCGTGCACTCAGCTCGGACCGCTTCGGAGGTTTCGCTCGACACGGTTGAGCAGTCAACGACAATCTTCGGTGCCGTGTCGGTATCGGTCAAGAGTCCATTGAGACCCGTGGTGACCGAGACCAAGTCATCATTGGCGCTAACCATGATGAAGACAATGTCGCAGGAGGCTAGGTCCTTCGGGGTGTCAACCACCGTTGCGCCCATGGCTCCGAGGACTTCTGCTTTGGCACGGGTGCGGTTGGTGACCGAAACTTTGTTACCCGCGACGATCAAGCGTTCGGCCATGGCCGTGCCCATACGTCCGGCACCGATCCAACCAAAGTGGGGCTGGTTACTCATAGTGTTCTCCTTAGTGGTGAGTGATTGAGCCGCCCAAGTACAGCGCGGCAATTTCTGGGTTGTTGAGGACGTCAATACCGGACCCGGAGAGTCGGACGACGCCATTTTCTAGGACGATGCCTTGGTGGCTCATCTTTAGTGCCTGGCGAGCGTTCTGCTCAACGAGCAAGACCGTGCGGCCTTCGGCGTTCATGGTTTTGATAGTGGCGAACATCGCCCGTAAAGTCTTGGGGTCAAGTCCCATCGAGGGCTCGTCGAGCAGAACGAGTTCTGGCTCAAGCATCAAGCATCGCGCGAATTCCACCAGGCGTTGCTGACCGCCCGACAGTGCACCGGCACGGTCTGCCGCGCGCTCTGATACGACGGGGAAGAGCTCGCAGACCTTTTCGTAACGGGCAGCTACGACGGCCTTGTTCTTGATCAAGAAGGCGCCCAGTTCCACGTTTTGGCGAACAGTCATCTCTCGGAACAGGCTGTGGTTCTGGGGCACCTGAACTATGCCCATCTGCAGAATCGCCTTCGGGGTCTTTCCTACCAGCGACTCACCCTTAAAGGTGATTGAACCGAGTCGGGGCTTTAAGAGTCCAGAAACAGTTTTTAAGAGGGTGGACTTACCGCATCCGTTGGGGCCAACGATTGAAGTAACGCCTCCGCTTTCGACGCCGAAGTTAACGCCCTTTAGAACGTCGCCCCCGCCGTAACCGGCGATCACGCCATCAAATGAGAGGAATGGAGTTGACACTAGTTCTCCTCTTCTTCGCCGCCACCCAAGTAGGCGTCGAGTACGCGCTTATCAGCGCGCACTTCTGCCGGGGTGCCAGACATCAGGGTGTGGCCCTGGTTCATTACCGTTACCGAATCACAAAGATTCATGACGAATTCCATGTTGTGCTCAACAATCAAGAAGGTCTTCTTCTGCTCCTTGTTAAGCAAGCGAATCTTGCTCGCAATTTCGTTGATGAGTGTTAAGTTCACGCCACCCGCAGGCTCGTCAAGCAAGATCACGTCGGGATTAGCGATCAAGACGTAGGCGAGTTCGAGCAACTTGCGTTGACCGTACGAAAGCGAACCAGCCTGCAGCTGGGCCAACTTGGCGATTCCTACGAACTCGAGCATGTCCATCGCCGCATCCACTTCGCTCGCCGAAGACATTGAACGTGTGAGACCCTTGAGCCAGCTCTCGTCACGCTGCGTAGCCACCAGCATGTTTTCCAAAACGCTCATCCGTGCGAAGATGCGAGTGAGTTGGAAGGTGCGGCCAACACCCTTGGAGAAAATCTCATCGGGCCGCGCATTCGTAACATCTTCGCCGGCGAAGTTGACCGTCCCCTGATCGGGGCGAACGTATCCCGTTATGACGTTGAATAAGGTCGTCTTACCTGAGCCATTTGGCCCAATAAGTCCTGCGATTGACCCCTTCTCAACATTCAAGGAACAGTCATTTAGGGCTTGCACACCACCAAAGGCGCGGGAAATCCCCTTAGCTTCAAGTAGGAAACTCATTGCGCGGCTCCAGCGATCTGTGCTTCGTTGTCGGCAATCATTGAACGCTCACGGTCCTCGCGCTTTGTCACGCGGTCTTTTACGTATACGACGACACCCTGAGGCATGAAGATTATGACGAGCAAAAAGAGGGCACCGAAGATGATCAAGTACAACGAGCCACTCGAGTAGTTCTCCGTTAACCAAAGCTGCAGGGTCTCAAGGACGAACGCACCCAAGAGCGGGCCGGCCAAGGTTCCGAATCCACCGAGGAAGGCCATCAGCGCGACCGAGATGTCGAAGAGTGGGTTGAAAACGAACTGTGGGTAAATTTGTCCCTGGTAGATCGCGTAGAGGGCGCCTGCGCATCCAATAATAAAAGCGGACATAACGAATCCGCTGAGCTTCACGGCCCAGACCCGTACCCCGAGTCCCAAAGCGCGGTCCTCGTCATCGCGGATGGCCATGAGCTGAAGACCGAATCGAGTTTGCCGAACCCAGGCTGACAACAATGTCGCCACCACGACCATGGCAAACGCCAGGTAATAAAAGGGAACATTGAAGTCTTGAAAGCCCCAAGGAAGAAAGGGTAGCTGCAGGCCGGAAGTGCCACCAGTGAAGCTCGCGTTAATCGCGCTTAATTGGAATACGAAGAAGATTGCAATCGTAATAACCACGAAAGTGTGTCGACGTACACGCAGAGCAATAAGTCCAATAGGCAAGGCAACGGCCATGGCCAAGATTCCTCCGAGAGGAATTAACCAGAAGAGGTCGCCACTCGCAGGTACATTCCAATGCTTCGCGAGAAGAGCTGCGGTATAGGCGCCAGTCCCAAAGAAACACGCAGCTCCCAGAGCGACGTACCCCGAGTACCCCGAGAACATATTCCACGAAGTCGTGATTGCCATGTACATGAGGGCAAACATGATGATTGAGGTCCACGTGGGGGTTGTCACCACCAGCGGAAAGAGGGCGAGGAGGGCGAAAAGCCCAATCCAGACAATTCGTGCTTTAGTAAGCATTTAGGCCACCCGGGCGCTCTGCTTGCCGAAGAGGCCCTGGGGCCTGAAAGACAAGACGATTACGAGAAGGATAAAGAAGGTGATATTCGACCACACCGGTGACCAGGCCACGGCCACGATGTCTTCGAGGATGATCATCGAGACGCCCGCTACCAGTGCGCCAGCCAATGAACCCATGCCACCGAGGACGATGATGGTGAGCAGGCGTGAAATCAAGTCGTAACTCGATGACGCATTAAAGGCATTAGTAGTTCCGTAAATCATTCCACCGGCGGCCGTTACGGCAATGCCAATACCGAAGCAAATGGTTGAGACTTTCTTAACGTCAATACCAACAAGAGCCGCCGCCGTTTGGTCGGCGAGGGAAGCTCTCACGCTCGCGCCAAAGCGCGTGCGGTACAGCAAGAAGTAGAGCGATCCAAGTAACACTGACGCCAAGATAAAACCGTAGATGTAGATGAAGGGTAACCACATGCCAAATAAGTGAACCGAAGAGTTCACGTAGCTGGCGTTATTAATTTGCACTGGGTTAGTCGAGAAGATCATATTTAACGCTCCCTCAATAACCAGCGAAACGGCGTAGGTGACCAGAATTGACATCGCCGTCTTTTCTGGACCCTTGAGCCGGGCAATAAAGGCCCGCTCCACCACGATGCCCACCAAAAACATGGTGGGCATCGTGATAAGCAGACCGACAAACGGGTCAATGCCAAAGTGAACGCTCAGTGCGTAGGACAAATAGGACCCGAGAATCACGAAGACTCCCTGGGCCACATTGATGATGTCCATGACACCGAAGATCAGAGTTAGCCCCGTCGCCATTAAGGCGTAGACCGACCCCGTCAGAACGCCGTCAATGACGGCGTGAACGAGATTGGAAAACGTCATGACTAACTACCAGGCTGGCTTTGGAAAGACAATCTTCGTGGAATTCGGGTCAGTAGCAGGGTTGACCTGTACGAAGTTTGCGCCCTGCCATTGGAAGGTGTACGCGGTCATTGAGAAGTTCTCGCCGAGGCTATTGAACTTAACGTTGCCCTGAACGGTCTTGATCTTCACTCCAGAGTGGAGGTACTTAATGATCTTCGCATTGTTGAAACCCTTCGTCGCCTTCACGGCTGCCGCAATGGTCTGACCTACCGAGTAAGCCTCGGCAACGTCTGCACTGATCTGCGACGCTGTACCACCGTGAACTTTGATGAAGTTGGCAACCATGGCCTTTGACAATGGGTTAGCGGAACCGCCGTACCAGGAGCTTGGAACCAACATGCCATTCGCCGCCTTTAGTGTTACCGCAGAGGTGAACTGGGTTCCCTGGTCGGGACCGGCACTCGCAATAAACACCTTCGGGTTGTAGTGCATCTGGGCAAAGGCCTTCATGAATGCCGCTACCGTCGGAACATCAACCGCACCCAGAACCACGACCTGAGCGCCCGCTTGAGCCACGCGGTCAGCGATTGGGGTGTAGTCAGTCGTCTCCGCAGGGAAGACGCTCGAGTAGGCGGTTTTGATGCCGGCCTTAGACATGATCTTCTTCGCCACAGGTATCTGGGGCTGCGTGAAGGGGTCATTCGAGGTTACGTACGATGCACTCTTTGGACGTTGTGCCTTTGGCAGTCCGGCAACCCACTTAGCGAATGGCTGAAGAGCGTTTGCGACCGGCAAGGATACGTCAAAGAGGTTGTGCAACTTAGCGGCGAACACCGATGGAGCACCACCGGCGCCCTCAACCAGCGCGTAACCATAACGTGAAACCGTCTGAGCAGCCGGCAATGACAGGAGCGACGAGTATGGCCCGAAGGTCAACGCCACCTTGTCTTGCGAGATCAGTTTTTGGTAGTTCGCAGTTACCTGAGTTGGGTCCGATGCGTCTGAAACGATGTCCAACACGACGGGGTGACCAAGAAGTCCACCCTTCGCATTTACATCATTGGCCCACAACTGGTAGCCCTGCTGAAAAGCGATGCCGTCTGACGAAAAGTCACCAGAGAGTGAGAGCGAGATTCCGATCTTGACCGGTGAACCCGCCGCCAGCGCGCTGGAGCTTTCTGCAACACCTACTGCAATAAGTGAACTCGCACCGAGCGTTACTACGCTCGCGAGTCGAAAAAGTTTCCCTTTTCTATTCATGTTTCCCCCAATACATTTCCTCGGAGGTTCCCCCAAAAACAGTTCCCCCGAACATCGCAATCTTGCGATGACCTAACCCTAACGAGAAGTGGCCGTTGGGTCAAAGCGATTACCCTGCAATTAAGGAGTTTCT
>CAIKUQ010000026.1 GCA_903830655.1 uncultured Actinomycetes bacterium | reverse complement strand
TCTGATCACTGCGTTACAGTGATCCTTGGAAGTTACCGTCCGGTAGCGGACAAGTTCTAATAACCACAACCATCTAGGAGAAGAAACCATGGCATCGTTCGGCGGCGTAGGAATGGACTGGCAGGAGCGAATCAACTGGCAGCGCATGCGTGAATACCGCTTGGGACGCGCACGTGAAGCTATGCGTCGTCATGAGCTCGGCGCCATCCTCTGCATGTACGACGAGAACGTTCGCTACATCACCTCAACCTTGACGCCAGGATGGAACCGACTCAAGCCAGGACTTCGCTACGCGATCCTCGTTGAGGGTCTCGAGCCAATCTTGTTCGAACAGGGCGACATTGGTATTCACGTTGAGAAGCACTCACCGTGGCTCCTCAAGGAAAACATCCGCCACTCCTTCTCCTGGATCAAGGGTGCTGCAGGACCTGCTTCGGAAGTTCAGGTCGACAAGTTCATCAAGGCACTCCTCGAAGCCCTGGAAGAAGCAGGCGTTCGAAACATGCCGCTCGGTGTTGACTTCATTGACATCAACATGATGCGTGGCTTCGAAAAGGCCGGCATCACCTGGACCGACGGCATGACCCCGATGATGGAAGCGCGTGCGGTTAAGAACCAAGATGAACAAGAGGCGATGCGTATCGTCGGTGCTATTGGTGACGCCATGCACTACGAGTTCTCACAGTTCCTCAAGCCCGGCCTTACCGAGAACCAGGTAACTGCCTTCGGCATGAAGTACCTCTACGACATTCCCGGCATGGAAGATGTTGAAGACATCATCGTTTCTTCAGGTCCGAACGCTTGGCCCAACTGGCGTAACTTCTCCGACCGAATTATTCGACCCGGCGAAATCGTGATCATTGACTTGGCCGCCCTTACCTGGAACGGTTTCAAGTCTTGCTACTACCGCACTTACTGCGCTGGTGGTAAGCCGACGGCCGAGCAGAACGACTACTACGCAATGGCCTTGGGCTGGCTCAATGACTCGATTGCCGAGGTTCGACCTGGCGCTTCAACGAGAGACATTGCGTCGAAGTGGCCTGATGCGACGGAACTATGGGGCTACGAAGATGAAGACCAGGCAGCTGCCAACCTTTGGGGTCACGGTCTCGGACTTGCTCAGTACGACATGCCCGTGATCTCACGTATTTGGTCACTGGACTTCCCCCAAGAAATCCAAGAGGGAATGGTATTCGCGCTTGAGACTCAGCACGGCAAGGTTCACGACTTCGGTGTCCGCATCGAAGAGATGATCATTGTTCAGAAGGATGGTCCTGAATTGATCACCACCTTCAATGTGAATGAAATCACTCAAGCCGGATAGTCCGCATGACCGAGGTGCTCTCATTTGAGGGCGAACAAAGCCTTGACCCATTCGTAGTAGGCGCGAAAGCGTCACGGTTATCAGAAGCATTTCAGAAAGGACTTCCCGTCCTACCTGGTGTGGTGGTCCCCGTTTCGCTTAGCGCGGAACTATTGAAGTCAGCAGCCGCGTGTATCCCCGAAGAGGGGGTGCACGCGGCTCGCTTCAAGGTAATGGAGTCCGAGTTACCTTGTTTGCCTGACTTAGAAGTTAGTTATCCCTTTCTGAGCGGCGACCTTGTTGTCCGCTCTTCATCGCCGCTCGAGGACGCCGGTGAGTACTCGGGTGCCTTCACCTCCTATTTGGGCGTCAGAGGAAACGAAGAGACCAACACCGCCACCCGTGGCGTCTGGGCGTCATCGCTCCTAGAACAAGAGGAGGGGAACCCCCTTGGAGAGCCGGCTGGTATGGCCGTCCTTATCCAGCCGGAGATCCACCCAATTTTTTCCGGTACGGCCCAGGTGTACGAAACCACAATCACCGTTGGGGCGGTAGAAGGTTCCTCCGCCGCGCTGATGGCTGGTTGGGCAAGCGGTCAAACCACCCGCCTGGCGCGAGATGCGGGTCAGGTAACAATTTCACCGTCGGTAGATAGCCTGCTGGATGCTGAAACTCTCACGCTCGTCGCAGACTTGGCACTCGAAGTGCTCGATAAAGTTAATGCTGACCTTATTGAATGGGCCGTTGTTGACGGACGTATCTATCTACTTCAAGCAAAGACGGCTGGTAACAATGAGCACGCAGAAGCCGCTACTGGCGACAATGATGGACTGGTAATTCCAGAAGCAGCTTGTGGGGTCGCCG
>CAIKUQ010000025.1 GCA_903830655.1 uncultured Actinomycetes bacterium | reverse complement strand
TTGTAGAGAGATGAAGTCGTTCAAGAGGGGTGGAATGACGGTGCGTACCGCTTGGGGCAAGATGACGCGGCGCATCGTGGTCGAATGCGCCAGACCCAGTGAACGAGCGGCCAAGAGCTGCCCTTGGGGAACGGCGTAGATTCCAGCGCGAAATACCTCCGCGACGTAGGCACTGTACGTAATAGTCAGGGCCGCCACGCCGTACACGGCTGGAGACTGATTCGAGATGGTGCCGAGCTGCAGGGCGGGGACCCCAAAGCCAACGACGAAGATCACGAGCAGGATGGGAATGCCGCGAAAGACGTCGGTGTACATCGTGGACAAAACACGAAAGGGAAAGAGCACCGGCGAATGGCTCAAGCGAACCCAGGCGAGCAGCAATCCAAAGATTAAAACCAACGCTTCGGCCGCGATAAACATCCAGGCGTTGGTGAGTAGTCCCTTGGCCACCGAGGAGAGCCCCTTGCTGGGGTCTCCCACGAAGGCCTGCCACATCGAATGGGGGTCAAAGAAGGCGTTTCGTACTACGGCCCCACCAGGGGCGAGGTACAAAATAGCCACAATCCCACCCAAGAGCGCAATGCTCGAGAGCGCACTCGCCACAATGGCCCGACGCCCACTCATCCAGCGCCGCCGTGGCGGGAGGAGAAGGTTCGGGATTTCCGACGAACTTGCGTCGGCCAGTTGCGACACGATTAAGGCTTGATCTTAGGTACTGAGGTGTAGACGCTGAGCCACTTCTTTTGCAACTTAGCGATGGTGCCGTTGGAGTTCAGTTGAGTAATCGCGGCGTTGACACAAGCGGTCAAGACTGAACCCTTTTGCAAGAGCGCACTGTAGTGCTCACCGGTGCTGGGGAACTGGCCAACTTGCGTCGCGAGGGACTTGCCCTTCTTGTTCACGATCTGGGCGGAAGCCATGTACTGACCCGATGGGGTGTCGATAACAATCGCGTCGATTTGGTGGCTCTGCAGTGCCGCTACCGCTGCGTCAAGTGTCGAGTACACGCGAGCGGGAGTGGTGGGCATGATTTGGTTGTTGATGTAGGCGAGTCCGGTGGTGCCAATCTGGTCACCGTACTTATAGGTCTTCAATTGAGCAGCCGAGTGCTTCTTAGTAATCGCGCTGCCCTTTAGAGCAACGATTGATTGGCGCACGTCGTAGTAGCTCACTGACAGGTCGACCGCGTTCGCGCGGTCGGCGGTGTAAGAGATTTCGTTGAGGTCGAAGTCAAAGCTCTTGGAACCTGGTGCGTAGGAACTGTCGAACGCTTCGGTAACCCACTTGACGTTCTTCTTCGCGACGCCGAGAGTTTTAGCGATGGCGTACCCAACCGCAGATTCGTATCCCTTGCCGTTAGCGGGCTTGTTGTTTACGAACCAGGGGGTGTACCCGGGGCTGTCGGTGGCGATAGTTAAGGTGCCACTGGTCTTTTCCAAACTGGCGATCTGGCTCTGGCAACTAGCGACCGTGGTGGCGGCCACCGCGGAGGTGGCCCCCAGACTCAGGGCGGTCAGTACGGTACAGGTAGTGAGTCCGGCAACGGCAATTCGAAGAGTGCGCATGGCGACCTTTCCTAGGAGTTGAATGCTCAAAATAGTACCCAAACTGGGAGGTCCGCCGTTGGAGTGGGTTGGCAATAACTAATAGGATGGGGAGCCTGGAGAGGTGGGTGAGTACGGTTTAAACCACATTCCTGCTAAGAATGCGGCCTGAGAAATCGGGCCCGAGGGTTCAAATCCCTCCCTCTCCGCCATCAACACCGAGCGCACCGCGCTCGGTGTTGTTACGTGAGGAGAGTCGTGCGCTACTGGATTGAAACACTGGGATGCCCAAAGAATCACGTCGACTCAGAAAAACTCGCTGGACTCCTCGCAACCCAGGGCTATTCACCGGCCGACAGCGCCGAAGAGGCTGACCTGGTGGTCGCCAATACCTGCGCTTTTATCGAAGAGGCCCGCACCGAATCGATCGAAACGGTCCTCGAGCTCGCCGAGCGCAAAACCTCCGGGGCACGGCTGGTGGTGACGGGCTGTATGGCCGAGCGTTACGGTCACGAACTCCAAGAGGCCCTGCCCGAGGTTGACCTCGTGGCTGGTTTCAATGAATCGCTCCTGGCCCCGAGTGCGACCAAGGTGAAACTCGGCACCAAGCCCACCTCGGACTTTGACCTACTTAATCTCCCACGTCCCGCCGTTTCAGTTCCCTGGGCGTACATCAAAATTGCCGAAGGTTGCGACCGACGATGTGGCTTCTGCGCCATTCCAACTTTCCGTGGTGACCAACGATCACGCTCGCGCGAAGAAATTATTTCCGAAGCACGCGCCCTCATTGATGGTGGCGTTAAGGAACTGGTGTTGATCGCCCAGGACCTCGCGAGTTGGGGTCACGACCGACGTCGCGCCAAGTTAGGTGAAGCGGTTGAAGTACTCGACGAGGGTGGCACGCAGCCCCTCATCGAACTCACCAAGGAACTGAGCACGATGGCCGAACGCGTTCGTTTGTTGTACCTCTACCCCTCGGGACTCACCAGTGGCTTGATTGACACCATTCTTGAAACGGGTGTTCCCTACTTCGACCTCTCCTTACAACACTCTTCGCGCAACATGCTTCGCTTGATGCGACGCTGGGGAGATGGAGAGCGTTTCTTAGAGCGCATCGCCGCCATTCGCGCGCGCGAGCCCAAGGCCACCTTTCGCTCGTCGTTCATTTTGGGTTACCCCGGCGAAACGGAAGAGGACCAGCGCAACCTGATTGCCTTCCTCGAGGCGGCCGAGCTGGACTGGGCGGGTTTTTTCACCTTCAGTGCCGAAGAGGGGACCTACGCCAAAGATCTGCCGGGCCAAGTACCCCACGAATTGGCCCTCGAGCGCTTGCGCGAGGTGAGTGAAATTCAAGACGGCATCACCGCTCGCAAGCGCGACGCGCTCGTCGGCACCACGTTGCAGTTGCTCGTGGACTCTCCCGGGATCGCTCGCTCGACGGGGGAATGCCCCGAAATAGATGGCATCGTTATGGTCGATAGTTCCCTTAACGTGGGAAGTGTGGTTGAAGGTCGCATTACCGCCAGCCACGGCACCGATTTGGAGGCAGTACTGGTATGAGCACCGAACGCACCTACGGACCAACGGCGCTGGCCACTCCCGCAAACCTGCTGACCGCCTTTCGCCTACTCGTCTCACCCCTCTTTATCTTTATGATTATTCACCACCGCGTCTACTGGTTGACCTGCGTGGTGGGCTTTTTGGCCGCCGCATCGGACTACTTCGACGGCATTATTGCTCGCCGTCACGGCACCACCACCGCGGGCGCCTACCTTGATCCCCTGGCGGACAAGATTCTCGTCTTGGGTGGACTGTACGCATTGATCTATGTCCACGTCACTGGCTTCATCGTCCCGGCAATCATCATCACCCTGCGCGAGATATGGATGAGCGTGCACCGCTCCCGCGCAGCTCGTCGTGGGGTATCAATTCCTGCGAGCAAGATTGCCAAGTGGAAGACCTTCATTCAAGACTGGGCGATCGCCTTTTGCGTCCTGCCTTTTTTTGGCCACCACCTCATCGTGGCCTACATCACGATTTGGGTAGCGGCCGCTTTCACCCTGTACACCGGTTGGCAGTACTACCAACAGGGAAAGAAGATTTTCGCCCGTGAGAGTTGAGATTGTCGCAATCGGCACCGAGCTTCTGCTGGGCCAGATTGCCGACACCAACGGCCAGTGGCTGGGCGAACAACTCGCCGCCAACGGCATTGCTTCGCACTACCACCAGCACGTGGGTGATAATCACGAGCGAATCGTTGCGGCTTTCAAAGTGGCGATGTCGCGCAGCGACGCCGTCATCATCTGTGGCGGTCTCGGCCCTACGCAAGATGACATCACCCGAGCAGCCCTGGCAGATCTCATGGGCGTGTCGCTAGTGGAACGTCCAGAGTTGGTCGAGGTCATCCGAGCGATGTTCACCGGTCGGGGCCGTGAAATGCCTGCCAATAACCTGCTCCAGGCCCAAGTGCCCGTTGGGGCAACCGTCATTGCCCAAAACCGCGGGACCGCACCGGGCCTGATCTGTCCGGTCGGGAACCACACCTTCTACGCCGTTCCGGGCGTTCCCTACGAGATGCAAGAGATGTTCGAGCGAGCAATTTTGCCCGACTTGATCGCGAAGGCGCAGGCGAGTGGCGAACGCGCCGTAATCAAGTCGCGCGTGTTACGCACCTGGGGTGCGGCCGAATCACGACTCGCCGAAGTACTCGCTGATCGATTTGTTGAACTCGAGGGCAACGACCGCATTACCCTCGCCTTCTTGGCTTCGGGCATCGAAGGAATTAAGGTTCGCATCACCGTTCGCGGTCGTGATGAGACTGACGCCAACGCGTTGATTGCCGAAGAGGAAATCCGAATTCGCGAGATTCTCGTTGCGAGTTGTGGGGACATTATTTTTGGAACTGACGGCGAGACAATGGAAGACGCCATCGCCAAGATTTTGTTGCGCCGAGGAGAGACTCTGGCGGTAGCCGAATCTTTGACCGGTGGCCTGATCGCTTCACGCCTCGTAAATGTCTCGGGTGCTTCGACATGGTTTCGCGGTGGCGTGGTGAGCTACGCGAGCGAAGTGAAGTTTGATGTACTCAATGTGCCCATTGGTCCAGTGGTGAGTGGCGACGCTGCCGAGGCTATGGCCCGGGGCGTTCGCGAATTACTCAAAAGCGACGTCGCTATCTCGGTCACGGGGGTGGCCGGCCCCGAGGAACAAGACGGGCAACCCGTGGGCACCGTCTTTGTAGGAATCGCGAGTGGCGACTCGCTAAGCCATGTCCAATTGCGAGTGCCGGGCGATCGTCAGCGGGTCCGCAACTATGCGGCCATTGGTGCCCTGAACGCCTTGCGACAACACTTCGGGGGCTAAAACCCGACTATTTCAAGGAAATATTTTCCAAGAAATCCACCATACGAACACTTGTTCGTAGTA
>CAIKUQ010000024.1 GCA_903830655.1 uncultured Actinomycetes bacterium | reverse complement strand
CCAGTATCGGCACGACTTCATTCCTGGAGCGGACGCAAACGATCTGATTCTGCAGATGCGCACTTGGGAGCAGCACGACGTTGGAACGACCCCGGATTTTGATGGAGACGTCCATCGTGCACTCCGATCGATACGCGCCCGCGTTCTCTACATGCCATCGGCAACCGACCTCTATTTCCCGATTGAGGATGCAAAAGTTGAGGCGGCATCTATTCCGAATCTTCTGTTCAAACCGATCCCCTCGGTGTGGGGGCATACCGCTGGCGCGGCGAGCAATCCGCAAGATGCCGAGTTCTTAAATACGCAAATCAGCACTTTCTTGGTCGTGGAAAAAAAATCGCATTGACCGCGATCAGCGTGTTCTGTCGCACATGCTGAGAGGGAAATGCGGCCACGAACGTATCGCGGATCAGCTGCCCCTTGAACAGTCGCTTTCTGCCTATTCAGCATTTGGACGGGTTCGCTGCACGAGTGCGTCACTGAACAGCCTAAACAGAGACTATGAGAGTCAGAGAGAAAAAAGGTCAGCTCACTGCCGATTAGAACCACCTCCGGCCCTGCACAGCGACACTGCCAGCCCGCGATTGAGACCGAGACCGCCCGACTCCTTGTTGACAAACGCAAGGGCATAACACGTGATCGTTGCCTTTGCGTTCGTGGTGCCAGCGCACAGTTCCACAGCAAGGCCAACCGTCATTTCCGAGTCGACACCACCAACCATGCGATAGCACGATGTTGGCTCGCTGGTTGGTGTCGGTGACTTCGGTTCTACGGCAATTGCAGGGCCTCCTGCATTAGACAGAAGCAGGACCCCGATAATGGATCGACCAATCGAATGCGCCATTTCATGCCCTCCCTAGTTTGCAGTCGGAAAGATAATACATGGCCAGACGGGCACGACCGTGAGCTCCGCAAATTCAATTGGAATGACGACCAGACGGGCTTTGGCAAGATTGGATCGGTGCGCCAAAAAATCATTTGAGGCCAGTTGGCGTCTTTATTCGGATCGCGGCCAGCGCGGCGCTGCGGCTTTGGGCAAAACGCGCGCGATGACGCATGTAGTACTCGAACTGCTTACACGGTGCCTACATGTCTTAGAATCAAAAAAGCCCGCTTTCGCGGACCATGCAGTCTCACCGCGTGGGTTGGTAACGGGGGTCCGCTACGGCTCCATCCAATACTGCTTCACCATCGGGCTCCAGAGACTTCCTCCGGTAATCCGCTTCTTTCTGGGATAGCCAAACTACACTAGACAGCCCATGGGGTTGGCTACAGTCGCGACTGCGAGATCCTGCCTGCCTGTGGTGCATCACGGGGGAATTCCACGATAACCGCCGAATTCGTTCGTGATGCAGTCGCCGTAACCCAAACAGGCCAGAACGGTCTATCCGCGCCCTCTCGGCTATTGTATTTTATCGGTTATCGATATACGATATTTTAATGGCAATAGTTTCGTTTAAGTGCAAGAACACCGCTTCACTTTATGCGAGACAGCGCGTAAGGCACTTCGCGCACATCGAACAAATTGCACGACGCAAATTGGCACAACTGGATGCCGCTGCAAGCTTGGATTTTATGCGCATCCCGCCTGGCAACCGCCTTGAGGCTCTTCGAGGTGATCGTCAGGGCCAACACAGCATTCGGATCAATCAACAATGGCGACTGTGCTTCATTTGGACCAACATTGGCCCAACGGATGTAGAGATCGTCGACTACCACTGAGATAGCAATGGTGACCCTCAAACTTAAACCTATCCATCCCGGAGAGATTCTCCGCGAGGAATTCATGGTTCCGCTCGGACTCTCAAGCTCGGCACTGGCGCGTGCTTTGAAAGTCACACCCGCTCGCATCAATGAAATCGTGCGGGAGCGACGCGGAATTACTGCAGACACTGCTCTGCGTCTCGCTCGATACTTCAAGACCGACGTGCGCAGTTGGGTCAACCTGCAGGCAAACTACGACTTGCAGTGCGCAGAAGATGGGGCAGCGAAATCTTTGGAGTCGATCTTGCCGTATCAAGGGGAGGCACTCCCCTAATCAACGTGACCAACATCAGGACCTGGAAACAAAAAGCCGGCGTTCGCGGGCCATTCAATCTCACCGAGTGAGTTGGTAGCGGGGGCCCGATAAGTGTTTGTATGCCATTGACTCGAATAGATTTTCGTTTGTGGCGGCTAGGCCGGTCGAGAATCAAGAACCTGTTCCAGGCACTAAAGCCGGTACATCCCCAAATCAAATGCGGACCCGAGGCTGAGGGAGCGCTACATGGGGCTTGAAAAAAACAGTCGAAGAACGTACATTCCATATTCAGGAATATGGAATAACAGTGGAACTCAAGCCTCAAGATCTTCTGGTGCTCTTGAAGAGAACCGCCCACCCAGCCTTGCCCTGGACGTACGCATCCCTGGGTGCGGCATTAGGCCTGAGCGCCTCTCAAGTTCACCGCAGCGTCAAGCGAGTCGTCGCATCCGGTCTGGCCGTATCGAATGGCCGAGGCGACTGGCAGGTAAAGCGAGAGGCCCTGCTAGAGTTCGCTGTGCACGGTGTTCGGTACGCCTTTCCGGCCAAACTGGGCGCTATGCGACGCGGTGTCCCAACCTCCTTCGGCGCCCTCCCCCTCTCCAATCACATCAGTGCCTCGCCGGAGGAAGCGCCGGTATGGCCGCATCCCGAAGGTAGCGCACGAGGGCCCTCCGTCGAGCCCCTCTATCGATACGTTCCGCAAGCTGTTCTCGCAGACTCCGTTCTACATGAGTTCTTAGCCCTGCTTGATGCGTTACGCACTGGCCGCAGTCGCGAACGAGCACTGGCCCAGCAGTTACTTGCCGAACGCCTTGGAGAATCGCGTGAGGACTGACGATCCCAACAGAGAATACTTGCTGCTCATCGCTGATGCTCTCGGTACCTTACGTGAAGAGATCGTTTTTGTTGGCGGCAGCGTAGCTGGATTACTCATCACAGATCCCCTGTCCGAAGGCATTCGTGCAACGAAAGATGTCGATGCCGTCGTAGAGGCTGCAACTCTCATTCAGTATTACCAAGTCGAAAAGCGCCTAGAAGGACGAGGATTCACGAAGGACACCAATAGTGAGGTCATTTGCCGGTGGAAACACGCGAACACCGGCGTTCTTTTTGACCTGATGCCTACTCATCCTCAGGTGCTAGGCTTTGCAAACGTCTGGTATCCCGAGGCAGTAAAAACGTCAGTCAGAATGCAACTGAATGATGACATCAATATCCGCTTGATCTCGGCAGTCTGCTTCGTTGCAACCAAGCTGGAAGCGTTCAATAGTCGAGGAAATAGCGATATCGCTTCAAGCCACGATTTAGAGGACATTCTCACTATCGTTGATGGCAGGTCCTCACTCGCCGAGGAATTAGCGAGAGAATCGGAGTCTCTTAAATCCTATGTCAAGCAACAACTGAGGGCACTGCTCTCACGCCCGAGCTTAGAGAATTATCTACCCGGACTACTTACCGATGCAAAACGCGTGCCGCTGGTTATCTCACGACTCAGAAAGATGACCAGTTAGACACTTCGAATTGCCAGATTCCAGCGCTCAATCACGGATGAGGATCATGTCAATGCAACTTTGGATCCGCCTGATGATTCTTAGCCTCACGGCGTTAGGGCCGCTCGCTGAGTCCGCAACCGTGCCCAAAAGCTGCGCGACGGATGAGCGACTCGTTGCGCCATGCTTCACGGTCCATGGACGCCTGAGCTCATGGAATGGCACTCCCACCTATCGGATCTCGGTTACTGGAACGAAACGCTTGCTCGGGGTCAGTGAAGGAAGATTTGGACCAAACGGCTATGAATTACTGCCGCTTGAGATCCCTCAACCAACGAACTTTGACTCGGAGTACTTTGGCGACTTTACGGTTTGTCCCTTTGAGCCCGAGCAACCGAAGAGGATGCGCCTTGTCTGCGTGTCCGCCGTGAACCATTTGCGAATAGTCGATCGAAAAAAGTAGGCCCACGGACTG
>CAIKUQ010000023.1 GCA_903830655.1 uncultured Actinomycetes bacterium | reverse complement strand
CTCGATGGACCAACTGTATTCCGCTAGTTCCAGACGCACCATCTCGTTCATCGTTAGATCATTGGTCGCCCAGTGCGCAACGTCTCCGTCTTTGGAGACCACCCTGAACACTCGAATCGACCCGAAACCCTCCAGGTGAACGATGGTTTCCGTTTCCGCAATCGCAACCTTTTCCACAGGTTGATACCCACCGCGGTTCAAGTCGACCTTTCGGTTCGACTTGAGGCGGGTCAAGAAAATCCAGCCAAATCCACGGATCTGCTTGAGATTTTCAAGGCTCGCATACCAACTATCAAAGAGTACGGCTCGAGGCTTGAAACCCCTCTGCTGAGCGGTGTTGAGAAGGTTCTGAAAGTGGTCGTTCTTGGTGAGGCCATCGTTTGGTCTGTCGTAGATCCGGTAGTCGACTGGGAAGATAGTGCGCCGTTGAAAACCGGCAGAGAGTTGCGAATGAAAGAGTCGTACGGGAAAGACCTAGCCAGTCATCCTGACCCCGAGTCATGCGTCGGCGGCCGTAAGGTTGTTGGCGAAGCGTTGACAGGGGCACACGCGGGCCAGCCATTGAGCTGCGAAATCAAGCTTTCCGGGGTGCCGATGCTGTTATCTTATGCGGAAGGCAACACCAAAGGCGGCGCTACCGGCAAGCCGCTGGCGGACCCCGCGCAGCCGGAGAGCCTGCGCACACGTGGAAACTCTTTGCACGGGAAACGGGAGATCCCAAGGGCATCCACCCCAGATGGTAGGGTGGATCGGTCGGGGAAGGTCATCGACCAGAATTCCGACATGCACGCCCTCGGGAAGTCGGACGACTGCGTAGTACCTGAGAAGCTGCCGAACAACGACGGGGAAACCCGGCCTGCGGAGGTGGTGGAGGGAAGGCGGTCGACAGAGGGAAACACGTTGCAGGAGGCCGCATCCCGGACGCAGAGCCGGACCGATGCGTCGTTCGCCTTGCACCGTGTGCGAGAAGTGGCACGCCGAGATCGGCGTGCACAGTTTACCGCCCTGCTGCACCATGTGACGGTCGATCTGCTACGGGATAGCTTCTATGCGCTCAAGCGCCATGCGGCTCCTGGAATTGATGGCGTCACCTGGGAGCAGTACGGAACCGATCTTGAGGCTCGGATCTCCGACCTTCATCGGCGGGTTCATCTGGGTACCTACCGGGCACAACCTTCACGCCGGACCTTCATTCCGAAGGCCGACGGTCAGAAACGCCCGTTGGGGATCGCGGCCCTGGAGGACAAGATCGTCCAACAGGCCGTGGTGTCGGTACTCAACGAGATCTACGAGGTCGACTTTCAGGGATTGATTCTCCTACGGTTTTCGGCCGAAGCGTGGCGCGCATGATGCGTTGGATGCGCTCTGGGTGGGGCTCATGGGGAAGAAGGTAAACTGGGTGCTCGATGCAGACATCCGTGGATTTTTCGACGCCATCGACCATGGTTGGCTCATCAAGTTCCTTGAGCACCGGATTGCCGACCGAAGAGTGCTCCGCTTGATCCAGAAATGGCTCAAGGCTGGGGTATCCGAGGACGGCCAGTGGTCGAAAACGGAAGTCGGTACGCCTCAGGGTGCGGTGATTTCACCGCTGCTGGCGAACGTGTACCTTCACTACGTACTTGACCTGTGGACCAAGCAGTGGCGAACCGAAATCGCCACGGGCGACCTGATCATCGTTCGTTACGCCGATGATTTTGTCGTCGGATTCCAGTATCGCTCCGATGCCGAACGCTTCCTCCAAGAACTTGGCGGACGCATGCAGAAGTTTGGCCTGGCTTTGCACCCCGATAAGACGCGACTGATCGAATTCGGGCGGTTCGCCGCTGAGAACCGACAGAAGCGAGGGGATGGCAAGCCGGAGACGTTCACGTTCCTGGGCTTCACCCACATCTGTGGTCGAAAGCGTCAGAGTCGTGGCTTCATCGTGAAGCGAAAGACGGCGGCGAAGCGACTACGCGCCAAGGTCAAAGAGGTGAAGGAACGGCTGTTTCGGCAGCATCACGACCCCATACCCGACCAAGGTCTGTGGCTACTTCGCGTATTACGTGGCTACTACACCTACCACGGAGTACCGGGCAACACTGAGTGCCTGGCGACATTCCGCACGTTAACGGCTCGCAACTGGCTGAAGGCGCTTCGGCGTCGCAGTCAACGCAACCGTATGACGTGGCACCGGTTTGCCGCGATTGTCGATCTCTGGCTCCCGAAGGTCCAGATCTTGCACCCGTATCCCAACGAACGATTCTACGCCAAACACCCGAAGTAGGAGCCGTGTGCGGTAATCCCGCCAGCACGGATCTGTGCGGGGGGACGCCCGAAAGGGCGTTCCCTACCGCGACCGATCGCCGTCCGTCCAGACCAGGCTAATAAGGTTTATGCCGCGTACCACTGCTTTATGTTTTCCTGACCATTGCGAGTGAACAGGCTGGATCTTCTTGGAGTAGATCTTGTCGAGTGTTGAGTCATCAATCACGAGCACGCCATCGTTCTTATCAACGAAAGGGATTACTTCACGAAAGAGTGTTTCTGGATCGGGT
>CAIKUQ010000022.1 GCA_903830655.1 uncultured Actinomycetes bacterium | reverse complement strand
GTTGGCTTGAGAGCGGGCGACGGGAATCGAACCCGCGTTCTCAGCTTGGGAAGCTGATGTTCTGCCGCTGAACTACGCCCGCCAGAGGTCTCAAGGTTAGTGCTGTCGAGCCGGTCTTTTCCATGTCACAGCCCCCGGGCATACTCCAAACGTAAGAAGTTGAGGGCCTCTTGACAAATGTCATACAACTGTAATACAATGTATGACATGAGCGAAAAGAGTACTTCAACCCCATCTCAGCGATTCAAGCAGGCCAACCGCAAAGTGTCTGGTACCGGTTCAGAGTTAATCAGCCTGCGCCTGGCGCCTGAACTGTTAGAACAGCTCGCCGAAGTTGGAAACGAACAAGGTTTATCAATGAGCGACACCATCCGCTTAGTACTAGCCCGGGGACTTCGTCCCCCACAGAAAGGAAACAACCAATGAGCACCAAGACCAAACAAGCACCCACCACCACGCATATCTTCTTCCTCTTAGACCGGTCGGGGTCAATGGGGGACATCGCCAACGACGTCATTGGCGGATTCAACTCCTACGTGGAAAGCCAAGTCGATGGCCCCGATGAAGCCCAGATGACTCTGGTCCAGTTCGACACTCAGGGCCCCCACGAAGTGATGTTTGCCAGTACTTTCATGAAAGATGTACCGAAGCTTTCACGTGAGAACTACCAACCCCGTGGCGGTACACCGTTGTATGACGCCATGGGACACCTCATTACCGACGCCAATATTTGGGTCGAGCAGATCCAGGCGGAGGGCAAATTTAAGCCCGAGGTGATCTTCATCACCTTTACTGATGGTTACGAAAACTCAAGTCGTGAATACACCCGCGAGGGGATCTTCCAGTTGATCCAGCGCAAGCAAGATGATGACGGATGGGCCTTCGTCTACATGGGTGCGAACCAAGATGCCTATGACGCGGGACGGCAAAGTGGGTTCGAAAGGGACTCCACCTCAAACTTCCGAGCTGACGCTCGGGGCACCGCCCTGGCTTTCCGGGACCTCTCGACGGGGACCACCCAGAACCGCATGAAGCGCAGTTCGGGTCGCCGAGTAGAAAAAGGCGAGTTCTTTGAGGGCGTCAAAACGGCAGACCAGGACAGCCAGGAACGGGCCTAATCCCCCCGAGAGAATTCCTAAAGGTCCCAAATTTCCACGATTCGTGGGATTTGGCCCTGCGGGGGTAATGTTTTCTACGTTTTTCCGCACGCGCGGAATGCGCAGGGAGTTTTAGCATGGCTACGAAGTCACTCGTCAAAACAGCAGGAATTGGACTGGCCGTCGCCGGCCTACTGCTGGCCACCAACCCCCTAGCAGCGGGGGCTAGCCCCAATGTCTCACTCTTCTTAGATGGTGGAAGCATCACCGGCGGGTTTGTCGCGGGCAACAGTAACGCCATGGCTGTTGATAGTCAGGGCAACCTTTTTGTCGTGGGAGCAATCAACGGATCAGGCGCCATCGTGGAAATGCCCACCGACGGCTCCGCCTCGGCGACCATATTCGCCACCACCGCAAATCTTTCTGGCGCCACGCCACAGACCATCGCTATCGACAGTTCGGACGACATTTTTGTCTACACCAGCGACAACAGCATCTACGAGTTCCCTTCTGGGTCAAGCGCGAATACCAACGCCACCGAGTACGCGGTACTTCCTCTCCCTCAAGTTCCCACCTTTATCGCCGTGGTTGGCTCGGACCTGTACGCGGCGCGCTACGACGATGGTTCGGTGTACTCAGTCCCAACGGGCCTGAGCTCGGGGCTACCCACCTCGAGTCTCACCACCTTCGCCACCGGGCTCGCCGCACCAGGTGTGCAAGGCATTTCTGCCAACGGCAACTTCCTTCTGGTCTCGGATGATAATTACCCCGCCTCTGGTATTTACCAACTAGACACCACCCAGGGCCCCTACGCGAACCCGGCCATGTGGGTGGACATGTCGAGTGATCCAACCTTGGCGCCAGTTGATGTTGCGGCGGATGGCTCGGGCAACATCTTCATCGTGGACTACGCGAACCGCCTCTACACCGTCCCCTCAAATAGCGCAACCTTCTCGCTCTACTTGAGCCCCGTCACCGACGCCGGAAATGTCGGAGCCCAAGGAATCTTGATCGCTGGTTCACAGGTCTTCCTTTCGGCCATCGACTCTGCGGGCGGCGGCAATGAGTCCATCTACACCCTGGCCACCTACGACGGCTCCACCACGCCTTCAACCACTCTGCCCACCACGACCACCACGGTGGCGGGGCAAGTGACAACCACGACCGCAATTGACGAAAAGACGCTGGCTCATACGGGTATTGGCTCGGGCTTGTTGATCCTTGCCGCAGGAGTGTTCGGCGTTTCGGGCCTGGTCATGATGCGAGAGGTTTCGAGAGCCCGCCGGCGCGTTAAATAACAGCAGGCCACCGCGCGGGTCGTGAGGTCGCGAGCTGGTGTTTCGCAGGGTATTATTTTGCCTATTCCTTCGCACTCTTCTTTGGTAAGAAATGGATTTACGTGGTTAAAAATCTCCGATTAAAGTTGGCCGGCCTAGGTATGGCTACCGCGGTAGTGCTGGCGGCCACCTCCTTTACCGCTTCGGCCAGTGCGAATGTGACGTTGTTCTTTTCGGGAACGTCGATAGCCGGTGGCTTCGTTGCGGGACAGAATAATTCCATGGCCACCGATGGCCAGGGAAACCTCTTTATAGTCGGCACAGTCGCGGGGGCGGGCGCAGTCGTTGAGGTCTCGGTCAGTGACCCTTCAGTATCAAGTGTTTTTGCCACCTCAGCCAATATGAACAATGCTGACCCTAAGACCTTGACGATTGACAGCACGGGTGACATCTTCGTCTACGCCAGTGACTCTCATATTTATAAATTCCCCGCAGGCTCACCCTCTAACACCAACGCAATCGATTATGCCGTAGGGGTTTCATCAGTGATGTTCATTGCCGCAATCGGTGCGAATCTCTACCTTTCGAATTTCTTCGACGGGACCGTTTATTCGGTGCCGGTAGGGCTCACTACGGGACTACCCACCTCGAGCCTGTCGACCTTCGCGACGGGGTTGGCGGCTCCGGGCGCCCAAGGTATTGCGGCTGACGGTAACTACTTGCTCGTAGCGGATGACGCGAACTTTAACGGGGGATCCCTTTCCGGCGTCTATCGCCTAGACACCCTCGCTGGCCCGTACACCAACCCTGCTCTGTGGGTTGATACCTCGAGCGACAGCACTTTTATTCCCGTTGATGTTGCGGCCGACTCTTCGGGGAATGTTTTTGTCGGGGATTACTCCAACCGATTGTTGTCCATCCCTACTGGGAGTTCAACACCATCGGAGTATTTGAATCCAGTGACCGATGCGGGCCAGGGTGGTATTTGGGGACTCTGCTTGGTTGGTTCGCAATTCTTTATGTCGGGCGTCGACTCGGCCTCGGGTAATAACCAGGCCATTTTTCAGATTTCCACCTACGACGGCAGCGCCAATGCTGTAACGACAACCTCAACATTGGCTCCGCCGACCACTACTACGACCCTTGAGGCGACCACCACTACCACCTCTGAGGTGACCACTACGACTTCGGCTACAACGACCACAACAACCGGATCGGGGGCTTTGGCCCATACGGGCTTCAATGCCGGTTCGATTCTGGTCGCTTCGGGGCTATTTGTTGCTTCTGGAATAGTCCTCACGCAAGAGGTCGCCAGGGCTAGACGCCGAGCTCGACGCTAGGGACCACAAACCCGAACCGTAGATATACCCAGTCGAGGCAACCCGTTGATGGGCCTATTTTTTGGGTAATTAGGTAAATCCCCAGCCGGTAGTAGGATTTTCCCTATGTCTACCGTCTTGTCAGTCAAGGATTTGCGCACGGAATTCCGTATGCGCACCGCAAATGTGGTCGCCGTTGACGGCGTCAGTTTCGAAATCGCGGCCGGCGAATGCGTCGGCCTGGTGGGTGAGTCCGGCTGTGGCAAGACCACCATCGGCACCTCCATCATGCGTCTGTTGCCTACTACTGGGCACATTATTGGCGGCAGTATCGAGCTCGAAGGGGTGAACCTCGCGACGTTGACTGAAGAGGCGATGCAAAAGGTGCGTGGGAATCAAGTCGCCTTTATTCCTCAGGACCCGATGACATCATTGAACCCCACGATGACCATCGGTCGACAGATTGCCGAAGGGTATGTGCTCCACAAAGGGGTCTCGAACGAAGAAGGACTGAAGCGTGCCATTGAAGTGCTCAAGCTCGTTGAAATGCCTCGTCCCGAAGAGCGAATAAACCAATATCCCCACGAACTCTCCGGTGGCCTTCGGCAACGGGTGATTATCGCCATGGCTCTCGTGTGTGAGCCCAAGGTGCTCATCGCGGACGAGCCGACAACGGCACTAGACGTCACTATTCAGGCTCAGATTTTGGACCTGATTGATCGCTTGCGCAAAGAGCTCAAGATGGCGGTACTTCTTATTACTCACGACATGGGCGTTATTGCCGGTCGCACCGACCGAGTGGTCGTCATGTATGCCGGTAAGAAGGCTGAGGCAGCGGTCACCAAGACGATCTTCGAGGACATGCGTCACCCCTACACCCAGGCACTCTTGAACGCAGTTCCGAAGATGGACGACGTCGAGTACCGCCTGCAATCAATCGCGGGCCTTCCGCCAGATCTCTCGCTGGAAATTATCGGTTGCCGCTTTGCCGACCGGTGCCCCTCGGTGCAGGACAAATGCCGCTTGAACGAACCCGCCATCGATAGCGAGGGCCAGAATGGGCACGAATTTGCCTGTTTCTTCCCCGTCAAGGGTCGCGGCGAAGCAACCGCTGTTCGCATTGAAAATAAGAAGCGCGAGTTTGCTTCCGCAAAGGTTCTCCTTGAAGTGGACCAACTCGAGATGCTGTACCCCGTTCGATCGAATGGCTTCGGGCGTCGCGTGGTGGCCAAGGTGAATGCGGTGAGTCAAATTTCCTTCTCCATCGCCGAAGGCGAGTCCTTTGGACTCGTTGGTGAGTCGGGTTGTGGCAAGACCACGACCGGAAAACTCATCACTGGACTTGAGATACCAACCAGTGGATCCCTAAAGTACGAGGGCCAAGAAATTTCAGGTCTAAAGGGGCCGAGCCGCCGGCAGGCTCGTCGCAATATTCAAATGATGTTCCAGGACCCCTACTCCAGCTTGGACCCTCGACAGACTGTGGGATCAATCTTGGCGGAACCCTTCAAGATTCATCGAGAGGGAAGCGTCGCAGAGCGTAAGGAGAAGGTATCGCTCCTCCTCGAGCAGGTTGGCCTGGCTCCGTCGGCGGCGCTCCGCTACCCCCACGAGTTTTCGGGTGGTCAGCGTCAGCGTATTGGCCTCGCGCGGGCCTTGGCCCTCAAGCCCAAGCTCCTCATTGCCGACGAGCCAGTGAGCGCTCTCGACGTGTCGATTCAAGCGCAGATTTTGAACTTGATAAAGGACCTGCAGGCGGACCTCAATTTATCACTCGTTATGATTAGCCACGATCTTGGCGTTATTCGATACATGGCTGACAACGTCGGCGTGATGTACCTAGGCAAAATTGTTGAGGTAGGACCCTCGGCTGAGATTTACAAGAGCCCAGTTCACCCCTACACCCGAGGTCTGCTTGACGCGGTACCGGGTGAGGAGAAGGGTGCCAAGACGGTCATCAGTGGCGAACTACCATCTTCGATAGATCCTCCATCTGGATGCCGATTCCGCACCCGGTGCCCCCAGGCTCAAGAGATCTGTGCGATCGAGGAGCCCGCGATGCTCGAGTACGGCAACAACCACCGTGCAGCCTGCCACTTCCCCCTGCGTCAACCAGTAAGCATTCGCGCTTAAGGAGAAAGAACGTAAGGCGGGCCTGGCTGGGTCCTGGTAGTTAAGGTTTAGCGCTTCTGAAGCCGTACTTCGAAGCCATCACGCAATGCGTCACCCATGTAGTTGAGCGACATCACCACAAGAATAATGCATATGGCGGCGGGGAAGATGTCCCACCAGTAGCCGTCGGGTGCGTACTGCACGGCGTTCTGCAACATCGAACCCCAGTCGGTGTTGGGGAGTGGAATACCAAGTCCAATAAAACCCAAACCGGCCAACGCCAAGATTGAGTCAGCTACGGCGAAGGTGCCTATAACGACCATTGTTCCCACGGTGTTAGGCAAGATGTGACGGAAGATGATACGGCGATCGGAGCCACCAAGTACGCGCACCGCGGACACGAATTCACGTGACTTTAGGCTCAAAGTCTCACCGCGGATCAATCGAGCAGAACCAAACCAAGAGGTCAATCCCAAGGTCAGAGTAACGGTGGTCGAAGAACTCTTAAAGAGGACGACGATAACGATCAACAAGAAAATACCGGGTACGGATAACCCAATGTCGACGAACCGCATCATGACTGAGTCGAGAGTCTTGCCCCGGAATCCCGCAATGGCTCCCCACGCCGCTCCTACGAAAGTTGAAATGAGCCCCGAGAGGATTCCCACGGTCAGCGCAGTTCTCCCACCCACCATCAAACGCCCGACGATGTCGAAGCCGGAGGGGTCACCACCAAGAATCATCTGCCAGGAGTGGAACCAAGGGAAGTTTGCCGCGGCCATGCCATTGATTGTCTGAGAACCAGCAATAAAGCCGTTCGTCTGGTTGCTCACGTAGAGGTAGGGGCCAACGAAGCTAAAGAGCAGGAAGAAGATAAAGACGCAGAGGCTGATGATGGCTGGACGGCTCTCTTTAAAGGTGCGCCAGACGAGGGTGTAGACACCTCCTACGGCGGTGCTTTCTCCGGCACTAGTGGTGTCCACGGCGGCTTCAGATGGGTTATTCGTAGTTTCCACGGGTACTCCTTAGCGTCCTTGAGTCCTGATGCGGGGGTCAGCGACGGCGTACAGCAAATCCGCCACAATTGACCCGACGATGGTGAAGGCAGTGGCCACAATCGTGGTGCCCACAACGACGGGCATGTCTTGGGTGGTCGCTGCCTGCAGTGTCAAGGAACCCATGCCGGGGATATCGAAGAGATACTCGGTAATCAGGGCACCACCGACGAGAGCGGGCAAGCTCAATCCGATGATTGTGATGATAGGCAGTACTGAGTTTCGCAGCGCGTGGCGGCGGACGACCAGACGCTCCGAGAGCCCCTTGGCACGCGCAGTGCGAATGTAGTCCTGCGCCAATACTTCGACCATGGAAGAGCGCTGATATCGGCTTAGGCCACCTATGCCGAGGAAGGTCAGGGTGAAAATCGGCATAAGGAATTGCAATGGAGAGGTGAAGACAGCCCAGGCGCTGGCGGTCTGGGATACAAGGCCAGGTAGCCAATGGAGCTGAATGGCGAAGAGTGTAATCATGAACTCACCAATCAAGAAGACGGGGATTGAGTACAGAACGAAAGTGGTGCCCGTGGCGATGTAGTCAAATCGCGAGTTTCGACGCTGTGCCTGAAATGCGCCTAAGGGAATAGCAATAACGAACTGAAGAACGAGCGCTACGGTCACTAACACCACAGTGTGGCTCAGCGCACTGCGTATGAGGGTCCACACCGGTGCCGAGTAGGTAATGGATGTTCCCAGGTGGAAGGTCAATACTTGCTTGAGGTAATTAAAGAACTGAACAATGACCGGAGACAAAAGCCCGTGAGTCTTGTTATAGAGGTAAATGCTCTTGGGATTTGCTCGGCTTCCCAGCGCTACGACAGCGGGGCCACCGGGGACCATGTGCTCAAGCAAAAAGGTGAATAGGATCACCAAAATTAAGACAATTGAGCCTTGGAATAGTCGTCTAGCGAGGTACGAAAACACGAAGTAAGGCTAGCAAAAAAGCAGAACGCCCCGACCGCAAGGTCGGGGCGTTCTTACTTTACTTCTCAGTAAAACTTAGGCGACGTAGTGCCAGAGTTCTGGGGTTCCCATGCCTGAGGCCTGGGGTACGTAACCACCAATGTGGTGTGAGTAGGCAATGATGCCGACGGTCCACACGTTTCCGACCGCAGGGGGATTGGCGAGGTAGTCGCGCTCATACTTGTCCAGTGAAACCGTTCCGTTGATTGTGCCAACGATGTCGCGGTTGATCAGTGGACTAGAGAAGCTGCCTGCGTTCGAAGCAGCACCGGTAAGGAACAAAGGCTCACCAGTTGGCTCGAAGCCTGGGGCGTAGATCCAGCCTGAACCGGTGTACAGGTCCCAGTTGTGGCCACCGGTTGTGTCTTGTCCGATAACGGTGCCAAAGCCTGCTTCAGTGAACTTGAGGTCAACACCGTTCTTAGCGGCGGAACCGCCCCAAGTCAGGTCAGCGGAGGTACCGATTGCATTACCCGCTGAGGTGCCGTCGACCTTGAAGATCATCTTGGCGCCAACAGCAATGCCAGCTCCACAGTGACCTGCGGCCGAGCCGCCCTTGGTGCACGTCCAAACGCCTCCCTGCTTAGCCCAGCCGTGGGCCTTCATAATCCCAGCAATGTTCGAAGCCTTGAAGGGGGTGGACTGAACAGTTGTGTAGCTGTTAACCGGGTATGGAGGAATCGGGCCAAACGTCGCGTACGCGTAACCACGGTACTGAGTCTTGACGATTGACGCCGATGGGTAGGTATCGTTCAGCACTACGCGAATGTAGTTCTGAGCGAGCAACGCACCACGTGAGGTGGAGTCGTTAGGACCAACCGTTCCATCTTCGGAAGCACCGGTGTTGGTCGACCGCTGGTTCATCCAGGAATAACCAACTGCCCAGCTGTAGCTAACCGTACGCTTGTAACCCGCAGGGAGCGCCATGTGCGCGTGAGCGGTTGGGGCCTGTGACAGGTTGGTGATGTTGGCCATTTGGGACGAGGGAATGCTACCAATCGACACTTGACCAGTCGACAGAGCGGTCTGGCAGTCACCAGTCACTGAGTGGCAGTCGATGAAGTTAATCTCGGTTGGCGACTTAGCGGCACGAGGACCACCGTAGGTCGACGACTGGACGAGTGAGTAATTGCCGCCAGCAGCGTCGAAGGTGCTCAACTTGAAAGCACCGTCGGTGTGAGCGAACAAGGCGCCGGTGGTGGTGGTGGTGTCAGCCCAATTAGTGGTGTCTTCAGCGTACGCAGCCATGGTGTACCAAACTTCTGCACACTTGTTGGCCTGGTGATTCGCAATCGAAGCCGCGTTAGCAACTGTCTTGTATTGGTTGGGGTCCAAGTAGGCCGAGGTCGGCCCGACGTTGTTGCCGTTTCCGATCCAGGT
>CAIKUQ010000021.1 GCA_903830655.1 uncultured Actinomycetes bacterium | reverse complement strand
GGAGTGCACGCCGCCCTGTCAAGGCGGAGGTCGCGGGTTCAAATCCCGTCAGGTCCGCTCGGCGCCGTAATTGGCGACGAGGTTTGGTCGAGTAGCTCAGTTGGTAGAGCACACGCCTGAAAAGCGTGGGGTCACCGGATCGACGCCGGTCTCGACCACCAAAAAGCGCCCTTCGGGGCGCTTTTAACCTTTACGCCCCTTCGTACTCGAATCCGAGATCGGGGGCGCTAAAGAGTGCGCGAAAGGTCCAGCCCTCTTGGGCGGCCATCGCCGAGACCGTTCCACCGCGATCCACCACCGCGATGAGACCAACTACTTCGCAACCAAATTCCTTGGCGACATATGCCGCTTCCATCAGACTCGTCCCACGCGTCACCGTGTCTTCGGTGATGACTACCTTGTCGCCGGGTAAGAGGGAGCCCGCTATGCGACCACCCGCTCCGTGGTCCTTGGTCTCTTTGCGGACGCTAAAGGCGCGCAGGGATCGGCCCTCACTCGCGGCCACCCCGGCCGTGATGAAACTCACGCCGTCGGCGCCCATGGTGAGACCTCCGATAGCGGTGGCCTCAGCGGGAATTTCGGCCAGTACCAACCGCGCCACGCTCAACATTGATTTAGGGGCACAGATGGTTTGCTTCGAGTCAATGAACCAGCTCGACCTACGTCCGGACTTGAGTGTGAAGTCACCTCGGCGAACCGAGTGATTCAGAAGGTGCTCTTTAACAATTTCGCGGTCGCTGGCCATGGTCTCTAGTCTCGCACGCCAATTTGCCCAACTGGTGTAGTTCAATGAAAGGACGCCGAGACCTGACACCCACTCGCTACTCTTAGTGGCGTGATTGACCTCCATTCCCACTCCACCTTTTCTGACGGTTCGGAAACCCCCGAAGAACTCGCTCAGAAGGGGGCGGAGGTGGGTCTATCGGCAATTGCTCTCACCGATCACGACACGACCGCCAGTCACGAGTCAATGGCGGCGGCCTGTGACAAAGTTGGCTTAGAGCTCATCACCGGCTGCGAGATCTCGCTCGCCGACAGTGCGTTCCCAGTTATGCGTGATGGACAGTTAAGCGCGCGCGGTGTTCACGTCTTGGTGTACTTCCTCTCCACGGATCCCACTTCTCCGGTCCAGCAGTTACTCACTCGACTACGACAAGATCGGGTCAACCGCAACGTGAAACTCGTCGAACTGCTGCAAACTTTGGGTTTCGAGAAGTTGACCCACGAAGACCTCATTGCTCGAGCCCACGGCGTCGACTCGGTGGGTCGCCCCCACTTCGCCCAAGCGATGTTCGAACTGCACCCCGAACTAGTTGGCACCGAAGATGAGCTCGGCGCCTGGGGTCGTGTTTTCTCTGAATACCTCGGCAGCACGGGTAGGGCCTATTTACCCAAAACCGATTTAAGTATCGAGGAGTTCGTCGAGGCCGCCAAGGGGTCGGGGGCGATCTTCAGTGTTGCTCACCCCTTTTTGAATTACCTCGAAAGCCCTTCCCCCGAAAACATCATGAAGCAGATGCCCGCAGTTATTGACTCCCTCAA
This sequence comes from uncultured Actinomycetes bacterium, assembly GCA_903830655.1. Taxonomy (GTDB): domain Bacteria; phylum Actinomycetota; class Acidimicrobiia; order Acidimicrobiales; family RAAP-2; genus RAAP-2. Next base: position 952 of record CAIKUQ010000021.1, on the reverse strand, counting down.
GCAACGGGGGTTCGCCGGTATCGAGTCTCACTACGGCTCACTGCCTAGTGAGACTCGTTCACTGATGGTGAAGCTAACCCGAGACGCGGGGATGATTCCAACTGGTGGGTCGGATTACCACGGAGCCTTTAAGGCCGACGTTCGCTTGGGATATGGACTGCAGGGTGACTTAAATGTGCCCAACGAGATTCTTGATGAGCTGAAGGACGCCTCTAAGCTCGCCACGTCAACGCACTAAGGAACCGCTCGCGGTGCGCTAACAAGCGGTTGAGCGAAAAGACCTGGTCGTAGGTGGCCTCGGGGAGGTCTAGTTCGTAGGCCAACTCTTGCAAAGTCGAATTAGTCTCCAGCGCTCGAGCGCTCAATTCTTGGACGGTGCGATAGGCCAACTCGCGCTCTTCGCCCATCGAAATGAGTGCCAGGAGCAGTGACTGGGAAAAGACCGATCCGTGAGAATCCTGCAGGAGGTTCTTCATAGCTCGGTCGCTATGGATTTCAACGGTATTAACCAACTGCGCAGCCCGCCGGGCCATGTAGAGCACGAGCGAGATGGCGTCGGGGAAGATAATCCGCTCGGCACTCGAGTGGGAAATGTCGCGTTCGTGCCAGAGAGCGACATTCTCCATACCGGTTGCCGCATAGCCCCGTAGTACTCGTGACATTCCACAGAGCCGTTCACTCATAATCGGATTGCGCTTGTGGGGCATGGCGGAAGAACCTTTTTGCCCCTCGGCAAAGAATTCGGACATCTCCCCTACGTCACTGCGTGACAGGAGCCGAACCTCGAGCGCAAATTGCTCAATCGTCCCGCCGAACTGCGCAATGGCGTTGAGGGCTTGGGCGTGGGCGTCGCGAGCAATCACCTGGGTGGAGGGCAGTGGGCGCAGTCCCAGTTGCTGGCACACGATCTCTTCGACTCGGGGGTCAATATTGGAATAGGTACCCACCGCGC
>CAIKUQ010000020.1 GCA_903830655.1 uncultured Actinomycetes bacterium | reverse complement strand
TGAGTTTGTGACAGAAGCCGAGTTGAATACGCTGATCGCAGAAGACATCCCTGAACTAACGGCAGGTAGCGGTGAGGCGAGTTCTGCAAGACGCCCAATTGGGTATAGATAGGAGAAATAATGGAAAAGTTTGAGCGAATCGAAGCCAAGGTGAAGCGGGTCCTGGTCGACGAATTTGGCAGCGTCAGCGAAGAAGACGAATCGGTGTTTTTTGTTGAATGTAATAATGAATCAGTTGGAGTTTCCTTCATTCAACACAGTCCTTCAGATGAGGAGGGGCGAATTTTCCTCGAGGTTGCTGGACTTGCCGCAACGGTCGTGAGCGTCGATGAGAAGTTGACTTCGTGGATTGCCTTTCACGGTGGGGAATTCCTTATTGGGACCTTCATCCTCCAAGAATTATTCGGCGGGGCACAAGTGGTCTTTCGGTACCGAATGCTCGCCGATGACATTGACCCCAGCGAGATTTACGTCGCCGTATACGCGGTGGCTGAGAGTATCGCGATGTACCGCAATCAATTTGAAGATGGATTCTCGGAGGAGGGCAATGAAATGCTTGAAGTCACCCCCGAATTACTAGGCGAAATCAAGGAAAAGGCCTTGGAGGACACACCCGACGATCAGAAGCAATTTGCTGAGGCCCGCTGGCTGGCCGCACTGGACATTATTTAATTAAGCAATTGGCATATTTCGCAAAAGCTGCCGAGCGCTCCGCCCAATTTTTAAAGTGGTCAAAACTGGGTGCGGCTGGCGAGAACAGGACTACGCCACCTCGATTCATCGAACTCCGTGCTAATTCAACTGCGCTACGCAAATCGCTCGCGTGCATGAGTTGAAGATCTGGGTTGGCGGCGTGCACCAAGGCACCGATTCGGCTCCCGGCTTCACCCATAGTTATGACCACGGTGCGAGCGGTGCGAGAAGCGATTACCTCAACTAAGGGTTCGTAATCAATACCCCGGTCGAACCCGCCGGCGATTAACGCCAAATCACCTTCGGGAAAGACTGAGAGCGCGGCAATGGTTGGAAGGGCTGCGGTCGCGAGTCCATCGTCAATGTACCGAGTCACGAGTCCAGCACGCTCTTCTTTCCCGATCTCCGTTAGACGACCGGGGAGTGGTGTGAAGGATTCGGCGACAGCTTTGGCCTTGGTCGTAATATCCTTTACGTCGACTCCCGTTGCTCTGCTCACCACCGAAAGCGCGAGGGTCACATTTGAGTGGTTGTGCTGACCTAGAAGACCAAGGACTTCGGTGAGACCCGAAGTATCTGGCTCAACTGATGTCGCTGTCTCACCAAACTTCGAACTTTCGATTGACGAAGCAAAGAAAATGGTCGGCGCTGGCAGTAGTCGAGTGATGGAGAGTTTGTCGCGCTGATAATTCTCCAGTGAACCGTGCCAGTCGAGGTGATCCGAACCAAGCGAGGTGAGCGCCAGGATTGATGGAGCACTCTCAAGATCGCGAGCCTGGAAGCTTGAGATTTCTAGGACCAGCCACCCTTCGGAGATATCAATCGAAGGGTCGTAGGGTGGAACGCCGATGTTTCCCAGTGCGTGCGCTTTTTCTCCGATGGCGTTGAAGAAAAATGCAGTGAGTGCGGTTGTGGTGGACTTCCCCTTGGTCCCGGTAATTCCTATGACGCGATCGCGATCAACCTCGCTCATCCATAGGTTGAGTGCTGAAGTCACAATGACCGATTTTGCTAACTCCTCGACATCGCTGCGGTAGGGAGAAACGCCCGGACTCTTCAGTACCACATCACACGCGGCTAGTGCCTCGAGACCGCCCAAACTCGTTTGGAGAATCTCTGGTCCAATGTTGGCCGCGTCATCAACAATGACGAGCTCAGCGTGCTGAGCTAGGCGAGCCGCTGCGGCCTGCCCCTCTATGCCGTAACCAAATATTCCAACTCTCTTGCCAGCGAGGTCGCTAAAGCCAGTGGGCCGGAACACGGTTCTCTCCTTGGG
>CAIKUQ010000019.1 GCA_903830655.1 uncultured Actinomycetes bacterium | reverse complement strand
GTTGGTGGGGTCTTCAGAATAAAGGTGAAGGTGCGGTCGTCGTAGATCGAGATTTCGACCGGGATAACCGTGCCCTTCATTGATTCGGTCGCTGCGTTGTACTGCTTGCAGAATTCCATGGTCTGAATACCATGGGGTCCTAGCGCGGTACCTACTGGTGGAGCCGGAGTGGCGCCGCCTGCTTCGAGCTGAATCTTTACTACTGCGGTAATTGCCTTAGCCATAGCTGTTTCTCCTTAAAGCTTCGTAACTTGGGTGAAGTCAAGCTCCACGGGGGTTTCGCGACCAAAGATGTCCACCAAGACCTTGACCTTGGCTTGGTCATCGTTAATCTCAGCGACGTGACCAGAGAAGGTGGCAAAGGGGCCGGACTTGATCTGGACGGTGTCGTTGATTTCGAATTCGTGCGTCGGCGCGCGACGCTTGGCGACGGGCTGCTCGACACCTTCAATAACGGGGCGAATGATGTTGTCAACTTCGCGGCGAGTAAGCGCGGTGGGCTTGGTCTTTTCGGCACCAACAAAACCAGTAACGCCCGGGGTTGAACCAATGACGTAGAAGATCTCGGGGTCTGGCTCGCAGCGAATCAACAGGTAGCTCGGGAACATCTTCTTCGAGACGGTCTTTTTGGTGCCCGACTTGAACTCGGTGACGTCCTCTTCGGGAACGTGGATTTCGTAAATCTGGTCCTGTAGCTCGCGAGACTTCACGATGTTGGTGAGAGCAGAGATGACCTTGGCCTCGTGACCGGCGAAGGTGTGCACGATGTACCAACGGCCTGGACGGTCGAAGGCGGAGTCAATCTCGGGCTCGTCCTCAGCTTCATCGAAGATAACGACGTCGTCGTGTTCGGCCTCGACGACCTCTTCGAGGAGCTCGGTTTCTAGTACTTCTTCGGTGGTTGCGTCGATATCGCTCATTATCCCTACTTCGCGTACAAGAAGGTTACGAACTTCGAAAAGCCGTAACCCAATCCAAAGATCAAGAGCGTCATGAAGATCAAGACGAACAAAACAATGCCGGTGTAATTGCGAACTTCGCCGCGAGTGGGCCAGGCCACTTGACGCATCTCCTCACGAATTTCACGGAAGAACTGTTTGATTGAAGTGCGTTCACGGCTACGACGCTGTTGGGCTTGGACAGCCGCGTCACGACGTGTCGAAGCACCGCCCTCGGCGGGCGCTTGTCCTTGTCGCTGCATCATGCGCTTTTGTTCGCGGTTCATTTCAATCTTCTTGTTTCGTTGGTTTTTAATTCCGCAGGGCAGGAGGGACTCGAACCCCCAACCACCGGTTTTGGAGACCGGTGCTCTACCAATTGAGCCACTGCCCTAGAGGTCGAAGCCACAGTTGACCATGGTCCCGACTAGGGAGAAAAAGCCTACCACCCCTCGAAGGGGGCTACTTTTTAGCGAGTCTCCTTGTGCACGGTGTGACGTCGCTCCCACTGGCAGTACTTTTTCATCTCAATACGTTCACGATCGTTCATCTTGTTCTTCATCGTGATGTAATTGCGACGCTTGCACTCCTCGCAGGCCAGGGTCACCTGGACTCGCTTTTCGTTCTTAGCCATCATTTCTCCTTAAACAACACTGGTACTGCCGTGGACCAACGGTCCTGCCTAGTAGCGGCGGCGGGAGTCGAACCCGCGACACCACGATTATGAGCCGTGTGCTCTAACCACCTGAGCTACGCCGCTTTGGCGAGCCCTCTGTCGGGATTGAACCGACG
>CAIKUQ010000018.1 GCA_903830655.1 uncultured Actinomycetes bacterium | reverse complement strand
GTCTTCACCCAGATACTGCTCAAGCATGCGCAGCACCGAGCCACCCTTTTCGTAGGTGAGTAGGTCGAACATGCCACGAGTGTCATCGGGAGAGATGACTTCGTATTCGATCGGACGAGTTGAGTGCAATCCGTCAATCTGCATCGCGGCGTCACGGTCCACGCCGAATCCAACCCACATCTTCCACTCGGGCTTGTAGGCGTTGGTGCAGAGAATCTGCATGAAGGTCGCGAAGGCTTCGTTTAACCAAATTCCTTCCCACCATTCCATGGTCACCAAGTCACCGAACCACATGTGGGCAATTTCGTGAGCTACGACCTCTGCGACGCGCTGCTTCTCTGCGATAGAACCCTTTTTTGGGTCAACCAAGAGTGCGGTTTCGCGGTAGGTAATGCAACCGAGGTTTTCCATGGCGCCGAAAGCAAAGTCGGGAATAGCCAACATGTCCAGCTTCTCGCCGGGGTAGGGAATGTCGAAGTACTAGGAGAAGAAGCGAAGGGCGTGCGCACCTGAATCCATCGCCAGGTCGCTCAGGCCAGCCTTACCCTTGGGGTAGACGATTTTCAGGGGCACACCGTCGACGTCAAGGGCGGCGGTTTCCTCGAAGGGCCCAACAACAAAGGCCACGAGGTAGGTCGACATCTTCATCGTGGGCTTATAGGCGATGGCCTTTTGTCCATTGCCGAGGTCGGTCTCGCTGAGTGCGGGTGAGTTGGAATAGGCCGCGAGGTGCGAAGGCACCGTGAGGTTCACCTGGTAGGTGGCCTTAAATGAGGGCTCGTCCCAGCAGGGAAAGGCTCGGCGAGCATCGGAGTGCTCGAACTGAGTTGTAGCGATGGTGTGACTGGTGCCACTGTCATCTTTGTAGGTGGAACGGTAGAACCCGTGTAGCTGGTCATTCAAGACACCATCAAAGTCAATCTCGAGAACTCCGGTGCCCACGGGGAGGGGTGAGTCGAAGTGCAGTGTTGCCGTTTCGTACTTTTCGTCGAAGGTGATTGAACTGGCGGTATGGGTGGTGCCGTCGAGAGTAACTGTGGCGGTCCCGAGGGCTAGTTCGATGGCGTGCAGGGTGACCGCATTGGTGGCCGTGGCGACCTCAACATCGATCTCTACGCGACCGGCGAAGGAGAAAGCCTCCAGGTCGGGGGTGAGGAAGATTCGGTAGGCCGAAGGGACTACCTGACGATTGAGGCGGTATGGATTAGAAGTTGAACTCATAAACAGCAACCCTAGAGCCAAATCTTCTAACCTCGCAAGGTGACTTCTCCACCAACGCCCGTGACCCTCCGCCCCAAGCCCGCCCCCGGTCGTTTGGCCGTTACGGGCATAGGAAATGCCCTGTTGGACATCATGGCTAAAGACCCCGAGGAGGCCATCGCCAAGGTGGGGCTGACCAAGGCCGCTATGAACCTCATTAACCACGATCAGCTCGACGAGGTCTACCGGGCGATGGGCCCGACCATAGAAATGGGTGGCGGCTCGGCGGCCAACACCATTGCGGGTGTCGCCGCTCTCGGGGGCACCAGTGGATTCATTGGCAAGGTCGCAGAGGATGAGTTCGGTCAACGATTTATTAGTGACATGAAATCCCTCGGTGTAGAACTCGACATGGCCTTTGCTCGTGAAGGCGATGGCGTCACCGGTCGCTGTCATGTTTTTGTCACTGCCGATGCACAACGAACAATGGCCACCTACCTGGGCGCAGCTAATCAATTACGGATGGACGACATCAAACAAGATTTGATTGCTCGTTCGGAAATTACCTACGTTGAGGGTTATCTCTACGACCTGCCACCCTCGAAAGAGGCGATTCATAAGGTAACCAACTTCGCTCACGAACACGACTCAATGGTGGCGCTGTCG
>CAIKUQ010000017.1 GCA_903830655.1 uncultured Actinomycetes bacterium | reverse complement strand
TTCGTGTGCACGGCGAACTCCGCTCGCAGTCAACTCGCGGCGGGACTGTGGACGCAGATGACCGGACGCCGGGCGGATTCGGCCGGGACGCATCCCGCCGCTCAGGTTCACCCGGGAGCGATCGCCGCGGGAGAGCGGGCTTTTGAAAATCTGACAACAGCTACGCCTCCGATAATGAGCACTGCTGAAAGCAGGGTCAGAAGAGTGGTGTTGGAACCAGTGGAAGCGAGGGGAATACATGCGGTAGCAAACATGGTCGAAAGATTATCGAACTCCCCAAGAAGTTTGTGCCATAAATTCAACGCTACGAATCAAGGTCCTCGGGGCCAAAAATGGGTTTTTAAAATGGCACTTTTACACTTAGTCGCACTTAAACTCAGGTCCATGGAATCAAGCACAATTCGCGTCGGCCTCCTTGCGTATGGTGCAATCGGACATGAACACAATCAGGCCGTTCAAAAAACAGCGGGACTCGAGCTTTCGGCTGTATGCGACACCAACCCAGACCGTGTTAAAGCCGCACTGGAACTGGCCCCGCAGGCCATCGCCTTCAAGGACGCAAGCGAGATGCTCGATTCTGGCCTACTGGACCTTGTCGTCATCTCCACTCCCCCAAATAGTCACTTCGAATGGGCCCGGCAGTCGTTGCTACGTGGCATCCACGTCGTCCTCGAAAAGCCCATGGCGCTCACCGCTGATGAGTGCGATGAGTTGATCTCACTAGCTGCAGAAAAAAATCTCATGTTGGTGGTGTACCAAAACCGCAGATTTGATGCGGACTTTGTCACGATGCGAAAAATTATTCAGTCTGGTGAAATTGGTGACGTGTACCACTACGACAGCTTTGTCGGCGGGTATTCACGGCCGTGTGATTATTGGCACTCGAATGCTGAGGTCTCTGGTGGGGCGATTTTCGACTGGGGCAGTCACTTCATCGATCAAATCCTGAATATCATCCCCGATGATGTGTCCCACGTCAGTGGGCAGAACCACAAGCGAGTGTGGACTCACGTAACTAATGCCGACCACGCAGAGGTCACGATTACATTTGATTCGGGCAAGCAGGCAACCTTTATCCACTCGGACCTCGCTGCGGCGCGTAAGCCAAAGTTTTATGTTCTGGGCACCGAAGGGGCAATCATTGGAGATTGGGACCCCGCCGGCGAACCAGCGGTCGCTGACTTACCTGCAGTATTGACCGTGCACCACAGTGATGGCACTTCACGTGTCGCACCATTGGAACCACTCCAAGCACATGAATTCCATCGCTCGATTGTCGAGTTCATCAATAATGGATCCCCCATGGAAGTCAATGCGCTGCAATCTCGTAATGTCGTGGCCATTATGCAAGCCGCTGAACGGTCCGCGACACAAAATGCCATGCCCATGGCGCCTGTACTCCGAAGGTCATAACAGGTGAGCGTCAATTGGGGTTTCCTCGGAGCTGGGTTTGTTGCCAGTCGTGGTTTGGCCCCTGCGGTTCACGCGTCACGCGGAGCGACTTTGTATGCCGTCGCTAGTCGTGATGCGCAGCGATCCGCCGCCCTTGAACCTGAACGCGTCCACGCAACCTATGACGAACTCTTGGCTGACGAACATGTCGACGCCGTGTACATCAGTTTGTCCAACGGTCAACATCGTGAATGGGTAACGAGGGCGCTCGAGGCGGGCAAGGATGTCCTTTGCGAAAAGCCCCTTGGATTAAACGCCAGTGAAACACAGGCCATGTTTGACGTGGCCGCTCAGAATGGCCGATTACTAGTTGAGGCTGTTTGGAGCCGATGGCATCCACGCTTTATCCGCATGGTCGAATTAGTAACCAACGGCGACATTGGCGAGATCAGCCATATTGAGACGGCCTTCACTTTCACCTCAGATATGCCCGGTAACTACCGGCTCAGCCCCTCTATGGGTGGCGGAGCATTGCTGGATGTCGGCTGCTATCAAACACACGCCTGGGTCGCCCTTACTAGAGGCGTCTCTGACCTAGCGGTTACTCAGGTCGAACGAACAATGGGTCCAACTGGCATAGACCTGACGACTGATGTTCGAGTGCTCATCAACAAAAACATCACTGCACACTCGATAAGTTCGTTCGCCTTGCCGAGTAACCAGCAATTACTCATTCAAGGTTCTCTCGGCGAAGTTCACGCCGCCGAGGGAGAATCGTTTTCAACCTGGAATGAGCCCAGCACTCTGCTCGTGAACGGGGTGCTCGAGGAATTCCCGGTTACGAACGCCTTCGTCGACATGGTGGAAAATACCAGTCGGGTTATCACCGGCGAGGATGGCTGGATTGTTCCTAGTGGGGACTCGATTCGCGTTGCGACCATTCTCGATTCCATCGCTAGCCACAAATAGGAAGTTCACCCTTTAACCAAGTGTGCGCCTCGACACTGTTTGCCAGACTGGCAATTGAATGTCTAGCTAAGTGCCCGGGCACGGAGTTGAATGACATTTCCTTCGACATCAGTAAGGTCGATGTGATCAAAGCCCGCAAAGCGGAATTCCCTATTCGTTACAACTCCACCCAGCGAACGAGCTACCGCCAAGGAGTGGGCTAATTGCAAAACCTCGAAGATTGGCTTTATCGCAACATCTTCTCGCGCCATCGGCGGGAAGGTAATGGTAATTGATTCTGAGATTTCTGCCGGAATGGTCAAAATCAATACTTCCGTTCCCTCATTGCGAACGCACAGGACTCCATCCTCACGTGTGAGTGTGCCACTCAGCACCGCTTCATAGAAGCTCGCTAATTTCTCGGGGTCTTTCGCAAACAGGGCAATGCCAGAAAATGCCATGACACAGGATAGTCCGCACGGGACTTTCTCCTAGTTGGTGAAGACTGCAGTCGTTGGCTTGCGAATCGTTGGCACACGAATCTTTACCGCACGAGCAAGGAGTTGATGGGCGGCTACTGAGTTCGTCCCCGGAGTTGCGCCTCCCTCGGACCATCGAATTGCTTCGCGCAATACCGTCCCCCCCAAAGATCTGATCGGCTCATGGGGGAAGAATGCTGGAACACCTTGGGCCATGCCTCCGGTGGTGTCCTCATCGCGAATGCCTAGCGCTGCGTGGCCCAAAATGCGGCCGATATAGGCGCTTGGTCCAACGCCATTTCCTGAATATCCGGCGCCAAACAATATTTTCGCATCACAATCGAATCGTCCAACAAAGGGAAGGTGTCCCGGAGATCGATCGACGGCACCACCCCATCCGTGCGACAGCGCCACATCATGGAATTGCGGAAACCAGCGGCGGAAGTCCTGAGCGACTTCCCGCACCGTTCGAGGATTGTCGAAGAGATTTGCACTCACTCGGCCAAATGCGCCTATCGACCCGCCACCACGTCCAAAGATAATTCGTCCATCAGCACTCACTTGGGCGTAGTGGACCATTTGATTGCCATCACCTAGCGCAACACCGTTACTCCACTCCAGCTCTGCTAGCCGCTTGGGTATCGGCTCAGTGGCCACAATGTGGCTCGCAATCGGAACGAAAGATCTTCGAAGTTCTTTCCAATTAGCGGCCCAAGCGCCCGTAGCCAGAATGACCGTGTCGGTCTCAATTTCACCAGTGGGGGTCGAGATTTTCGTCGGAGTAGTACGCGACATGGTCACCAGCGGAGTGTGTTCGTAGATCTGCACCCCAAGTCGAACTGCCGCCCGACGCAGACCTCGCACCAAAAGTGCTGGCTGTACCGTGGCGCCATCACGTTGCCACGCACCATTCAAGAGATGTGGTGACCCGGTGCGGGTTTGCACTTCACCGGTGCTGAGCTCTCTCCAGGCTTCGTTGTCGCCCTCGCTGCGCCATGCCCGGCTCGCTGCGCTCCACATTCCTTGTTGCCAAAGTGCTGAACTAGCCCACAAGACTCCACTTTGACGAAACCGGCTTTCAATGGCGTGCTCCTCGCTAAAGCTCCGTATTCGCTCTAGCGCCCAAGCGGAACGTTCTATGAGACGGCGCGCCTCAGATTCACCAAAGTGTGAAATCATTTCAGCTATTTCATCATGCCAACCGGTGGCCCAGCCGCCATTACGACCGCTGGCCCCGAAGCCACATTCATCTTTTTCGATAAGCACAACCGAGAGGCTCGGATCTTTTTCAATAATGGCAATGGCCGCCCAAAGTCCGGTAAACCCACCACCGACGACACAGACATCGGTCTTGATTTTCTTTTCGAGGGGCGCGAGATTAAGTTGCTTCTCCTGGGCGAGTGCCTCTTGAAGCCACCACACGTGTTGGGGGCCAAAAGGCATCTCCAAAGTGCGCCCACCACTTAAGGTTCGACGCACCTTACGGTGCTCTACGTCCACCAACTCCATAGCCTGACCTTAGGTCAGCGTGGGTTACTTGTGGATGGAATTAAGTAACAAGTAGCCGTCATGAGCAGAGGTCTTGAATTGGGTCTGCCACATTGAATAGTACTGAGAGACAATTACTTTTGTTTTGGCGGTCTCGAGTGATTGGTAGGTTTGGGCAATTGCCGTCAGGTCAGCCTTGTAGGTGTTGTACTTTTTCTGTAACTTGCCCGGGAACCCATCACCCAATGCGGCAATGGCCTTCTCCTGAGCGACATAGGCCAATTTCGCAGCGGCATCCACGCACTTGTAATCAGTGCAGCTGTTTGTGGCGGTAAGAAGTGCTTTCGCACCCTTGTATTCAACCACGAATGAATTATTGGTGGCCTTCTTAAGGGCCAGGTTGCTCTTGGTTCCTCCGAAGGCAAACATGAGAGTTGCGGCAACGGCACCAATGACCAAGATAGAAATCGCGGTCCACAAAATGAGGGGGCGACGCGAACCACCACTCACCTCTTCGCTCTCACTGCTAGTGACATCGCCAGTAGCGGACAGGTCTGATTCAGATGCTGGGGTGGTCTCTTCGTTTTCGCTCACGAACGCTCCTTAGTTTCCATCTAGTTTGGCAGATAGCGGCACCTCCCCAGAAACCTCGGAAAAAAAGGGGCTCAGTGCTTTGAATGGCCCCCAAATAGTGGCGCCTAGCGAGCAAAGAGCCGGGGCCAGTTTCCTGACCCCGGCCTCGCAAGTTCTTACAGGTTCTGTTCCAGCTCCCGGATAACTGCGTGCCGATCTTCCTTCGAAGGCATGTTGAAGTAAGGGTTTTTCTTAAAGAACCAGTACCAAGCAATTGGAATCAGTCCCAATCCCATCGCGCCGAGTCCAACGATGCGGGTGGTGGTGTTCAAGCCCTTGTACGCCTCAATGAAGATGTAGATCATGAACAATGCACCAAGAACGGGCCACAGGCCCATGAAGATGAAATTCTTGACAGACTTAAAGAGTTGCCGACGGTACAAAATGGCAACTGAAAGACCAGCCAGTGAGTAGTAGATGCAGATCTGCAAGCCAATGGCGTTATAGCCATCGGTCAAAATGTTAGAAATCGAACCAATCTTCTGACTACCCACGAAAAGGGCCAAGGAGAAGATGGTCACGAAAACAGTGGCGACGATTGGTGTCTTGCGATCCTTGTGCACATGACCAAGGGCCTTGGGCAAGGTGTTATCGCGACCCATCGTAAACAGGGTACGTGTTACCTGAATCAAGGTGGTTTCCAAGGTGGCGACCGTTGAGAGCAACACCGCAACCACTATGAGCTTGCCGCCGGTCCCGTGCCAAACAGTCTGTCCTAATACAGCCAAGATGTCAGCCGCATTGTTGCTGTTTTGGAGTTGAGCGGGGGTTAAGACCAGGTTTGAAGCAATGGTGAAGAGTTCAAAAAGACTGAAGACCACGATGGTGCCCAAAATGCCACCCATGCCCGAGGTCTTGTGAGCATCTTTGGTCTCTTCGTTCAAGTTCGCGGTTACGTCCCAGCCCCAGAAATAGAACGCCGCCAGTAAGGCACCCGCGACGAATCCGCTCTGACCGTGGAACACGGTTGGCGAGAACCAGTGCCAAGAAAAGCTAGTTACGTGATGAGCGTGGAAGATAGCGACCAGTGCGAAGAGGATAAGTAAAGCCACCTCAATGCAGGACATGATGATTTGTACGGTTACGGTTACCGTTACGCCAGCGACAACCGCCGCCACCATCAGCAGGAAGAACAGTGCGCCAAAAACGGTGACCCACGTCTTGTTAGCCGCGAGTCCGTTAGAGAACAGACTTAGAACGCTGGAGCCCGCGGGGAAGGTTGCGATCACCATGAAGATAAGAGCGGAAACCACGAGGGCCCAGCCCGAAAGGTAACCGAGAACCGGGTGAATTGCTCGTCGAACCCACGAATAGGCCGCACCGGCGTGACTGTCGTCCTTCGAAAGATAATTAAAGGCGAAAACGATGCCGAACATAAAAAAGCCACAGTACAAGAGTGCCGCCGGACCACCGTAGAGAACGGCTCCAAAGAGTGCGGTTGTCGTAGCGGCAATCGAATATCCGGGCGCCGAGCCGGCAATACCCATGATGACCGAGTCAAAGAGTCCGAGAACTCCTGACCGCAACGAGTGCTCTGATGTTTGCTTAGATGCGTCAGACACGACAACCTCTTTCGATTTTGGATATCACCTTCTGGGATAATGGACTTGAAAAAAAGTATCACGAACTGAGTAATTGGTGGGCCAAATTGATTCCCCCCGCCCATTACGCTGAGAACAGCCATTACCTAAGGACCACACCTTGACCCAAGGCAGAATTGACCTGAATTATCCGAAAAGTGACATTCGCCGCTCCTGGCGATTCTTTCGCTTTTGGACCTTTTGGTTCAATGGTCAAACCACGCGCGCGATGGCCTCGCTCATTTTTTCCGATGAGACCTTTGGTCAAGTCGCCAAAGCCCTCAAGCGATCCCTTGCTCCCTGTGTGAATCTAGCCCCGTTGAGCCCCTGGACGCGGTTGGTCGAGTACCCCGAGCCCTCACCTCCGGCGCCAGAGGAGGTGACTTTCATTTCCCTCCCGAGCAAAGTCGAAGTCGCTGACCTGGAGAGGCTCCACAGCGCGCTCATACATTCTGATTCCCTTTGGACTTTCGTCTCCACTGAGGGCTCTGACTGGACGGATGTCCAGCGCGCCGCAGCCATCGCTCTCGCTCGCGGGGAAGATTTTGATCTTCTCTACACCGATGAGCTCTACACCAGCGAATTACTTCCAACTTTGCGCCCTCATCGAATCGGACCCCATACCTTGTTGAGCGGGAATGCGATTGGCCGTCACTACTTACTAAGTAATAGCGCTGCGCAATCCGTCGGAGGCTTGCGTACTACCCACGGTACCGCAACCGAATTTGATTTATTCTTGCGGCTGGCCGAAGTGGGTTCGCGCTTTGGGCACTACGAGTTCTTAATTAACACTCCGGCCCCCGACATCGCTCCGTCCGAATTGCTCGAAGTCACAAGAGCCTCACTTACTCGCCGTGGCTTTCAGTCACTTCAATCCGAAGGCACCGTGGCGGGCGTTGTGAACTGGGCCGTCTACTCCCTCGAACCGGTATCAGTCGAAATACTCATACCAACTCGCGATCGCGTTGACCTCCTGCGCCAGTGCATTGAGCAAATCGAGCGCACAAGTACTTACTCGCACTTTTCAATCACTATTCTCAATAACGACTCCGTGGATCCAGAGACCCTCGAGTACCTCGCTACAACGACACATCGAGTCATTGACTGCCCTGGAGAATTTAATTACGCACGCATTATCAACCACGGGGCTCAGCAGTCACACGCCGATTTTCTCGTCATGCTCAATAATGACACCCTCATTAAAACCAGTAATTGGCTAGAGCTGCTCCTCGGTGCAGCACTACTGGATGACGTAGGAGTCGTGGGGGCCAAAATTATGGACCAGAACAATTCAATTGAGCACAGCGGTATTGCCATTGCGCCCTACCCCCAGCACATTCGCTACGGAGTCAACGTCCCCGCCTCATGGAATGACTTTGCCGGAATCCGTAATGTTTCGGCGGTGACTGGCGCTCTCCACATGATTTCGAAGGCGAAGTGGGTCGAACTCGGGGGTATGGATGAGGATCTTGCGGTCCTCCTCAATGATGTTGATTTGTGCATGCGAGCCGAATTGAAAGGCTGGCACACGGTCGTACAACCCGCAGTAACGGTTCAGCACTTTGTCTCCTCATCACGAGGACGACTAAACCCCAAGCTCGACCGTGAGCGCTTCATTGCCCACTGGGACATCTTTCGCGGCTACGAGGACCGCTACTTCCCCGCCGCTGCTTCGCTCTACGCGAATCGACTAGTGCTCAACGCTAAAACCTCGCAGTTATTGCGTTGGTCCGAGGTGCTCAAAGCCCTCTTCAGTCGAGGCTAGGGCTTAGGACCTGTTCGACGTACTTGAACAATTCCAACGAGCCGAGCGTGTTCTCCCGCGTCAATGCTGCGTGCTTCAGTCTCTAAGAGCACGGGAATGCCTTCACGAACTTCAAAGGCCACGTGTCGACGATCGTTGTACAGCAGGCTCTCGGACTCAATGTAGAGAAGACCGCGGTGGTCCACGGGGTCGACAATGAGATCCAGAACGAAATTACTCAACGTCACTATTCGGCCTCAGCAACCAGTGCGAGAACCTCTTTGACTCTGGTCGCGCAGATTTCAGGATCGGGAGCTTCAACGTTAAGTCGAAGTAGCGGCTCAGTATTAGAGGGACGTAGGTTGAACCACCAGTCCGAGAACTGTGCAGTGAGTCCATCCATAAGGTCCACCTCGACACCTTGGGCCGCAAGTTGCGCAGAGATTTTGGCGACTGAGTTTGCGGGGCTTTTCACCTTGGTGTTGATTTCTCCCGAAGCGGCGTAGCGATCAAAGGGGGCGACAACTTCGCTCAATGGTTTATTCGCCTTAGAGAGCAGCTCGAGTACAACGAGTGCAGTGATAATGCCAGAATCTGCTCGGTAGTTATCGCGGTAGTAGTAATGGCCAGAGTGTTCCCCACCGAAGATGGCTCCGGTTTCGGCCATGACCTGCTTGATGTAACTGTGGCCCACTCGAGTCTTGACACCGTGGCCCTTACCTTCGGCGATTACTTCGGGCACCGCCTTCGAACAAATTATGTTGTACAAGATCGTCGCACCCGGATTGCGCTCGAGCATGGCGGCGGCCACCATTGCTGTCGTTGTCGATCCCGAGATGGGCTGGGCTTTTTCGTCAATTAAAAAGACTCGGTCAGCATCTCCGTCGAAGGCGAGTCCGATATCGGCCCCCGCTTCCAGCACTCGACGCTGAAGATCTACCAAGTTCTCGGGGTTGAGTGGGTCAGCGGGGTGATTAGGAAAGGTGCCATCGAGTTCGGGATACATAATTTCGACCTCAAAGGGAAGGTTGCCAAAGACCTTGGGCACCACAAAACCACCCATTCCGTTCGCCGTATCGGCGACAATTTTTAAGGGGCGTAATGCCCCAAGGTCAACGAAGGAAAGCACGTGGTGCACCCACTCGGGCAAGAGGTCGCGACTGTGCAGTTCTGCCAATGGCTCAGCCGCAGGGTTGGCGAGGAACCGAGTAGTGAGCCGCTCGATTTCTACGAGACCGGTGTCGGCACCAATTGGTTTTGCTCCCGCGAGACACATCTTGATTCCGTTGTACTGGGCGGGGTTGTGCGAGGCGGTAAACATCGCCCCAGGCATGTCCAGGCGGCCCGCCGCGAAGTAGAGGAAGTCCGTCGAGGCCAGGCCCAGGTCAATCACTTGGCACCCAACGGCCCGAGCTCCTTCGCCAAAGGCGAGGGTGAGCGAATCTCCCGAAGGACGCATGTCCTTAGCGATGGCGATACTGGGCGTTCCCACAAAGGTAGCGAAGGCTGAGCCGATAGCTCGAGCCAGCGTCTCATCAATCTGATCAGGGTAAATCCCCCGAATGTCGTACGCCTTAAAGATTTCGCCGGTGTTCACAAAAGACAATGCTACTAGGCACGCCTACGGCGCCACTTAGTAAAGGCCAGTCCCAGTCCAATCAGAACGAGTATCTCGGTCACCGTGTCACCAAAGGCCTTCCAGAATGTTTTCCCGTAGGCCAGCGTTACGTCATGCGAGTTTGGCACGACGACCATCAAGTTTGGGCTAACCCGATAGGGACCAGTTGCTCCACTGGCTTGCCAGTTTGGGAAGTAGGAGATCTTCACGAGAACGGGCACCCCGATCTTGTCGACGTGGAAGGAGATGCTTTGCGAACTCTGTACAACCTTCGAAACGCGAATCTTCGGTAACCGCGCACCGGCACTCATAGACGAAATCGATGACGCGACCGGCCACTTTGCAGGACCGGACTCGGCGCCGTACACATTCCACAGCGAAGGAGTCAACCACCAGGTCTCATTCGCCTTTAGCCAATTAACCCTCGACGATGCGTCTTGGAGAACATTGGGTAGATGTCGCAGACCGGTAACGATTGGCGAATGCTTAATCAGATAGAAGTGCCACTGAAATCCGGGGCTCGGCCACGCTCGCGAGGTCGCGATAGGTACCAGATTCGGATCTACGTCCGCCGCGGCCACAATTGCTGGTGTGTAGGCAAAGTAATACTTCACTCCCAAGAGTTGAAGGTGCTGCACACCTAGGGTCTCATTCACCCCGCCGTAGGTCAACCCGACCTGAGGGTTAGAAGGAGAGACGCTCAGTTCCGCTTGATCCAAAAAGTGGTAGGGGGTGGTCGCTGACGATTCGAAGTAGAGCCCTTCCATCGACCCCACACAATTATTCGTGTAGTACGGCAGCAACATCAACGCTTCAGGAGTGCCAAAACGATCTTGATTGGCGTTGTACTCCCACATTGCGTTGCCGCAGCCATACTTCTTTGAGAGCTGATTCATCGTCGTCATAATGTCGTGAAACTCGGGCCAACCGGCCTTCGCCTCATAGCCGGAATAATTCCACGCCGCCCAGTTCGTGACTTGATTTCCCAAAACGTGGAGTCCCAACAATTTCTGGACGGGTGGCACCATCGACGGAATCGTAGAGCCCAGCCCCAACAGACCCGCAATCAACGTCGCCCGGAACAACCGGAATTGCTTGGACTCCGATCGCTCAGTCTTTAGTTCGGCGAGGGCCTCATAATCGGTCCCACTCGCCAAGACCTCTTCCAGTCGCACATCCGATTGGGTGCGATGTTCGACCCAACGGCTCAGTGCGTAGGCCACCACCCAACCACAGAGCAGGTAAATGCTCAAAAACCAGAACGGGACAAAGCGCTCGTTCCAGAGCACGCCTTGGGGCATGAACATAAATGCGGCAAAAGACCCCAGCGCCAGAGCCGTGAGCCATGTGCCAAGTCGGTCACGCTTCCAGAGCGCTACTCCCATGGCCACGAGTGCCAAGATAATCACCCAGCGATCGCCCGCCGGTGTGCCCACACTTGTGTACCAACCGAGGAATTTAAGGGCCGAATGCAACGTCGAAACGTCGTCGTTGGTGTATCCCATTGAGTTGGTGTAGGTCTGCTGTGTCGCAAACGGAAAGAGCCACCAGGCAGACAGCCCCAGCGAAAGCAGCCCACTTTGCATCACTACACGCAGTGTTCGAGTCTTGCGCACCTTCGCTTCGGCATCGTTTGGGCTGGACTTGCGACCACTGCCACCAACAAATTCCATCACGACCAAAGTCAAAATGGAAAACAGTGTGAAGAGCCAGGGAAGGACGTGCGCACTTAATGTCAAGCTCAACGCGATTGCGCAGCGCCAATAACCGTGACCACTGCGGATGGCGCGGACAAACAGTCCAATGGTGAACAAGGAAAGTGCCAGAGCGAGCGAAAATGAGTATTCGCCGGCCATGGTCGAAAACAGGTTTCCGCCGTCAATCGTGAAGGAGGCGTCAAAGAGAAATGGCAAGGTGGCCACCGCCATCGCCACTGGAATGGGCCGCGGAGCGCGAAATGAACGCCCCAGCCAGAATGCCGCTATCGGCATCAGTAGTGACCCCAAGATGGTGGTGAGCTTGATAGCCACGGCAAAACCGATGATGTAGGTCAGCATTGAGGCCACTAAGTCGGACAGAACGAAATAGTAGGTAAACAACGGCATGCCGTCATACCAGCCGGGATACCACGGAGTCAGATTAAAAGGATTGGACTGCGAATGGAGGTACTGCGCCCAGACTAAGTGTGAGCCCGTGTCACCACCGGTGATAAGGGTACCCGAGAACAAGAGGCTCGGGTGTAGTTGCCACAACACCACGAACATAACGGCCGCAATGAGAGAAACTTCAAGCCAGGTCAGTCGGGAGATTGCCCTCATACGCTCTCTCAGTTTTTCATAGAGTGATTCCATTAGATCTTTCCGTGTTGGACGAAAGTCACAACTACAAAAGCAACAGTATTAAAGCTTGCGTGAGAGATTATCGCCGGCGCGAGTCGACCAGTCCTATGCACCACGTAGCCCAGAAGTAAGCCTACAGAAAAGAGTCCCGGCAACTGAAGCAGCTCGAAGTGGGCCAACGCGAAGAGCGCCGCTGAAAAAATAAGGGCAAACGGATACGCAAAGTTTTCATTCCGTTCACTTAGCCTCGCGCGCACGCCGCGAAATATAACGCCTCGAAAAAGTACCTCTTCGAAAAATGGGGCACCCAGAATTGACATGATGCCGATAAGCCAAAGAAAAGCGCCCGCACCACCGAAGATGTGCTTCACCGGAACATTCAATTTTGTGCCTAAGTGGAACGGCGCATAGGCGATCGCGATAGCGAATTGAGCCCCAACACCGACCAGAACATAAATGATGTCGCTCCACCGCGCCCGAAGCAATCCGGTCAAAGCGGGTGCCCATTTCTGGCGCACGATATAAATGGCCGAGCCCCCGATTCCCATCCAGATGCCCAGAAGGTTTGTCGCAACGGCCCACCACGGGGGTGCGGCCATGGTCGCCAGACGACTGGCGCCCCCAGGAAACTCGGTGCCCGAAATGATGATTGCTTGGAGAATCTCGGCGAATAAAGAGCCCACTACGAAACCCGCTGCAGCAATCAGCGTGATTGCGAGCACTTTGGGCCAGGGTGAGGTGTTGTGGGGTAACTCATTCATCCCCGCCACGCTAACAACTCGAGAGTTATGCACAGGACAAAATTCGAATGCCTCACCTAGCCTTTAGGCTGGATGGGTGAGTCCAGAAGAAAAGAAGCCCAACCGCATCAAGGCGTTTTTCATTCGCCCCGGTGCCGAAAACCAGCCCGCCAACCGACGCCGTTTAATTACGGTCTTGATCGTGGCCTTCATCATCGGAATGATGGTGATTTCTTCGCTGGTCAACCAAAAAGTCGTCCACAACATCTCGTACTCAACCCTGCTCAAGGACGCTCGTCACGGCAAGATTGTTTCTGCAGCCATTAATAACTCCAGTGGGGTTATTGCGGGCCAACTAGTTGATGGCTCTAACTACCTCTCCAGTGGTCCGGTACCCGCTATCGCCGACGAAGTTGTTACCTTGCGTAATAACAACGTCAACGTCACCTTTAATAACTCTTCGGGACTTCTCTCGACGCTCTTGCCTTACTTGCTTTGGATTGTCATCTTTGGTGGATTCATGCTCTTCGCTTCGCGCCAAGCCAAGGGTCAGATGAACGGCATGATGGGCGTTGGTCGTTCTAAGGCCAAGCAGTTCGACGAGGACCGTCCAAAGACGAAGTTCTCCGATGTCGCTGGGTACGCCGGTGTGAAACAAGAGATCAGCGAGGTTGTTGAGTTCTTGAAGACTCCCGAACGGTATAAAGAGATTGGCGCAGCTATTCCTAAGGGCATGTTGCTCATCGGACCTCCCGGTACGGGTAAAACAATGTTGGCTCGTGCCGTGGCGGGAGAAGCAGGCGTTCCCTTCTTTTCAGTCACCGGTTCCGACTTCATGGAAATGTTCGTTGGGGTTGGCGCCAGTCGTGTGCGAGACCTCTTCGCGACCGCGCGTAAGAATGCGCCAGCCATTATTTTCGTCGACGAGATTGACTCCATTGGACGCAAGCGTGGCACCGGCGTTGGTGGTGGTCACGATGAGCGTGAACAAACACTCAACCAGATGCTCTCAGAGATGGACGGCTTTGACCCCACCATTGGAGTGGTCGTCATGGCCGCCACCAACCGTGCGGATATCCTCGACGACGCACTGCTTCGCCCCGGTCGTTTTGACCGCCAGGTCGTAGTCTCCCTGCCCGACCTCAGTGAGCGCCTGCCGATCTTGGAAGTACACAGTCGCAACAAACCACTCGACGAGACCGTTGACCTGTCGGTCGTCGCTCGTGGAACACCGGGTATGAGCGGCGCGGACCTCGCGAACTTAGTCAATGAGGCCGCCCTCCACGCCGTACGTCGTGATTCTAAAAATATCGGCATGCAGGACTTCGAGTCGGCCCGTGACCGCGTCTTTATGGGCATGGAGCGTGACTCGATGATCTTGAAGGACAGCGAAAGGGACCGAATCGCAATTCACGAATCGGGCCACGCCCTGCTGGCGTACGTGCTTGATCACAGCGACCCCCTTCACAAGATCACCCTTATCCCCCGTGGTATGGCCCTAGGCGTGACCTGGACTCTGCCCAAAGAAGACCAGCACATCACCTCGCGTCAAGAACTCGAGGACTCGCTCTGCATGCGCGTGGGTGGTCGGGTAGCTGAACTGCTCGTCTACGGCGACCTCTCAACGGGTGCTTCAAATGACCTTGCGGTGAATACTCAATTGGCTCGTGAAATGGTTATGAAGTACGGCATGTCCAAAGAGGTGGGACCGGTAACTCTCGAATGGGGTACCTCCGAGCGCACCGGCAAGCTAATTGAAGATGAAGTGGAGCGCATCTTGCGAGAGCAAGAGTCACGAGCAATCGAGGTTCTCACCTTGCACCGCCGCGGACTCGAGGCCCTGGCTGCGGCTTTGATTGAACAAGAAACTCTCGATGGTGAAACCGCCGCAGGAATTATCGACGAGGCTTTTGGTGAGCAGGTTCACCCCACTGGGACTAAGACCGTTGCGGCTTTGAGTGTTGTTGGCCAAAAGCGACAAACCCCCAAAGAAATCCCTTCGAGCGATCCCTCGCCCGACTGGGAGCCGCCAACTCTACCGACTGTATAGCGGCGCTACCGGGTAAATCCCGATAGGTGCACTTGCGCGAACCATCGTTGCTACCAACACGGCCTCACTAGCCACGAATTCGGTTGCCGAGTTTGGTGCAGTTAGGCGGGTCTCGGCGAGGAAAGTTAAGTTTCCGTGGGCCTTAATTGTGTAGAAGGTTTTAAGGGCTCCCGCATTTAACTGAGTCTCGGTAACGTGAATTGTTTTATTGGACGTGTTGGAAATAACCAAGCTCTGATAACCAATCCGGAGTGGATCGGTCACCACGACCTTCGAGCTAGAAGCTGATGAGGGTAGCCAGGTCAAACCCTTGGCGTCACCCGTTATCAATGAGGTAGCGATTGGACGCTTCGAGGTCACCGTCACCGACACCAATCCACCCGCGGCAATTGCCGTATTCGGTGAAATGCTGGCCTCCGCGGTCGAATAGCCCGATACGGGAACAGTCAAGTTCACCGTGCCGTAGACGCCGTCGTTTACCTTGACGTGTGCGACAACATCACGATTCTGAGTATTCGCCAAACGAATAACCGAGTAGGCGCTGGCCGCGGTCGAGATTGCTGAGTAGGTCGCCGACTTCTGAGGTGGAGAACTTTGCGTCAGAAGGCTTACGTGTGAGCCGGACTCTTGGACACCCGCAATCACCAGGGAACCACGAAGCACCGTAACGCGAACCGCGATGTCGGCTCGATCCACTACTTGCGTACCCAGGTCAATGAGTTGCTGGGCGTGTGCGGGAATAGATAAGCCCTGGAATGGCGCGGGGGCGACATAGCCCGTAGGGGTAAACGCAACAATATTTAGTACAGCTGGAGTTCCGGTGGGATTGTAAACACTCAGCGCCCCCATTCCCCCAACTTTCGTATCGAAACCAGCCCCATACCATTGGCGGGCACCACTCGCGATGCACGGAGTCACGCCCATTCCATTCATCACTGATTCTTGCGCAATCACTCCGGTTCCATTGAACTGCGCCGAGATTCCGAAATAGTTACCGTTGCTAATTGAGCCTGGATTAAAAGTACGGGTGCGATATGGCTTGAGCGTTAGCTTCGTGGAAGCAATGGGCGCATCTGGGCTAGCGACCGAGACGGTTATTGTTCGTTCTTCGCCCGAAGTGTTTTGAAAGGTGACCAGCCCAGCTTCATGATGTTTTGACGAGCTAAGCCCAGTGCAATAGAGAACCGTCGAATTAGTTCCCAGGCTGCTGGCGGTACTGATGCCGGGATTCACCGGGCTCTTTGCGTAGTTGACCACGACCGATACCAGCAGCACTGCCGAAAGAACCATCGCGAGACTTAGTCGAGGGGACTTCACTTGATCTCCCTTGCGCGACGGGGTCGAACTTTGCGCGAGCCACGGAAGGTAAATATCCATTCCAGACGCTGAATCCAACCGAAACCTAGCCAAACAACGAGCCACAGCGTGAGGCTGAATCCAGCCAGTAGCCCATTTAACGGGAATTGGTGAAGGACCAGTGTTCCGATGTTTATCGAACCGCTCGAGCTAGAGGTCTGGTACGTGGCGCCCCATCCATGGCGAAGGGCCCTAGCAACGGGTGCCCCATTTACATCGAGCGAGAACGCGCCCGCGGGAGCCATGGCGGCATGAATCGTAGCGCTGGACGGGACCTCGCCCGAGAAGGTGAGATTTGAAAAAATCGGTGTCGTTGAGTGGCCCGCCTGCGTGGCCGACACTATGCCATGGAATTTTAAGTTTGAGTAGGTCTCTTCCGAAGAGGTTTGGAGGCTTAAGGAGAGGTCCGTTTGATGCCCGAGTGCGGCAACCAAAATATTTGGAGCCGAACGCACGGGCGAGGACTGGACACCGGCGAAGTTTGGTGCACCCGAATTAAGCACCACGATTGTAGAGATGCCCGCCTCAGCCAAAGTGGTGCCGAGCTGAACAGTCGACCCATTCATGGCGTTGCGTACCGCAGTCAAGATGAGGTCGCTCGTCCCAGAGTCGGGGGCTGCGAACATGGTCGAGCCTCCAGGTAGTCCATTCATTGAAGTGGCCGCCGCCACACCGGGCGCAACCGACCAACCGGCAAGTGGCAACACAGTTGGATCGCCGAGCCACAGCACTCGGAATCCCCCCGAAGGACTGTTAGAAAGTTGCCCCAGTGATTCAGCAACCGAAGTGGAGGGCAGATCAAAACGACCCGAAGAGCTGTCCAGCAGGAAGGGAATAGCCGTTAAGGAAATTGACGCGATGAGTGCAGCGGCCATAATTCGCCCCAACCCAAACTTTAAAGTCAGGGCATCGTGCTCCAATGAACTAATTCCCACCCCGATGAGAGCTGCCACCAAGACGGCCTGCAGCACGAGAAGAACGTCAATGTCGGGAGCGAATGGTCCCAGAATGCCGCGCGAAACAAGAATCGCCAGCAAGAGGGTCAGCGCGTAAATCGCAGCCAATTTTGAGGCAATTGCTCGACGTTCATTGCGGCTAAGAACAACGGCTAAGAGCGCTGCCAAAGGTGGGAGGTAAAACCACCAAGCCTGACCAAATCCTCCGTCGGCGCCTTTAATCAGTGTCCATAGGTCAGGCGACGACCAGGGCCCACGTTGCAGACCAAACACTTCGAGGGCCCGTCGACCGGCCAAGAGCGTGTTTGCGACGAGGGGAAGTAAGAACAGGGCCGTCGTGCCCAAAACTGAACCCAGGAGTCGCCACGAGTGAATCAACCCCTCGGTTGCGTCGGGCTCAAACTGACGTGACAACCAGACTCCGGCAACTATCAAAACAGCGATCACGGCAACAGCGGGTGACAGCGCCATGGAAAGTGCAACAATCATCACGAGCATCATCCGCTGTCCCGCTTCGGTGGTGCGCCAACCCCGGTGACCGAACGGAACGCTTGGGGTGTAGGGCTTTACGCGAAAACCTGGCACGTCAAGTAATTCAAATAAACGGCGAGCGATGTATGGCGTCGTCGCAACCGCAAGCAAAATATCAATACGACCCTGCGCAATCAGGTTGGCACCGATTGGCAAAGCCAAGTATCCAATGGCGGCGATAATTCGAGCTCGGTTGGAAACCTTGTATTTCAAGAATCGCGCAACGCCAATCGCTCCTACCGGAATGGCCAGGATCAAGATCAGACGGGGCAACGTGCCCATGCGTCCAAACACAAAGGTGCCCGCAAAGGCAATGACGCCATACCCCGGCATCCCCGGGGTTCCCGTACCAACTCCATTCGGCGACCACGAGGCAAAGAAGTGCCGCCACGTACTCCACCAAGAATCCAAAGGAGCAAGACGCCCCACCAGCGGAAGGTGCATCGAGATTAGGTTTCGCGTACTAACCGCCCAGAAAACAACTACAGAACCAATGAGCAGAATCTGAGAACGGAACGAGTTAAATATTTTTGAAGGCCGGTGACGGAGCGCAAAGTTTGGGTTTTCAGCGATCTCGTCAAACTCATCACTTTCCGAGAAGGAAGCGCCGAAACCAACCCCTGCGTCAACACGATCATCCTCGCGTTGTTCAGACTCCACTTCGGGCAGAATTCCGCGAGCGGAGTCGTACCCTTCGCGCACCAGAGTATTGGCGAAGGCTTTGATTCGATTTACTCCTGGCACCTGCAAGCGCCGAAGATTTGTGTCGTTGAGTGCCCCAATCGATTTACGGTGTTTGCGACGATCGATTATGTGTCGCCGGTGAAAAACCAACCAGCGCCACGAGCCCAGAATCGCGCGAACGCGCTTGGCGTCGCGACCTATTACCGAAACTAGTAACTCAACGAGATCGAGGACGAGGAGTTGAGCCAAAATCCACACCGTGTGCCAAAAGCCCCAACCGGTCGCCACCACCAAGAGCTGGTGACGTCGTTGCAAACTCTGCCGAGAGGAGCGACGAGCTCCGACGGCAGTAATAGGGCGTTCGCCACGAGCAATGCTTTCGCGGTGAGCAACTTTGGCGCCCGGCGCAACAACGATGCGGGCACCGGCACTTTGTGCTCGCCAACAGATATCGAGATCCTCACCTAAGGCAGGTAGCAAGGGGTCAAACCCGCGCAAGGTATTAAAGAGGTCGGTGCGGATTAATGTTGCGCCACCCGGAGCTACGAAGACGTCACGCTCGAGGTCTTGCTGTCCGTGGTCAATCTCGCCTATTTCAATACGCTCTTTTACTGAGCCAAATCGGTCACTGGTCTGGCCCACGTGGACCAACACCATAGGATCTTCGTAGTCCACGAATTTGGGGGTCACGATGCCGGCGTTCGTGCGATAGGCCGCTTCGACCATGATTGAAACGGCGTCCGTATCGAGGCGAATGTCATCGTGGCAGAACAAGAAGAAAGCCGAGCCCTGGACCAGTAGGGCGCCCTCGTTGCAGGCTGCGGCAAAGCCGCGGTTTACGTCGAGTAGGCGAACGTAGACATCCGGGGCTACCGCCGCAATCCGCTCGGGGACCAACAGGGCCTCGCCATTTCCGATAACCAAGATTGAAAGGGAGGCGTAATCCTGCTCGATGAGCGAAGCCACGGTGGCCTCTAAGCCAAGCCCGTAGTCGGTGGTAACCACGATGGCCACTACAGCGGGGGCGCGAGTCTCCATTAGACAATTAAGGCTAGTTGGACAGAGCCTGGAAATTGGCCCTCAGAATGCCCACCTCACCGCGAAAATGGGAAGGTTTCAACCATTTGCGATGCGATACGCCTCAAGATGTTGTGCGATGGAGGCATCCCAAGTGAACTGCTGCGCTCTCAGGCGAGCAGCTACCGTTCGCTCCTTACGCCGGGCAAACGGCTCGGCGAGGGCCTCGGCTAAGACTTGGGCGAGCTCTCCCGCCTCTCCCAGAGTGCTGTAGCGGGCGGTCGGGCCGGCGATTTCGGCCATAACGGTCTTCGCGCTTGTGATCACCGACGCCCCACACGCCATCGCCTCTAAGACGGGCAACCCAAAACCTTCGCCGCGCGACGGATAGGCCACCACTTCGGCTCGACGAAGCAGCGCCGGTAAGAGTTCCTCAGACACGAAGCCCAGACGTTTAATTCGGTTGCGCACCGGATGCCGCTCAAGCAGTGGGGCAAAACTCGATTCTCCCCAACCCATTTGGCCCGCAATCCACAACTCAATTTCGTCATTTTCACGAGCCAACTCAGCAAAGGCGTGCAAGAGCACATCAAGCCCCTTACGAGGCTCCAGGGTGCCTACAAAAAGAATGTACGGAGTTGACTCGCTCAAGCCCGCGGAAACATAGAGCACTTCATCGTTCACCCCCACCGGCGCGAAATGCTCAAGGTCCACGCCGTGAGGAGCCACCACAACCGGAACCTTGGTTGGTACGCATTCCGATAACAGCTGAGCAGTAAATTCGCTCACGCTAATCAACACGTCAGCGTGCTTGGCCGCATAGCGAATGGCCTGTCGGAAAAAACGTGCCTTGGCTGGCTCGTGCCACTCGGGGTTCGTGAAAAATGTCAAATCATGAATAGTTACCGCGGTGGGTCGGCTCGATCGATGCGGCATGGTGTAGTGCGGTGAATGCCATACGTCAACCCCTTTGACGGCTCGACTAGTTCCGAGAAGTTCTCGTTCGTACAGCAAGCGAAGTAACCGATTGGTTGGTACTCCCCCAAGGATTTCTGCTTGCGGGGCAATTGCCTTCCAGCGCTCGATATCGTCGCTGCGGCTCAACAACTCCGTTGGGAGGTGGTGCGGCAATCGTTGGGCGAGCTCGACGATGTAGCGGCCAGCGCCCGCTGGCTGTTGGGGCACTGCAGAAACATCTAAGCCCACCTTCATCGCCACGCCTTTAGGTGTTCGCGAGCCATTTGAGCCCAGGTGAGTGAGGCCACCGAACTCTGGCGGCGCCGGCGATCGGTCGCGCCAGAGCTGAGGGCGAGTGATCGCACCAAACCATCGGCAATGGACTCGATATCTAAGGGATTGACATGAACAACTTCGGGGTTGTCGACCACCGACGGAGTCGTGAAGCTGGCCACGACTTGGGTTCCTTGCGCGAGTGCTTCAATCGGCGGTAGCCCCCAGCCTTCAGCGAGCGGGACGTAGGCCATGACGCGCGCATCACGCAACAAACCCTTCAGGGTTTCGCGAGGCACAACACCAACGACGGTGGCGTGGCCTACATAGTCTTGACCCCAGCCAGGAGGACCGGCAAGAACTAAGGTTCCCAAACTCGGTTCACGCCGGTGCGCAACTTGGTGGGCTCGAATGAGTCTCTCGAGATTCTTGCGGGGCTCTCGAGTACCGACGTAGAGCGTGAATGGACCATCCACACCATGTTCAGCCAAAAACGCTCGCACCGCCGACTTGGAGATTGGCTCGGATCGGTCGTCGTCAACGCCTAACCGAATAGGTGTAATCCGCGACTCCGCTACACCCTGGTTGAGCAGACGGTCCACGAGTGGGGGCGAAGGCACGAAGAGGTGCATCGTTTCATTTGCCAAAAGGAGGCGAAGGCGCGCTTCATGAAATCGAGCGCCTCGACCACTAGTGGCCGACGGATCATCCCGCCAAAGAAGATCGTGAATAGTTGCGCTATGGAGCGCATTGGCCCTGCCCCCAGTGAACGGACCCGCGAAGGATGGGGCGTGCACCACATCCATGTCCTTAGGCACTCCTACTGCGGTGAAGCGCCAAAGCGAAGTTAGAGCCCGGACCTTTAATGGGGCCTCGACCACCTCCACCGCTAAACCAGGCACTCTGGTCTGACCACGGGGAACGAGCCCGAAGAGCTCCTCGTCCGACGTTGCGATTTCTTGTAAACCCTGAATTAATCCGCGCACGTAGGTACCGATGCCGCCAGGTTGGGGTCGGTATAACTGATCGAGCGAAATGAGTATGCGCTTGGTCACGCTGAATAGTCTCGCAGAATGTCACGATAAATCGAGAGGTACCGCAACGCCACTGCATTTGGCTCAAAATCCCTAGCTCGTTCAATGCCCGCAGCGCGCAACAGCTTTCGTCGAGATTCGTTATGCCACAACTCCCTCAGGGATTCTATGAACTCTTGATCGGGTTCAACCAAGGCTGCGCAGCCACCGAGAACCTCAAAGTTGATGTCACTGAATCGCGCCATGGTGGGCACCCCTGCCGAGAGGGCTGCCACGCAGAGCGAAGGGAACCGAGCACCATCTGACATGTCGATGAGCACTCGCGCGCGCTGCAAGGTTTCGGCGGCCTTCAAGCGTGAAACGAGTCGTACCGTACCTACTTTGCCGCGGATCTCCCTATTGACCGCCCTACTTCCTAGAACTAGTACTTCGGAATTGACTGACTTCGCGAAGGCGGTAATCTCCGGCAGGCGCGCGAGTAGCCGCTCCTGCCCACCCGCTACGTTCACAACCACACAATCTCCCATCTCAACCGGAGGCTGAGTGGGGATGACTGGTGGAGCAACCACAATCTGGTTTCGTCGACAATTCATAACCTCTTGCACTTCGTGGCTGCCGGTACGGGTCGAAACAACCAGCGTTGCTCCTTTATCAAGTGCACGCTGTAGCTCTTTGATACGCGGGTGTGCTTTGGCCTTTGAACGCAGTGGACGTAAATCGTCCACGCTAATAACGAGTGGGATGTAGTTGGTCGGTGGCAGCGCATCTCCCGCTACGTGTACGAGGTTTACTGCCGGAAAAAGTTTGTCGAAGGCTTTGCCTCGTCCCACCAACCATCTTCTCTGTCGCCACCGACGCCGGCGAATTCGTAACTCCTTGGGGCTTTTGCGTTTCGAACTTGAGTGGAAGCGTCGCAGTTCCAGAGAGGGGCTCTTTTCCAGCGCGGTCGCGAGGTCAAGCATGGTGTTACTCATGGACTCCAACGAGCCGTCGAGGTCGAGTGCAACGCAGGTTTTCATCCGTGCAGCATTTCTTCTCGCAGAGCACTCGTTACAGTGCCAAAAAATTCCGTGGCCCAGGGTCCAAAATCGACGTTGCTCGTGGCAACGAGCGCAATGCCCTCTTCAACATTGACCAGTAAGAATGATCCACTCTGACCGAAATGACCGAAGCTGGTCGCGGGCCAATCCCCCATCCAGTGCTGCTTCTCACCTTTGACCTCTACCCCGAGTCCCCACCAACATGGTGAAAAGCGGCCGTACCCCGGAACCACACCATTGAGTTCCGGCAAAAAGACTTGACGCACCCGATCTCGATTCACCGAAGTCATTAGCTCGGGGAGTAACCATTCGCACGCTAGTTTCGCTAAGTCCTCACAGCTACCTACGACTCCGGCGCTCGGCCGACCTTCAAGCGTCGCCGAGATCTCCAGTGGCTGAAAAATCTCACGCTCCCAGTCAGTCTGTGGGTTCATCGCGAGTACTGCACAATCAATACCAATATTTGAATACACCCGCTTGGTCCCTACTGGGGACATCGGCGCCCCCTCCTCGAAGCCAAGTCCACTGGCGTGAGACAGAAGATGCGCCAGCGTGGAACCCTCTGGCCCAGCCGGCGTGGAGTTCAACTCGGCGTCACCTTCGAGAGCCAGAGCGAATTGAATGCTGGCCACCGTCTTTGAAACCGAGGCCCACGATCGACGTTCGCCGGTAGGGCCGTGTCGAAATACCTCGGAAACGACCGAACCATCCAGACGGAGCCCAATAAGTGCCGGCTCGCCTGGCCAAGGGGTTAACAGTGAGTCACGCACGCTTCCTAAGTGTAGTGAGTAGCACCTAAGGTTTTGGTCGTGATAACAGTTCTCTGCGGTGGTGTTGGAGCGGCCCGGCTCTTGGGTCTCTTGCAACGTGAGGTGTCGAGTTTTGAATACACCGCGATAGTAAATGTCGCCGATGACCTAGTCCTGCACGGAGTGACCATTTGCCCCGACTTAGATACCGTCACTTACACCTTGGCTGGACTCAATAATGAAGTAACGGGCTGGGGGCTCGTTGATGAGACGTGGCGAGTGAATCAAGAATTGGCCAAACTGGGTGGTGAGGCGTGGTTCCAACTCGGTGATCGCGATATGGCCACGCACCTCTTTAGAACTCAGCGCCTTAGTGAAGGGGCCACCAAAACGGAAGTGGCGGCGGAATTAGCCGCTCGGCTCGGGGTGACCATACCCATACTCCCCGCATCCAACGAACCGGTTTCTACTTATTTAGAAACCGATATCGGAGAGCTCAGTTTCCAGGAGTACTTCGTTAAGCACCGTCACGCCGTGCCAGTGTCAAAGATCTCCTTTAGAGGTGTTGAAGTTGCCACGGCAACCACCGAAGTTTTAAGCGCACTTAAGAAATCCGAGAAAATCCTCATTGCCCCCTCCAACCCTCTGCTTTCTATCGCTCCAGTGCTCGCCATTGCTGGGATTACCGAAGTGCTCGAGCAACGTCGTGATTCCATTGCCGCCATCTCTCCTCTCATTGGGGGGCGTGCTCTAAAGGGCCCCGCCGACCACCTGATGACTGAACTCGGCTTCGAGTCATCGGCATTCGGCGTGGCCGCCTATTACGGCAATTTGGTTGGTCACTGGTTTATAGACGAAGTCGATTACGCCCAGGCCGCCCGAATTGAAGAACTCGGTGCGACGGTCACTGTTTTGCCCACAATCATGACCGAGCCGCTATCAGGCGCAGCGCTCGCCAAGGGGATTGCCGCGTGGCTCAATTAGTCGTTACGCCACTTAGCTCGCCCCATCGATTCACCGCCGGTGACGAGATACTCCCATACCTGCTCGACTCACTCGCAGACGCTGGAGTCAACCTCGAAGATCGTGACCTCCTCGTAGTCACCTCAAAAATAATCTCCAAATGTGAGGGACGAGTCGTCGCCTTCGATGGAACCGAGCAGGCCCGCGAACAGCTCATCGAAGGTGAATCGCGTCGTGTTTTACGCAGACGGGGAACCTTACTTATTACCGAAACGCATCACGGGTTTGTTAGCGCAAACGCGGGTATCGATTTTTCAAATACCGAGCCCAACACCGCCGTACTCTTGCCCACGGACCCAGACAAGTCGGCTCGGGCCTTGCGGGCTCAAATTGAGCACGGCACCGGCAAGTCCATTGGCCTAGTCATCACCGACACCTTTGGCAGAACCTGGCGTAACGGCGTTGCCGATGTCGCAATTGGCGCCGCCGGTATACAAGTCATCGATGACCTCCGTGGCCAAGTTGACGACTCGGGTCGCATGCTTGAGGTAACGCAGGTGGCAATCGCCGACGAAATTGCCTCAGCTGCGAATCTCGTCGTTGCCAAAGATGGCCTGACGCCATTTGTCCACATCCGTGGACTAGCCCAGAAGCACTTCGGAGTCTCATCAGTTGCCGAGCACATCATCCGCCCTGCGATTGAAGATCTCTTCCGTTAGTTAGACCCCGCCGAGTCGGACATCGCCCGATAGCTCTGAGTTTGGCGCCACGTGCTCATTCGCGCCGACGACACAAATCGCACCGAGTACCGACGAGCTACCAACAACCGCGCCGGGTCCAATGATACTCGAACTAATTTGCGTATCGGGCTGAACGATGGCTCCGGGCATCAAGATAGCTTCGGTGAGGATGACGTTATGGCTCACAATGCAGTCGCGATCAATTACCGAGTTAATAATCGTGGCGGTCGGGTCAACCGTGGCGCTGGGGTGCACCCACGATCCATCAGTAATTCCCACGAACTCATGGACGTGCTCGCGACCCTTTAAGAGATCCACGTTGGCCTGAATAAAGGCCTGCGGGGTACCCGTATCAAGCCAGTAATTCTCATCCGCGAGCGCGTACAGAACCCCCTCCCCGGCCAAGACGGGAAACGTTTCACGCTCTACGCTCACCCGACCCAACGGTGCGATGCGTGAAAGCACGCTGGGCTCAAAGACGTAGGTGCCGGCATTGATCAAATTTGTTGGCGCCTCTTCGCGCGGGGGCTTTTCCACAAAGTCAATGACCTTACCCTCGGGAGTTGTTGGCACGACACCAAATCGCGAAGGATCTTCGACGGGGTGCAGTGCAATAGTCGCTTCGGCACCACGCGCTCGATGAAACTCGAGGAGGCGGGTGACGTTGAGTTCAGTGAGCACATCTCCATTAACGACTAGAAAAGTTTCGTCGATACCAGCAAATTCGGCGGCGAATCGAATTGCTCCGGCGGTGTCGAGGGGCTCGGGTTCAACGGCGTAAGTGACCTTTACGCCAGCGATGATGTTGCTCGGGTAAGCCTGTATGAAGCTCTCTGGCAAATACCCGAGTGAGAGAACTGCCTCAGTCACACCATGACTGGCTAGTGATTCAAGCACGGTTTCGATCATCGGTGTTCCCACTAACGGGAGCATCTGCTTGGGCGTCTCAAAGGTGAGCGGCCGGAGTCGCGTTCCCTTGCCGCCGACCAAGATGATCGACTTCAAAATCAGCCCGCGGTCGTCGTTGTCGTTGGGTTAGTCGTAGTCGTCGACGCTGCGGCCGACGCTGCATCAGTCAACATTGCCGACACGGTTGCTTCAGCCGGCGCTGAAATCTTGACGGAAGCAGGCAAGAAGGCCATCGTGATTCGCATATCGGGGGTGAACTTGATTGACGACGGATCGGTGGTGATCTTCGGCGACGTTTGCGCCAGCGTGCTCCAATAGGCATACCGAATTGTTGCCGACTGTCCGGCGTACTTAGTTCCCGTTGCGCAGTTGGTGTTGTTGTGGAATGTCGTGCTGGCTTGCGCGAGACCGGTGGCGCTTGGGATGGCCAAGGTTGAAGAAGATGCGGTCATGCCAACATATTCATTGGCAAATTGTCCAACGGTTGCATTGTTGCCCGAGTCAGCTGCGCCAACTGGAGCAACCTTGATGACATTGTTAGCGAGAACGACGAATCCGCCCTTGTAATTAGGGTCCGAAGGCAGAGTGATCTGAGTACCGCAGTTATCAATACTGAGTGCGGCAAACCAAGTTGTGCCAGGTTGCGGCGCAGGACCAGCTGGAGCAGTGGTGGGGTTCTGGTATTCATAACGAGAGAAGACCACCGAAGTCAGCCCCAAGATGACAATCACGAACAAGACGCCGTAGTAGTTGCCGGGGCGCGCCTTCTTATAGGCCTTGCCACCGCCAGAGGCGCCAATTTGACTTACGAGTTTTCCAGTTGCACTTTTTGCCACGGGTCAACGCTACTAAATATCGAGGGGGGCGAAAAACACCACGAATTACTGCGTAGGGGCGGTGGGACTCGAACCCACACTGGAGGCGGTTTAAGCGCCTTGCCTCTGCCATTGGGCTACGCCCCCGAGCAGTAAATCGTTGATTTATAACGCTAATCTAAATCCGCTTGGCCTTGGCACGTCAATAAAGGGTTGGTGAAAACTAGGCTAGGCCTATGTTTCGTGAGAGCCGTCACGGCCTTGCGCCCCTCGTTGTCATACTTACAGCGGTAGTGGCGTCAGCAGCCTGCCTGGTCCAGACGACGACTGCCAGCGCTACCCCCTTTTCTGCCACTCGCGCGCAAATCGCCAGCCTCTCCAAAGCTCTGGCTGAACAGGCCAGCCAAAGTGAAATTACAGCTAATCAATATGACACCGAGCGCGTGGCGCTGGCTAATCTCAGCGCTACCGTGGCGCACCTGACAACTCAAGTTGCTAATAAGAGAAGTCAAATCGCTACAACAACTGGCCGCTTATCTCACTCCGAAATACTCGCCTACATGCTCGGTGCATCTGCTGCACAAATTGAATCACTCTTTAACAAACCACTTACAAAAAGTGATGCGCGCCGTTTATACGAAGATCTTGTGATCGGAAACTTAGGGGCTTTACGCGCCAGTTATGGAAAACAAAAGCGAAGTCTCGACGCTCTGTTGCTTCACGAAGCCGCTTTGCGGGCCCAGGTTGCCACCAAGACAGCGAGCATTCACAGGCTGCTTTTAAACAACTTGGCACTAGAGACCCGCACTCGTGCAACTTTGAAGGCCATCACTGCGAAGTACCGGCATCAAATCATCAATTACGAAATTTCTCAAGGCATCTGGGCCGCGAAGCACCACGACTTAGCTGGTGAAACTCGCGCTATTGCCGCCGCCTCAGCTGTGGGCGGCCAAGCGGCAGCCAACTTAGTGACAATCGCAATCCAAAGGGCTCTCCATTCCGTCACGATTGCCGAAGTGCAAGGTACAGCCCAAGGATTAAGGGCGGTTGCCTTTGCGAAGTCTCAAATCGGAGTGTGGTACCGATGGGGTGGCGAGACGCCAAATGTAGGTTTCGACTGTTCGGGCCTTGTGCAATGGGCATGGCGACGCGCTGGGGTGGAAATTCCTCGCACCACTTCAACTCAGTGGCCAGCGATGACTCACGTTCC
The DNA here is from genome assembly GCA_903830655.1 of uncultured Actinomycetes bacterium. Taxonomy (GTDB): domain Bacteria; phylum Actinomycetota; class Acidimicrobiia; order Acidimicrobiales; family RAAP-2; genus RAAP-2. The sequence goes on along the minus strand of CAIKUQ010000017.1, from coordinate 56,912 downwards.
TCTCAATAAACTCCAGCCCGGTGACTTGCTTTTCTATTACAACCTTGACGGCGATCACACGGTTGACCACGTGGTGATGTACGTCGGCTCGGGTCCATATGGTGTCAACACCATCATCTCGGCCGCCCGCACGGGAACTCAAATTTCTCTGGCCCCTATCTTCACCGCAGGGCTCATCGGGGCCGCTCGTCCATGAGTTCCACTCCCCAGCTTTCGATCGTCATTCCCGCCTTTAACGAATCGCAGCGGCTGGCCTCTGGCCGCGCCCGCTTGCAACCCGTTTTGGACAAGATTGGGGTTGAATTCGTGGAGGTGATTGTTGTAGACGATGGGTCAACCGACGGAACACTGAAAACTGCACACTCGGTCTACGGCGACCTACCTCACGCCCTTTTTGTTCAACAGCCCACCAATAGGGGCAAAGGCGCTGCCCTCCGCCTCGGGATGGCCGTAGCAACTGGAGACTACGTAATCACTGCCGATGCCGATCAAGCAATAGATCCAAAGCACTTTCCAGCCATCATGAAGGCACTATTGAAATCAGAGCTCGCTCCTGGATCTCGCGCTCAAGGCGGTCACATTACCTATGACTCTTCGGTGCGTACCCTGGCCGGTTCGGTATTTAATCGCATTGTCCGTTATTACACAAAGTCCGACCTGCGTGATACTCAGTGTGGCTGCAAGGGATTCCAACTAGCACCAGGTCGACTGCTGGCCCTGTTTGGTCGAGTTGATCGCTTTGCCTTTGACGCAGAAATCCTCTACTTGGCTGAGCTGCTCGACTTCTCGATTAAGCCGGTCGCCGTTACCTGGTCCGACGTACCAGGTTCTTCGGTACGAGTGGGTCGCGATTCACTCGACATGCTCCGCGACATACGCAACCTTCGGCGAACTACCTACGTCAATCCAGCTGTGGCGTTCAACCTTGACGTTGAGGTAGAAGCGATTCGCAACTCCTTGCGGGGCCTACGGGTGGGTGGCGTAGTGCTCGCGCGAGGAATAACCGACGTACTGGTCATACTTCCGAGAGATGGGGCGGTTTCGGGACACGCACTGGCCCAAGAATTAGGTGGCCAGCTACGAACCGCCAACCTGACTGAGATACGTGGACGGTCCTTACTAGCCCTCTAAGAATCGAGAGCGGAGGTCGAGGACCATGTCATTCCATTCTTCGACAGTTATGGCGTATCGCGCGTGGTCTTCCCAAGCCCCATCAATTTCCAGATACCGTTCGGCGACTCCCTCGAAACGAATACCAACTTTTTCAACCACTCGCCGAGATGCAGTATTTCTTGGAATTATGTTCACCTCTACGCGGTGCAGACGCAACGTTTCAAAGCAATATTCGAGTACCACAACCAATGATTCAGGCATGAGGCCACGACCGGCGACACGTTCATCGATCCAATAGCCGACGTACGCCGACTGTAAGGGCCCCCGCATTACTCCAGAAATCGTAATTTCTCCAACAAACTTATCGTCGACAAAAATTCCGAATCCAAATCCTGTTCCGAGGTGACGCTCACGCTCGCGTATCGCGCAGCGATTATTGAAACTGCGAAAGTCCTCAGGGAGGTGGCTCGCCGAGGCTGAACGTGGCTCCCACTTCAAAAGCCATTCATGATTGTGAGTGCGAACTGCTAGCCACGAGTTGTAGTCGTGTTCGGTCATGGTACGAAGGGTGAGACGGCGACCACGCAGGACTATTGGCGTGTAGCTCGGATTACGAGTTATGACCATGTGGCTCCCTTCGTTCAAGAGACTAATACTTAGTTGGGCTCTGGGGAAAGCAGTGACTGAATAATCCCATCCAGAATGTCATTTTCACTGCTCAATAATTCATCGACCCCAAAGCGAAGCATCACCTCTTCGAGCACGAAGAGGCCCGCGTGCAAGACATCTTCGCGACCAGAACTCATACCCGGATGCTTCAACCTCTGCGACGGGCTTTCCCGACAGAGTCGCTCGCGCCAATCTTGGACCTGAGAAAGTGAAGCACGTTGGTGATGCAAAGCTTCGCGACTGTACTCATCAACGTTGTTCGCTAGTTGAATAAGAGTCGCTACCGTACCGGCTAGGCCAATCAATTTGACACTGCCTACCACTTCGCGAAAGTGTGGCTCGGCTTCGAAGGCCCGGTCGCACTCGGCACGTACCATGCGCCAGGTTTCTTCAATCTGGTGGGCTGAAGGCTGGCCTAATCCCAGCGCTCGTTCGGATACTCGCACGCAGCCCAACTGCATCGAGAAACTTCGTAGCTGGCCCGCCACGGTGACCGCAAGTTCCGTCGATCCGCCACCCACATCAACAATTAAGTAGGGAGAGTCGGACTTCGGCAGGTCTGCGGTTGCCCCATTAAATGAAAAGCGAGCCTCCTCTGCTCCACTCAGCAGCCGTGTCTCGACACCGGTGACTCCAGCCGCTTGGGCGAGAAATGATGATCCATTCCTCGCGTCACGAACGGCAGAGGTTGCGACGAGAAGTCCGGTAGCGACATTGTGCTGATCCATCAGTGCACGACATTTTTGCAGCTGTGCAATTGTGCGCTCGATTGCTTCAGGTTGGAGCGCTCCACTCTCATCAACGCCTTCACTCAATCGAGTGACGTGCATCTCGCGAATGATTGTTTGTCCTGCGAAATCACTGATGAGGAGGCGCGTCGAGTTACTGCCGCAGTCCAGAGCCGCAACGGCCCTAGGCGCGGACATTGACAATCACAAATTCTGGCAGCGACAATTCTGTGGCGACAATCTCACCAACCGGATCGATATTGCCCACCAGAAAATTTGCCAGGTGAGCATGGAGGCACTTAACCCCAATTCGAGTTCCCCCAACGCCTCCGCTGGGTTGGACCAGATCATGGCGCACAGTCGCCGCTATTCGACGCTTGGCGTAGGACTCATGAGCCTCACGCAATGCTGCGGGGTCAGTGAGTTCCTCATAGCGATGCACGCCGGCATCGCCCTCAATTCGGCTGACCGCTTCGTGTAGTTGTTTGTCCACCAGCCAATAGAGAGTTGGCATTGGCGTGCCATCGCGGAGATGAGGTTCATTTTCAATCACCATCGGTTCACCAGTTTTTCGGCGCACGACAACGGCGAAGCGCCCAGCGGGCTCTCTCCCGAGTAATTCTTCGAGGACCAGAACGTCGGCCTCGCTCGCATCAATAAATGTCAACGCCAGAACTCAAGGCTTCGAACAAATCGGCTCAAAATATTCGAATGTGAGGCACCGGTTCTAACCGAAACCGAAGGAATGGTGTTGCCCACCGAAGGAGGTGCGAGCGGTTGCTGACCGGGGTCGCCCGAACCCATGCCTAGGGAAATCGTGCCCTTGCCGTCAAGAATTTGAATAAGTGACTGACCTGGCTTCACTAGTTGATACTGCGAACGGGCCAAGTTCGTCAGGGCAATTTTGGAGTCAATAGTTTTTGCCTGCGCCTTGAGAACGCGCTCTTGTTGCTGGAGAGCCGTAATTTGCGCATTTACTTGGCTGATTTGCTGGTGCTGACTCCATAAAAGCCGTGCGGGAAACCATGAGGCCAGCATGAACGCGGACATCGCCAAGGTCACCGGAACGGCCCACCGCATGCGCGATTTGCTGATGCTATTTAGTAAGCCCATTTGACGCCCCCGACAAAGACGATCTACCTAAAAATTTCGCTTGAGTCCCGAGTTGTTCTTCAAGTCTCAGTAATTGATTGTACTTGGCCACGCGGTCAGAACGCGCCGGTGCACCCGTTTTAATTTGTCCGGCGTTCGTAGCCACCGCAAGGTCGGCAATCGTTACGTCTTCACTTTCGCCTGAACGGTGCGAAATTACTGCACTGTAGCCATTGGTATTGGCGAGGCGCACTGCATCGAGCGACTCACTCAAGGTGCCAATTTGGTTTAATTTAATCAAAATTGAATTGGCGGTCTTGCGGTCAATGCCCTTTTGCAATAAGGCCGTGTTCGTGACAAATAGGTCATCACCGACCAGCTGAATACGCTCACCCAGGCGCTCGGTCAATGCGCGCCAACCATCCCAGTCATCCTCGGCCATTCCATCTTCAATAGAAACAATTGGGTAACGGTCACAAAGATCGGCCCAGTAGTCAACCATCTGTGCGCTCGACAAGACTCGACCTTCGCCCTCCAGGTGATAATTGCCGTCACGGTAGATTTCTGACGTAGCGGGGTCCAGAGCAATCGCAATCTCCGTACCGGGAATGCGCCCAACCTTCTCAATCGCTTCAACCAAAATCTTTACGGCCGTCTCGTTGTCAGGTAGGTCTGGGGCAAAACCGCCCTCATCACCAACGGCGGTAGAGAGCCCACGTGAAGCCAGAACTTCTTTCAAAGCGTGGTAAGTCTCCGTACCCCACTGGAGAGCCTCGCGGAATGAACTTGCACCAATTGGCATCACCATAAACTCTTGGAAGTCAATTGAATTCTTAGCGTGCACGCCACCATTGACAACATTCAACATGGGTACGGGCAGAACATGCGCGTTAACACCGCCGATGTATTGGTACAGCGGTAGGTCACATTCCATCGCGGCGGCCTTGGCCACAGCGAGAGAAACTGCGAGAATTGCGTTGGCCCCCAACCGAGCTTTGTTGGGAGTGCCGTCGAGGTCAATCATTGCCTGATCTACCTCACGCTGGTCCTGCGCTTCTAGGCCCTCGAGCGCTTCGTTGATCTCGCCGTTTATGTAATTCACCGCAGTCATTACGCCCTTACCCATCCAGGCCGAGCCGCCGTCGCGTAACTCAACAGCTTCGTGAGATCCAGTCGATGCCCCCGAAGGCGAGATGGCGCGACCAAAGGCGCCAGAGTCGAGAAAAACCTCAGCCTCAACGGTGGGGTTGCCTCGGGAATCGAGGACTTGGCGTCCAATTACTAGTTCGATGGCACTCATGTGGCTCCTTGCTTCTACACAAGGTTAGTCAACGCTCAAGTGGCAATCACTACAAATTCTTTCCTTCAATGTCTGTTCGTAGGGCATTGATCTGCTCTCGGAGCGCCCCTTCGAGGTCAATCCCAAATTCGTCAGCGAGTACGACAATCGACCACAAAGCGGCGCCGAGCGACTCGGTGGTGGCATCGAGTTGAATTTTCTCCATCGCGCGAATGCGGGCGTTTGTCGGTGATTCCAAGGCTATAGAAGTCTTCCGTGCACGAGAAAGAACCTTGGCGGCCAGTGTCAACGCTGGGAGTTGCCAAACGATTCCGTCCATGGCTCCCGTGCGGCCCTTTTCCTCTTTTTTAATTTCTTCCCATTGCTCCACGACGTCACCGGAAGTCTCGAGCTTCACCTCGCCAAAGACGTGAGGGTGTCGCCCGGTTAATTTGTCTCGAACCGAGTCGGCAATGGTGGCCAAGTTGAATCGACCTTCCTCGTCTCCCAGCTCGGCGTGGAAGACGACCTGAAAGAGCAAGTCGCCAAGTTCTTCTTCCACGTGAGCAATGAGGGCCGGGTCATCTGAACCTTCGGGTGCTTGACGAACAAAATTCTCGAGGGCCTCTATGGTTTCGTACGATTCTTCGAGGAGATACTTAATAAGTGAGGCGTGGTCTTGCTCTTGGTCCCACGGGCATTGCGCGCGTAGTTGGCGCGCAAAGCTCACCAGATCATCCATCGTTTCACCTGCGGTACGCAGGCCCGAAACCCACAATGAGGTGAGGTGGTCGGCGTCGGCAAAGTGCGCAAGCATCTCACTACTTACCGTGAGGATTTTTTGATCGGCAAGCCCGAGGTGGTGCAAAATGATGACCTCCGTTCCAGGGGGCAGCCGATCTGCCACCGTCACCAAGATTTCCGGTGAATAGGTTTGGAGAATCAACAGTGGCCCCGGACCTCGAAAGGGTTCGATCGTTCCGAGGGCGTCGCACACTCGCAGGTTTGCAGTCATGGGGTCCTGGCCGAGCGCCGTGCAGGCAACGTCAATAACTGATACTGCGGGCTCCAGAATGACCCGTACGTCAGTGCGGGCGAGCAACAACTCGGTGGTGTGCTCGGCCACGACCGGTGAGCCCGGTACGGCGTAAACAACCTCACCATTTGATGACGCTTTAGCGAGCGCGCACAGATCGTCAACAATCGCGAGGTAGAGCGAGTCAAATGATTCCGCCGACTCATACAGCGAGTCATAACTTTCGATCTCTGAAAACTCTTGGGCCGCGGGGTGCTCTCGAGTCCGCATTCTCGCTACTGGAGCCTGAGACAAGAGTTGAACTGTACGCTGCGTCAGTAAGTCGCTTGGTCCCGGCCCAAGACCGACAACGCGAACGACGGGTTGCGTCACTGGTAGGTCGGGGCGTATTGCGAAATAACCAATCGCAAGGTCGCGCGATCAAACTTAGTAATCGCTGGCACGCCGGGCACGAAGACCTGAGGGCCAGAACTCGCTAGCCCCCACCGACCTAGTGCCGGGTCAATGGCGACCGCCGCTTTATACAACAAGCTGTTCTGCAGGGCCGAGGCGGTCGTCGAGTTCTGAGATTGGACATCAGAAGCAACGAGTTGTTCAACGTTCGAGAATGAATTAGTGGTGCGCGAGGTCACCGCAACGTACAGGCCGACAGTAACGCCGCTATAGCTAATGGCGCGAGGTGTCGCTCCAAAGGTATTTGGCGCTTGTCCGGCTACATCGGTGCGGACGGTCGAATACGAAGTACTCGATGGTGCAAAGCACCCTAGCGAGCCACCCTTCGCCTTTGATTGAGTGTCCACCGAATACTTAGCCACTAGTCCCTTCACGCTCATTCCGGCCCTTTGATCTGCGTGGAAGTTCGACAGTTGGGCCTGGGGCACCACCGCCACCGCAATACACAGCGTGTCGTAGGAGCTTTGATGGGCCTGGTAGTAGGTGGTCAAATTGGGAACGGTGATTGCAATAGCTGTGCCCAACCGGCGCACTAACTCCTCTGAGGCGGCAGTTGAGCGCAACAGTAGCGTTTGCACGGAGGTCGGCAGCGCAGCGAAGGCTGCCCGTGCGGTACCAGGGCAATGAAGCTTCAGCGCTTGAGCCTGGGTCGATAATTGCGCGATCAAAGTGCGCTTAGTTTTCGCGAGTACTCCCGCTGATTGCGCCAAGTGGTGTTTGTCAGCGTATGCACTAATGGCAAATCCGTCTATCACCGTGTTGGCCCATTGGGAAGCTGTAGTCGACGTTACCGAATCGCGTCCCGCTGCATTGTGAGGTGCAATTGAATAGATGGTCGAGAAATAACAGCGCGCATTCTTGTTGTTGGCGAGTACTTGCAACGATTCTCGAAAAGTCGAATCAGACATGCGATTCGAATTTATTGAGACTGCCGCTCGTTGAGACTGAACTCCCGCTGCGGCGGCAATTCCGGCGAGGACAACTAGGAGGATTACGATTCGACGCATTCACTCATGCTAGTAAGTGCCTACGTTGATTCGGTACCGACAATGCTTGTGAGAATCTCCACTAATTCCAGCGGTTCGACGGTACCTCTTTCAATTTCAATGCGAATCTCGCGGAGGGCCTCGTTATAGGACTGCGAGCCGTAGAGACGCCGAACCTTCATTTGTTGCGAGAAACTCAGACTCAATGGTTGAATCTTCACAACTGGGTAGCTGCGCACGCCAACTTTGGCTGGCTGCACCACCAGTGAGGTCACACCATTGGCTATGCACTCCAGGCGTAACTCTGCGAGTTCGAGGAGGCCATGAGCGGGCTTAGGTAGCGTCCCATAACGGTCTGTCCATTCGGCAGCGAGATCTTTCAATTCATCTTGAGTCGAAACGACCGCCAATCGTCGATACGCCTCGAGCCGCGCATCATCAGTACTGACGTATTCACTCGGCAGGTGGGCTTCACCGGGAACATCGAGGGTTATAGGTTGAACTTCAATTGGTCTCTCGCCCTTCGCTTCAGCGACCGCCTCGGCCACGAGCTGTACGTAGAGGTCATAGCCAACCGCCGCTACTGGCCCCGACTGACGGTGGCCGAGCAAACTCCCCGCCCCACGAATCTCCAGATCGCGCATGGCAATTTTGAAGCCAGAGCCGAGTGCGGTGTTGTCTCCAATCGTGCGCAACCGCTCGTAGGCAGTTTCGTTAAGGACTTTGTCACGGGGATGGAAGAGATAGGCATAGGCCCGCTGGTCACTACGACCCACTCGCCCACGGAGCTGGTGCATTTGCCCTAAACCCAATCGATCAGCGCGGTCCACAATCAAGGTGTTTACTGTGGGCACGTCAATTCCTGATTCAACAATTGTGGTGCACACCAACACATCAAACTTGCGCTCCCAAAAGTCAACCATTACTCGCTCCAGCGTCCCCTCATCCATTTGTCCGTGGGCCACCGCCACGCGAGCATCGGGCACGAGTTCAGTTATTCTCCGAGCTGCCTGGTCGATGTCAGCCACCCGATTGTGCACAAAAAAGACTTGACCTTCGCGCAAGAGTTCGCGGCGAATAGCCTCAACAACGGCTGGTTCGTCGTACTCGCCGACGTGCGTAAGGATTGGCCGTCTATCCGAAGGCGGTGTCGTCACCATAGAAATGTCTCTGATGCCCGTGAGGGCCATCTCCAGCGTTCGAGGGATGGGGCTGGCGCTGAGCGTAAGTACATCGACACCCACCGAGCGAGCTTTGATGGCCTCCTTGTGATTAACGCCAAATCGTTGTTCCTCGTCAACCACTAACAGACCTAGGTCTTTGAACTTCACGGCCTCGTTCAATAATCGGTGAGTTCCGATCACCACATCTATGGAACCATCGGCGAGTCCGCTAATGACCTTCTTGCTTTGCGATTCATCAACGAAGCGGCTGAGCATCGCCACCCGAACCGGAAATCCGGCAAATCGTTCGCCGAAGGTGGCGAAGTGTTGTGAAGCCAAGAGGGTGGTGGGCGCCAGGATGGCTACTTGCTTGTTATCTTGGACTGCCTTAAAGGTTGCGCGTACGGCAATTTCGGTTTTGCCAAAACCCACATCCGCACAAACCAGACGGTCCATTGGGCGTTCACTTTCCATGTCGGCCTTGATTTCAGCGACCGCCTTGGTTTGGTCGTGGGTTAGCTGGAAGGGAAAGAGTTCTTCCATCTCGTGTTGCCACGCGCTGTCGGGGGCGAAGGCGTGTCCGGGGGCGACGCTGCGCTCGCGATAGAGCTCCACGAGCTCTTGGGCGACCAGATACGCCTCGGCCGCCGCTTGGGCTCGCTTCTTTTGCCATTCGGCACCGCCCATGCGCGACAACGCTGGCGCGTCACCACCGTTGTATGCGGTCAGGGCATCAATTTGGTCCGTCGGCCAATAACTTCGCCCATCCTTAAATTCCAAGATCAGATAGTCGCGTATTACGCCGTTGATAGCTCGGGTTGTCGTTCCCGAGAACTTGGCCACGCCGTGTTGGCGATGAACCACGTATGACCCCACCGCCATATCTTCAAAGAAGGCGTCGACAGTTCGCGCCTTCGCGCGTTGGGCCCGATGCACACTTCGCCGACCGGTGAGGTCACTCTCACTCCAAACGACAACCTCTGGGTCATCCAACCAAAAGCCGTGGCTCAGCGTTGACTCCAGGACCGTGACGCGAACGTCAAAGACCGCCTCGGGGTTCGTAGAAACGTCGAGCCCCTCTCCCCGGAGCTGATCGGCCATGCGTTCGATGGCCGCTGGATTCGCCGATAACACCACGGCGCGTCGCGCACTACTCCAACCACGAACGTGGGCGGCAATTCGTGCGTGGTCCCCCTGGGTGACGGGGGCTGAAGTGAGGTACGACTCGGCGCCGGACTGGGCGCTCAAAGGGGTGAAGGTGCGGGCTCCCAAGAGTTCTTCGTAAGACTGGTGCAAGAGGGGCACCTCAACTGTGGCCTGCCAGGTTGCCGCAACGACGTCGGTGAGCTCACGCTCTTCTTCGAACACGTCATCGAGCCGACTCTTTATTTGCTCTGGGGAAATGACAAACGTTTTTATTTCTCCTAATTCGTCGAGCAAGGACCGACGCGATTCCACAAAGAGGCTCATCCATCCCTCAAGCCCATCGAAGGACTCGCCGTTGGCGATGCGGTCAAAGATTGCTCTCCCCCACGGATGCGAGCGCGCCATCTTCTCAGCCAACGCCACCTGTTTTTCGTCGGGCACCCATTCGCGGGCGGGCGCCACAACCGTTTCTTTCAAGTCTTGAATTGAGCGCTGACTACCAATGTCAAAAATCGCGATTCTTTCGAGTTCATCACCGAAGAAATCCAACCGAATGGGCTCTTCGGTCTCGGCGGGCCATAGGTCGAGAATTCCACCTCGAACCGCAATCTCACCGCGGTGCTCAACGCTGTACTCGCGGCGGTAACCACTTGCGACGAGCCCCGCGATGACCTTGTCACGGTCGTAGTCATTCCCGACAACAAAATGCCATGGCTCGGGGGCACTCGTTGGCGGCAGGATTTGTGCAATGGCCCGGGCTGAGGCCACTATGACCATTGGAAGGTCACCCTGTTCAATTCGCCAGCGCAGGTGCGCGCGTTGAGCCATTACCTTGGCGTCGGGCGAGACTCGTTCTAGCGGATGAATGTCCCAAGCGGGCCAGAGCGCAATGTCGCCATCCGGCAACCATTCGCGCAAATCAGCGAAGAGCGACTCCGCTTCGGCGGACGTTTCGGTGAGGACCACGCTGGCTGGTTCATCGAGAACCAATGCGGCGACCGTTACTGGTGTCGCAAAACTTGAGGGGATGAAATGCCCCCGGGCCACCTTTTCGCGCAAGGCGGGAGCGATTCGCTTAAGGACCCGAGCTAAACCTCGGCTCACGAGCCATTCACAGTGCGCTGAGCGCTCTCGAGTCCTTGATCAATCAACAACTCCAGTGCGTCGGCGGCCCGCTGAATGTCCGCGGCCAATTCCACTTTGCGCTGCCCCGTCGGGCGTTTGAGCACCCAGTCGGTAACCATCTCCTTGCGCTCGGGCTTGCCGATCCCAATTCGCATTCGCGAGAAATCTTGGGTCCCGATGGTCTTGGCAATGGACCGCAAACCATTGTGTCCCGCCAGTCCGCCGCCAAATTTAAGTTGGAGGCGGTGGGGCTCTAAATCCAACTCGTCGTGCGCGACCACTAACTGAGCAAGATCATCAATTGAGGTTCGCTTGAGCAGCGGACCAATAGCCGAGCCCGACTCGTTCATATAGGTCGTTGGAATCGCGAGAGTGACCAACCCGTGAGGGGTCGTTAGTGTCGCCGTACTGGCCCGCTGACGTCGCTCGATCGAAAAAGTAGCGTGGCGACGATTGGCCAATTCACGAACCGCATCACCGCCAATGTTGTGGCGTGATCCTTCGTATTCGCTTCCGGGATTAGCCAATCCAACAATCAGCAGAACGCTCGGTGTGCCCCGACGTTCTTCGGCGTTGCGCCTAAGCGCCATCTGAATTAACTGGGTTCAGGTGCGGCGGCAGCTTCAGTCTGCTTCGCAGCGCGACCGGGGAAGGTGGCAACGACGGCCAGGTGTGGGTCAGCCGTAGCCTCAACGCCTGCAGGCAGGGTGAGGTCACTGATGCGAATTGCGCCACCAGGCTTGAGTTCGTTGATGTCAACGTTGACGAAGGTCGGGATGTCGCTGGGACGAGCCTTAACTTCGATGTTGAAGAGCTGCTGGTCGACTTCCCAGTCGGCGTGACGTACTTCGACGGCATCACCAATAACGTGCAATGGCACTTCGGCCACTACTGGCTTGTTGGGGTCAACTACTTGGAAGTCAATGTGCGCCACGGTACCGCGCACCTTGTGACGCTGGAGTTCACGAGCCAAAACGGTGTAGGACTTGCCGGCCACTTCGAGGTTGATCAAGGAGTTGAGACCTTGCTCGCCCGAAACTGCGGTACGGAACTCTTTGGCGTTCACCGACAGGGGAACTGGGGTGACGCCTTCACCGTACATAACACCGGGAATAGAACCGGCAATGCGCAAGCGGCGTGAAGAGGCTGAACCGTGCACGCGGTCAGTTGCGGCACTCAAAGTGATCTGAGACATGGTGACTCCTTGGCGAATGGCTGTGCCTATGGGCAACAGGGCTTCTCAGTCTAGCCCGAGGCCCAGGGCCTCACTTTTGGCTAGAGCAGGTTCTCGCCACCGAAGATTTCCGAGACCGAGGAATCTTCAAAAATTGCGGAAATTGCGTTAGCGATGAGGGGGGCGACAGAAAGGATTTCCAACTTTTCGAAGCGCTTTTCTGGGCTGAGGGGCAAAGTGTCGGTCACCACGACGCGGCTAACTGGGGCGTTGAATAGGCGTTCAGCGGCCGGTGGTGAGAAGACGGCGTGGGTCGCCATCACCCAGATTTCTTCAGCGCCGTGCTCCTTTAACAAGTCACAGGCGGCCACGATGGTACCGGCGGTATCAATCATGTCGTCAATCAAAACGCAGTGACGACCAAGAACGTCACCGACCACGTGGCGCGCTTCAACCACGTTGGCCGTTCCCTTCGGGCGAGTTTTGTGTACCAGGGCGAGATCACAGCCGAGGTGTTGGGCGTAGCGTTCGGCGACCTTCACGCGACCAGCGTCGGGAGCCACCACCACCATACGCTTGGGGTCAGTGTTGGCACGAAGGTACGCCTCGAGCACGGGAGCGGCGACCAAGTGGTCCACGGGAATATCAAAGAAGCCTTGGATCTGACCGGAGTGGAAGTCCACGCTCAACACGCGAGTAGCTCCGGCAGTTTGGAGCATGTCCGCGACCAGCTTGGCGGTGATTGGTTCGCGTCCGGCGGACTTGCGGTCTTGACGCGCGTAGCCATAGTTGGGAATCACGGCGGTGATGGATTTCGCACTCGCGCGCTTGGCGGCGTCGATCATGATGAGCTGCTCCATCAGCGCATCATTAACGGGTGTGGCGTGAGTTTGAATGATGAACACGTGAGCGCCACGTACTGACTCATCAAAGCGACAATGGATTTCGCCGTTAGCGAATTCACGCACATTGGCGTTGGTTAATTCAACCCCCAGGTTGTCGGCGACATCCTGAGCGAGGGCCGGGTGACAGCGACCCGAAACGATGACCAGACGACGCTTAGACAGTGACTCCACGACTAAATCGTAGTTGAAGAGGGCGAGAGATTTATTCCAGCCCACGCTCAGCCAGCGCCGCTTCGCAGGAGGCCAACTGCTCGGGGTCATTCACGCCTTGAGCCTCACGGGGGTCTCCCAAACTCTCGGCCCGAACGACCATGCCCTGGGCCACCAGAATCCCGATGACGTCGGTTAGATAGAACTCGCCTTGCGCATTTCTTCGACCTACACGCTCGAGGGCCGAACGGAGGGCCGAAGCGGTGCCGACCATGATGCCCGTGTTTATTTCGTGAATTTCTCGTTGCTCGGGGGTGGCGTCACGTTCTTCAACAATGCCGGCGAGGTTGCCGTGGCTATCGTGCACCATGCGGCCATAACCAGTGGGGCTAGCAACCACCGCACTCAAGACACTCAGTACCGCTGGGGTCGCGAGGTGGTGATCCAAGAGTGTGGTGATGCTCGAAGCACGCAACAGGGGCGTATCGCCAGGGAGGATGAGCACGAGGTCATCGTCACCGAGCGGCAACGAGGCCAGCGCCAAACTGGCAGCGTGACCGGTGCCGAGTTGTTCATGTTGCTCGACAAAGTTCCAGTCCAGCGAATTATTCGTCAAGCGCTCGACGTGGCTTTGCAGTTGCTCTCCCCCGTGCCCCACCACAACGGCGCCGGCCGAGATTCGACTGTCACCGAGGGCGTCGATCACCCAGTCGATCATTGGTCGACCTTGCAGCTGATGCAGTGGCTTGGGTAAGTCCGACTGCATGCGCTTTCCCGCTCCCGCGGCGAGCACGATGGCCGTTACTGGATGTGTCACCTGTCAAGTCTCTCGCATGGGGCCAGGCCTACCGTGTTGGCTGGCGGGGGAGGGTTCGAACCTCCAACCGACGGATTCAAAGTCCGTTGTTCTGCCAATTGAACTACCCGCCACCGGTGGTCCACAATTTTGAACGTATTCTTATTAAAACTGTGGTTTGCCTTTATGGCACTTAGCCACACTAGAGCCTAGAACAAACCTGAAGGAGACCGTCGTGTCCGCTGAAAACGCCAGCCTCTATGTGGCAATCGTTGATGACGATGGCGCCATCCGCACCTCCTTGGGTCGCGCCCTGCGCATGGAAAATTACGAGGTGGAGCTCTTTGAAGACGGGGCCTCGGCCTTAAAATCATTCCAACTCCGTGCTCCCGACGCAATTATTTTGGACCTCCAACTCCCCGATATTGACGGTCTAGAAATTTGCCGCCGAATTCGTCAATCGGGAGACGCCACCCCCATCTTGATGCTGACCGCACGAGACGCGGTGAACGACCGCGTTGAGGGCCTCGACGTCGGAGCCGATGACTACCTGGTCAAGCCCTTTGACCTCGCTGAGTTGCTCGCGCGCCTTCGAGCGTTGCTGCGACGCAGGCAAGCCAACGGGGGCGAGGCCGCCAATCTGCGCTTTGAAGACCTAACCCTGAACCCCAATACTCGAGAGGTGTTCCGCGGAGTTCGCAAGATTGAGTTAACAAAAATTGAGTTTGAATTGCTCGAGCTCTTCATGCAACACCCCCGCCAAGTTCTCACCCGTGACCAGATTTTGGATCTTGTCTGGGGGTACAACTTTGATTCGGGGACAAACTCACTGGCGGTCTACATCGGCTATCTCCGTCGCAAGCTCGAAGAAGATGGTGAGATCCGCTTGCTGCACACCGCTCGTGGTGTTGGGTACTCGTTGCGCGCATCATGAAGTTTCGCACTCGCGTCGTTGTAGCGGCCGTGCTGTCCGCCTCGCTGGTGGCGGTACTCGCCTCGGTGGCGGCTTTTTACACGACCCACAACTCAGCCCTCACCTCAGTGGACGCGAGTTTGCGTAGCAGCGCCACGAGCGTTGCTGGCAATGAGGACCAACGGGCGAACCCACCCTTCGAAATTGTCTCGACCTCGGGGGCGATTTCACCCTCAGTTAGATTGCCCGCCGACAAACTTCTCATCGCGATTGCCAATGGCAAAGAACCCACCCAATTTCGCACGATCCTTCGCAACGGGCAGCACTTCCGCCAGTACATCGTCTATCGTCCCGCTAACTCTGAGGTGTCCTGTCCCGACGACGTGTGCGTGTTTGACACCGCAACCGCCAATGTGTACCAAGAGCCCATCGATGCCCAATTAGCAACGAATAACCACGTTCTTCCAACTAATTTGCTGATATTGCTCGCTGGGCTTATCTTTGCCCTCGGGTTCGGCCTGTGGTTAGCACGCCGGGCAGTACTGCCCCTCGAAGCGGTCACCGACGAAATCGAAAAAATTGCTAATTCCCATAATTTGCACGCACGCCTCAGTGAAGAGGGCAACGACGAACTGGGTCGTTTGCGTCGAACCTTTAATCTGCTGCTCGGCAATGTCGAAAACAGCCAACAGTTGCAGCGGCAGTTAGTACTCGACGCGAGTCACGAACTCCGAACTCCCCTAACAAGTTTGCGCACCAACGCTCAGGTTCTGAGCAAAGCCAAGAATCTCTCCCCCGCCGACCTCGAACAGCTGACCACCGACGTCGAGACCCAAGTCGATGAATTAACAGCGCTCGTTGGTGACCTCGCTGAACTTGCTCGCGGCAATCGTTCGGAGGGTCCGATTGTAAAAATATCGCTCGACGAAGTTATCGATGAATGTCTCGATACTGCCCGCACCTACGCCCGGATCAAGAACATCACGATCGAATCTGATGTCGTTGCGTCAAGCGTTGACGGACGCCACGACCGCTTAGTGCGGGCAATTTCTAACTTGCTTACCAACGCCATTAAATTCACCCCGGAAAACGGACGAATCAAGGTCGCGAGCAAAGCGGGTGTGGTGAGCGTCTCGGATTCTGGGCCGGGTATCGCCGAAGCCGATCGGGCCTTTGTCTTTGACCGCTTTTGGCGCTCCCCGTCGGCCAGATCGCTGCCGGGGTCGGGATTGGGGCTCTCGATCGTCCAGCAGGTCGTCGAGGAGTTCAATGGACATATTTCAGTCGAGTCTGACCCAGATCTCGGTGGTGCTCGCATGGTCCTGACCCTGCCCACAACCACCCCTTCAGAGTTAAGATAAAGCCAACTCTTTTAGGGGTTTCTTACCCTCCACGTTGATGAACTTTATTTAGGGCTGACACACTAGAGACACCTCCAAAGAAGGCAAACCATGACTCCAACACCTAGAACTCCACAACTGAGAGACCGTCGATTCGCTCGCGTTCGCCTCTTGTCTAACTCAATCTTTCTCGTAGCGAGCGCACTTTCCGCGGGCATGGTGGCCTACTTCGCCAGTACCTCGACCGCGTCAACCACGACCAACACCGTCCCCACAACCACAACCACCACCGGTGGCGGTACAACCCCCACTACTCGTCCCTCCACCCCAACCACCGTTAGGACCGTACCGGTGACCACCCCTACGGTTTGCCACACTTCAGCTTCGGGAACCTTCCTGGGTTGTTGGTGAAAACCCACCGATTTACTGTGTGGGGCGTAAGCGGTTCATTAACGGTCGCCTCGGATGAGGCCTTAGGAATCGGGGTTGAACGGCTCGACTACTGGCTCAGGGCAATTGACTCTGCCGCTAATCGGTTCATTGCTGACTCTGAAATAACGAGACTCAATCAGAGTCAGGGTGAAGCAATGACCTATTCTTCGACATTTGAGCTGTGCCTTAACACCGCCATATCGGCCTACGAACAAACCGGTGGCGCCTGTTCCCCAACAATCCTTCCCTCTTTACTTGCGCTTGGTTATGACCGCGACTATGCGGTCATCGCCAACGACGAATCAATCGAAGTTGGTGCGACCGAGCCCTCGCTTGGTCTTGACGCAATAGAAATAGACCACCAGTCGAGCACTGTGCGCTTACGTAACGGCTGCCAATTGGATTTCGGGGCTACCGCTAAAGCGCTGACCTGCGATCTCGTAGCCAACGACGTGGCTGACTCATGCGGTGTAGTGGTGGAAATTGGTGGTGACGTGGCTGTGCGCGGTGAGGGTCCTGACGGACTGTGGGCCATCGCGATCAGCGACACGTTGCAAGCTACCGACCACGATCCACGCCTCGGGCTCAGCAATTCTGGTGTCGCAACTTCCTCGCGCGTGATTCGCACCTGGCAAGGCGCGGGACAGCAGTTGAATCACATTATTAATCCCTTTACTGGCGATTCGGCCGATGGACTCTACGGGTCTGCTTCAGTGGTCGCGGCAAGTTGTGTTGAGGCCAATGCGTTCTCCACCGCCGCCCTAGTGTGGGGTGAAGAGGCCACGTACTACCTCGCGCAAGCGGGATTGTCCGCACGGCTGGTGCGCACTGATGGCGACATTGATTTAGTGGGCGCTTGGCCCAGAGAGGAAGAACTCGCATGATTGGCTTAACCTCCCCGTATCTTTGGTACTCAACTCGAGCTACGGGAATTGTGGCGCTGCTGTTGCTCACCCTCGTGGCTTTTCTCGGGACCTTTGTGGCTAACCGTATTGGCGGCACCATTGTTGGCCGTTTTGAAATTAACGAACTTCACCGCTCCTTATCGATTGTGGCGGTCATCTTTTTAGCCCTGCACATTGTGACCACGGTGATCGACGGTTACGTCGCCACCGGCTGGTTCTCTACGGTGGTGCCCTTTGTTTCTCCCTATAAGACCACCCAAGTGGCGATTGGGACCATCGCCTTCGACTTAATTTTGGCCGTTTGGATTTCCAGCTTGCTGAAAGTTCGAATCAAAAACGCCACCTGGCGCTTCATCCACTGGTTCTCCTGGATTGCCTACATCACCGCCCTCGTCCACGCAGCGCTCATCGGCACTGACACCAAGGGGGCCTCGGGGCTCATTTTTGTGGCTTTTTGCGCAGGAGCGATTGTCGTTGCGGGACTCTGGCGTTTCTTTGGTCGACCTACTCGAGCGGGAGGGCGCACTGCACTCTCGCCACTCGAGCGTGTAGCGCCGCCTCGGACCAAGTCCGCAACCGCGCCATTTCCTCGTGACCAGCGCCCGACCTCGAAGGGTAGGGCTCGTCGATGATTAGCGCTAACGCTCTCCCACGCCTCTTGCACCATGCATCGGGTCGCCCACTCTCACTCGATGAACACGACCACGAGTTCGGGCCAATCAACCCCAAAGCAGATCTCCTCACCGAATTACGCGACTCCGGCCTCACCGGTCGTGGTGGAGCGGGATTCCCTACCTCTAAGAAGGTTGAGCTACTGGGTGAACAGCGTGGACACGGCAAGTTTGTTGTTGTTAACGCCATGGAGGGTGAGCCCTCCTCCCATAAGGATTTAGCCCTGCTCAACGCCAATCCCCACCTCGTCATCGATGGCGCGGAAATGTTGGCTCACATGATTGGCGCCAAACGCATTGCGATATGTGTCTCGAGAGATAACCCAATTGTTATTAATCATGTCAAGCGCGCTTTGCACGAGCGCACCCGTCGTAGTTTGCGCGGACCAGAGATTGAGTTGCACACTCCGCCTTGGCGATACGTGGCGGGTGAAGAATCGGCTCTCGTTCACTGGCTCGATGACAATGAGTCCCTCCCCCAATACCGACCTCATCGCCCCACAATTTTGCGTATTGGCCGCAGCGCCGTCCTCGTCGACAATGCCGAGACCTGTGCGAACGTTGGGCTCATCGGTCGCTACGGGGCCCAGTGGTATCGCCAACTCGGTACCGCCAGCTCACCCGGTTCTACGTTGGTCTCGGTCACCGGCGCCGTTGATCGTCCTCACGTCATTGAAGTTGCCCTAGGAACGCCGGTCAAGGCCATTCTCGAAGTTGCCGGGGCCGACACCGACCCACTCGCGATTCTGCTCGGTGGGTACGGCGGAACTTGGTTTAGTGGCGAAAACATTCGCTTGCCCTTTGCGACCGAATTTCTCGCCGAGGTTGGCGCCAGCGTCGGCGCCGGAGTCATCATGGTGTTGCCCAAGCAAGCGTGTGGCCTTATGGAAACTTACCGAATCACAAAATGGATGGCCAACGAATCGGCTCGCCAATGTGGTCCCTGCGCCTTTGGACTTCCCGCACTCGCCGACGATCTGCACCAACTGGTCCAGGGCGGAAAGGACCGCAAGCAGTCACTCGACCGCTTGGTGCAACGGGCCGCCGAGATTGATGGTCGCGGGGCCTGCAAGCACCCCGACGGCGTCGTGCGCATGGTCCGTACCGCTCTGCAGGTCTTCAGTAAGGATCTGCAGAACCACATCAATGGCTCACCTTGCGTGGGGTCGCGCGGCACCAAGTTCTACGCCACCGTGCCCAAGTTTGAAAGAGAAGAGGACCTGGTATGGGAGTAATACGACGCGGCGGCAGCTTTGTCTTGAAGGTAAACCCAATCCTTTGTGACGGCTTTGGCCACTGCCATGAACTCGCCCCCGATTTGGTGGATATTGATGAATGGGGTTACCCCATTATCAAAAAAGAGCCCACCCCCACCGGTAACGTCCAGGCGCTCCAATCGGCTCGCTACGCCGTACGGGGCTGTCCACGACAGGCGCTGCGAATTGAGCGCATCGCCGACCAGCCTTGAATTTTCCGACCTCTCGAGACCGACTAAGGTTGTAAAGCCATGGGATCACTGATTAAGAAGCGCCGTAAGCGCATGCGTAAGAAAAAGCACAAGAAGATGTTGAAGCGCACTCGCTTCCAACGTCGCGCTGCTGGTAA
The DNA here is from genome assembly GCA_903830655.1 of uncultured Actinomycetes bacterium. GTDB lineage: Bacteria > Actinomycetota > Acidimicrobiia > Acidimicrobiales > RAAP-2 > RAAP-2. The sequence continues at coordinate 37,231 of CAIKUQ010000017.1, read as the reverse complement.
ATAATTCGCTACACGCCCGCGGGCGTGGTTTGTACCTGGCGTAACCGTACCCGTCCAACGGGACTATCGACCTCCCACCGATCAACATCGTGGCGCAGGTGACCTTCAATAAAGAGCGTGGAGCCAGATCCCGCCAAAACAACCTCTTCGCCAAATTCTCCCCGCAACCATGCGGTCGCCTCTCGTACTCGAGGTTCAACTAAGTGGGCCGCCCCCGTGAGGTGATTGCGAGGATCTCGTGGTTCACCCGCGCGGTCCATCTCATCAAAGGCCCGATACACCGCGGGAGTTGAGAGGCCAAAGTCAAAGAGCGCGAGCGTAACGGATCGTTCGATGAACTCCAGTGGGGTGATGTGCTCGCCGATACCTTCGACCAGGGCGCGTCCGCCCACCTGACAGAAGGGAACATCCGAGCCGAGTGTTAGGGCCCTCTCGGCACTCACGCCACCCGCCCATCTCAAGATCGCAGCTGCGTCCGCACTACCGCCACCGAGACCACCGCCAGTTGGAATGTGCTTAGTGAGAGACACACCGGCCGTTCTTCCGGTGAGCTGCAGAGCACGGCTCACTAGATTTTCGGGCCCGGGCCTAACCCCAGAGGTCTCACCCGACATCAACACATACTCCGCACTCTCGTCAATCTCGAGCTCGTCCGCTAGTGAAAGAGTGACCATTTCGCTACGTAATTCGTGCCAGCCATCCTCTCGGGTTTTAGTCACTTCGAGAAACCAGGTCAACTTTGCGGGGGCCAGAATCGCACTCATAGTTGGGCCGCCAGTTGTGCGAACTCCTCAATTGTGAGTTCTTCTGGACGACGCGTCTCATCCACCCCAGAGGTGACGAATGCTTCTGGTCCCACCATTTCTGCGAGGCTACGGCGAAGCATCTTTCGGCGTTGGCCAAAGGCGGTGCGAATGACCTCAAATAGTTTTTCTTCGCTGACCAAATGAGGGTCTATCCGCAAAGTTGGTCGACGAACAATGGAGACCAGCGCTGAGTCAACCTTGGGTTTGGGCACAAACACCGATGGTCCAACCTTGCCGACCACTTTCGCATCGGCGAAATATTGCAAACGCAAGGAGGCCGCGCCATACGCCTCATCTCCGGCGTGAGCCGCTAACCGCTCGCCCACCTCTTTTTGTACCATGACTAGCATTCGCGTGATCAGGGGCTGCGTTTCTAAGAGTGAGAGTACTAAAGGTGTAGCGACGTTATAGGGCAAGTTAGCCACGACAATGGCGGGCCTGCCGCCGAGTAGCTCTTCGTAGTTGAGCTTGAGAGCGTCACCGAGATGAACGCGAACCCCGTGGGGCTCCACGACTGTTCGCAGCACCGGTTCGATGAAGCGGTCAACCTCGATAGCAATAATCTCCGCTCCAGTTTCCACCAGTGCGAGGGTGAGTGAGCCCAATCCCGCCCCAATTTCGAGAACAAGATCTCCCGGGCCAACTTCGGCCAGTCGGGCAATTCTGCGCACGGTATTGGCATCAACGACAAAGTTTTGCCCGAGAGCTCGAGAGGGAGAAAGTCCGTGGTCGTTTAAGAGCGCCACCAAGTCGGTGCGTGAATGGGTCACCAGGTAATGATCACGTTCAAAACGCCAACGACGTAAATAGCGGCGAAGTCGCCGGGCCGACCCATTAGTTGCGCGAACTGTGTCATCGAGAGATCAACCACGTGCGGTTGACCCCCCTGCTCGTGGTCCGTAACGTGACAGTAGATAGAGATGTGATTGGCCTGGTTGGTTACCTTTAAGAGGGTGTTGTGCGGAAACCAGAACTTGCGCGGTGGGTCTCCCGGGTAGAGCTGCACGTAGTGCGAAGCGCAATAACCCGGTTTGTAGCTGTAAAAGGTTGCTTGCCCCACGGCTTGATGCTCAACGGGAATTCTTCTTGTAATGGGCTGAGCGGGAAGGAAGTTCGCACTACCTGGATCGCGGAATTGAAACACGCAGGTACCGGGCCACATGAAGGTCAGAACATTTTTGTGCGTTGCGCAAATCTTTGGCGAAAGAGTACGTACGAGAACCTGATTGCCCGAGGTCGAACGTGCGAGTGGCCTAAAAGTCTCGAACACTCGTTTGTACTTGGGCAATCCACCGTAGGGGGTGATGACCGCAGCGGTAGTGGGCAGCGTCGTGCTCGATGCATCGGTTGTGGTGGTGCTCGAGTCGGGAGCGGTCGTCGAGGTCGTCGATGAGGATTCTGTCGTGGTGGTCGCTGGCATCGTCGTAGTTGGATGAGTGGTGGTTGGGGTCACCGGCTTGCGAACAAGCGTTACAGCTAACTTCACGTGAGCATGCCACTGAACAATGGTGCGCACGGGTGGACTTTGCCCCAGTACGCGTCCCCAGGTGTTGCTGACCGATCCTGGTCCAGAAACCTGAAAGGAGAGGCCGTTGGTCCGCAAGACCGCCAGGGCGGCCGAATGGCTTAAGCCAACGAGTCGGGGCATCGGGCGAGGTCCGCCCGGCACGATTTTGTTGACGACTAAATAGGTATTGGACTTCACGGGGGCGGGGGCCCCCGCAGCCGGACTCTGGTGTTGCACGAACTGCCAGCTTCCGTCGGAAGATCCAATACCACTGGTAACGAAGAAGAGATTGTGGGCGCGCATGACGCTGTAGGTCTGGGCCCGAGAGAGGCCCACCACATTGGGCATTCGAGGCACTGGAGAGCCCGAGGCGCGCAGAGTTACGGGCCCCAAAGTGCCCAGCAGCACCAGCATGGTTGCGGCAACTGACCCATGAAACCAGATGCGCTTACGCCCACCTGCAGAAGTGTTTCTCAGCTTCATTCCTCCGATTGTGCCCAACGCGTGCGGCGAGTCGCTTTGCGACCTAACCATTCTAAGGGCATTAATCCAAAATGGGAATGTTGAAAAGCCTTGCGGTATTGGCGGAGGTCACATTTTGTAGGGTTTCACGGTCTTCACCGCGTAAATCAGCAACAAATTCGCCCACCAGCGAGACGTAGGCCGGTTCATTGGGTTTTCCCCGATGTGGCAGTGGGGCGAGGAAGGGCGAATCAGTTTCAACGTGCAGACGGTCGAGTGGGACCATTTTGGCCGCGGCGCGTAATTCTTCAGCGTTCTTAAAAGTGACGATTCCCGAAAGTGAAATATCACATCCAAGATCTAGACAACCCTTGGCGTCTTCAGCCGTACCGGTAAAACAATGGATCACCGTTCTTTCGGGGACGCCTTCGCTATTCAAGATGTCAAAGAGGTCAGCGAAGGCGTCACGGGCGTGAATCACCAGCGCCAAGTCAAGCTCTTTGGCCAATGCAATCTGGGTGGCGAAAGACTTCATCTGCGCCTCCCGTGGAGAATGTTCGTAGTAATAGTCCAGTCCACATTCGCCAATGCCGACCAACTTGGGGTGCCCCCGGCGTGCCAATGTAACGAGTTCATTCACATCGCTCAGTGAATCGTGCGGGTGAAGGCCAACAGTTGCGTACAGCTCAACCTCGTGTTCAAACTCCGCGACCTGTAGTGCACCCACGCTCGAGGCGAGTTCGGTTCCAATCACGACCACACGCCGTACGTTGGCGGCCAGCGCGGCGTCAAGGTTCGACTGCAAATCTCGAGTGCCGCGTTCGGGGTTCTCGAGAAAATTGTCTTGTAAATGGGCGTGGGCGTCGGTCCAGGCGCTCATCGTTACTCCGCGATTCGTGGAAAGAGTGGTGTGCCCTTTTCAATCTGGTGACCACCTTGGAATTGACCCCAGCTCGCACGCGCCGCAAAGAGTTCTCCAGCGACCTGGCCCTCGAGCCCAATACGCTGCCAAATCTCCTGGGCAACCGACGGCATCGCGGGCGAGATGAGAACTGCGACAATCCGGATGGCTTCAAGGGCGTCACCGAGGACTACCTCGACTTCTTCGCCCGGTTCCATCTTCCATGGGGCGTGAGTCTCTAGGTAGGCGTTGGTGTCGCCAATCAAGCCCCACGTGGCTTCTAGACCCGCTTGCGGTGAGAAGCGATTCCACCCTTCACTCGCCTCACGAATAGCTGTTTCGGCGCTCTGACGCAGCGTGGAGTTCAGATAGGGGTTCGGGGCTACCCCTTCGCATTTCGAACCCACCACCGCAGCCACGCGCGCGACGAGGTTACCCAAGTTGTTTGCGAGGTCGGTGTTGTAGCGCGCCGTGATCCCCTCGAGGGAGAAATCCCCATCATTTCCCAAGGAGGTCTCGCGCAACAGGTAATAGCGAATTGGGTCAACGCCAAATTCAGTCGTGAGCTGCACCGGAGCGATGTCCGATAAACGCACGCTGCCTTCGGCGGCCATGGTCTTGGAGAGTTTTTGCCCACCCACGAGCAGCCATCCGTGCACCTGGACGTGACTTACCGGTTCGAGTCCTGCGGCCATGCACATCGCCGGCCACCAGACTCCGTGGAAGCGAATGATCTCTTTTCCGATTAGGTGGTGTGAATGTGGCCACCACTTTTCAACCTCATCATCAGCTCGGCCATATCCAATCGCCGTGAGGTAGTTAATGAGCGCGTCGTACCAAACATAAAAGACGTGCTTGTCGTCCCAAGGAACGGGAATCCCCCACTTGATGGAGGTTCGCGTGATCGAAATGTCCTTTAGGCCACCTTTAATAAATGAGTAGGCCTCATTGCGTTTGGTGTGCGGGGTAACAAAGTCGGGGTGGGCGTCGTAATACTCAAGCAACTTGTCCTCAAAGGCACTGAGTTTGAAGAACCAGTTTTCCTCTTCCATTTCGGTGAGGACCTTGGCGTGAATGGGGCATTTGCCTGCGTCGGCGCTCTCTTCGGTGTAGTAGTCCTCACAACTCACGCAGTACAGGCCACGGTAAACATCCTTGTAGATGTACCCATTCTCGTACACCTTAGTGAGAAACTTCTGAACCGTTTCGTAGTGCCGGGGTTCGGTGGTGCGAATGAAATCGTCGTATGAAATATTGAGCGTATCCCAAGCGTCGCGGAAACGCTTGGAGGTTTGATCGGCCCACGCGAGGGGCTCGAGGCTATTCTTTTCAGCCGCCTCGGCAACTTTTTGTCCATGCTCGTCAGTGCCAGTTAGAAATTTTGTTTCATCGCCATTAAGTCGGTGCCAGCGAGCCATGGCGTCCGCATTGACCGCGCAATAGGCGTGCCCGACGTGCGGTGCATCATTCACATAAAAAATTGGGGTCGTTATATAAAAGCGAGCCATCTACTAAGGCTAGAGCGTCTTGCGGATTACTAACGCCCATTCGTAGGCGACGCGGTTCGAGACGCCATAAAGTTCCGAGGCGTAGGTGGCCGCGTCTTTGGTGGAATCTCCCGCGGCGAGTCGCTCGCGCAAACACACCCGAACCGTCTCTTCGTCGACCGGTGGGGCTTCATCGCTTCCGGCTATTACGACCACAATCTCTCCTAGAATTTCTCGTTGGGCTAACTGTGTGGCCACCTCGAGGACCGATCCACGGATGATCTCCTCGTGCAACTTGGTGAGTTCTCTCGCGACGCACACTTGCCGGTGCGGGAAATGCTCGGCTAGTTCGGACATCGAGTTCTGCAGTCGTTGGGGCGATTCGTAAAAGACGATGGTCCGGCGCTCGTTCGCCCACGACGCAAACCAGCTCGCGCGCTCTCCAGCCTTGCGAGGCAAGAATCCCTCCATGATGAACCGCTCGGTATTTATTCCCGCTACCGAAAGAGCAGCGATAACTGCTGAGGGTCCCGGCGCGGTGGTCACGGTTAGCCCAGCTTGAGCCACTGCGGCGACCACGCGTGTACCCGGATCTGAGATGCCCGGAGTGCCGGCGTCACTAATAAGGACGACCGTCTCGCCCCGTGAGATTCGAGCAATTACTTCATCACTTTGTTCGACCTCGTTGTGCTCGTGGAGGGAGAAGAGTCGCGATACTGGAGAGATGTTGTTAGCGCTGAAGAGCGTGCGTGAATGGCGAGTGTCCTCACAGAAGACCGCATCGGCGGTAGCGAGAAAGTCGAGGGCCCGCGGGGACAAATCCCCTAGGTTTCCCAAGGGGGTAGCCACTATGACGAGTTGCCCAGCTGTTAAATCTGTCATCTTCCACCTCGTTTGGCGAGCCCTACCGGCGACCTACTAACATTGACACCTATGTCAAAGCGAACTGTTAAGCGTAAACTTCGCGCCAAGAAAAAGGCGAACCACGGCAAGAAGCCGAACTGCGGTCGCGGCTAACTCAACGCTTTTTTAACCTCGTTGGTTATAGAGGCGAATCCGCATTCGGTGCTCTAGATAAAAGGCTAAACCGGGCACGAACCCAGCCAGCAGCATCCCCACGAGCAGCAGCATGCTCAATTTGTGTTTGAGCACCATCTGGAAGCTGGCAATCATATAGAGCGGATAGAGGACAACGCCGTGTCCAATACCAATGGTTTTGACAAACCATGAAATTGACTCCCAGGCCGAAGCACTTATCTTGTGCAGAACAAGGGTTCCGCACAGCATCAAGAGTGTGGTTCCGGTCACGTAGGACATCACTCGGTATCGACGGTAACTGGCATCCATTAGTGGCCCCATAATTTCTTCTTCGGTTGTTGCGCTAATTCGGCGAGATGGTCGTTGTAAGCAGCCATCTCGGGATCTTCTGCCTCGCTCACCCGCGCGGCCTGGGCTTGTGCCCGCATCTTCTCTTCGTATTCACGACGAGCCTTGGCCTGGTGTTCGGAGACGGTATCGACATTTACGAGTGCAATCCAACCCAACACCCCCAAAATACCAAAGAGGGGCCATTCAATGGCGTACAAAAAGCTCAGGGAGTTGCCCTGAGCGGCGCGACCCACCTGCCAGTAGGCGGCACTCGCACACATCGATAACCAGGCCAGCAGCGCGAAGCTGAGCATGAGCGCCCGACGAGAGAGGTACTTCGATTTCACGGTTCAATGCTAGTGCCGAGCGACTCGTACGCCGGCAGGGGTAACGTGGCCACGTGATTTCTCTGCACGCGCCGTTCTCATGGCATCACCTGGATCAGTGGCACCTTGGTCTTGGTGGCATCGCACTTCTACTGGGTGCGACTTTTATTTATCTCTGGGGCATTATGAAGGTGCCCTTATTTTCTCATTGGCGCACCGCGAGTTTCTTTTCGGCGATAGTGATTACTTTTCTGGCCACGCAATCAGTTCTTGGTGTCTACGACATGACCTACTTTTCGGTTCACATGATCCAGCACCTTTTATTGATAATGGTGGCCGCTCCCCTCTTTGCTCTCTCGGGACCACTCGATCTCCTCTACGAAGCTGGATCACCTCGAATTCGAAAGATGCTCGATGGGCGAGTCGTCACCTCGCTTTGTCACCCCCTCGTGGCCTTTGGGGCCTACTTTGTTTTTATTCCCCTCTCTCACCTGACCGGTGTATTCAATTTGATGCTCAACCACGAATGGTTCCACCACCTCGAACAGGTTGGGTTCTTAGTAGTGGGCTATCTGTTCTTTCGCATCGCCTTTGGTATTGAGCGAGGGAAGCAAATCCATCCGGGACTGCGGTTGGTGTTTGTCATGGCGGCCGTTCCCGTAGATACCGTCACGGGCTTAGCGCTCATGATGAATACTCACGTTCCCTACCCAGGGTTACTCACCATGGCGCCCATGGGCGCGAGTACGCAATGGGTACTAGGGAATTTCCACTTAGGCGGAGCGATCATGTGGATTGGTGGAGATGCGCTGATGCTGCTGGCTTGCATTCCCATCACCGTTCACTGGGTTCGGTGGGAAACGAAGCGTACGCGCGTCATTGATGCCGAGCTCGACGCGATGGGTTTATAAGAACCCGGCGTTAGTCGCTAGTTCTTCGAGATCGGACTCTGGTCGAGCACCCAGGTGCGAAATGATCTCACCCGCACAGAGCGAGCCGAGATTCGCTGCTTCAACGGGGTCGGCACCGAGGGCTAAGCCGAATAAAAATCCCGAGGCGAAAAGATCGCCCGCACCGTTTTGATCTACGACCACGGGGACTTCCATGGCCGGAACTGTTACGACACCGGAATAGGTCACCACGTCCGCTCCACTCGGTCCGCGAGTGATGACAGCGAGAAGTCCCAGTTCGTCTAATGCATCAAAGGCCCGCTCTAGGTCAGTGACCTGGAAGAGAGCAAGGATTTCTGCCTCGTTGGCTAACAAGACATCTATGTCATTGGTGACAAGCTCCAAGAAATCTCTGCGGTGTCGATCAACGCAGAAACTGTCGGAGAGTGACAGCGCCACCATCGAGTCGTGCTCGTGAGCAAAGTTGGTTACTTTGTGAATCGCCTCTTTCGAAGGTGGTAGGTCGTAGAGGTAGCCTTCGACGTAGGTGATTTCCGAGCGCGCAATCAAATCCTTTTTTATGTCGTCAATGCGCAACTGATTGGCCGCCCCAAGATATGTCGCCATAGTGCGTTGCGCGTCGTCTGTGACAAATACGTGACAACGTCCGGTCACCCCATCACCTTCACGTGCAATTGCCATGTCGAGCTCAATACCCAGTGACTTCATATCGCGGATAAACCGCTCGCCAAATTCATCTTCCGCCACCTTGCCAATGAATCCGCTGGTGCCACCCAAAGCGGCAACCCCCGCAATTGTGTTGGCGACCGATCCGCCACCCATTTCGATGGTGGGACCCATCGCTCGGTAGACCTCATCGAGCTGGTCGTGAGTTATGAGATTCATCGCGGCCTTGGTTAGACCCACCTTGGCGAAACTCTCCTCGGGGTCCTTAGCCATGATGTCCAAAAGGGCATTTCCTATGCCAGTAACGGCCAGTCGACCGGGCCCTGGTTTGGAGCGGAGGGACACGGGGGTTGGCGAAGAAGTCACCTAGCGAGGATAGAAGATTTGCCCCTAGAGTTGCCGGTTATGAGTTCAACTAATAATCCATACCGCCTCGGCCGCCAGGTTGTCCCTTCGGCCTACCGTATTTACCTGACCCCAGACCTCGAAGCCTTCAGTTTCGCCGGTCGAGTCGAGATAGAGGTTGATGTCGCAACCCCAACCAAGGTCATCACCCTGCACGCCATTGAATTGGCCCTGGGCACGACAACCGTTACCCAGTCGGGCGCTAGTCAGACGGCGAGCTCAATTACTTATGACGAAAAGTACGAAACTGCCACCCTGCACTTCGATTCCGAACTCTCAGTTGGTAACGGAGTACTCGAAATTGCCTTCGACGGTATTTTGAATGACCAGTTGCACGGTTTTTACCGTTCGACCTACAAAGATGACAGCGGCACCAGCCACACCATCGCTACCACCCAGTTCGAGCACTCCGACGCGCGTCGCGCCTTTCCCTGCTGGGACGAGCCATCCTTCAAGGCAACCTACGAGGTACACCTCACCGTTCCCTCTCACCTAGCGGCCTATTCGAACTCGCCCGTGGCCACTGAGACCGATCTAGGCAATGGACTCAAGTCCATTGCCTACAAGCCAACAATGAAAATGTCTACCTACCTCGTGGCCTTCATCGTTGGCCCGTTCGAAGAGACTCCCGCCGTTGATGTTGACGGTATTCCGCTCAAGATCGTTTACCCCAAGGGTAAGGCGGGCCTGAGCGACCTCGCGATGGATTCTGGTGCTCACGCCCTTCGTTTCTTCGCGAAGTATTTCGACATCCCCTACCCCGGCGAGAAGCTCGACATGCTCGCCATTCCTGACTTCGCCTTTGGCGCAATGGAGAACTTGGGTTGCATCACCTACCGTGAGACAGCGCTCCTCGTAGACCCCAAGAAGGGCTCAATTGCCGAGAAGAAGCGTGTGGCTGAGGTCGTAGCTCACGAAATCGCTCACATGTGGTTTGGTGACTTGGTCACCATGGAATGGTGGGAAGGCATTTGGTTAAACGAAGCGTTCGCTACGTTCATGCAGATTCTTTGCACTCACGCCTACAAGCCCGAATGGAAGATGTGGGTTGGCTTTGGTGTCGACCGTGACGCCGCTATGCAGATTGACGGACTTCACACCACTCGACCTATCGAGTACGAGGTCATCTCCCCTGACGACACTCGCGGCATGTTCGACCTCCTCACCTACGAAAAGGGTGGGTCGGTCCTACGGATGCTCGAGCAATACTTGGGCGAAGAAACCTTCCGCGACGGTATTCGTCTGTACTTGAAAAAGCACAGTTACGCCAATACGGTAACCACAGACCTCTGGGACGCTCTCGAAGAGCACTCGGGCCAGCCTGTGCGCAACGTCATGAACACCTTCATCCTTCAAGGTGGCCACCCGCTCATCACCCTCGCCGATGGAAAACTCACTCAAGAGCCCTTCGCCTACGGTGCCAAGCGTGGCGAGAGTTCGATCGGCAAGAACTGGCTTGTGCCCGTTCTCACCCGCTCGCTCAACGGTGGCGAGATCAGTCGTCACCTTTTGGGCGAAGAGCCCATCGCGGTTGCCGGTGAGTTACCACTCGTGGTGAACGCTGGCGGTTCGGGTGTTTTCCGTTCGCGCTACGGTCAAGCCGAACTCGCAGCACTCTCACCTCGCATCAAGGATCTTGACGAGCTCGAGCGCGCCACTTTGTTGGCTGACTCCTGGGCGGCACTCTTTGCCAGCCGCATCACCTGGAGCGACTTTTTGGCCATCGCCAAGGGCCTGCAAGGTCTTAGTGACCCAACCCCGTGGGCGACTGTGGCGAGCGCGTTTAACTACGTAAATCGTGTCATCTACGGACAGGCCAAGGAATCAGTCTTGGCCGAGCAGGCTCGCGAGGTTTTCGCTCCGGAGTGGGCTCAACTCGGATGGGACGCCAAATCCGGTGAGGGCGAACTGACTCCTCAGCTGCGCGCCACCGTATTGGGGATCATGGGCAACATTGTGAAAGATGCCGACGTGATCGCCGAGGCTATCCGACGCTACGAAACCAATGACATGGACGGCAATCTAGCGCGCACCATTCTCACCATTGTCGCAAGCCAGGACCGCGAAGGTGACTACGAAGAGTTCCTTAAGCGCTACGACAACGCTACTGATCCACAAGAAGAGCAGCGTTACCTCATTAGCCTGGGTGCTTTCAATGCCGAAAAGACGGCCTTTGACGCCGCCGAGAAAGCGTTCACCAAGTTCCGCAATCAGGACTCCGCTATCTTGCTCGGCTTCTTGTCGACCAATAAGGTGACCGGACGAAAGATTTGGGAACTTATCGCTAAGCGCTGGGACGAAGCTATGGAGAAGTTCCCATTGAACACCCACTCTCGTTTGGCAATGGGTGTCCCAACCTTCTTCCACGATGAGGCGTTCGCTGACACCGTTGAGAAGTTCCACAACGATCACCCACTCGGTGGCGAACAGCGAACGATTCAGCAGCAGATTGAGCGCATGCGCGTTGGTTTGGCCTTCGCCTCATCTATCCGCAGCCAGTTCTAATCATCAGATGCCTATTGGGGGGTTTCTCGGGATTGTAGGAATTATGTTCCTACTTGAGCTTCCCGATAAGACGATGATCGCCACCGTGGTGATGGCTACCAAGGCACGCCCGTTGGCGGTTTCCATCGGGGCGGCTAGCGCATTTATTGTGCAAATGGCCCTCGCCTGCGCTGCTGGTGGGCTGCTGACCTTGCTGCCAAGTCACATCAAAGAACTCATAATCGGGGTTCTTTTCCTAGCGGGAGCGGCCTACCTCCTCTTGGTGAAAGAAAAAGATGTTGAGGCCGAAGGTGAGCGAGAAGCCAAGCCGGAGCATCGAGCTTCATTTACTCGTGAGGCGCTCACCGCATTTGGCGTTATCTTCATCGGCGAGTTTGGCGATCTCACCCAAATCCAAGCCGCCAACTTAGTGGCAAAAACGCATCAACCAGTTATGGTCTTTGCCGCTTCGTCTATCGGTCTCGTTGCCGTTACTTTTTTAGCGAGCTACGGTGGAAGTTTTATTCTGCGCAAAGTTCCCTTATCACTGGTTCGTAAATTTGGCGGTGTGGTGTTTGCGGGCCTTGGCCTGTACACCCTTGTGCACCTCGTAGTGGCGTGAGTCGCGTAGCTGAACTCTTAGCTCTGGCCGACACGGTCACTGGCTTTATGCCCAGCGATGAAGGACGCGCGCTCTTTGACAACGCCCTCTTGCACGGCGCCCGTAAACCAAATGGCACTTGGCTCGAGATTGGCTCGTATTGCGGCCGATCAAGCATCTATCTCGGCGCTGCCGCCGAACAAAGTAGCTGTGTCCTGTACAGTCTCGATCACCATCATGGCTCGGAGGAAAATCAGGTCGGTTGGCCGCATCACGATTCAACCTTGATTGACCTAGAAGATGGACGGCTCAATACCCTTCCGCACTGGCAGCGCTCGATTGCTCGCGCGCGCCTCGAAGATACCGTGATTGGGCTTATTGGTGAATCGTCACGAGTGGCAAAGCATTTCGCCCAACCACTCGATCTACTTTTCATCGATGGCGGGCATGGGCACGATGTGGCCTGGCGGGACTTTCAGCTGTGGGCGCGCAAGGTGACCGTGGGTGGCTTCTTGCTGATCCATGACGTATTCGCAAGCCCCACCGAAGGGGGCCAAGTACCTTACGAAATATATAAGGCGGCTATCGAGAGTGGCGTGTTCGTAGATGTAGCCGAGGTCGGGTCTCTGCGAGTTACCGTTCGTATCCGCTAACAATCCGCACAGTCGACTTGGACTTGCGCTGGAAGGTCTGTCGCAAAGAGTTCATGGCCTGGGCTTAGTTGTTCGAGAGCGTCCCAAGCTAAAACCACGGCCGCGGCACTATAACTACTCACCTCGTCGCGCGGAAAGGTTTCCCCGGAAGGATGCCCAATCCCAGTGAAATAAAGCCCACTGGGGGAACGTAACTGTTCAATGTCGCTGAGTAATTGCCTCGCACCCGCAAAATCTTGATTTCGAGTGAGCGTTAACGCATATTCCGCAGTCTCTGCGGCGGTCACCCAGTCCGACGTAGCAACGCACCGAACTCCCACTCCGGGAATGAGAAATTTCTGCTCAAATTTCAAACGGTCACCATTCGTAAAGGGCTTGGCGCCAGTTAATGCTGGGTAGTACCAATCCATGGCGAAGTTGCTCTTATCAACAAATTTTTCGGGATGACTCGTGATTCGGTGCCTAAGGGCGCTTAAGCGCTCTACGCCGATCACAGGCTCTTCACCGATTTCCACTGCGAGCTGATTAGCGCAGTAGAGCGAATGCATCAACGAAGACGAGCCGGTCAACAGCGAAAAGGATTCTGCCACGCCACGAGAATTTACTGACCACGGAGCCAGTCCCTGATTATCCATGTGAGCATCAATGAAGCTCACAGCTCGCACAAGGGTCGGCCAGAGTGAGCCAACTAAATCTTCATCCTTGGTGGAACGCCAATAGTGCAATAACCCAGTCGCCACATACCCCGTGACGTTGAAATCAATGCGCGACGAATGGACAGAGTCACGGCGGTAATACTGAAACCACGATCCTTCACCTAATTGATTGTTCGCCAGCCACCGATATCCACGTTCAGCCCTTTCGAAGTCACCCGCTATCGTCAAAGCCATCAAGACCTCGACGTGATTCCACGGGTCACCTACGCCTCCAATGGTTTGGAGTATCAGGCCATTGGGCAATTGATACTTACCTAGACCCGAAGCAATCTCGGTGAGGTCTATCGCCACCGTTACTTATCCATTTTCGTTGCGTAAATGATCAAGGATTTTCCGATGTACTTTGATAGCACCTGTTCGAGGGTTCGAGTTATTCGAGGAGACTTCATGATGTCCCAGACCAAAAGTTGGTGATACCGCTTGACGAGCCACTGTTCATTTCGCTCTATGCCCACTAAGCACTTCAGCCACCAGTACGGGCTGTGAAGTCCGTGCGCGTATTCGTGTCCCTCAATTCGAAATTGAGCGTTAGTGAGTAGTTGTTCGAGATAACTTCGTGAGTAGATGCGAATATGTCCGCCTGGAACATTGTGATAGTCATCGGATAGCGCCCAATTGATTCGTTCGGGCAAAGTGCGCGGAACGGTGATGGCAATTCGTCCACCAATCTTTATGACTCTGGCTAATTCAGCAATAGCTAGCGCCTCGGCGGGAATGTGTTCTAAGACCTCAGAGCAAATGACAACATCAAAGGAGTTATCAAGGAATGGAAGCGCCAAGACATCACCGCGAATGGCCACGGCTGATGCATCCCAAGAAATCTCATTGGCCTCGCGCATCGCAGTAATCATCCCCTGGACCGCCTCCATCTCCGCCTCACCTGCGTCGAGGGCGACAACCGTGGATCCGCGCCGCAGTGCGGCAAATGCGTGACGTCCAAACCCTGCTCCGAGGTCTAGGACTCGGTCGCTGGAGGTCAGACCCAGACGGTCAAGGTTCGCCGTGAGCATCAGGTAAAGGTCATTGCTAGGGGCAACGGTGCATGATTGATAAGGGCCACGTAACAGGCCTCCGTTCCGTGTGCCGTCACCTCCCAAGTGAATCGATTGAGCACTCGAGCCCTTCCGGCCACTCCGATTCGTTCACGGAGTTCGTCGTCATTTAAGAGCCTGAGAATGGCTTCTGCGAGGGCGTCAGGGTTATTGGGTTCAACCAGGAGTCCGGTAACGCCGTTTTCTCCAACGACCTCGGGCAGAGCCCCTCCGGTGGTGGCGACCAGGGCGACTCCACAACTCATTGCTTCAATCGCTGGCAAGCTAAAGCCCTCGTAGAGACTCGGTACAACCGCCAGTTGGGCCTCGGCGTACTTCCCCGCCATCTCTGCATCGCTCACTCCCGAGACGGTGTGAACGCAATCGTTAAGAGCCAGTCGATTCAGGGCCTCGGCGATGGGGCCATCCGCGCTAGGTCTACCTATAACCGTTAGGGAAACTTCGTGGGTCCGACGAACTTTAGCTACCGCCTCGAGCAGCGGGACAAGCCCCTTCATCGGTGCGTCGCTGCTGGTGGTCACAATGATACGCCCAGGTATTTTTGGTATCTGAGTGTTTGGTCTGAAGACGTCGTGATCAACTCCAACCGGAACCACGGTCAAATTCTCCAGCGGAACTCCCATTTGAGCGTTGATGTCAATCTTCGAATTATGCGAAACCGTGACTACGGCCGGTAGCGATCGCAAAACTCGAATTTGCATGGTCAAGAAGGAATACCAACGCTTAGCGCCAATCCGCGCCCATCTAGTTGGCGCATGGCTCATCGCAATTTCTCGATCGACGGTAATTGGGTGGTGCAATGTTTCTAACACCGTCCAACCATTTTTCTTCAGTCGCGCAATCCCATACCCCATGGTCTGATTATCGTGAATCAAGTCAAATTCATTTCGTCGATCCGCAAGAAGTTTCTCTACTCGCATGGCGAACGTACGTGGCTCGGCGAAATGTCCTAGTCGAGTTGAAATGAGTTCGACCACATCGGCCCAGTTTCGAATCTCTCCTCGCTGGGGCCAGCGAAATGGGTCAGGCGACCGGTACAGATCCAAGCTCGGTACGGGGACGAATCCGACTCCGTCGTCGATTTCGGGCCAGGGCGGGCCCGAAAACACCGTCACGCTGTGCCCAATCTTCGCGAGCTCTCGAGACAGATGTCGGGTGTACACCCCCTGGCCGCCGCAGGTGGGGTTCCCGCGATACACCAATAGGGCGATGCGAAGTTTGCCGGGCTGAGCGGGGTCAGCCACTCTCGGCATGGGGGGAATCAACGACTTGGTTATTTCACCGGACTCTTGTCGAGAGAATTTACGTGCGTCGACAGCAGTCATTACAACAACTTTAGGGGTTTTGCCGAAACGCACCCGACCCCAGAACCGCTGGATTTGGCGATAGCGTCAAGAGGTGAATAACTTTGAGGACAGCAAATGAGAGCCTTCATTTGCCCCGCCTGTCAACTACCGACGCTCGCAATCGGCGTATACGAGCGTGAACGGTCAGTATGTCGAATCTGCAAGTCCACCGCCCGTGAACGTGCCGTCGCTCAAGCAATGCGTAAGGCCATCCTCCTTCGACCAGGGGCCGAGCGAATTGTTGGAGTATCGGATGGAAAATGGATGGCGAAATTCGCCACCAAACTATTTGCAAATCGATACGTCAATTATCACTATCACCGAGAGCCGCACTTAGATATTGTCAATCCCGATCCCGCACTTTTTGATTCTGCCGATATTGTTAGCTGCTGTGAAGTGCTCGAGCACATCGAACCGCCGACCAATCGCGCTTTCGTTGGACTGTTCAACATTTTAAAACCTGGTGGAATCGCCGTCCTGTCGGTGCCCCATACTCGTGCCGGCGATGCCCACGTAGAGCACTTTCCGGTAATGACTCGCACCAAATTGGAGATGGAGCCAACGCCCACTTGGAGCGGCTACACCCCTGATGGCGAATTTCACTCCTTCGGCGATCTCATTTTCCATGGTGGCCTTGGTTCGACGCTTGAATTCCGGATGTATTCCGAAGACAGCTTCCGCGGCTACCTCGAAGAGGCCGGCTTTAAAATTTTGGAAATCATTCCCAATGACCGCTTGCACGGTGTGGTCTGGGGACCGTGGAGCCGCGTCTGGCTCGCGCAAAAACCCCTCTAACGCGCCTCTCGCAATTCCCTTTGGCTCTTGCGGCTGGCTGGCAACTGAATAAACAGCCAGAGTCCCGCGAGCAATGTCACGCCAGCCCCACACGCCATGCCAACTCTCGGATTCGTTAGTCCCACAATGAGCCCTACCAATGGCGCTCCGATTGGGGTTGTTCCCAAAAATGCCGTGCCGTGGAGACTCATTACGCGTCCACGCATCTCCTCGCTGGAGTTCAACTGCAATGTCGCGTTGGCGGTTGACACAAAGGCAATTGAAAATGCGCCCATCGGCACCATCGCAATTTCCGCGAATAGCAATGAGGGGGAAATGGCAACAATGGCCATCACCGCCCCAAAGGAGGTCGCCAAAATAGCGAGCAGCTTCGGAGTGGGTCGCTGACGGTGTGCCACAAACAGCCCCCCGATGACCGCCCCGAGTCCCATTGCACCCATGAGGAGCCCGTACCCGGTAGCGGAATGGTCGTGGAAGGTCTTGGTCGAGAGCAGGGGCAAGGTGACGGTGAAATTAAACGCGAAAAGGCCAATGAGGGCGACTGCCACGATTGTGTTGCGCAGCAGCATCGTCGAGGCGACGTACTTGATGCCCTTAAGCATTTGGCCCTTTTCTCGGGTTACGGTACGCAATGGACTGAAATCCTTAGCTCTCATCATCCATAGGGCAATCAACACTGCGATGTAGGAGGCTGCATTGGCGTAAAAGCAGGTGGCGATACCAAATAGGGCAATTGTGCCCGCCGCAATTGCCGGGCCAATGACTCGGCCAGAGTTCATTAAAACACCATTGAGGCTCACCGCATTCGCAATGAGGTCTCGACCAACCATCTCTTGGACAAAGGCCTGTCGAGCGGGGACATCAAACAGGTTGACGATGCCCAACCCAAAGGCAATGAGGTACACCGCATAGACATTGACGTGCTGAAGTGAAACCAGAATTCCCAAGGTGAGCGCCAAAAGGCCAGCCGCTGTTTGAGTGAAGTAGAGAATTGGTCGCTTCAGATGTCGATCAGCCACCACCCCTCCATAAGACCCAATGACCAGCATGGGTAAATACTGCAAGGCAATCGCGAAGCCCAAGTCAACGGGGGAGCCAGTAATTTTGAGAACGAGCCAACCTTGGGCAACCGACTGCATCCAAGAGCCGGAAAAGGAAATCAACTGTCCGATAAAGTACAGGCGGAAATTGCGAACCTTTAGGGCCGCGAACGTCCGAGCGGAAAAGTTACGCGCGGCGCTCATTCTTCCAAGAGTCCCTCTAGCAACGTCACTAACTCCTGGGCTTTTTGCAGTTCTTTGGCCGAGAGTGCGCTGAGCTTGGAATTCAAGAATTGGGTCTTGCGATCGCGAATCTCCGTGAGGGCCTTCTTACCTCGAGGAGTTATACCCACTCGGGTAGAGCGACGGTCGTTCGCATCAGTTTTTTGGACCAGGTACCCCGCCTCGGCTAATCCCTTAACCAGTCGGGTCACCGATGGGGGTTGAATTTGTTCGGCCGCCGCGAGGTCACCCAGGGTCGGCGCATCCAGTAATTCAACTGAGGCCAGCATCGATGCTTGGGCTGGGGAAATCTCACCCAACGAGGTCACGCGAAGTCGACGGTTCACGCGAGTAACTGCTTGGCGCAGTCGTGCGGCGAGATCAGCGGAAGGGGTCGGTTTCATTAGTTAGCCTAACTAAATAATAGCGACTCCTGCGATATGCCGAACGAAATTCTCGTTGGTTCAGCTGGGGCGGTATTTGGGCACGTAACCGCCCACACCGAGAAGCTGCGAGGCTTCGATGTCGTCGGTTTCTTCGACCCCACCAATGACCTCAGTTATCCAGGTCAATCGATCTTTCAAGATTCGCTCAACGCCACCCGACAAGGTGTCTTCGGCAATGGCACAACTCGAACAAGCACCTTGCAGTTGAACCTCCACGACACCCGCCTCGACGTCACAGCGCACGAGCACAATGTCGCCACCGTCGGCTTGAACCATTGGCCGCAGCATCTCCATCAGCGAATTGAGTGCTTTGAGGCGCTCAGCGCGAACTTGGTCAGTCAGGGTTTCCACCCCACTATCTTGCCCGAAATTTGACAGCGCGTGACCTATTCCCCAGCGGGGCTCTTGGCTTCGTCAAAAGCCTTGAGAGCACGCGGTCCCCACACGGTTCCCGGGCCCCCGTTCATCATGATGACCACACCCGCCGTCTCGGCGACTTGCTCGCGAGTGACCCCGCCCCGGACCGCAGCGCGAGCGTGGGCGCCCACGCATCCGTCACACTCACGAGTCATCGCAATGGCTAATGCAATCAGCTCTTTTTGGGCCACGCTTAAGGAGCCCTCAACCATGACCGCCTTGTGCAGCTCGCCGTAACCTTTTAAAACATCCGGAATTAAGGCTCGAAGTTCCTTGGCGGGCTCTCGTAATTCATCACGAATATGGTCAATGTGTTCCATAATTACCTCCCTCTTGACCCTACCCCTCCTTGGGGTTTTGCAACCTGACTCCTAGACTGGTGCAATGAGCGTGATTGACGAGCTACTCAGCCACAACCGAAACTATGTGGCAGAACACGGCCACCGTGAGTTGCCCACCATGCCGCGGCTGCACTTGGCCGTTCTCACCTGTATGGACTCGCGTCTCGATCTCTTCGGCGCTCTGGGTCTCGATCTCGGTGAGGCCCACCTCATTCGTAATGCGGGGGGTCTGGCGACCGAAGACGCCATTCGGTCACTCTTGCTTAGCCAGTTTTTGTTGAAGACCGAATCCGTCATGGTCATTCACCACACTCGCTGCGGTCTGGAGACCTTCGAAGAGGAAAAACTCCAAAACGAATTGCAACGAGTAAAGGGCTCTCGTCCGCTCTTTACGCTCGGCGCTTACGACGACGTCGACCAAAGTGTTCGCGAGACTGTAGCCACCCTAAAAGCCAGTCCCTTTATCGAACAGACCGAGATTCGCGGATTTGTCTTCAATGTCGATGACGGTGACCTCCGGGAGATCTCCGGTCTCTAACGGCCCAGTTCGCCCGAACGATAGTGCCGGCGACACAGCACCTGATAGTGAACTTCGTCTGATCCACCGGCGTCTCCGATAACAATTTGATCTCCACCCCGAGCAATCTGGCCGTTGACAACGCGGGCGTTGCATCGACCGCGACCCCCACACCAGCACGAGGTGGTGAGTGGAAGCTCTTGAGAACGATCTGAAATTGCAAACAACCTTTGCGAACCGGGGAACACGTTGAGCATGAAGTCCGCCGAAAGGCCAAAGGCGTGAACATCTATGCCTTCGTCATCGACGAGCCTCGCAATCTCATCGACCTGATCCATTGAGCAAAATTGAGCTTCATCAATTACAAGAATCCGGACCTTTTGGGCGAGCAGGGCTGAAACAAACGGTGCCAAGTCCTCGCCCGGCTCAATCGCAGTAGCCGATGCCTCAATGCCAATGCGACTCGTTACCACACCGGTTCGCGAGCGATCGCCGAAGGTCCAGAGGACAACGTCATCGCGACTCTCACGAAGTTGCCAGCACAGTTGCAAGGCGAGCGTGGACTTGCCCGCAGCCATCGTGCCGTAAGTAAAGGAAAGTTCTGCCATATCGAGTCTTTACCCTACTGGGTTGCTAGCCAAGTGAGAATTGTCTCAATCGACGGCGAAGTGGCAGGTCCAAAGTGTTCGGTCGCTAGGGCTGCTCCGGCATTGGCGACTCGAGCGGCGTGATTCGCTGTGTGACCACTGGCGAGCTCGGCGAGGAAAATTCCATTGTGCGTGTCACCCGCACCAGTGGTGTCCACAACGTGGACTGCAAAGCCCGGCACGCGAACTATCGACTCTCCCTCAATCACCCAACATCCCTCGGAACCTACTCTCAGCACGGTGTGCGGACTCATAGTGGCCAGGTGGTTAACCACTTCGGCCATGTCTCCCCTACCAGTGAGGTGCTGAGCTTCACTTTCATTGCAGAGCAACCAATCGGTTCGCTTTAACATCCGCGCCAGATTGCTCTCGGGGATATCCTCAATTCGTATCGCCGGGTCAAAGGCCACGGTTACGTCCGACGAAAGTGCCTCGAGCCAACTCAAAATAGCGGATGCCTGTGGCTCGTACATGATGTTGTACCCAGAAACCAAAACATAATCTCCGTTGGCGGGCGTAATGGTTTCAAGCTCGCCCGCGCCGAGCTCGACCTCAGAGCCGGTGGCGGTAATAAAAGTCCTCTCGCCATTGGGCTCGACCAGCGTGACGCAATATCCCGCATCTAGGGTCAGTGCGCGAGCGAGCGGAGCAGAAATGCCATCCCGGTCGAGTGACTCGGTCGCTAGATCGCTAAATGGACCAGTTCCTAAAATCCCGACATACACCGCATCGAGACCACATCTGCTCGCCGCACTCATTGCGTTGTAGCCCCCACCGGTTGTAAAGAGACGATCATCGGCGAGGACGTCCCCTCCTTTTTGAGGGATGTGGGCCACCTTCATAATGATGTCCACCATCACGGTGTCGAGGCAGAACAAGAGTGGGTGCTCCATGAACAGCCACCTTAGTTAACCTACGTGGCACTCAAATGTCCCTCGCAAATTGGCCAAGCGCCTAATAGAATGGAGTAACAACCCAAAAGAGGAGTGGCATGCGAATTGGTATTCTCACCGCCGGCGGAGACGCCCCCGGCCTGAATGCCGCCATTCGGGCAGCGGGAGAATTAGCCCTACGCGATGGCCACGAAGTAATCGGCGTCGCTAATGGCTGGGCCGGACTCGCTAAAGAATTCACCTCCTCCGCTCTTCACGACCATGACCTCAGAGGAATCATCGGCCAGGGTGGCACACTCCTCGGTACCGAGCGATATGACCTCGACAACCCCGCGGGAGGTCGAGAGCGCGTTCTAGAAGCCATTGGCGAGAATCTCGACGCACTCATTGCGATTGGGGGCGACGGTACACAAAGAATTTCGAGTTGGCTAGCCGACCATGGGGCTCCCGTGGTCGGAGTGCCCAAGACGCTTGACAATGACCTGCTCGCTACCGATTACTGCATTGGCTTTGATACCGCAATTTCAATTGTCGCAGAATCTCTCGACCGTCTTTACACCACCGCCGCTTCGCATCACCGTGTCATGGTCGTCGAGACCATGGGTCGATCGACTGGCTGGGTTGCCGCTCTAGGTGGTTTGGCTGGTGGCGCCGACCTCGTCGTTGTTCCGGAATTCCCTATGACGATGGAAGAGATTATCGAGCACGTCAACCAACGTCGGCGCAAGGGCCTGATTTTCTCGATAATCGCCGTAGCTGAAGGTGTGCACTTAGATACCTTGGGTGGCGTTGAATCTTCTCAGTTGAGCACGGAAGGAATTGGTGGAGTGCGTCTAGCGACCCGTGGAGTCGGAAACTTCGTTGCCAATCAGCTCGAACAGTTAGCCGGTTTTGATGTACGGACCACGGTGCTGGGACACTTACAGCGCGGTGGCACTCCAACCGCGCATGACCGTATCTGGGCCACTCGAGTTGGAGCCGGCGCGTACGAAGCAGTTATCGAAAAGAAGTTCGGCACAATTCCTGTAGTCCGGAACAACCAAGTCACCTTGGTACCACTTTCAGAGGTAGCGGGAGGGCAGCGTAAGTTGCCTCGCGAAATCTACGACCTCTGCTCAATCTTTTTCTAAATCACCACTAGTCGCCACGCCACGGTAACCAGTACTAGTGGAGCTAGCAACAACATCTGTCGAACTTGCTTCGTATCGGATCCGCGCAAGATACCAAACCAGATAACTACGAGAGGAACTGTGGCGTAGCGATTATCGAATGGCACCTGCCAACCACGTTGGGTTTCACAGATAAAGAGCAGCGAGAAGGCGACGATAATCATTCGTTCCAGAAAGTTAAAAAACGTTCGGCGTCGGTAGGCCACAAACAACAGTGTTGCGGTCACCAGTGTTTCAACGCTGTAGAGTCCCGCTTTAGCTAAGTCGTGCAGATGCGTTGCGGGTAACCACTTACTAGCCCCATGAATAAAACCCCAGAAGGGCCAACCCAAATCACCAGTGCCCGAAGAACTCGCGAGAGGGAAGGTGCCGAGGACTTGGTGGGCAATTAGTTGCCACAGCACAAAGACCAAGCCTGGAACAACCCAGGCCACCTCCTGGATCGAGATTTTGCGTTGCCCGCGAGCGATCGCCACGAGGCTGATTAGAGCGAGACAGAACGCCGCCAGAATGTTGGTTTCTCTCGTAAGGCCGGCGAGAGACCACATCAGCGCCACGAGCCAGTACCGTTCCCGTCGCCAGGCGACGAGACCCGCGACCACCAGAAGGGCCGAGAAAATCTCGGTTAGGTCTCGGCTTAATGCACCCACTAGCCCCGGCACCAAGAGCACCAGCAGAGCCCAGTAGGGGGTCCGATTTACTTCACGACAAACGCGCAACGCTACGTAGACCAAGGCAAGGAGCGCAAGGATGTTGGCCATCACTAACCCGAAGGCCACCCATCGTGGTTGGCCTATCGAAAGCGCCCAGCCCACGACGGGATAGAAAATTCGATTGTCACGCAGAGCATGGTCCAGCGGAATCCCCAAGAGGGGCGCCAATCCAATATTGAATGGGTCAGCGGCTAGTCGCCAGTAAAACTGACCGTCATAGCCAGAGTTGGCGAAATGATGGAGATAGTGATTGGCTGGACCTGTCCAGCGTGTGCCCGCTACAACGAAACGAGAGAGTTCGCCCTGTGCGGCTGAGACCAGACGAAGTAAAACGAAACCGATGCTTCCTAACCCCGCACATACCAGGGTGACGAATTCCTGTCTCGCCCTGGATTGCGTGCGCACTAGTTTCCGCCGGGGATAATCGCCTGTGTGGCGTAGGGGGTCACCCACAACGCCAGCCCGATCCCTGCGGCCAAAGCTGCAATCTCGACGAATTGCCTGATACCCGCTCCCGCAATCTGTCGGCGTTTGGCGCCTACCCAGTCGAGAGTTGCCTTTCGCGATGTTTCAACGAGGTGTCCGAGGACGTGCACTGACATGGCACAGAACCAGAGAACAAATGACACTTTGTGGATAAAGAGCCACTGACTGTGCGTGCTCACTGGTGCAATCACGACCAAGAACAGTCCGGAAAAAATAACCAACATGGTGAGTACGACTACGAAGGGTCCAAGCAAGCGCAGCAGAATGTGAGGTGGGCCCTTACGCAAATATTGAGGTGTCCCCCAGTAATACTTAGCGAAGCGCCAGATTGTTGATCCGGCCTTTACGAACGAAATGGGAATGAGAATCATTCCCAAGAAAACATGCAGGCTAAGGTGCGCCTGCACACCCAAGAGCGTCACGCCCTCCAGGTAGAAAAGAAGCAACAGCATCCCCGCCAGGGCGGTAGTCAATCGGGCGTTGCCTTCTACGCCGCCAGTAATCACCGGTTCAGATTCGCGTGCACGACGAGGTGTCCCTGACATAGATTTCCTTTCGCAGAAGTAGGTACAGCGTTAGTTTAGGAAATTCAGCCCCACCCGACTTACTTGTGCGTAGGGGTCTGAGAAAAGCCCGCTGTGGCGCTAGTACGATAGATATTCATCCGATTTTTCGGGAAGGTTTATCATGAGCTCCCCCAGCGCTTCGTATTCGATCACTATTCGAGTTGGCCTCGATTCGGGCACCATTATCCCCAATGTTTCGAGAACTATTGCGGAAAATGACGGCCTAGTTACCGCACTAGACGTAACCGAGCCCATCGATGGACGAATGACGATCGACGTAACCTGCAATGCCACTAACGAAGATCACGCCGAAAGGCTGGGAGCGGCAGTAGATGCTCTCGAAGGTGCCAATGTGATTGCGGTAAGTGACCGCACCTTCTTGATGCACCGTGGAGGCACCATTGGTATCGCCCCAAAGGTCGCCCTCGAATCTCGAGATGACCTCTCGATGGCCTACACCCCTGGCGTCGCGCGTATCTCTGCGGCCATCGCTAAAGATAAAAAGCTCGCTCGAAAACTCACCATTAAGCGCAACACCGTGGCGGTAGTCACCGACGGTTCAGCAGTTCTCGGACTCGGCAACATTGGTCCAGAAGCGGCGCTACCGGTTATGGAGGGTAAAGCTCTTCTCTTCAAACGCTTTGCCAATATCGACGCGTGGCCAGTATGCCTTGACACTCAAGACACTGAAGAAATAATCGCCATTGTCAAAGCAATTTCGCCTTCATACGGTGGCATCAATCTTGAGGACATCGCAGCGCCCCGCTGTTTTGAAATCGAAGAACGCCTTCGTGAAGCGCTCGATATCCCCGTTTTTCATGATGACCAGCACGGCACCGCCGTGGTTGTCTACGCCGCTTTGGTAAATGCGCTGAGAGTTGTCGGTAAGCAGATGCAAGATGTGCGCGTTGCCCTTCTCGGAGTTGGCGCGGCGGGCATGGCAATCTCCAAGTTGCTCATGGCCGAAGGGGTCGGCGACATTGTTGGTTGCGACCTAGACGGAATTCTGGACCCCGCCAGCCAAGATCTTGACCGCGACCGCAAGTGGTTCGCCGAAAACACCAATAAGGAACACCGTAAGGGTGGTATCGCTGAAGCAATCAAGGGAGCGGACATTTTCATTGGCGTGTCAAGTTCCAATCTGATTACCGAAGAGCACCTGATGACCATGGCTAAGGATTCAATCGTCTTTGCCCTGGCGAACCCCGATCCCGAAATCGAGCCACTGCTGGCGCGTAAACATGCCGCCATTGTCGCCACGGGGCGAAGTGACGAGCCAAACCAGATCAATAACGTCTTGGCCTTCCCGGGAATCTTTCGAGGAATGCTCGACTGTGGCGCAAGCAAAATCACTACCGAGGTTGAGCTCGCCGCTGGACAAGCCATCGCTGACGCGGTGCGACCCGATGAACTTTCCGCCGACTACATCGTGCCTACCGTGTTCAACCCCAATGTGGTCAAGGCGGTTGCGGCGGCCGTTGAAAAAGCTGCGCGAAAGGCTAACTCCTAAAGGCTGTTGGCACCGCGGAGATCTTAGGAATCCGCATCCGCGCTGTCGCGCATCCAGGACTTGGGTGATAGTAGGCCGCGATACCGAGGTCGCAGGCTACTGACAGGAACATAAAGGCGTCCTCTGGACTGAACTCCCACTGATCAACGAGCAGACGCATTGCTTCGTCGCACGCCGCGTTCAGTGCATCGTCAATGTTGTCCGGCGAGGTGCCGTGGGTGTAAATGGAGTCTGCGGTTTCGGTAATAGGCCATTCGCTTCGTCGACCTTTGATCACGTCTACCGAAATCAGTCCCGTTCCGCCAATTTCAACTCCCGTACCGCATATTTCTCCGTCACCCATCGAGGCGTGCATGTCTCCAATAGCGAGCTGTCCGCCAGATTGAAAAACGGGCAAGTGTACAACGGCGCCGATGCCGTTCATGTGATCGTCAAGGTTTCCGCCATGCTTACCGGATTCAAAGGTAGAGATGTTTCCAGCGGCCGGTGAAACGCCGATGACCCCAAACATTGGTCGAACGGGAAACTTGACTCGGTCATTCATTGAGATTTCACCATCAGCTACTTGATAGATGCGAGTAACGGGGCTCTGAACCTTTTCGTGCAATTGGCCCCAGCCCGGAATCGTCATTGATGCACCTTGAGCGTTTGGGCGAATGTCCAAAAGGCGAACACTCAACATGTCCCCCGGCTCCGCGCCGTTAACGGCAATTGGACCGGTGGCCGAGTTAATTCGATTGAGATCGAGCTTGTCCAGGGTGTCTGATTCGCTAGTGACCTGACCAGTGAAGCAGTCCCAGGTCTCGATTTCCAGGACCGAGCCCGGATTGACCCGCACCGCTGGTTCATTATTCTCGTCAAAGGACCAGATGCTGGTGTCGCGCGAGAGCTTGTACGTTGGCTCCATAGCCCCTCCTGAATGAATTACGTACGAGTTTGGCACAGCCAAATACCCAAAACCCGGCCAAATGGTGCGAATAATTAACCTGCGAAATGCGCTCATTTAACCTGCGTCCCGTACATTGTCAGTGGTTGGAAGGAATTCATCATGAGAGTGTTTCGCACCGGGCTGACCGCCCTCGCCATTGGGGTGGGACTAGTCGCCTTTCCCGTGAGCGCTGATGCTGCGGTGAAGGTGAAAATATCATTCTCCACGCCACCTTCCTCCGCCCTGGTTGTCCTCGGTAGCTTCACCCCGACCGCTACTAGTTCCTCGGGACATACGTTAGGCAGCGGGATCACTGCGTCCATCAATAGCGGGTCAGCTGCAGTATGCACGATGGCCACTGACGGTAGTTATAGCGTCACCTTTACCGCGGTCGGACAGTGCCTCATTACCTACGTTGATTCTCCAACCTCACTTACTCGCCAAGGAGTCGCGCACCAAGTTCTAAAGATACAAGCCGTAATGACCGGTGGGCCAACAATAAGCGGAGCGGCCAACGTTGGAAACTCAATCTCTGGTTCCATTGGAACTTGGGATACCGCGTGCACTTCATTTACCTACAGCTGGATTGCGAGTCACGTCGATGTCACCGGCAGCCTTACTCCGAATAGTGATGGAACAATTCCGAGCTACACCATTCCACTCTCACTGCTCAACAAACAACTGCGCCTGCGAGTAATGGGAAATTGCCTCATCAATGGGGCGAGCACCTCAATTGTTCGTGTCAGCTCAGTTTCGCTTGTGCGTATGGCCTTCAAAATTATTACCTTTCAACCGGTCATAACGGGTAACTCCACTCACGGCAACCTACTGACGGTCACCACTTCTGGTTGGACCTCCGGCCTAACCCTTACTTATCAGTGGTTCATCAACGGAACAGCGATTTCGGGGGCCATCCATTCCACATACGAGACGGTGTCCAGTGACGCCGGCCAGCACCTGCGCGTGTTAGTCGGGGCGAGCAAACTTGGATATCGCTCCATTAGTCGATTCTCCAAGAATTTATTAATTAAGTAGGACAACAAAAAAGACCGGCAGCCCTGCGGCTGCCGGTCTTTTTTAGTACTACCTATTAAGCGGTCTCTAGACCGAGGGCCAACTTCGCGCCGACCTTTTCGCTACGTGGAAGAGCAATCAAAGCGCCAATGGCTCCGATGGCTACGTAGATTCCGACATAGATGTAGTAGGTGCTAGCGGGGAATAACTGACCCGGCTTGATTGACTGCCAGACTCCGTAACCCATAACAATCGCTCCGATGTACGGAATCACGATGTGACGCAAGGCGTTAAAGTTTGCCCGATCTTTCTTGAGGATGAACACCGGCAACAGCAAACTACACAGGGTGTAAACGATAAGCAATGGAACAGTTGAAATACCCGCTTCGTTACCAGAAATGGTAGTTGGGTTGTGCAAGATCAGGTCCAACACGACGGTCACGAGAAGCGTTCCCCCAACATAAATCAGCATTGCCACGTAGGGCACTCCGGTCTTGGGAGAAACTTTTGAGGCAATTCCTGGCAGCAGACCAGCACGAGCACCGTGGTAGATGTACCGAGTTCCAGGTAGTGAAGCGGCGATGATGCCGCCGAGTGCACTGGATAGTCCAATGATGAACATCAAGAAATTAAGCCAAGGTGCAAAATGTTGACTCAGAGTCAAAAACGGTGAGGGGTCGGCGTAGGTTGACAAAATATGAATACCGTGGTTCGCCCCGTAAATGTGAGCGAAACCAACCACTAATGCGTACGTGGCAATGAAGAACACCACCATGCAAATGAGCACCGAAAGCACAATGGTGCGAGGAATCGTCCGCTTGGGGTCTTTAGCCTCTTCGCCTAAAGGACCGGAGTTTTCCCAGCCCACAAAACCAAAGACGGCAAAACTAAATGCCAAGCCAGACATACCCTTAAAGCCCAAACCATTAACGGTGTGGAAGGGAGCTGACATCTGCGATCCCGAACGCATAAACACGATGATGCCGAGAATTAGCAGGACTCCGGCTTCGAGAACAAAGAGGACAAAGGCAATTTTCACCGATACCCCAGTCCCACGAAGCAGGAATGGAATGGCAAAGGCCAAAGCCACGATCGAAACCCAAATCCATGATGATGGGGTCCAGCCGTAGTGGTTCTGCATCCAAGACCCGAAGAAGGTAGCGAGTGATGAGATTGACACTGGGTAGGCCAACAACAACAAGTAGAAGGTGAAGGAACCAAAGAAGGTTCCCGTCGAGCGACTGCGAGTTTCGCCAGCCCGGGTGATGAAGCTGATGAAACCTCCGGCACTGGGAATTCGCTTGGTGAATTCCACCACGCTCATTCCCGTACAGAGAATGGCGACAGCCGACAAGACGAAAATCCACGGTGCGGTGGTTCCCATATTGGCCACCAAGAATGGCACGGTCAGGAAAACCGACAGCGCTGGTGCGATATTCGCTAGGGTGCTGGCGCTGGTCTGAAACAGGCCCAACGAGTTCCCAGGCAGTTGCCCGTACTCATCGGCCGTTAAACCAGATTTGGTTTTTATTTCATTATTTGACATCTTGCCCCCTTCGGCAATTAGTTACTGCACTTACTCTGGGCGATTACTCATCCCCAAAGACCACGGCACCGCTGGAAACGGTGAGATCAACACTGGTATCGCCGATACTGGACGATGGAATTGAAAATAAATCTTGGTTAAGCACCACGACATCGGCCTGCTTGCCGACTTCAAGGGTTCCAAGAATGTTCTCATCACGGTTTACATAGGCCACCCCTTGCGTGAATGCCGCCAGCGCCTCAGAGATGGTGAGTGCCTCATCGGGTCGGAAGGGAACTGTGCATTCTCGCTCCCCCGGCCGACCATATTTTGGGGCCGCCGTCCTATTTACCGCGGCGTGCATCTCATAAATTGGGTTTGGGCTTGATACTGGCCAGTCACTTCCAAAAGCGACCCGAGCTCCATTACTTTGCAGCGTATTTATTGAATACTGCCAGTTCGCCATATCGTCATCGACAAAGGGCAGGGTTAAATCATCCATCTGGGGGTCGTGCATGGCCCACAGGGGCTGGAAGTTAGCGACCACGCCCAACTGCCCAAATCGCTTAACGTCCTTGGGATTGACGAACTGCAAGTGAGCCATGTGGTGGCGTCCTACTTGGCGTCGAGCCTCTGGAAGGCTCTCAATTGCGTCCAAGGCGGTGCTAATCGCGAAGTCACCCAGGGTGTGAAAGTGAACTTGGAAGCCTTGGTCGTCCAAAGTCTTTACGATGCTCTTTAGTTCTTCACCATCAATAAACAATGAGCCCTTATGGGTGCCATTGGCTCCCGGCGACCCGACGTAGGCGCGGCTCATGGCGGCGGTGAAGGTCTCGCAGACCCCGTCCATCATCATCTTGATACTGGTGGCGCGAAAGAGCCCCTCGCCCGCCCGTTCGCGGCGGCTCTGGAGGGTTGATAGTTGAGAGGTACCAGCGCTTCGGTCCCACCAGAGTGCACCTCGGACTCGAGCGGTGAGCCAGCCTTCGGACTCGGCTTGGATGTACGCCTCATAAGTGTCGTTGATACCTAACTCGCCCGCGTAGCCAATACAAGCGTCCTGCCAGTGTGTGATGCCCTCGGAGTGAAGTCGTTGGAGCGCTGCTCGCAGACCATCGGCCAACTCTTCACGCGAGGTCGGCGGCATGATCTTTGCCACGAGGCCCATCGCCCCATCGTGCAGTGCGCCAACTGCCTCACCGGCGGCATCACGTTCGATGCGACCATCAAAAGGATCCGGTGTCAAATTCGTAATCCCCGCCAATTCAATAGCGCGGGTGTTCACCCAAGCGGAGTGGTGATCGCGGTTTGGCAAGAAGGCTGGTCGGCCGCCCGTAACGCTGTCGAGCTCTTCTGCGGTGGGAACTCCGCCAGGAAAACCTTCCATGGCCCATCCCCCACCAAGAACCCACTCATCAGGGCCAAGCTGTTTAGACCAATCAGCAATCTTCGCTAAATACTCATGACGGTCTCGTAGACCTAAAAGATTGCAGCGCAGGCTCTCAAGCCCTCCCGAGATGGCGTGCACGTGAGCATCACCAAAAGCCGGAGATGCCAGCCGACCCTTTAAGTCAATGACTCGAGTTTTTTCCGATCGCAACTCGTCAATTTCCACATCGGAACCCACCGCCATAATTGTGCTGCCGTCAATAGCGAGAGCTTGCGCGAAGCCGCTGGGGTGGCTCGGGGAGGCGACACGTCCATTTCGCAAGATCAGTGTGGCGGCCATAGTTATTCGCACTCCCCCGTAAAACTAATTAAAGCAATTCAACTACAACTTGCGAAAAAATCCAGTATTTGTTTCTCAGGGAGGTTACGCGATGGTAATGCTCTGAAAGCCTTTAACACCGGTACGCTATGTCCAAGTCACAATGGAGGAACATATGTTGATCGTAACGACAAATGATGTTGCTGGGTTTCGCATCACCAAGGTGATCGGAGAAGTCAATGGCCTCACCGTGAGGACGCGCAATGTAGGTGCACAGATTGGTGCCAGCTTTAAGGCCCTGGTTGGCGGGGAGTTGGCCGGCATGACCCGACAACTCCAAGAGACCCGTGATGAGGCCCTCGATCGCTTAATTGAAGCCGCCCAGGCTAAGGGAGCTAACGCGGTTATTGGCATGCGATACGACTCCAATGAGCTTTACGGCACCTACCAAGAGATTCTCGCCTATGGAACTGCCGTCATCATCGAAGAACTCTAACCAACCTCACACTCTGCGCCTAAGTTAGAACCATGAATTCAGAACTCCAGCGAATAGTCGATGCCTCACGCTCTCCCGGTTGGAGTATTGGTGAGGGCCAGGCCGGCCAGATCATGGCCACCTTCGAAACCCCCGAGATCGGTATGCCCTGGGTCGTACTGGCGGTAAAACGCGGTAAGGGCTTGAAGGTCTCGCTGTACGCCCCTGGAGACGATGTGACCGTCGAAGGAGAAGAGATCGGCGAGGTTTCGGGTAACCCGCGCGAACAAGGTCGTCAGCTCCGCGAGATTCTTGAAGGCGTGAAGGACGAAAAGGGCCTATAAGCCACGTGTCGGCAATAGTAAAGCGCGCAGTAACAAAGATGCCCGCGGCGTAAAACGCCGCGGGCATCTCTTCGTTGTAAACCCTTAGAAGGTTTCTCCAAAACTCACGTCACCCGCGACAGCTACTTGGTAGGCCGAAACTGTGCGCTCGAAGAAGTTCGTGTGCTCAGCAACATCCTGAAGCATCATGAAGTCCAATGGGTTCTTAGTGCCAAAGTGAGGCTTGATGCCCAGACGCACGAGGCGCTGATCAGCCACAAACTCAAGGTACTGACGGATGTGGGCCTTAGGCAGTCCGGTAACACCCTCATTGATTACGTCATCGGTGAAGGCCATCTCACACTCGATGGCTTCGAGGATCATTGAGGTCACATCACGCTCGAAGTCTTCGGTGAAAAGCCAAGGCTCTTCCTGGCGAATAACGTCAACGACCGCAAAGGCAAAGTCCATGTGACCACTCTCGTCGCGGAAGACCCAGTTGGTTCCTGCGGCAAGTCCGTTGAGCTTGCCGAGTGACCGAAGGTAGTACACGTAAGCAAAAGCAGCGAAGAAGAACATTCCTTCAATGCAGGCCGCAAAGCAGATGAGGTTCATCATGAAAATGCGACGCTCTTCTTGAGTATTGAGTTCATCGAGCTTGCTAATTTCGCTCATCCACTTAAAGCAGAATTCTGCCTTGGCTTTGATTGATGGAATGTGCTCAATGGCCGAGAAGGCCTCTGCGCGCTCATCGAGGTCGGGTACGTAGGTATCGAGCAACGTTAGGTAGAACTGAACGTGCTGAGCTTCTTCGAACAACTGACGCGAGAGGTACAAACGAGCCTCGGGCGAGTTGATGTGCTTGTAGAGGTTCAGTACGAGGTTGTTGGACACAATCGAGTCTCCGGTAGCGAAGAACGCCACCAAGCGCTTGATTAGGTGCTGCTCTTCTGGTGACATCTTGGTCCGAAGGTCCACGATGTCATCTGACCAGTCAATCTCTTCAACGACCCAGGTGTTCTTGATCGCGTCACGGTACCGTTCGTAGAACTCGGGGTATCGCATTGGACGCAAAGTCAGGTCCATGCCTGGGTCCAAGATTGAGTGGGTGGTGGTTATTTTGTCTTCAACAAATGTCATTGGCATGCCTCACACACTTCTGGGTTTTCAAGTGAACAGGCGAGTGCCTCTTCATCGGTAAATATTTTCTTCTCTGGAGCTGGTGCAGATACTGGCGTTGGAGCAACTGCAGCCGCACCGTCATTGTTGGTCTGCATAATGCGTGTCGCTGGACGTGAACGTAAGTAGTAGGTCGTCTTAACGCCCTGCTGCCACGCGTACATGTACATCGAGGAAAGCTTTCCAATATTGGGTGACTCAACAAAAAGGTTGAGCGACTGGCTCTGATCCACGAAAGGTCCACGCGCCACAGCGTGGTCAATCAACGACTTCTGAGCAATCTCCCAAGCGGTCTTGTAGAGGTCTTTGATTTCCTGTGGGATTACCGCGATGTCCTGGATTGAACCCTCGGCACGGCGGATGGCGCCACGAACCTCTTCGGTCCAGAGGCCTCGAGCCTGTAGGTCGCGTACGAGGTAGCCGTTGATCTGGATGAACTCCCCCGACAAGGTTTCGCGCTTGAACAGGTTGGAAACCTGTGGCTCGATGGTCTCGTAACAACCAGCGATTGAAGCAATCGTCGAAGTTGGGGCGATAGCAATCATCAATGAGTTGCGCAGACCAAACTTGGTGATGCGCTCACGAAGAGTTTCCCAGCGAGCGGGGTCGCTAGGGGTGACTCCCCAGAGGTCAAATTGCAGGTGACCATCGGCGGTACGGGTCTCGTCAAAGGCGGGGAACTTACCCGAAGCCTCAGCCAGCTCCGTTGAGCGCCACAGTGCGTTGAAGTAAATCTCCTCGGCGAAGCGCTTGGTCATCGCAATCGCTTCGTCTGACTCGAATGGAAGGCGGAGCTTGAAGAACGCATCTTGAATACCCATGACGCCAAGACCGACCGGACGCCAACGGTTGTTGGACATCTTCGCGCCAGGAATTGGGTAGTAGTTGATGTCAATAACGCGGTCCAGGAAGGTCACTGCGGAGCGAGCCACTGAGCCCAAACGCTCGAAGTCAACGACGCCGTCTTTCACGAACTGGCCGAGATTTATTGAGCCCAAGTTGCAGACTGCAGTCTCGTCATTATTGGTCACTTCCAGGATTTCGGTGCAAAGGTTGGAGAGGTGAACCGTGCCGCCGTTTTTACCGGTCTGGTTGCAAAGCAGGTTCGAGCGGTCCTTAAAGGTCATCCAGCCGTTACCGGTCTGAGCCAAGGTGCGCATCATGCGGCCGTAGAGCGCGCGAGCTTGAATCTGACGCTCATACAAGCCTTCGGCTTCGGCCTTTTCGTACGCGGCTTCGAACTCTGGACCATAGAGGTCGGTGAAGGCAGGAACCTTCTTGGGGTCAAAGAGCGACCACATACCATCGGCCTCAACGCGCTTCATGAAGAGGTCGGGGATCCAGTTAGCTAGGTTGATCGTGCGAGCACGACGTGCTTCGTCACCGGTGTTCTCACGCATGTCGAGGAAATCTTCGATGTCAGAGTGCCAGGACTCGAGGTAAACACAGGCGGCACCCTTACGTCGTCCACCCTGGTTCACAGCAGCGACCGAGGTGTCCAGAGTCTTCAACCATGGCACAACACCATTGGAGAGCCCGTTGGTTCCCTTGATCAATGATCCCTGAGCGCGAACGCGGTGGTAGGCGACGCCAATACCGCCGGCGAACTTGGATAGCTGGGCAATCTGTGAGTAGCGGTCGTAGATCGACTCCAAGCTGTCCTGCGGTGAGTCGAGCAAGTAGCAAGAGGACATCTGCGGGTGGTTAGTACCAGCGTTAAACAACGTCGGGCTTGACGGCAGGTAGTCCAGAGCTGAGATTAAGCGGTAGAGCTCAATGGCTTCTTCCGGGGTCTCGGCCAAACCGGTAGCGACGCGCAGCATGAAGTACTGCGGGGTTTCAATAATTGCGCGAGTGTCCGGGTGACGGAGCAAGTACCGGTCGTACACGGTGCGGAGTCCGAAGAACTCAAACAACAGGTCGTTGTCGAAGTTGATGGCGTCGTCGAGTTTGCGACGGTGAGCTTGTACAAAGTTGTACGTCTCTTCGGCGATGATGCCGACATCAAATCCGTGACGAACTGACTGAGAGAAGGAGTGAATGTCCTGGTTGCGAATCTCTTTATCAATCACCGTCGAAAGGAGGCGAGCAGCGAGGCGCGAGTAGTTGGGCTCTTCAGAGATCAGTCCCGCGGCGGTGCGGATGGATAACTCGTCGAGTTCGAGACTGGTTGAACCGTCACGCAAACCTGCGATGGTGCGCGTTGCAATGCGCATGGGGTCAACACCGGGCAGGCCGGCGGCACTGCGGGCAATCGCCTTAACAATCTTGTTTACGTCAACTGGTTCGAGCTTGCCGCTGCGCTTCATAACGCGCATTACGTTCTCGGCTTGAACCAAGGTCTCTTTGGGGTCGTCAATTAAGGTCATTTTTGTCTCGCTTCTGCCTCAACCACAAGATGTTGTGGTTTGTAGTCCCTGAACTACTAGATAGAGCATAGCGAAGGTGAATTGCGATTTCAAGGGGTTTTATAGATTCTGGGCCAAAATCTTTAATTCACAATGGTCGCCAATTCTGGGATTTTGGCCGTCCGGTCCCTGGGGCCGCCCAGTGCCCGGGGCCGCCCGCCTGAAAAAGGTGGCCCCTTTTAATGGACCTCAGGAGTGTGGGCGGTCATGGATTCGGGGCCGGTAACAATCAGGACCCAAGCACTCACCGAAATGGCCATCAAAATTACCACTCCGGCAATGAGGTGAGAGGGTCCCCCGCGCCAGCGCTCGGCAAAGAGGACGACTCCCAGAAGAACGCTCACGAGGGGGTCAACAATCACAATAAAGGGTTGCGAGACACTCAACGGCCCAACGTGCAGAGCAGCCTGCTCGCAGTAGAGCCCAACTCCACCACACAGAATGAATGCGTAGAGGGGCCAATGGGACACTGTTCCGACATAGCCAAAGGTCGTGATGCTGTCCGTGAGTACTTTTATAAAAACCGCTTCTAAGGCCCAGGCAATTGCAGTGGCGATGCCAAACAATCCAGCACGACGACGGACTGAACCACTACGCGCGCCAAAAATAAGCCCCGCTATAACAAGGGAGGATACGGCCAGAGTGATCACCCACAGGGAAGCCGAGGACTTTTCCTGGCCGCTGCTGGGAGAGGCGAAGATAATAAACAAGGTGAGCAGTGCCGTCGTGATCACCGACGAAATGATTGTGATCATCCGTACCGGCTGATGCAGCCAAAGCCAGCGAATGAGCAAGGCCAGAACTAGCTCACTAATCAATAATGGCTGCACCAGGCCAATGGGGCCAAAATGGAGTGCCAGGGCTTGAAAGACCAAAGAGCCAAATAGTGCTAGCCCACCAAGAAGCCACAGGGGTTGTCTCGCTAGGTCGAGCACAAAGCGCCATCCTCTTCCGGTGCTTGGTAATCGACTGCTCGCAATGTGCTGGGCGATAACGGAAATGGCATTGACCGTGGCGGTGAGGACTCCAAACAGGAGGGCGAGCACTAAATTGACTGTCATACCGGCCCACCTCTCGTGCCCCCGGCAGGATTCGAACCTGCGCTCACGGTTTAGGAAACCGATGCTCTATCCCCTGAGCTACGGGAGCAATACTGGAGTTTCTCTCATCCAGCAAACACTTCGCCCCCAGCATAACTT
This sequence comes from uncultured Actinomycetes bacterium, assembly GCA_903830655.1. Lineage (GTDB taxonomy): Bacteria > Actinomycetota > Acidimicrobiia > Acidimicrobiales > RAAP-2 > RAAP-2. The sequence goes on along the minus strand of CAIKUQ010000017.1, from coordinate 1,019 downwards.
CAGCACCACTCCTCTAGATTGGCCCAAGGCCACTGCACCTGAGGAGCCCCACTTTGTGGCCCCAAATTTCTTGATGGGGTAAGAGGTCTCTTGTGGAAGTCACTTCTACTTTGCCGTTGCTGAGACCTCGACCGAGCCGAGGCTCATTCCCGCTGCATTCACGGCCTTGATGACGAAATAGTACTTTTTCCCCTTGGTGAGCGAGCTGGCGATGTAGCTGAGGGAAGTGACCAGGTTGGCGTTCATTGGTGTTGACGATTCATGTCCGGCCTTCGTGCCAATGTAGACCCGGTAACCGGTGACGGGGCTGCCACCGTTGGATCTCGGTACGCTCCAGCTGAGGGTCACCTTCTTGGTGCCTGCCGTAGCCTTCGGGCTCCCTGGAGCTGTCGGCACGGTTCGAGGAGTCAATCTAACAGGGCTCGACGGAGATCCCGCCCCGAGGCTACTCACAGCAGTGACGGTGACCGAGTAGGTGATGCCGTTGGTGAGACCGGTGATTGTGGTGTTCAGTTGGCTAGCGGGAACGTAGATGACTTTGGCTGAGCCTGAGCGAGGAGCAACGCTCACGCAGTAGAAACTTATGTTTGCCCCGATACTCGGTGGGCTCCACGAGATCTGCACACTGCCGTGGGATGCTGACGACGCGTTGACCGGGGGAGCTGAGGGAAGGATCGAGCCGTTAATGACCGACACAGATTTGTCGGCATAGTTAGCGACGTAGACGGTGTTGGTTGAGGGGTTGACCGCAACTGCGCTTGGGATGCTCCCAACTGAGACCGTAGCGGTAACAGTGTTGGTCGATCCATTAATGACCGATACCGAGTACTCGAAATTGTTAGCGACGTAGACGGTGTTGGTTGAGGGGTTGACCGCAACTGCGATTGGGTAGCTCCCAACTGAGACCGTGGAAGAAACAGTGTTGGTCATGCCGTTAATGACCGATACCGAGTTGTCGTCAGCGTTGGCGACGTAGACGGTGTTGGTTGAGGGGTTGACCGCAACTGCGCATGGGAAGC
>CAIKUQ010000016.1 GCA_903830655.1 uncultured Actinomycetes bacterium | reverse complement strand
CGGTGGGCTGAATGATTCACGGGTGGGTTTCTGGGAACCCGCCAAGTGGGTTCTCAAACTACGCGACGCCTCGGAAAAAAATCAGGCCATTCTAAAAACCGAAATGGGCGCGGGGCACTCGGGCCCGACGGGACGCTACGACGCCTGGCGCGACGAGGCTGAGGTGGTGGCCTGGTTACTCAATGAATACGGGATTACTCAGTGATGAGTCGAGTGCTGGTGCAACACGTAGTACACAACCCCTGATCCCGCAGCGAGCACTACTCCAGTGACAATGAGAATTTTCACCAGTCGCAATGGGTCACTGCGGTGGCGAGAGCGGTTCAAGAGCCAATCGTTATCGCGACGTCCCCGTTTTGCTGGTTGGGGGTAGAAATCTTCACTATCGTCGCCATCTTCAAATATTCGTCGCCGCACCGGTTCAATCCGTGGCAACTCAATTATCGTTTCGCTCGGCTCTTCATTTTCACGCAGAAACCGAAAACTCTTGGCCCTTTCGGGCGTCGAGGCCGGAGTAATCCGAGGACGGGGGTCGACCCCGATTGATTCACGCATTCGCTTATCGCGGCGCAACTTTCTGATGCGAAGAGCGGTTCCGGCGAGAAAGAGCACGGCAACGAAGCCGAGCAGTATGTACAGAACTGTTCCCACGTCGCGCCATCCCCTCTTGCGATACCCCTCTCATAGTACGAGAAAGGAGTGAGTTACTGCGGGAGCCTGTAGCTCCGCTGGGCGTAAATTAGCGGGGAGCCCGAGACGAAACTGGCGCGGGTCACCTCGACCGAAACCACGTCGTGGTCACCGTAATTCTCAATTCGCTCAATCTGGCCTTCGAGATGCGCTAGGGCGCCAACAATCAGTGGGGCCCCATTCTCACCCTCGATGGTTTCGACCTCTTCGAATTTTTGCTTACCCGAGGTCGCCATTGATCGAGCAACCTGCTCTTGGTTATCCGCCAGGATGCTTATCGCGACCGACGTGATGGTCTTCATCTTGGGCCAGGTGGTGCCTTGGTTTCCGGCGGCGAAGAGAACGCGAGGTGGCTCCAGCGAAAGTGAGCCGAAGGTTTGACAGGTGAATCCGAGAGGTTCACCCTCAACATGTGCCGTTACTACAACCAGACCGGTCGGGAAATTCGAAACCGCATCGCGGTAGGCGTCAATTGATGGTTTGTTCATGATCTCAGCCTACCGGTCATCACCACTCAAGCGCACCGTACCTTTGACTCTCTCGATCATCCCCTCATCAATAAGTTCTTTGGTGACCAGTGCTACACGTTCGTCGCATACGAGCCGCGAGAGCTGTTTCGAAGTAAGCGGGCCCTCATGAAGCGCTTTCAGCACTTGGCCACGGACTTGCCGGCGAGAGCCCACAAAGGGTGTTTGGGGCTTGGAGACCTTGGCCGAATTAATTGCGGGGTCGGGGCCACCTATTTTTTGCCACGCGCAGATTGTTCGTGCGCAACAGCTGGCGCACTCTGGCCGCGCCCGGCAGTACTTGGCCCCAAAATCCAAGAGGCTCTGGTTAAGAGTTGCGCTATCGGAAATTGGCTCAAAGTAAGTGGCGACACTTCGAAGTTCCACTGGGGATAGGGTCTTACCCGTAATTGCGCGCGAAAGTATTCGCCCCACATTGGTGTCCAGCACCAAGACTGGCTCGTCGAAGGCGAACGAAGCAATGCTCGCCGCCGAATACTCCCCAATTCCCGGGAGGGCT
>CAIKUQ010000015.1 GCA_903830655.1 uncultured Actinomycetes bacterium | reverse complement strand
GATCCGGTGACCCCACGCTTTTCAGGCGTGTGCTCTACCAACTGAGCTACTCGACCAAACCTCGTCGCCAATTACGGCGCCGAGCGGACCTGACGGGATTTGAACCCGCGACCTCCGCCTTGACAGGGCGGCGTGCACTCCAGGCTGCACCACAGGTCCTCGGAATTCTTGGGCAAGCCCAAGACGCGAACTACCACTCTACACCGCATTGAGCGAGACCTTTTTGGCCATTTCTCCCTAGGAGTTGGCGGGCGCGGGACTGACCGAAGGCTTAGGCGGGGGTGTGGAAACTGGTGTGGGCCGGGTGCTGGGTGGCGCCCCCGTGTCGCAAGGTCCACGCCGATCCGTGCCCCTCCACCCGCCATTGCGTGGGACCCCCAATGATCGCCGTCTCTTCATCAACTCCGATGACGCTAACCCCGTCCGGGAGGTCGCTCATGACGCGAGTAACCACATCGGGAATCCAGCGAGGAAAAGTATCAAAGTGGGGCAGCACCCGCAGGTGCGGGAGAAAGCCAAACCCGTCGGTGCCCCCTTTTCGAGGGTGACGAAGGGAGGGAACTCGTGCGGCCATCGCCATGGCCCCGGCGCTACAACCCGCCAGAGCGGCACCACCCTGCCAGAGCTCGTGCACCCGTTGAATAAAGGGGGTGTCGCGAAGGGTATCGGCGAGAAAACCAGGGTGCCCCCCGGAGAAATAAATAAGACCGGCGCCAGTGAGGAGATCTACCAGCTCGGGGTTTTCGGCGTCAGTTCGAGTTCGAACGGTCACGGTAACGGCTTCGACCCCAATACGGGAGGCCTGTTCGCGACCCATCCGCTCCCACTTAGCGACCACCGCTTCACCGTCGGGCACCGCGGCGGTGGCGATCTGAACGTACCGAGGAGCCCGACCGGCAATAAGTCCCGCTTCGATGGCTTGCATGGACGGCTGGTATTCACCGGAGCCAACTAGTGCGAGGGGGCCGGGTGCGGAGCTCATTACTTCAGTGTAGAGAACACATCGAACCTCTTTTAACAATGATGTAGTTAAATAGCAAGTATGAGATCCACCAGATTCATTCCGCGACCTACTCTGTTGCTCGTTTCCTTGCTGCTCCCGCTCACGGTGCTGCTCAGCCCCGTGGGGGCGGTGACGCCCTCAGGGCTACCCAACGCTACGAGGACTCCAGGCGCACTCAATCTTGCGGTCACCCAGAACACGATTAGCTCCACGATTTGCGTGCCGGGTTACACGAAACGTATCCGCCCACCAGAAAGTTATACCTACGCCCTAAAGGTGCAACAGTTGCACTCGGGTTACAGCGTCAATGGGGATGTCTTAATTCACGACTACGAAGAGGATCACTTGATTGCCCTCGAGATTGGTGGAAACCCGACCTCAGTGAAAAATCTCTGGCCGGAGCCTTGGCGTGGCGGGGCTACAACGAAGTGGAATGCGTCGGTTAAGGACCGCCTGGAAAACCGCCTGCACCAACTGGTTTGCTACGGCAACCTACCACTGGCCACCGCTCAGCACGCAATGGCCACGAACTGGGAAGCGGCCTACCTTCACTACGTAGGTCCGTTGGGCTAGCTCTGGGCTTATCTGGCGCGCTTAGCTTTACGCGCCGCGATGTGTTCGAGATGTGCCTCGGAGCAGGTTGTGCTCGATTCCTGGGCGACGCAGCCCTCGCAGAGCAGAATGAGCTTTCGACAATCTAAATTGGTGCAGTTATAAAACTTTGAGGTCGGCAGACTACATTGTTCACATTTACCGATGACGGCACTGTGATCGGAAAACTCGTGGTTCATGCGATTATCAAAAATGTAGAGTGAGCCCTCCCAGAGGCCGTCATCCCCGAAAGTCTCGCCGTAGCGAACGATACCGCCATCGAGCTGATAGACCTCTTCGAAGCCGCGTTGGATCATCAGCGAGCTCAGCACCTCACAGCGCACTCCACCGGTGCAGTAGGTCACCACCGGCTTCTTCTTTAAATGGTCGTACTTTCCACTTTCGAGTTCTTTCATGAAGTCATGGGTGGTGGCAACATCAGGGACAATGGCCCCCTTAAATCGTCCGATCTCGGCTTCGTAGGCGTTGCGGCCATCAAAGAACACCACGTCGTCACCCTTGGCCTCAACTAAGTCGTGAAGTTGTTGGGGTTTCAGATGAACGCCACCGCCAACGACACCGTTGGCGTCGACCCGCAGATCCCGGGGCGCACCAAAAGAAACGATTTCGTCGCGAACCTTAACCTTGAGGCGGGGGAAGTCGTTCCCACTGCCTTCGGACCACTTAAAGGTGACTCCCTTAAAGGGTAAATATTGTTTGGTGGCTTTGATGTATTTCTTCACAGCGGCCATATCCCCACCGACCGTGCCGTTAATGCCGTGGCGAGAGATCAAAATTCGTCCCTTTAATTCCAGCGATTCACAGAGCGTTAGTTGCCAAAGGCGAATGGCCTCGGGGTCAGCTAATGGTGTGAAGCCGTAGTAGAGAATGACCTTGGGTTCCACGGACTAATCCTAATTCTTGCCCGAACTACGGATTCTCGGTCGTTTCGCGATTACCGAGAAATCGGTGCCAGTTGATTTTTGTTAGGGGTATGAAGCCGAGGAGCAGCACAAATTGAATGAATAGAGCCCACGGCGAGGTAATCCCCGCCAACAACGTCTTGCCGATACTGATGCTCTTAAGTGCTCCCGCACCGAACACGTATCCGGCATAACTGATGCTTCGGCCCAGCGCGAAGGCGAGCAGCAGAGGCTTTAGTTTTGTGCGCGCGAGGCCCGCGGCTTCAAAGAGTTGAGCGGTTGAGATAGGCGATAGTGCAAAGAGAGCCAGGGTAATAAAGCTGGCTGAACGTTTAGTTTCTAAGAGAGTGGCCGCGGAGCGTAAATTCCCTTGAGTCTTCTTTGACAACCGAGGTCCGATGAGTGAAAAACCACGAGCCAAGAAGTAGCGGCCAAGGACGGCGCCACAAACACCCAACGCAAGAAGTGACCACGAGTTGATTGAGTAGTGCAAGCGGAAAAAAACTAGTAGGGCCCAAGTGGGAGGAGCAAAAGCCGGAAGCAGGTTAGTGAGAAGAACCGCGCCGAAGATGAGTAAATAGATCACTGGGGTTGCTAGCTACCAGGGCAATTCGGCCACGAGTATCGCCGAGGCGGTACGACCGGGAAGCTGGTAGTCCGCGAAATTGGCGTTCAATTCAGTAATCACAATCTCTGCCTCAACTAGGCCCTGCGCAGTATCGAACGAACTTGTGGTGTGTGCGTCAGATAGCAAAGTCACGTCGTAACCGCGCTCCAGCGCGGCGTGGGAAGTGTGGCGAACACAGTTGTTAGTTTCTGCCCCCGCAACGTACAGGTGCCCAACTTCTAATTCAGAAAGGATTTCTTCGAGGTTGGTCGCCTCAAATGAACTGCGATACAACTTGTGCACGCGATGCTCTTCTTCGAGGGGGCTGAGCTCGGGAACTATTCGCCAGTCCTCAGAATCACGTACGAGCCAGGGGTCAGAATGTTGGACCCAGATGACGGGCACCTGTTTGCGGCGTGCATGCTCCACCGCAACGGCCATTGTTGCGACGCGCTCGTCACGCTGGTGGGCGGCATCCACCACAGCATTTTGCACATCAATTATGAGAAGCGCATCTTTAGGGCGCGCCAGCGTAGTCACAGGTCAATCCTACGACGGTGGGAGGTGACCGGCTTCTGGCTACATCACTAATTAGATTAGGTATATGAACAAAAAATTATTTGGTTGGTCGGCCCTCATCGTAATCTCGGCAATGGTCTTTCGCTTCACCATTGATATTTTTGACCTCGCCAAAAATGCGCCGGCGACGCGCGGTCTCTTCGGCCACTACACGAGTGGGTTCAGTGGTGCGCCGGCGAGGGTGTTTGACACTCTGAGCTACTTCACCATTTGGAGCAACATCGGAATTGCTATTGTGCTCACATTGTTGTTTTTGAACCCCAAGCGTGATTCGCAATTGTTTAAGACGATGCGAAACACCACTCTTCTTATGATTGTCTTGACCGGTATTTTGTACGCCGTCCTCATTGCTCCTTACGAAAAACTCTACGGTTTGAATACGTATTCAACAATCCTCGAACATTACGTGACCCCCGTCCTGGCTCTCGTCGGGTGGCTCGTTGCTGGACCACGAGGCTGGATGACCTATAAAGAGTCATTAAAGATCTACGTGGTGCCAATTATTTTTCTCGTCTACACCTTGGTCCGCGGGGCCATCACCCACACCTACCCCTACAAGTTTTTCGATGTTGCCGTGTACGGATACCAATCAATCCTCATCACCATGTTG
>CAIKUQ010000014.1 GCA_903830655.1 uncultured Actinomycetes bacterium | reverse complement strand
TTCCAAATCAGGTCGTACACCGCGAATTCATCGCCGGAGAGTTGGACTTGCGCCTCGTCGATTGAGCGAAAGGACTCCCCCGCGGGGCGAATTGCTTCGTGGGCCTCTTGGGCGTTTTTGACCTTTCGGTCATATCGTCGAGGCTCGTCTGAGACGTAGTCATCACCAAACATCTCAGCGGCCTGACGTCGAGCCGCGTTGATTGCTTCACCCGAGAGGGTCGTCGAGTCAGTACGCATGTAGGTGATCCAACCCTGTTCGTACAAACGCTGCGCCGCTCGCATAGTGCGCTCGGGGTCGAAGCGAAGCTTGCGGCTCGCTTCAATTTGTAGCGAGGAGGTCATAAACGGTGGTTGCGGACGCTGAGTGCGAGGCGACGAGGTGATCGATTCAATCTTGGCGGACTGTCCGGCCAACTTGTTGGCAATATCCGTTGCACTCTCGGTGCTTAATACCTCGACCTTGGCCTTTTCATCGAGCTGGCCATTGGTGTCGAAGTGTTTACCGGCCGCCAACGCTTTTCCGTTCAGCAGGTCCACCGTTGCATCAAAGGGAATTTCTCCCGCCAACAACTTCGCCGAAACATCAAACCAGGTCGCCGAGGTAAAGGCCATTCGTTCGCGTTCACGTTCGCACACCAGTTTCGTGGCGACCGATTGCACGCGACCGGCCGAACGAGCTTTATCCACGGCCCGCCACAACACGGGAGAAACTTCGTACCCGACGAGACGGTCGAGAAAACGTCGACCCTCTTGCGCATCGACCAGTCGGGTATCGAGGTCGCGGGTGTCTTCGACTGCCTTTTGAATGGCGGCGGGGGTGATTTCGTGAAAGACCATTCGCTTGACTGGCACCTTGGGCTTTAGGACCTCAAGGAGGTGCCAGGCAATAGCCTCTCCCTCGCGGTCTTCATCGGTGGCGACGTAGAGCTCTTTGACCTCTTTTAAGGCGGCCTTTAATTCAGCGACGATTTTCTTGCGATCGGGACTCACCACGTACACCGGCTGGAACCCGTCGTCTACGTTGATGCCCAAACGGGCCCACTTTTCCTTCTTGATATCGGCGGGAACTTCGGCGGCTGATTGGGGAAGGTCGCGAATATGGCCAATAGAGGGCTTGACGATGTAGTCCGGACCCAGCATTGCTTGAATTCGGGTCGCCTTCGCGACCGATTCAACAATGACGAGTGCACGTGCCACGGGGGTTGCCTTTCTGGACCAGAACTTTCAGGTCTTGCCTACAAGATAAATACGATAGGCGAGATAGCCCAGAACCCTTCGTCACCTATTTATAGGGTGCGAACAACGGTCTCCCCTAAGGGCCCAAACCCTAGGTAATCGACCGAATAATGGCAAAACCGGTCATAACTAAGAACTCTCTCCGGCAGTGATTTGAATTGCCTCGGCTCAAGTGGTGAGATGGTACCTATGCATGTTGTCGTTATCGGCTGTGGCCGAGTTGGTTCGGATTTAGCAATGGGGCTCTCCGAAGAGGGACACAACGTTGTCGTCATCGACAAGAATCGTGACTCCTTTCGCCGCCTCACCCGCTTCAGTGGCAAAACCATCGTGGGATCAGGCTTTGATCGCGAAGTCCTGGTGCAAGCCGAGATCGCTACCGCCGATGCGGTAGCGGCGGTGACGAGCGGTGACAACACCAATATTCTCTGTGCGCGTATCGCGCGCGACACCTACGGCGTGAAGAGCGTGGTGGCTCGAATCTATGACCCCGCGCGCGCGGAAATCTATCTGCGCCTCGGTATCCCGACCGTCGCTACTTCAACCTGGACCAGCCTCCAGGTTCGACGCTGGATTTTGCCCAACGATTCTTCGGTGCAGTGGAAGGACAACTCGGGCACCCTACAGGTGGTTGAGCGCATCCTCCCCGACCACTTGGCGGGAAAAAAGATCGAAGAGTTCAATATCTCTTCGGAAGTTCACGTCGTCGCACTGGTGCGTGGTGGAGTCGGTCGCGTCAGCATCGACGGACTCTTCGCCCAAGAAGATGACATCTTGCAGTTCATGGTCACCAACGACGGTCTGCTCGAATTGAACACGTACTTGAAAGAAGAAGCCAAGTGAGAGTAATTGTCGCCGGGGGCGGATCTGTCGGCACCGCTATTGCCAAGGATCTTCAGAACCGCCATCACGATGTCGTGTTGATTGAGCAAGACCCCGTCGTCGCCGAACGACTACGTAGTTTGTTGCCGGGGGTTTCCATTATCGCGGCCGACGCCTGTGAGTACGCCGCACTCTCCCAAGCCGATCTGCGTAACGCTGACGTGGTTATTGCCGCAACCGGAGACGACGAGGACAATCTGGTCGTGAGCTGGCTCTCCAAACAAGAATTCGCCGTTCCCCGCGTTATTTCACGGATTAATAACCAGCGCAACGAGTGGCTCTTCAATGACAACTGGGGCGTTGACGTCTCGGTTTCCACTCCCGCGCTCATCACCTCCCTAGTAGATGAGGCCGTGGAAGTGGGCTCAATCGTCAAACTCCTCGACCTGGCGCACGGCAAAATGAACCTCATTGAGGTCACCCTGGCCGAGAACTCCCCCGCCGTGGCGAGCCAGTCGACCCTCGAGGACCTCAACTTGCCTGACGGCCTGCGGGTGGTGGCTGTGGTTCGCGCCGAACAGCCCGTGGCCCCATCGGGCACTATGAACTTTTACGCTGGCGATCACGTCATTTTGATGACGCGAGAAGACTGCACTCCCGCCTGCACGGCCGCTTTCGTTGGCTAGGGCCACGACGGACCTAACATACGAATGTGCGCGCGGCCTTCTTTGACTTAGACAAGACGGTTATCGCCAAGCCCTCGATGGTGGCTCTGGGTCCCGAACTCCACGCCCGGGGCTTTTTGCAGCGCCGCACTCTGGTGCGTGCGGGCATTAGTCAGTTAATCTTCCAGCACTTTGGCGCTGATGACACCAAGCTCCAAAAAATTCGCGACACCGTTCTTAACATCACCAAGGGGTGGGACCGCGAAGAGGTCTTGCAGTTAGTGAGCGAAACCATCAACGATGTTGTCGAACCCCTGATTTACCGCGAAGCGTTGGAGCTCATTGACTTTCACCTTTCTCGCGGTGACGAGGTCTGGTTAGTCTCGATGGCCCCCCAAGAAATTGTTCAACCCTTCGTGGACATGTTGGGTATTACTGGCGCCATCTCTTCAATTGCCAAGGTGGACGAGCAGGGTAAATTCACCGGCGAAATGGAGTTCCTCGCCCACGGCGAGTACAAAGCCATTGCTATGCGCAATTTGGCTGACGAACACGGGTACGACCTCGCCGACTGTTTCGCCTACTCAGATTCTGAGACCGATATCCCAATGTTGCGTGCGGTGGGGCATCCCTACGCGGTGAATCCTGATCGGCAACTGACCAAGAGCGCGCGCACGGAGATGTGGCCAATTTTGCGCTTCACCCACCCGGTTCGTGCCCACGACCGAGCCAAATCCCATACGCCCTTTATTCTCAGCGCATTGCTGATTGGCTTTACGGCCCTACTGGGCCGCAACAAGATGAAGGCCCACTAAAGGGTCAAGAGGTCGCGCGCGCCGGTGTCCGATGACGGGTGACGCAGTTTGGACATCGCGCGAGCTTCGATCTGGCGGATGCGCTCACGGGTCAGGTTCATGTCCGCGCCAACCTCTTCGAGGGTGCGGATTTCACCGGCTCCGTCGAGGCCAAAGCGCTTGCGCAAGATGGCGCGCTCACGCTCGTCGAGTGGACGCAAGAGTTGCTCGATAGCGTCGGGCATCATCTTTACCGCCGCAACGTCAAAGGGTGATTCCGCCGAGCGGTCTTCAACCACGTCACCGAGTTCGGCGTCACCATCTTCACGAAGTGGCTCAGAGAGCGATATTGGCTCGGAGCGAAAGCGCAACGCCTCAATCAACTTGTCTTCGGGCATCTCGCACTCGTCACAGAGTTCTTTGATCGTGGGGGGACGACCGAACTTCAGCTCCAGACGCGACTGTGCTTTTTGCACGCGAGCCAAGGTGTCACCGGCGTGAACCGGGAGACGAATGGTGCGGCCGGTGTTGGCAATACCGCGAGTAATAGCCTGGCGGATCCACCAAGTGGCGTAGGTGGAGAATTTGAAACCCTTGCGCCAGTCGAACTTTTCAACCGCGTGCATCAGACCTAGGTTGCCCTCTTGAATGAGGTCGAGCAGGGGCAGGCCGGAGGCTTGGTACTTCTTGGCGATCGAAACTACGAGTCGAAGGTTCGACTGCACGAAGTCACGCTCGGCCGTTTCGCCACGGTGAATGGTGCGCTTAAGTGCAGCCTTCTTCGTGGGGGTGAGCTTGACCTTTTTATTGGTCTCGGCGGCGTCGAGTTCCGCTTGGGCCTCGCGACCCTCTTCGATGGTTTGCGCGAGGTGGACTTCGTCGTCCTTGGTCAAAAGCATGTACTGGCCAATGTCACTCAAGTACAGGCGTACGAGGTCTTCATCATCCCGATCTACACGGTCTTTTGCCATTTACTTCCCCTATTTTCACTGCCAACTTCCGGAAACTCCGGTACTAGTAGTTATACGGGGAGCCGCAACCAATGAGCCCTGATGAGGACTATTTTCTCGATCTACGCCAATTTTTAATGGAATTGAGGGGTTTTCGAGCCAGGTCAATACAAGATGCCCAGTGAGTACCGCAAGGCGCCGTCAATCTGTGCTCGCTGGGGCAAAGTGCGTGCGCCAATGGCCTGGGGGGCAAGTACTGATTTGGCGATGGTGATTAAGTTGTCGCAAGAAACGACACAGCTTTCGGGAAGCCCTTCGGCCGGTCCAATCTCGACCTCTGAACGAATTTCCCGAATTGTCCTACTAATTGAGGCACAGGTCACAGATTTACTCTAGAAACCAATCACCGACTACTTGAGAGCAGGGAGAGCTCTGATTGGAATTGAGTGCAGGCTCGACCTAGGAGTTCGCCAGTCTCACCGGTGGCGCGGTCTCTTGCTTCTTCCAAAGTGGTGCGCAGTCGAGGGATGAACACAGAGGTCAGTAGGCTCATCATTTCGCCTTCGGGTCGAGTGAGCTCGCCGGCACTATCAACAATCACTCGAAATCCCGCGTCGCCGATGGCTGATCGGAGCAGTAACGAAACTGAGCCCGCGACTCGAGCGAATTCGTAGGCGTACACCACCAAATGGTCATCATCGTAGGTGGGGGCGAGTTCGCCGAGTTCTTGGTAGACGGTAGAAAAAAGGTCAATGACCTGACGAACCTGTTCGCGATCGATACTCACTGTGCACCCGTCCGAAAGGCATTGGTGATTGGCATGCGCCTATCTCGACCGAAGGCCTTGGCGGAGATTCGAACTCCCGGTGGCATCTGACGTCGTTTGTATTCGGCGAAGTCCACGAGTCGCGTAATGCGCTCCACGAGAGCGCGGTCGTAACCACGCTCGAGTAACTGATCGGCCGTCACATCTTGCTCGACGTAGAGTTCGAGCAACGGGTCGAGTTCTTCGTAGGGCGGGAGCGACTGATCATCTCGTTGCCCGGGGCGAAGCTCGGCCGATGGGGCTTTGGTCAAGACGGTCTGGGGAATTGGCGCCAGGTCCCCGAGTTCCAGTGCGAGGTCATTGCGATAGTGACAGAGTTCGTAGACGAGGGTCTTAGGCACATCTTTGATGACCGCGAACCCCCCGGCCGAGTCCCCGTACAAGGTGGTGTAGCCCACGGCCATTTCAGACTTGTTCCCCGTGGTGAGCACGATGGCCCCCGAATCATTGGAGATGCCCATCATGAGAACGCCGCGAATACGCGACTGGAGGTTCTCCTCGGTGAGTCCGACAATCTCGTGGTCTAGGGCGTCGCTCATCATTCCCTCGAGAGCGAGGTGGGCCGGATCAATTGGGATGGTGCGGATTTCAACATCCAACCGCTCGGCCAACTCCTGGGCGTCGCTCAATGAGTGCTCGGAAGAATATCGACTCGGCAGGGCGTACCCCTTGACGGCCGCCGATCCCACGGCGTCCACCGCAATAGCGGCGACCAACGACGAGTCGACACCGCCCGACAGGGCAATAACCGCTGAGCGGAATCCATTCTTTCGCAAATAGTCCCGAGTACCCGTAACGAGGGCGTCGTAGACCTCCGCCACGTCACTGGGCGGATCGGCGAGCCGCGGAACCAGTAGTTCCTCTCGATTGGCCAGCGGTGTGGCCGACATCGCTACACCGGCCGCGCCCACCTGGGCTTCGATGTCAACTACTAAGAGCTCTTCTCGGAAGGCGCCCGCTCGAGCAATGATTTCACCGGAAGCGGCCACCACAAAACTCTGTCCGTCAAACACCAACTCGTCTTGGCCGCCCACCATATTTACGTAGGCGATTGGCACGTTGAGTTCTCGCGCACGCTCCCCCAGCATTGCTTCGCGTTCTGCACGTCGGCCTCGCGCGTAGGGCGATGCGTTCGTCACCACCAGCAAGGTGGCCCCTTCGGCCACGAGGGCTCCCGCGGGGCCATTACTCAGCCATACGTCCTCACAGATCAAGACCCCCACGGCAATCCCGTTGAGGTTAATAATTGTGTGCGGACCTACACCGGGCATGAAATACCGGCGTTCGTCAAAGACGTCGTAATTCGGCAATAGGCGCTTGGTGGCGGTGGCGACCACGCCACTCGAGTCCAGCGCCACGACGGCGTTAGCGACGCGGGGCCGGTCCCGACGGCGGTCAAAGGGGTCATCCGCGTCGCGGCTATCGCCCGAGGGGGCGAGGTCTACGCCCTCGGCGACCGTGCCTACGAGAATCGGGGGCAGGCTGGCCGAGCGCTCGAGGAGATCGACGCGGCGTTTAACGGCGTCGATGAAGCCCTCTTTGAGCAGTAAGTCTTCGGGCGGGTAGCCGAGTAAGGAAAGTTCAGGGGTGGCCACCAAGTCTGCGCCGAGGGCGGCCGCTTGGGTGCGCAGTCGCGCAATGGTCGCCGCGTTGCCCTCGAGGTCGCCCACGGTGGCGTTCATCTGTGCGAGGGCGAGACGCAAGGTTGGCACGAGTGAAGCCTACCGGCGATGGGAGCTAGTCAAAAAGTGAGAGCCGGGCACTAGAAAAATTTCACAAAGTTTGGCCGAGGTTTATAAGTTGGACCGAGATGCAGGGGCTAAACTTACAAAAACCAAAGGAGCGATGTGCCATACCAGGCCGAATATATCTGGATTGACGGAACCGAACCAACACACCAGTTGCGTTCAAAGACCAAAATTGTCAAGACTGGCCAAAAGCCACCAATCTGGGGATTCGACGGTTCAAGTACGAACCAGGCCATCGGTAAATTCTCCGACTGCGTCCTTCGCCCCGTCTTCACCTGCCCCGACCCACTTCGCGGTCCACATGACCTTCTCGTTATGTGCGAGGTGTTGAACGCGGACCTGACCCCGCACGAAACTAACCACCGCGCCGCTCTCGCAGCGGCGGCGAAGAAGTACGCCAGCCACCAACCCTTATTCGGGATCGAACAGGAATACACCTTCTTCCAAGATGGTCGTCCCTACGGTTGGCCCGCCGTTGGTTTCCCGCCCGCTCAAGGCCCCTACTACTGCGGCGTCGGTGGCGACAAAATGCCTGGGCGCGACATCGTCGAAGAGCACACCCTGGCTTGCTTGCGCGCCGGACTGGCCATTGAAGGCACCAACGCTGAAGTGATGATGGCCCAGTGGGAGTACCAAGTTGGAGTACTCCCCCCCGTCGAAATCGGTGATCAACTCTGGACGATGCGCTGGTTGCTCGAACGTATCGCCGAAGACTACAAAGTCGATGTCTCGCTCGCTGCTAAGCCCATTCGTGGTGACTGGAATGGTGCGGGGGCCCACACCAACTTCTCCACTAAGCAGATGCGCGCCGTGGGTGGTTGGAAGTACATCATCGCGGCTTGTGAAGCTCTCGGACGCAACGTCGAAGGCCACATTTGGAACTACGGCGACGGAATCCAGGACCGCCTAACCGGCGCTCACGAGACTGCGCCCTACGACCAGTTCTCCTACGGCATCTCAAACCGCGGCGCCTCAATCCGTATTCCCGGTGGAGTTGCTCGCGAAAAGCGCGGGTACATCGAAGACCGTCGCCCGAACGCCAACATCGACCCCTACATTGTGACTCGCTTGATTATGGAAACGGTGTGCTCGAGCACCAGCAAGGCTGCGCCCGCGAAGAAAGCCCCGGCCAAAAAGACCGCGGCCAAGAAGGCCACGAAGAAGGTTGCGAAGAAGACCGCTCGCCGGTAACTGATCAGTGGGGCGCGCGGCGCACCGATAATCAATTATGGGTGGCGGTTGTCACCAGTAGGTGTAGCGCTAGGCGCAAATGCTACGCCTGGGGCGCGTACGCCCACAGCTCAACTTCAGCTCGAGCATTGAGGGGCAATTGGGCCACCGCTACGGCCGAACGAGTTGGGCGGGGGGTGGCGAAGAATTCAATCCACACTTCATTGCAGGCCGCGAAGTCGTCCATCGAAATCAGGAACAACGTTCCCTTGACCACCTGATCGGGAGTGGCTCCACCTTCAGCCAAAACGGCCTTTGCATTCTGCAACGCTTGACGAAGCTGTTCTGCGGCTGAAGCACCTACAAACTCTGAGGTTCCGGGTGCGACTCCGAGTTGGCCAGAGATGATGACAAAGTCACCGGCGCGACGCCACGGAGAGTAGGGACCGAAGGTCTGCTCGGCCATCAACTAAATGAGTTGCCGCAACCGCAGGTGCGAGTGGCGTTGGGGTTAGTGATGTGAAAACCAGCACCCTGCAAGCCGTCCTGGAAGTCCAAGGTCGAACCCTTAAGCAGCTCAGCGCTGCTCGCGTCAACGGAAACTTTTACACCATTGAATTCGCGAACCACATCGTCAGCGGCGAACTCGGAGTCGAAGTACATGTCGTAGTTAAAGCCCGAGCAGCCGCCCGACTTCACGGCCACGCGCAGCGCGAGCTCCTCTTCGGCGCCAGCGCCCACGATGAGTTCTTTGACCTTCACGATGGCGGTGTCGGTCAGGGTGATGGGGGCCCGGTCCTTGTTGGTGAGTTCGACGTTCTTGGTGTCAATAGTCATGGGGTGCTCCTTAACTTTCTCGTCCTATCGTAGCGAGCCACCGGGGTGTTCGAGCAAGTTAAATAATGGCTAAATCTAGGGCGGGGCCCAGAATGGCTCCGCCAGTTGTCCAGTACCATTGAGGGACGTCTTATTCCTAGGAGAACCGTGGCTACCGTCCAAAACAAGAAAAAGCCTGTCGCTCAGAGTCGCCCCAGTGGGCTTTTGACCTGGATTGCCGTAGGCACGGTGGTCACCGTTCTGGCCGCCTTCGTGATCATCAAGGTCACCACCTCCACTAAGCCCGGTTCCGCTAGCGCCATCAGCACAACCATGGCCAATCAAATCGGCAACGTCCCTCTCTCGGCCTTTGACGCCGTGGGAATCACCTCGCCGGCCGTTCCGGTGACCCCACCTACCGCCGCGAAGAAGCAACCCCTCTTGACGGCTCTTTCTTCTTCGGGCGCCAAGTTGCCCCAGATCGTGTACTACGGTGCCGAGTATTGCCCGTACTGCGCGGCCGAGCGTTGGGCCACGATTGTGGCGCTGAGTCGTTTTGGTAAGTTCACTGGACTGCAGACCATGGCCTCTTCGCCATCCGATGTCGCACCCAATACCCCAACCTTTACCTTCGTGAAGGCTTCGTACAGCTCGAAATACATTGTCTTCACCTCCGTGGAATCGGCCGACGTGAATCGCAACCCCCTGCAGACTCCCACCAAGCTCGAACAGGCTCTCCTGACCAAGTACGACAGTGCCGCCTTCTTCCCGTCACTGAGTGGCAACAACAACCTGCCCATCCCCTTCTTGGACTTGGGCAACCAGTTCTTGATCTCGGGAGCGAGTTATGACCCCGGTATCTTGGCGGGCCAGACTCGTGAGCAAATCGCCGCCGGTCTCAAGTCCGCGACGAGCCCAATCACCCAAGCAATCTTGGCGGCGGCGAACTACCAAACTGCCGCCATCTGTTTGTTGACCGGCGGCAAGCCTGGCAACGTCTGCACCTCCGCTGGAGTAAAGGCTGCCGCTAAGAAGCTCGGAATCTAATTTGACCAAAACCCTCAATCCGGTTGATCGTTGGGTAGCCCCCACGACCTGGGCTTTGAGTTTTGTCGGCCTCGGCCTCTCGATTTATTTAACGATTGCCCACTACGCCGGGGCGCACATCTTGGCCTGTTCGGCCAACGGGGTTGTCAACTGCGGAGTGGTCATCACCTCGCCTGAGTCCTACGTCTTTCATATCCCCGTAGCGCTCTTGGGTCTCTTCGCCTTTAGTGGACTGCTAGTGATTAATTCACCATGGGGATGGCGCTCGCCAATTCGGTGGGTGCACCAATTCCGTTTTTATTCGGTGGTGGCGTCGATGTTCTTCGTGCTCTATTTGATCTACTGCGAAATCATCAAGTTAAATCACATTTGTGAATACTGCACCTTCGTGCACATCGTGACCCTGGCACTACTGATCATCTTGACTCGCGTTACGCCTCGCCAGCTCGGCTGGGGAGAGTAAGCGCACGAGCGCGCGGCGCTCGGTTTCATTCTTGCCACCCCACACGCCGTAGAGTTCATTGCGTAGAAGTGCGTCCGACAGACACGAGTCCACCACCTCGCAACTCGCACAGACCTCTTTAGCCCTGGTCTCGCGACGAGCTCGTTCACCGGGTCGTTCATTCGACTCCGCTGGGTAAAAGAGTGTCCCGTCCGCCCCCCGGCAAGCGGCGTGGTCGAACCACGATTCTTGATGCAGAGCCATGTACTTCCCCCTTTGGCCTAGCCTCGAACGATAGTCACCGAGGGCCCCGCCCTGCCAATTGAGGATTTTGGGGCTAGTCGGGCTTTCCATTACGCTGGATATGTGTCTCACGTCCTAGTAGCTAGCGATTCACCAACCCTGCGCCAAGAACTTCGAAGCATGCTCGAAGGGCCCGATGTCGTCATCGAAGAGGCCGGTTCGGGCCCCGAGGTCATTGACCGCGTCCGTCAACGTGGTGTTGATTTGGTGATTCTCGACCTTCAGATTCGCAATATGGGAGCGATGGCCATCACCCTAGAAATGCGCAATGACGAGTCCTTTGGCGCCGCTGACCGCGTAGCGGTGTTGATGTTGCTCGACCGCCGACCTGATGTTTTTATTGCCCGACGCAGTGGCGTCGAGGGTTTTGTCATCAAGCCCCTCGATCCTCAGCGCCTGCGCACCGCAGTTCGCGCACTCCTGCGTGGCGAGTCCTACGAAGATGAGACCTACCTCCCCGCCACCGTTCGCGCCCAGTAATGTCCGAAACACAACCTCCCTCTAGTGGTCTCGCGCGGTTCCGCGCGAAACTGAGTGAGCGCTCGAGCGAATCAACTCGCAGCCCCGAGGCGCAAGCAATCCACGAACGCGTCGACCAGCTGGTCGAACTCGAGATTCGTGACGTGATGACCCCTCGCACCGACGTGGCCTACCTGGTAACCCCAGTGACCCCCGAAGCGGTCGCCGAAGCGGTCCGCGACACTGGACACTCCGGCTTTCCAGTTGTGAACGAC
>CAIKUQ010000013.1 GCA_903830655.1 uncultured Actinomycetes bacterium | reverse complement strand
GACACACACCAACAGCGGTGGGTTGTCTTGGTAGTCCTTGGTGATCTGTTGGCCCAGTTCGACAATTTTGGCCTGCAGGTCTTTGGCGGAGATGACCACCTCGCCCAATTCGTGTCTAGCCCAGTGGGTGGATAGGTCGTCGGAAGAATGAGGTGCCATTACAAATCAGCGTAGTTGAGAGGTAGGACCTAGGGGGTGCCGACGAAGGCGTAGATGCCTTCAAGGTTGCGGTAGCGCTCGGCGACATCGATCCCGTACCCCACGACAAAGTCATCCGCGATTTCAAAGCCCACGTAGGCCAGGGGCACGGCCGTTTCTTGCAGCCCCACCTTGTGGAGCAGGGTGCAAATCGCGAGGCTGGCCGGTCCGCGCGCACCTAAGTTGGCCAAGAGGTAGTTGAGGGTGAGGCCCGAGTCCACCACATCTTCGACGATGATGACCTCTCGCCCCGCGATGTCCACGTCCAGGTCCTTAATGATCTGCACCACACCACTGGACTTAGTGGCCGCTCCGTAGGAGGAGACCGCCATGAATTCGACCGCAACGGGGAGTTCAATGGCCCGGATGAGGTCAGACACGAAGATGGCCGCACCCTTTAGAACTCCAATAACGAGTGGTGCCTTACCGGCGTAGTCAAGGGTAATTGCGGCTCCGAGTTCTTTCACGCGGACCCGTAGTGCTTCGGCGCTAACGAGTTCAGCTCCCAGTTCGCCCTTGCTCCACTCGGGTGCGTTGGGGTTACTCATAGAACTCTCATGGTAGTGGGGGCTAACCCCAATACAGTGCTTGGTCCTTGCGAGCGAGTCGCCTCCCACCCGAGAGTTCAGTGGCGGTGAACTCACCCTGGATTACCTCAATGGCGCGGTCCACCTCGTCGAGAGTTGGGGGCACCTTATTAAAGGAATCCCCCGTGGCGAGTTGGAGCCGCAACCACCTTCGAAGTCGAGCTCGGGGCCAATCGCGGAGTTCTCGGCAATCGGCCTGCTCAAGAGACAGTGCGGTGTCCTCGGGGAACAAGAGATCCAGCCACTCACGTTCCTCAAAGAGCACGGTGGCCTGGCGGTACAAGATGGGCACCACATCTCGTTGGGCAACTTCATTCATATGGGGCAGGAGTTTGTGGCGAACTTCATTGCGCCGATAAGTAAGGTCAGCGTTGCTGGGGTCGATAATTGGCTCAAACCCAGATTCCCCTACGAAGGCGTGCAGCTCCGCTCGTCGCACTCCCGCTAGGGGTTTGGTGGGGTCGTTAATCATGGGAGAAAGGCCCGTGGTGCCCGCTCCTCGCAGCATGTTCAAGATAATTGTCTCGGCGACATCGTCCATGGTGTGGCCCGTTAGGCAATCCTGGGCCAAGACTCGCCGGCGCTCTAAGCGGGCGCGCTCTTCAAAATTTGGACCTAGTTCGACGGTGATGTCGTGCACCACAATTGGCACCTTCAAGGCCTGGCAGATGGTGCGCAGGTGTTCGGCCTCGGCACTACTCGTTGCACGCGCGTGGTGATCAACGTGGGCCACTCGCACATCGAGTCCGTGTTCGAGCGCCAAGAGTAAAAGGCCAAGGGAATCGGGACCGCCCGAGACGGCGAGCTCGACTGACGTACCCGGTGCCGGAAATGTGGCCTGAGCCAAGAGGGCCTTAGAGGAAGAACTCATACTCTGAGGTTAGACACGCGCACTATGCAACCGTTGTGACTTCAGCGAATCACTCAGTCGCGCCATGACGTACGCGAGTGAGGCCAGCGCGGTAATCCAGAAACTTACCGGCCCCCCGAGCCACACCGCGAGAAAAAGACCCATCCAACCCGAAAACAGCGCGAGCCCCACCGACAGGGCCACCGCACGAAGTGGGTGCGAAGTCAACGCCTCGGCCGCGGCCGCCGGAGCGACCAAGAGCGAGAAGACCAGCAGCACCCCCACCACCTGGACGGCCACCACGGTCGTCAGCGCCAGGAGCGTCATGAACAACACCGACATCAATTGGTTGGAAATCCCTCGCGATGCGGCCGATTGCGAATCAACGGAGCTAAAGAGGAGTGGTCGAAACACCACGACAACACTGACCAACACCAGCCCACTCACCAACGCGACGGTGCGGATATCACTGGTCGAAACACCCAAGACCTGACCGAACAGGATTGAGTAGGTCGCATTGGCGTATCCCGAATAGAGCGAAAGGAACAACACGCCGAGCCCCAACGCCCCGGTGAGCGTTACCCCCACCACAGTGTCACGGTCATCGAGCGAAGCTCCCGCAACCCCGACGAGTACCCCCGCAACGACACAAAAAACCAGTAGTCCAATGAGTGGTGACCAGCCAATCAGGATCGCACCCGCCGCTCCGGCAAAGCCAATGTGTCCTATGGCGTGCGCCGCGAAGGCTTGGCGACGGAGCACGACGAAGTACCCAACCGCACCAGCCGCCAGGGCGACTGCGGTAATGGCGTAGAAGGCGTGGAGTACGAAGGCTGAGGTGAGGAGTTGCCAGAGACTCATTGTCGACCCTCCTCATACAACTCGGCGAAGTGCTGATGGCCCTCTTCGCCTGAGTGGTCGTGACCATGGGGGTGGGGGTGAGCAAACTCCTCTTCGAGTCCCACAATGACCCGACGCCCTGTGGGGGTCACGAGAATTTCAATTGGGTGACCATAGAGATCACTCAAGACCGATTCATTAACGACCTCGTCGATTGAACCGGACTTAACTTGACGACGCGCAATCCAGACAACCTGGTCGACAATGCCCGACAAGGGATTCAGATCGTGGGCCACGACGATAATCGCCATGTTCTGTTCAACCCTTAACAGGTTGATGAGATCAACAATCTCTGCCTGCGCGGCGATGTCCAAGGCGGCGAGCGGCTCATCTAACAACAAGAGTGTGGGTTTAAACACGGTGGCGTGGGCGAACGCGATGCGTTGTCGTTGCCCACCAGAGAGTGAGTGCATTGGTCGGTCGGCAAAGCCGGTGGCTCCTACTTGGCGCAGCGCCTGGGCGACCGCCTCGCGCTTGCCCTTGGTGCGGCCCCAGCCATAGTGCACCCCGTCCATCCCGAGCCCCACGTAGTCACGACCGGTCAGGGTGGAGGTGGCGTCAGCCACTCGGGTTTGGGCCACGTAGCCAACCTGGCTATTACCCCGATGGGGCTTGGCCCCAAAGACCAGCAACTCGCCTTGGGCGATAGGCAAGAGGCCCGAAATTGCGTGCAAAAGGGTCGATTTCCCTGATCCGTTGGGTCCCAGCACCGCGGTAACGGTGCCGGGTTCAATGGTGAAGGTCGCACCGTTCCAAATAGGACGGTCCCCCCGACTAATCCCAACGTTGTGAAGTTCTAAAACACTCATGCGAGGCAACCTTCTATGACTAGGGCGTGTTTCATCTGGTCAATAATTCCTGCCACGAAGCTCGTGTAGGGGCCATGGATTTCAACTTCCGGAACCATGATGATTGGCACGTGGTGCAACTGGGCCTGTTTGAGTAACTGAATTGTTAGAGGTGTCACCGTTGACGAGTTATAGACAAAAAACGCGGGGTGTTGCGTGAGTTGCTGCAGCGCCGAAGCCAAGTCACTCACGCTCGGGTCTACCCCGTTGCCAATGGCGAGGCGTAGCGCTCTGGGGGTAACAACCCGCAATTTGGCCGTACCTAGTAAATACCCCACGATGTCTTCTGAGGCGGCAACTTTCACGCCAGCGCAGTGCGTGGAAATAGTTTTCAAACTGCTGGTCATAGCGTGCAGACGGTGCAAAGTCTGTGGACCTCCCGGGGCAAAGTTGTTACCAAGTGCGGCGAAGCTCTTTTGCTTGTGGAGGTTTTCGAGTTTCACCACAACCGCCTGTGCGGCGGCGAGGTTAAAGAAGAGGTGGGGGTTGGCGCCACTCGCAAGCCTCATTAAAGAGGCGACATTGATTACGGTAGTTGTGGGCTTTCGATTGGCGAGCAACCGAGTGAGCCACGAGTCGTACCCAGCGCCATTTTCAATAACTACTCGGGCCTGCTGCACCAAGACCGCTTCGCCCAGAGAGGCTTCGTGGGAGTGGGGATCAGCATTGGGATCGGTCAAGAGTGAGGTAACGACCGCATGTGATCCCACCACCTCGCGGGCGAGAAAGCCCCATTCACTGACCGACGAAACAACGCTTGGCTTGGGGGTGGCCGAAGCCACAGTAAAAGAGGTGAGCGAAAGCGCCAGTGTGGCCAGCACCCCAATACTCTTTTTCAGAACCATTCCATTTAGCATAATTGGAATCATTCCAATAAGCAAGTCCGACAAGGCTAGGCTGGGCCTATGGCGTCAACTAGAAATACCCAGCAACGACGGGACATTCTCCAAGCACTCGCCCATCTTGACGGCTTCGTGAGCGCCCAAGAACTTCACGCCCGCATTACTCGCGACGGGGCCACCTTGGCTCTCGCGACTGTCTACACCCAACTAAAGAAGCTCGTGACCTCCGGAGAGGTCGATGTCGTGATGACCGATCGCGGTGAAGCGCTCTATCGACGCTGCGAGGTCAACACTCACCACCACCACTTGGCCTGTCGCCGCTGTGGCACCACCGTTGAGGTGGATGCACCGGAGATTGAAAAATGGGCCAACGCGCTCGCGAAGCGATTTCACTTCACCGACGTGCGCCACGTCCTTGAGCTGAACGGAGTGTGCGGACCGTGCCAGGCGAAGTAGCCATCGTCGCCGAGCGTCGTGGGAACCTCTCGGTGTACCCCTTTGCGAACTTGCGCGAGATTGGTGTTGACGCCTTCTTCACGGACCGCAACGGTGGAGTCAGCACCGGCCCATACGCCTCGTTGAATCTTGGTGTTCACGTCAGAGACGAGAAGTCCCACGTAGAAGAAAACCACCGCCGGGTGGCTGAAGTCGCAGGTGTGAATGAGTTGCACATCACAAACCAGGTTCATGGGAACGAAGTAGTAGATCTCGACGCTCTATCGCCTAAATCTGAAGGCGACGCCCTGACGACAACAAGAAGTGGCGTGGCCTTGGCCATACTCGTCGCAGATTGTGTTCCTCTAGTACTCGCAGATCACGAACGTATTGCAGTCGTGCACGCTGGCTGGCGTGGTCTCGCTAGCGAAGTCATTGGCGAGGCAGTTCAGTACTTTTCTCAACCTTCGAACATCGTTGTCGGGATTGGGCCAGGAATTTCACCCGAGGCATATCAGGTGAGTCTCGACGTTGCGGCCCGTTTCTCTCACATTGCTCATGCGGTTCTTGAGGATGCGCCAGGTCACGCTCGACTCGATTTGGCCGAGATTGCCCGCACCCAACTTGTGGGCGTAGGAGTCCTACCGGAAAACATCACCACCAGCGCCCAGGTAACGGACGGAGGAGAGTTCTTCTTCAGTGACCGTGCGCAGCGCCCCTGTGGACGCTTCGCCCTTGTCGCAAAGCGAGCGTCGTAAACTGATAATCGTGGACACTCCCCTCAAGCGCGCTGAGCGATTCACCTACTTGGGCTGGGGCCTCAACGGGCAAACGGTAACTGGGCACTGGTCCAGTGACGCCCAGGTTTTCACCGAGTCGGTGACCTTCGAAACTGGCGGCGATCTTGAGTCGCTCGCCACCCAAGCGGTCATTGGACTTTGGTACCTGGTCGCGGGACTTTCCTATTACAAGACCGGGGCCGCTCGAACCATTGACCTAGCCGAGTCCCCACTGGGTGTCGCGGGGCATGCCTTCTTTCGAGCCGCGTTGATTGATGGTCTGGGTGAATATTCCTTTCGCAACCAGTTGCCCCTCGATGATGTCGAAATCATTGGCGGGACTGGAGTGTCACCAGTTCGAGTCAGCGTTGATCCCTACAAAGTGGTCACTCCCTTTGGTGGTGGCATCGACTCGGTCGTTACCGTCACTCACCTTTCTCCCAGCCTCATTCAGTCTTTATTTGTCATGAGCCCCGCCTCAGGACGCTTTGAACCACTGGAGGCCACCGCGGCTGTTACGGGACTG
>CAIKUQ010000012.1 GCA_903830655.1 uncultured Actinomycetes bacterium | reverse complement strand
TCGTCGGCGCCACAGGTTGGATCAACACCGGAGGAGTTGGCACGACCGGAAGCTGGGCGTTGAGAGTAGGCGGGGCACGAGCAAGCCGTGCGAAGACAACGCCTTGGATTGAAACAGACTCAGCGCCTGGGTCCAGCTGGCAAGTTAATGCCGTGAAAATGACCCACTTGAGGTGAGTGAAGAATGCCTGCTCGTTGTCGAGGAAGTGGGCAGAGTTCCAGAAGAGTAGACGTGCGTCGGGCGTGTCTGGGGCGCCAGCTTGACGTAGGAAGGCTGCGATGTAAGTCAGCCACCAGTTGAAGTGGCGACGTGACCCGCTGAGGATTTCTCCGACAGCTTTGCGCGCAGGGGTGGAACGAAAAAGATCTGTAAGGAAGACCAGGAGTCCAGAGCCGTCGGCGTCATTGTCGAAGTAGACAGAACGAATTCTGTTCTCGAGTATTGACAGAGCGTCAGGATTCTCATAGAGAAGTTGGACAGCGCGTAAGACGTCAGCGGCAAGGAAGGGCGTATCGTCAGCAGTGCTGATGATGCCGTCGAGAACCACTGGAACCTGTGCGACAATGGACTGTACGCTGGTTGACGCCTGTGAAGATGTGGCGTTAGCGAAGTCGTGGCAATTGTTTGCGAGTATGGCTCTTACCTCGCTCTCCTGAGGTAGGAGCCCAGCCAGTTGAGGAGAATTTCCTGGGGATGGCGGTGTCCCGGTAAGAAGTGCGAGCGCCGTGGAATTGACGGGCTGCTGATTAGGATCCGAAGTTATTGTCGGTTGAATCATTGCGAAAGACAAGAAGATGTATTGAAGAAACAATGTTAAAAAGTCTTTGAGAGTTGTAGGTCAATACAGAAGGAGGCTCCGAATTGTGCCTCTGGCTTACCATTTCGAACATCGCGGGAGGTCTTTCATTCCATCCCGCGATGAAGTCCTTCTTTGTTCCGACCTGCAACACTTGTGATACCCACATATATATTCTTCGCACACTCCAGAATCAATATATGATACATCACCACTTTTGGCACTCTGCCACACACAACGGACTACCGTATGATATTGCATAGGCTGGTATTGGGGGATAGGGCTTAGGGTACGACTAACTAAGTCTTGCGACTTGACTAGAAACCCCCATCCTCAGTCGCCAGAAAAACCCCCATACCAGACTGCAATGAACTTGAAAACACAAAACAAAACTGAACACTGGCTACGCACCATGGCGCGTACTGATGCGGCGCAGACTGCGGAAGACAGCCGTGCGTACAGCACCATCGGAACGATAGTAGCGGAGACATGTGTTCGACTTCCAACGCCCCATCTTTTGGATAGTGGCGAATGGAACACGAGCTGCAAACAGGTCGGTGGCTCCTCCTGCGCGCAGTGAATGACCACTGTAGCAAGATGGATCCAGACCGACGAGGGCAACTGCAGCCTTCAGGCGACCTCTAAACCAGCCATGAGACGCTGCTCCTGACTTGGATTGGCGAAATGCTGGGAAGAGGAGCTCCGTTGGTGTCTGCCACAGCGACGGGCGTAACGAGTAGAGCTGGCGCATCGAGCGGACGGCGCAGGGTCCCGGGCGTAAACGGTAGTGGACCCATTGGACAGGGCCGCTGCGATGGTTCTTCGTGCGAAGGAGGCGGAGGCGGAAGCTGCATCGATCGCGGGACCACTGAATGTCCGCCGCGCGGTGCGCCCGAAGTGCCTCGTCCAGGCGAAGCATGCCCTCGTAGCCCAGCCACATGAGCGAAAGAAACGTGACGGTGTCCCCGGGTGGAGGAGACTCCGCCTGCGGCGGCCTGAGAGCCGCGTCGATGCGGAGCGCATGTTTCATTCGGAGCGGGGCTTTCTGGACACTCGGGATTTCGTCCAAGAAGTGCATCTCCTGCACCAGAGGGCGGAGCTGCAGCTCCCGGCGAGTAGTCAGCCACCCCAGACGGTGAAGGATGCAATGGCTGCGCAGGTGGGAGACGATGGTGGGCACCGACTTCGCCGAGCCCTTGCGTCGAGTCACTACCGAGAGGAGAAACTTGCGTAGTGTGCGGAAGTGCATCGGGAACGGCGGGAGAGCTTTGGCCTTGCAGAAATCCTTGAACTTCTGCACCGTCGCCTGCTGCGGGCCCTGACGCTTGCGGAGGCGCCTGTGGATTCGGGCCGTGTAGGAGAGTACCGAGCGGCCCGGCGATGTCCCTACCAAGAAGAAAAGCAAGATGGGATAAGAAATCAGAAATGTCATTCTCGGTACGGGGCAGCCAGAATGCCACGGGGAAGATGCCCTTGCTGTCTGCGGCAGAGAGACCACGTTGGAGCTTGAGCCGTGTAATGGGACAATCGGAGTAGCCGTTGTTGACGCACCAAGCCGCGGCCTGGGAGTCGGTAAACAGGAGAAGGATAATGTCGCGATGGGCTGTCGCCTCCAGGTACGTCACCCATGCGTAGAGCTCGTCGCCTGTGGAGTGCGAGCCATCGCGAGAGCCATCTCGCGTGGTATTCCACATGAATGACCACGCTGCCCAGTCCGTATCGTAGAGACCACCTTCGTAGCCGCCCCAGCCGTGGGGGCCAGATGCATCGGTTTGGATGCACACGAACTTGGACGGATGCGCGAGCAGTGTCGCCGCATTTAGCAGGGGGAACGTCTTGGGGGACGCAAAGCTCGATGCCCACAGGGTCAGAACTGGATCCCAAAAGTCGAGGGCCGCCGTAATGGAAGAGCGAAGGGTAGGTGAGAGCGGATGGTCAACCCGGCGAAGCCATGCGTAGAAGGGGTTGTTGAGCCGGCCTTCCAAGAGAAGTTGGCTGAAGTGGTTGAACACACCGGCCAGTGACTCCAGCTCCTCGCGGGAAGGCGAACGAGTCGATTCCCCGGAGAGAAACGCACGAACCTTACCGACGCGAACGAGGGCACTGCCCGCGGCTTCGCGTGTCCAGGACATTGTACCATTGACTGTGTCGAATAAGACGCCAGTAAAGACGAAGGTTTGGCCCACCTGATCCTTGGCGTCGGATGTGGTAAAACCGAGGTCCTTGAAGATACGTTTAGCGGTTGCCACTGTGGTCGCGATATCCGGCGCCGACGGGGCCGAGAACAGGTGATCGTCCATGCAGACGAAATTGCGGAGCCCGTGGTAAACGAAGATGGAGTGGAGTTCACCTGCCCAGGCATAGGCGAAGTGCGGAGTCGTCTTGCCGCCGAACATCACGCGTATCACCTCGTACCAGACGCAAAGCCAGTACACCGCCGCCCAGAAGCGCCACTCTATCGCATAGCTGAAACACATGAAGTACGTGTCGATGTCGATGACCGCCGCCCAGCAACCTGGAGACAGGATGGCGGCCGCGTCATGGAGAGTGCCGGCGCGAAACGGGAAGTCGCCGAGGGCGGCATTGATGCCGGAAGCCTTGAAGTCCGACGTGGGGCGCACCTTAATCGGGTCCAGGTCGTGCCGCGCGCGCAGGACATTGTAGCGATCCATAGCAGCTTGGTCAGTGAGGTCGATGTTGTACTCGCTAGATGCGCGACACCTATCGCTGTTCTTGACCACTGCGTTGAGCGCAACTGGCCAGCCGCACTGACCGGTCGTAGGGCGAATGAAATCCTTGTCGATCCACTTACCGACCGCCTTGGCCATGGCTGCGGGGAACTGCTCGCAGGAAGGGTAGTTGCCGCGGAACTCGGACAGACGTTCGACTGGGAGCACGAACTGTGGATTCCACCCATGTGTAATCGTGCGCAACATGACCTTGAAGTAGCATGCCGGGTTGACGTGAGTCGATGTGCAGCCGTGCGTGCAATGCAGGCCGTGGTAATGAACAAGCCGAGACGGGTTGAGCTGGATGTCCGCTGCCGGGAGCGGGGTCTTGCCGGACGTAAAGTTGCCCTGCGCCACCATACACTCGACGTCTAAACAGTATGGCTTAGGCGGGAAGTAGTCCCCGTGCTGCCGTAGCATGTCTTTGCAAATGCGCTGAAGGTAGCTGACCGAGAAGAATTGCTGCTCTGCAATGAGACGAAGGAACTCGATGACATTCGGCATTTGCGCCCAAGGCTTGGCCTCGGAGGTACCGGTGTATCTGATTGAAACGACGTCTGGTGGAACGGGAAGTAAGAATGTAAGCGGGCGTTCCCTGATAATGCGGAAGTCTTTTGTGAATTCGACGTCGCCGAGCAGAAAGACTGTGCCCCGTTTCTCGAATACCCATATAATGACAATGAGGATCATTTTGAGGTGGAGAGTGAACTCCTTGAGGACCACCACGTGTGGACTATCCGGGCGAGGGCAGAAGCCAAACAGGCCGTCTGTCATGTCGGGGGTACACGGCAGAAAATTCGTATCACAGATGGCTGCGAGGCGAATGCGCAAGGCCGTGAGGTTGGCCACCGCATGGGCGGCCTGATTCGACCAGGATGGCGGAGGTCTGTTCTCCCAAAGGACCTTACCGATGAATGTCGTGGACGACGTCTTAGCTGCTTCGGACGCGGCTACCTCAGGGAGGGAAGCGAACGGACAGTTGAACAAAGCCGAAGACGTGAGAATCTGAAGGCGAATCGGTACTAGGCAGGTGCGTGCGAGCTTCCCCACAGCGAGAATGAGGGTAAGGCATGCTGGGGATGTGCGGAAGTGCATGAGCAGCGTCTGTTCTTGCCTCTGGAAGCAGGTGTGAAACTGGATCGCAATAGGGTCCGAGAGAGCCGGAACGACCAACTCGTCAGCGCTGTCGAGTGAACGAGGGGAGTCCGACGACCCCAGCGATTCGGTGGCTGCTATCGAAGATGCAGGAGAAGGACTAGGAAGCCATCCGGTGCTGCTTGCTAGCGGGTCTTGCCGTGGGGGTGTTGATGCCCGTGGCGGAGACGACGATGTCCGTGGTGGCGACACTGGGGGGGACCCAGGCGGGGACCCAGGTGGGGACGGTAACGGCTGCGCGTCAGGGAGAATGTTGATCCATAAGGATGTGGGATCAATCGCCGCGAGGGCTGTAACTGGAACGACAACTGGATCGCCGAGAGCGACGTCTGGCGGCTCGTCCCACAGAAGAGGATTGAACCATGGATTCAGCAGACGCTGACGGTCCCATTCTCGCCCAACTGACACATCGTTAGCCTCGCAGTAAGAGTCGATTATGCGGAGCTGTTCTTGGAGTGGGACGGGGCAGGGGCCCTCGGGGTGAGTAGACTCCAAGGAGGACGGGAAATCGGGTCCAGGGACGGAAGGCGGGCCAATGGGAATATTGTCCGGGTGCCATGGGCACCATTGGTTAGGTTGGCCGTGCATTAACGTAAAATGCGACGTGATTGTAGATGAACCAGCAACCCAATCGACCTGACGATACGGGTGAACTGAAAGTGGCTCAGGGGAAATACCCAAATGAGCCTGGGGGAAACGCGCTGCGAAATCTGACTCAGCTGGAAGGCGCTTCTTCGGAGGGGACTCATCCGGGGGTGAGGATACATCGGCCCGCGGGGGGGATGCAACCTCGTTAGCGTATTCAGGGTCGCTAACCCATACATAGGGGGGGTCTGTAGCATGTGCAGCATCGTGCTGCACAGCCGACCCGCCCCTTCAGGAGGATTCGGCGGGAAGGATCACCGCCGACTGGTCCGATGCAGTCTGCGCGAGTGTTTCCTTCCAACCACGCACTTTCTCGACGGCAGGGCCAAGCTCCTTGAATGCGGCTGTTTTGCGGAAGTTTTCGTGGTCGCGGGCATTGGCCCGATATGTGGAAGGGTTGCCGAGCTTAGAAAGATGCTTCGAAAACGCAGGTGCGTACCCGACAGGATTGGCTCGAGGGGAACCGCGGTTGGCGTTAGACTGTGGACACTCGCGGGGGCAGCCGACACCAGGGAGTGCACCGAGCTGACCGCATGCCGGTGCTGAGCAACGAAGACCCAAGACTTGAGCCGCCGACGCAAGGATGGCACTGGATGGGACATCCTGAAGCAGAGGACGGATCTGTCTGTCCCATGTCCCGGCAATCGACTCATGCGACAGGATAGACGGGTCTTCGAGGAGAACTGCCCTGTTGACCATAGCGATCATGAACATAACTGTATAGGCACAGTTAGTGACTTGTTGTTTAGCCTGCTTAACAACGTCAACGACAAGGCGTGTACGCAGGAACTTGGACAGGTTGGTAAGCCCGCGAAGCATTTGGTACGCCAGCGGCGACTCGATGCCTTCGTGCTCGGCCTCCTCTGCTTCCAGACGATGGCGAATCTCTGACGGCGATTGCGGAATGAGATAAGTGAGCGACGTTGCGAGTAAATCGATGTTGTCTCGGTCGTCAAAAGTACCCGAGACCATGCGTGTGGCGAATGGCGAAAGACCGCGATCTTTATTCGACGCCATGGACACGATGAGGGCGGCCCCTGACGTTTTACAGATGAGTACCCCACCCAGAAGGTAAAGAAGCGATGCGGTTTTCTCCAAGGTGACCCAGGTAGAACTTGTCCAGAACCTGTAATTGGTACTGAAGATCGCGTCGGTGGCCACTAACTTGGCCACTAACTTGGTAGATGTTGACACCACTGGCATAGTCGAACCGTCCTCGTTGGACAGGAATGATGTATCGTTGTCGGAACCGGCACTCTGGGGCGTTCCCTCTGACTCTGAGTCTGACCCGTCCGAGAATGAGGAGGCAAAGGATGCAGGGGGCTCACCTGGATCCCGGGTAGGGCCAGGGCCACGAGGGGTCGGAGCCGCGCCACGGACAGGTGCAGGTTGACGAGGTGCTGCTGGCGCTGGATTCTGTGCTGCAACCAAGCTTGCCAATAGTGGGGC
The DNA here is from genome assembly GCA_903830655.1 of uncultured Actinomycetes bacterium. Classification (GTDB taxonomy): domain Bacteria; phylum Actinomycetota; class Acidimicrobiia; order Acidimicrobiales; family RAAP-2; genus RAAP-2. The sequence goes on along the minus strand of CAIKUQ010000012.1, from coordinate 215 downwards.
GAGGCCAGCCGTAATCGCGAGAACAATTTGAGCGCCGATGTCTGCTGTGGACAGAGAAGAAGCAGGCTCTGCGTTCGTCGGCGCCACAGGTTGGATCAACACCGGAGGAGTTGGCACGACCGGAAGCTGGGCGTTGAGAGTAGGCGGGGCACGAGCAAGCCGTGCGAAGACAACGCCTTGGATTGAAACAGACTCAGCGCCTGGGTCCAGCTGGC
>CAIKUQ010000011.1 GCA_903830655.1 uncultured Actinomycetes bacterium | reverse complement strand
CATCAAAGATATGGCGGCCCCTAGAAGATGCCATTCCAATTCTAGAACTCTTTAGAAAGTGCTTCGCCAACTGCTGTGGGTTTCAACAGAAATTCCTTTGAAAGCATCAGGGCTCTTGGTTGATTCAGTGCGATGACACCTGTTATCAATTCATTTCGCGAATAAAGAGCGGCCCAACTTCTACTTGCCAACGAGCCCTTGAAAAGGTGAACCGAGTCTTTAGGGCTTGGGTATCCAAGCATTTGAATTTTCTTCCCGTACTGATCACTCCAAAAGTAAGGAATCAACGGTTCGGCCGTTATCTCAGATACCCAGTACTTGGCAAGGACGATTGCTTGTTCCGCGGCGAGCTGCCAGTGTTCGATTCTGGCCATTTCCACGCTGTAGGCGACTCGAAGGGGAAATTTGGCCACATCACCAATGGCGCCGATACCTGGCTGAGCCTCAAAATGTTCGTCAACCACCACTCCACCGTCGAGTTGAATTTCCGATTCTTCTAGCCAGGTCAAGTCAAGCGCTGAACCAACTGCTCCAATAACCATCGCGGCTCGGATTGATTCGCCCTCTAAGAAGACCTCTTCACCGTCTTCAGAAATATCGAGAATCTTCTGATTGGTACGAACCTCCACCCCGAATTCCTTTGGCAAGTCCTCGAGCCACGTTGCCACAGTCTCTCCAAGGGGTCCTTGCAAGGGCCTTGACGCAGCCTCTAGTACCACCACTTTGATTCCGCGAGCGTGGAGTGTTGTCGCGACCTCTGCGCCAATGAAGCCAGCGCCAATAATGACGACCTGATCGTCTTCTTCGAGACGTTCGATCGCTTCTAACAATTCCTGCGTATCTTCCTTGGTGCGCAGCACGTACATCGCACCGGCTCCGGTGAAGGGCAACTCGCGCGCGCCAACGCCGGTCGCGATCGCGACGTGAGTTCCTACTAGAACCTTGCCGGACTTGAGAGTAACTCGCTTATTCTCAGCGTCCAGCGCCACGGCCTTATTTCCAAAGTACGTATCGATTCTTGCAGTGGCAATTTTCTCTTGAGTAGCGAGAAGAATTTGTTCGATTGGCCACTTGCCGGCCAGCACCTGCTTAGAAAGTGGTGGTCGGTCATACGGGGCGGACTCCTCGGCACCAACCAACGAAATCTTTCCCGCGTACCCTTCGGCGCGGAGCGCCTCTACCAAGCGCCATCCGGCAAGCCCAGCACCGACAACAATGACGTGATCGTCCGAAGTCAACAAGAGTTATTCCTCGTCAGCCGAAGTGGCAATGCGCTCTGTGAGGTCGGCGACTTTGGCTTCGGTGGCGCTCAGTCGAGTCTCGAGCTCTTCAATAATGGCCGTAGCTCGCTCTAGTTTGGCGAAGAGTTCATCAACTGATACTTCCCCACCATCAAAGGAAGCCACGATGGCGTCGAGTTCTTCGGCCGCCTCATTCCACTTACCAACTTTGCTCACGATGCTCCATTCTTTGTAACTACGGTACTTCCAATCGTTCCATCTTCGACACGGGCTGTTACTAACTCGCCGAGGGCCACCTGCGACGTCGAGCGAACAACTTCCCCAGACGCATTCGTCAAAACGGCCCAACCTTGGGCGAGGCGCTTGGCTGGGTCATAGGCGCTGAGTAATTGACGCGTACTTTGCAGATAGGTGCGTTTCGTGAAGAGCAGATTCTTAACCTGATGGGCTAAGTGGGAACCAGTTGTCTCGAGGTGACGCTTCTCGGCTCGCAATCGGTCGCGCACAGCAAAAACCACGGTGCGGCGGCGCTCGGCCAAATAATTCTGCGCGTCTTCAAGAATCGCTTCGGTTGCGCCGAGAACGCTTTGAGCCGATTGCGTGATGTGGTGATAGCGCCAATCGTTAACGAGGGCGACAATCATCTCGCCCAGCTTCGTAGGAGTAATGGCCATCGTGTGCGCAACGAGGTCAGCAATCGAAGTATCGCCGGTGTGACCAATGCCGGTGAAAATAGGCTTCGTAGATCCAGCAATTACGCGAGCGAGCGTTTCGTCGTCGAAGCAGGCCAAGTCTGATTTCGAACCGCCTCCGCGCACCAAACAAATAATGTCAACATCACTCTTCTCAAGCGCCTTGATGCCTTTGATAATTTCAGCTGCGGCTTGATCGCCCTGCACGAGGCTCTGGTAGTGAGTGACATAGAACGATCGACCTGAGTTAAGCAACTGTCCCGTGAAGTCACTAAATCCTTCGGTGCCCTTACTGGCCACGAGACCAACCGAAAGCGGGACTTCTGGAACATCGAGTGTTTTGTTTTTCTCGAAGAGACCTTCGGCGGTCAGCTTGGCCAGAAGCTCGGCTCGGCGTTTTGCGGCGTCACCCAAAATCTCTGCGACATTGACGTCGGTAAATGTAAAACCGAGACGACCTTGAGCCTCGTAGATATCGACGTAGCCCTTCAATGAAACCACCATGCCGGCCTTCAGCGCGATGCCCTCTTCGGCTAAGCGCTTCTTGAGAGGCGCCCAACCCGACAACCAGCAGTGAACATTCACCATGGCCGGGCGGGCGTCGTTGTCCTCGGGGTCAATGAGATCGACGTAGAGGTGGGATTTTTCGTAGACCTTGGCGATTTCGCCACGAATCCAGATCTGGTGGCGTCGGCCATAGGTGTTCTCGAGGTGGGCGGTAATGAGTTGGTAGAACTCTTTGACGCTCAGAACCGCTGGTTCTTGGAGATTTGTCTCTTCACTCACGTGGCGAGGTTACTCGCCTAGGGTCATATTCCACTTGATATAGGGGATTTTGACGTGTCAGAATGGTTGAGGATGGTCGAGTCGACCGGGTAGTCGCATTTCGCTCGCAAGAGCGTGGTGAGGAAAGTCGGGGCTCCGCAGGGCAAGGTGCTCGCGAAACGTGAGTCACGGTGACGTGCAGGAAAGTGCCACAGAGAATAAACCGCCGATGGCTGGGGTAACCCAGTACAGGTAAGGGTGAAACGGTGCGGTAAGAGCGCACCAGCATGAGGGGTGACCTTCGTGGCTTGGTAAACCCCACCCGGAGCAAGATCAAACGTGGGAGGCCCGCCCGGCCGGTCTCGGTAACGAGGCCACTCCCGAGGTAGATCGCTGAGATGGATGGCTACACAGCCCTGGCAACAGGGTG
>CAIKUQ010000010.1 GCA_903830655.1 uncultured Actinomycetes bacterium | reverse complement strand
TTCACAGCGTGGGGGCTTTCGCCGATATTGCTCCGGCGCGTATCGCCGAACGCTTTAACCGCCACGCCTTTGTCCTGCACCGAGTGGCTCGCGGAGAACTCTCCGAAATCCCTGGGCAGCGTGACACCTCGCTGACCCGACGCATGACGAGACTCAACGACTCTGGAGAGTCGGTGCGAGAACAATTGGGATTCTTTGGCCAACGTGGCGCGGGGGAGATACGCGCCGAAGAGGCGGCCAAGCGTGTGCGCCACCGTCTAGGTCCAGAATCGATTCAAGTGGCGAACGTGGCTGCGGGTCGCACCCCACAAGATCGAACCGCCATGGTCCCCTGGGGATCCCCGGCGGCTATTCGTGACTCGGGCGCACCGTGGCCCGGTCAGGTGGGGCACCCTTCTCCCGTTACCGCACTCCGTCACCCCATCACTGTGCAACTACGCGATGAATTTGACCAGCCAATCCGAGTTGGAGAACGTGGCCTCCTGAGCGCCGCTCCGGCGTACATTATGTTCGCCCCACCGCAACGAAGGTCTATTACTTGGCACGCCGGCCCCTGGCCGCTGGTCGAACGCTGGTGGCAACAGTCGCGGCGACGAGCCCAAATGCAGATTCTGCTCGACGGTGGTGAAGCGATGTTGCTCGCTAACGAAAACCAAGCGTGGTGGCTCACCGGTATCTACGACTGATGGCTACCTACGCCGAGTTGCACGCCCATTCGGGCTTTAGTTTTCTCGACGGTGCGAGTGACCCCGAAGAGCTCGTCGCCGAAGCGGTTCGACTGGGCCTTTCGGGGCTAGCCCTTACCGATCACCACGGACTGTACGGCGTGGTTCGCTTCGCCGAGGCCGCTCGCGCCCTAGGGCTTCCCACCATCTTTGGCGCTGAACTCACCTTGAGCGCCAGCGATGATCGCCACGGAATTCCCGATCCGAGTGGCACACACCTCGTTGTCCTTGCTCGTTCGGTCGAGGGGTACCGCGCACTTTCGACCATGCTCGCAGAGGCCCACCTAGCCAAGGGCGAAAAAGGGGTACCGGACCTGTCGTGGGATGAGATCACCGCGAGCGCCCAAGACTGGCTAGTCCTTACTGGCTGTCGCAAAGGGCCACTAGCGAGGGCCCTTACCGAGGGCACTGTCGCGGGTCGAGTCGCCATTGACACTCTCGTCGCACGGTTTGGTCGGGAGAATCTTGCGGTTGAGATTTGGGACCACGGCTCTCCTAATGACCACGCACGCAACGAGGCCCTCGTCGATCTCGCTAACTACGCCAAGGTGCAAGTGGTCGCGACGAATAATGTTCACTACGCCACCCCCAAGGACTTTCGCCGAGCCAATCTGCTCTCTGCGCTTCGAGCAAGGCGCTCGCTCGATGAAATGGAGGGCTGGCTCGACGCTGCGCCAGCAGCGCACCTCCGTAGTGACGCCGAACAGCGTCAGCGATTTAAGCGCTGGCCGGGGGTGGTTGAGCGAGCCGGTGAACTAGCTGAAGAATTGGCCTTTGACTTGAGGCTGGTGGCGCCGCAGCTTCCCACCTTCCCCACGCCACCGGGAATGAATGAGCAGCAGTACTTAGAGGAGTTGGTGGAGGAGCGAGCCACACAAAAGTATGGAACGAGAGAGAATGAACGAGTTCCGGGTGCTTGGCGACAGATTGAACACGAGCTGAACGTCATTAAGACCTTGGGCTTCGCGGGTTATTTCCTTACGGTGTGGGACATTACTGAGTTTTGTCGCCAATCCAATATCTACTGCCAGGGTCGAGGATCAGCAGCCAACTCGGCGGTCTGTTATTCACTGGGGATAACTAACGCCGACGCGGTGGCGCTCAATCTCTTCTTCGAACGGTTCTTATCTCCCGCTCGAGATGGCCCACCGGATATTGATGTTGATATTGAGTCGGGGCGACGCGAAGAGGTGATTCAGTACGTCTTCGAACGCTACGGTCGTCGTCACGCCGCCCAGGTAGCGGCGGTTATTACCTATCGTCCACGCTCGGCGTTGCGTGATGTCGCACGGGCCTTTGGCTACAGCGAAGAGCAGGCCAATGAGTTTCGCGACCGCGTTGATCGACAAGAGATGATTGCGAAGGGTGATGATGTCTCTCCGCTCATGCTCGAGATGGCGACTGAGTTATTGCATCGTCCCCGACACCTCGGTATTCACTCGGCAGGGATGGTGCTCTGTGATCGACCGGTGATTGAGGTATGTCCCGTGGAGTGGGGACGCATGCCTGGACGCACCTTGTTGCAGTGGGATAAGGATGACTGTGCGGCGAGTGGGCTCGTGAAGTTTGACCTGCTGGGACTGGGCATGCTCGAAGCCCTGCACCGAGCGGTCGACGAGGTTAAATCAACCTACGGCGTTACCCTGGACTTGAGCCAGTTGCCCCAAGAAGAAGCGGTCTACGACCTCCTCTGCGAGGCCGACACCGTTGGGGTCTTCCAAGTGGAATCCCGTGCTCAGATGGCCACACTGCCTCGAATCCAGCCACGCACCTTCTACGACATCGTTATTGAAGTGGCGCTCATTCGCCCTGGCCCTATTCAGGGAAACGCCGTTAACCCCTACATTCGGCGGCGACGAGGGGATGAGCCCGTCACGTACCTCCATCCTCGCCTAGAGCCGATACTCAAACGCACTTTGGGGGTGCCTTTGTTCCAGGAACAATTAATGGAGATGGCGGTAGCGGTAGCGGGTTTTTCACCCGCGGAAGCTGACGAACTTCGCCAAGCGATGGCTTCGAAGCGTTCAGAGATTCGCATGATGAAACTTAAGAGTCGCTTCTACGCCGGAATGGCGCAAAATGGCATTGTTGGCGAGCCGGCTGACGAACTCTTCCACGCGCTCTCGGCTTTCGCGAATTTTGGGTTCCCGGAGTCTCACGCAGTCTCTTTCGCACACCTCGTGTACTGCTCGGCCTGGATCAAGGTTCATTACCCCGAATGT
>CAIKUQ010000009.1 GCA_903830655.1 uncultured Actinomycetes bacterium | reverse complement strand
TGGAGTGCTCCTCAGAAATCTGTACCAGCCGTTAGATTAGTCTCCTCGTCTTGAAGACGTAAGGAGTTGCATTGAAGAAATCAAAGTTCACTGAGGATCAGATTGTAAAGATCCTTTCTGAGGCCTCTCGCGGCGAGAAGACGGCGGCCGAAGTCTGTCGTTCTCACGGCGTGAGTCAGAACACTTATTACCTTTGGAAGCGCAAATATGCCGGCATCCAGTCCGACGATCTTAAGCGACTTCGCGAACTGGAGCGTGAGAACGCGCAGCTCAAGCGTATTGTTGCTGAGATGCACCTCGAGATCGACACCGTCAAAGGGGTGATGCGAAAAAATGGGATGGCGCTCCCGCCAGACGGTCGGGAGCGCAAGAACTGATGGATGCTGGACTTTCTGAGCGAAAGGCGTGTTCGTATGTGGGAATCCAGCGGTCGAGCAGGCGGTACGAGAAGCGCCCGGATCGCAATGCTGCTCTTCGCGCTCGCCTTCACGATGTGGCCAAACCCGGGGTTGGATACCGGATGGCCTGGGGCAAGCTCAAAGGCGAGTTTGCTCCCCTGTCTCGCAAGCGGGTCTACCGACTGTGGAAGCAGGAGGGTCTCTCGCTCAAACGTCGGACTGCACGGAAGATCAGGACCGGCAAAACGGTTCCCACTGCCGCTGAGCGGATGAACCATGTCTGGTGCATGGACTTCTGCTTTGATTCCTGTTTGAATGGAACCAAGCTCAAGATTCTGGCGATCAAAGACGAGCATACGCGGGAGTGCCTGGCTTTGGAGGTTGGTATCTCTTTGACCGCCAAGAGCGTGGTAAGGGTGTTGCAGAATGCGATCAGTGAATACGGTTGCCCCGAGTTTGTCCGAAGCGACAACGGTCCAGAGTTCATCTGCCACTTCCTTAAGTCGTGGCTGCAGGTGCAGGGCAGCACCTCCAAGTACATCGAGCCGGGTTCTCCCTGGCAAAATGGATTCATCGAATCGTTCAATTCCCGCATGCGGGCAGAGTTCCTGGATGCCGAGGTCTTCGTCAACCTGGCGGACGCCAAGATGAAGTCAGCTTTGTGGAAGAAGTACTACAATGAGGAAAGGCCGCACTCGGCGCTGGGGTATGAACCCCCTGCCAGGGCCGCCGCGCGAGTTCTGAATTCCGGTCGGGCTACGCCCTCCCTCCATTCAAAACTCGCCAGACCAGTTACAGAGGAAGTCTAATGTTATGACTGGTACAGAAAAACGGGGCAGGCCACTCCGTTTAACAAAACGGTTAGGTTGCCTTGCAGCGAGAGTAAACCCGCCGAGGATTCATAGTCCATCCCAAATGCCCCGTCGGAGTTAACGGGAATGCCTTTGGGAAGCTCGAAGAAGTAGTGAAGTCGGGCTTTGTCCGCTGCAATTACCCGATCCGCCGAAAATGGATGAATGGGGAAAAGATCGGCCGAGCTCATTGAACCAAGCGATGCGAGGGCAAGTAAACCAATTGCTTTTTTCATAGTAGGCTCACACCTTTTACGCTGCTATTTGCAAGCTCGTGAACTTCAAAAACGGACGTATTTTGCTTTGTAACGGGATCAATAACCAAAGCGCATCGAGAGCAATAACGCAATCGTGACCAAACTCTTCTTCGCTGTAGATAGGCCCGATATCTTTCAACGTGAGTCGCCATAAGTAGCTTGTATTCGTTTGTGGCTAGCTTGGATTCGCTCCTCCAATTCCGTAAGCCGAAAAATGCGCCAACCAAAATAAATCCGATCGCAAACGGTAATCGAGGCGCAGAACCCGTTAGAGCGAAGTAGGCGACAGATAGGATGATCACCCAGACAACGCAGAAAGAAATGCTGTTCCTTAGTCCAGTTCGGTGGCGTTTCGAAGGTGGGCGTTGGGGTCTTTGGGGTGGAGACAACCACGACGCTAAGTCAAGAGAAAAATCAGTGGTGCCGGAAGAGACGATATCCCGAAGTTCCTGCATCGTGGAAATACGAGTATTTCCACACCGAGGGCAACGGTAAACAAAGTTTGAATCTGTTTTCTCCCGATAAGTCATGGTCTTCTGAACGCTGCTTGATTTGTCTCCCTGTATTGTTACTTGCCTAGTGATCTACATGTAATCGCGTAAATCCGTGTCATGGAAACACGTCGGACAAAGTTATTTGTAGAAACGTTCATTTAGCATCGGCATCATTGGCACAATTTATAACGGATAGAGCCAGAGGGTTGAGTCGATAAGGAATGTCTATGGCAAAAAAAAGGGGCCGTCTCATAAAGGCGGCCCTTTTTCCTGTTTGAGCCTGTTGTTTTGGACGTGCTGCGTCGCAATTGCGTAGTTATTGCCTTAATCGACAATAAATGGAGCCCATTGCGAACCAATATCGATTCCCGTTAG
>CAIKUQ010000008.1 GCA_903830655.1 uncultured Actinomycetes bacterium | reverse complement strand
CTTCCAGGGCACCGAGAAGGCTGATGTGGAGTCAGCGCTCGGCGAGCTCAAGGAAAAGCTCACCGGCACTGACTTTGACGCCATCAAGGCGGCCACTGAGAAGTTGAGCACCGTTTCCCAGGCTCTCGGTCAGCGTCTGTATGACGAGGCGGCGAAGAAGAATCAGGAGAACCCCGAAGCTTCGAACGCCCAGGCCAACGACGAGGAAATCGTTGACGCAGAGATTGTCGAATAACGGTGACCGACGACACGTGGAACAGTGAAGATGACGCAGCCTTGAATGAGGCTGTGTCATCTGACATTGTCGAAGAAGCCGGTGAAAACTCAGCTGAGGAGTACCTGAAAGCATTACAACAGCTCCAAGCCGACTTCGAGAACTACAAGAAGCGTGTCGTAAAGTCCTCGGAAGAGGCCGGCACGCGTGCGGCGGGAGTGTTGATCACCAAGTTGCTCCCAGTGCTCGACGCCTTTGACTTAGCGCTCACGCACTTCTCCGAAACCGACACCGACGAGGCGAAAGCGCTCGTTCAATCGCGGGGGCTGCTCCTCGATACCCTCACGAAAGAAGGACTCACTCGTATTGATGAAACGGGCGCGTCCTTTGACCCCACCTTTCACGATGCGGTGATGCACGTTCCCGGCGAGACCCCGGGCGAGCAGATCGTTAAGACCGTCTTGCGTGCGGGGTATCTCTGGAAGGGCGCTGTACTGCGACCCGCCATGGTTGAAGTGCAGGGTTAAATGGCCGCGGAGCGTGATTGGTTCGAAAAGGACTTTTATAAGTCCTTAGGGGTGGGCGAAACCGCCACCGACAAAGAGATCACTCGCGCCTACCGCAAGCTCGCCAAAGAGCTGCACCCCGACACCAACCCTGGCAAAGAGGAACAATTCAAAGAGGTCTCGGCCGCCTACGACGTACTGGGTGATGCCGATAAGCGCAAAGAGTACGACCAGGTTCGCAAGATGGGTCCCGCCGCTGGAGGTTTTGGCGGGGGAGCTCGGGGCGGTCAACAATACGGGAATGCCGACTTCGGTGATTTTGGCGACATGAATGACCTCGGTGACATCTTCGGTGGGCTCTTCGGAGGTCCCCGTCGTGGTCGCCAACAACGAGGCGGCGACATCGAAACCAAGTTCGAGATTTCCTTCCGCGATGCGGTGAAGGGCCAAACGACTTCCATCCAACTCTCGGGACAGGGTGCTCCTCGCACGGTGAATATCCGCATCCCCGCCGGGGTGGTTGACAAGCAACGCATTCGACTTAAAGGTAAGGGATTCCCCGGAGCCAATGGTGGCCCCGCGGGTGACCTGTACATTGACGTCCACGTACTCGCCGACCCGCGTTTCACGATGAGGGGGCGCAACGTAGCGACGAGCGTTGCGGTCCCAATGAGCGCCGCACTACTCGGCACCACTGTCGAAGTCCCAACGCTCGATGAAACGGTCACTCTCAAGGTGCCAGGAGGCACACAACCTGGAACGGTGATGCGAGTGAAGGGCCGCGGGGTACCCGCTGGCGCTAAACATGCGGTTGGTGACTTGCTCGTCACTATCGCCGTTGACCTACCAAAGAAACTCACAAAAAAGCAACGCGCACTCGTTGAAGAGCTGGCGCGTGAATTGAATGAAGAGGTTGAAAATGCCTGAACACAGGATTACCGCTTTGTACGTAATCTCAGTTTTTGCGGAGATTGCCGGAGTGCACCCACAAACACTCCGAAACTACGAGCGCACGGGACTCTTAAACCCCCAGCGAACTGAAGGCGGCTCGCGCCGATTCTCGGACTCCGACCTACATGACATTCGCCGTATTCAGGAACTAACCAACGCAGGCATCAACCTCGAGGGAGTAAAGCGAATCATGGTGTTGGAGGCCCAAATTGCTGCGCTGGAGTCCCGACACCAGGCCGAGCTTGAGGCCGTCCGCAGATCAATGCGCCGTGACTTAGTGCCTCTGGACCAAGCGGTGGCTATTTTTCAACATCGGCAAAGCAGAAATTAACGTTAAAGGTCGTCGTCATGATGACCGGCATGTTCAAACCGTGTCACGTTACCTCGTTTTGAAAATCTGATTCGGGGTGCGCCACTTGTTTCGTCGGCTATGTGCCCCCGCCGGGTCTGCCAGCCATCGACCTCATCGCTGAATCGGCTGCCTGATTTGAATTTTTCAGTACGTGTTTGCGGATGGCCAGAAGCGATGTTGACGACCGCCCTCAAAACCGTTTCGTAAGGAACCATGCCGCACGCCTCAGCAAATCCTAGGAAAAACTCTTTCTCGAAGACGAGTTCTTGCAGGGGATATTCAGCTCTATCGGTTGCGGTGAGCCTCTTGTAATAGTTAGCAACTATTGCGGCACGCAAGCACGTCTCATCGTCAGGATGCAATTTTACGATCAGCTTTGCTCTACTTGATCTCAATTTATCCTTGAGTTCCAAAATTTCTCGTTGAAGGCGCTCAATCGATTTGTGGGCGAGAATCAACTCCTCGTCTGCAAACGCCTCATCAACAATGGGATCTAGCTCTTCAACCACCAAAGACTTCGGCATTAGCCAAGGTGGTCCACCAGGAAAAGCTGAAATAGAGTCTTGTGCGTCGTCAAGTTCAGAGGCCGGTGTGACTTCGTATCCAGACTCTGTAGGCAAAACATAAACCTTTACGACTTCGTCCGCAGAATATTCTTCGTTAAGGTCAATCGAATCTGAATAAATCTCCAGAGGCACTTCTGGATGTAAAAGTAACGTGACGTGGTCTGGTTTCACTTCACGCACGAGAGCCCAAGTGCATACGATTTCACCAATAAAGGACTTGAGTCGTGTTTCCAAGTCGTCGTTTGGCTTTTCGGGGTAAAACTCAGGAAGGAATGTATTCGTGCGCTTGCCCGATAGAACCATTCCCTTTCTCAAAAGGCGATGAGCCGGAATGCCAGGGTAAAGAGAAGAATGGCGGATAATGCAATGGAGATTTGGATCGAGCTGACTCCGGCCGGGAAGCAGCTGACTCGGATCCTCACTAGGGTCATTCTCGATGCGGACTGAGTCCACCACCAATGAGCTCGACTGTTGTTGTTTCGGGACAAAGTTGGACCACGCAGCCAAATCAACACGATCAATAATCTTTCGGAACACGAGTTCGGGCCTTGAGTGGTTTGGTGCTATCCGGTTACGATTTTGATCGCCGGTGGACCAGCCCGCGGCCGGGTAAATTCTGATCCAACCTGAATGGACTGAATTCGCCTTACCTCCCATCTGCTCGGTGAGGGAAAACCCTGCCTCATGATCGATTAAGTAGAGCACCGCTTCGCCGCTCAAACGGTCTGCAAGCTGTTCGATGTCCCAAGTTGGAGAAGATTCTCCTTCTGCAAGCGACACCACAACTATCGGTAGGCGAACCGTCTCTTTAATGTGCGCCACAAGCGGGGCTACTTCACTTGATGTTTGGCAAAGGTGAATCTGGCTGCTCATTTTTCACTGACCTTTTAGCTATTAATATTTAGTTTTATGATAAGAGTGGAGAAATTAATTTTCGCGTAATTCTCATGTGGCGCCTGAGCCTAGAAAATACTGAGTGAAATCACAACGGCAAATCAGTGGAGGGAATGATGGAACTAAACAATGCGCCACTCAGCTCAAAAACACCTGTCAAATACAACAATTATGTATAAGTATGCGTTCAATGAATCAATGCCAACAGGTGCCCGGACCCCATTCATTGGCCACCTCTTGTGAGAGTAGCACTGGGTTTTCTTCCTGCCACTTAGTAGCGAATTCAACCGGCGTCATGTAGCCAAGAGCACTGTGTGGTCGGTAGTGGTTGTAGTTCTTGCGGTGCTCTTCCAGCATGAAACGAATCTCCCACATCGAGTCAAAGAT
>CAIKUQ010000007.1 GCA_903830655.1 uncultured Actinomycetes bacterium | reverse complement strand
TCTGGCAAGGTTGACCCCAACGAGCCAATGCCCGAGAACATTCGACTCGCCAGCATGTCCGACGACCGCAAAGCCCACTGGCATTCTGAGGGCATTCGTAACAAGGTGAGTTCTCTCTTGGCGTACGCCGAGGAGATCAACACCCCACTACTCACGCTCGCTTTCAGCTGGTTACTGAGCCACCACCAAGTGGCCTCGGTGATTGCTGGTGCTTCCTCTCGGGCCCAGATTCAGGCCAACGCAGCGGCGGCGACTACCCTGCCCCTTGAAGTTGTGGCCGAGCTAAACCGCTTAACCGCTTAGTTCTGCTTGACCGCCGCCACCATCTTGGTCAGGGTGTCCTTAGCATCACCAAAGACCAAAGTGGTCTTGGGGTTGTAGAGCAACTCGTTCTCAATACCTGCAAAGCCTGGGCGCATCGAGCGCTTCAAGAACAAGACGTTCTCGGCGAGGTCTGCGTTGATGATCGGCATGCCGTAAATTGGCGAGCTCGGGTCATCCTTGGCCGCGGGGTTAACGGTGTCGTTCGCGCCAACCACGATTGCTACGTCGGCTGTTTGCAGCTCGATGTTGGCTTCGTCCATTTCCTTTAGTTGTTCGTAAGGCACGTTGGCTTCCGCGAGCAGAACATTCATGTGACCCGGCATACGACCAGCGACGGGGTGAATGGCGTAGTCCACTTCAATTCCCTTACTCTCGAGAACTTCAGCGAGCTCACGGAGTACGTGCTGAGCCTGCGCAACGGCCAAACCATAACCAGGAATAATTACGACTTTCGAAGCGAGTCCGAGCAGCACCGCAACATCTTCTGGTGACGCTGATCGCACGGGACGCTCTTCCCCAGCGGCAGCCGCACCACTCGTGGTCGCTGAGCCAAAGGCCGAGAAGAGAACATTCGCCAAGCTGCGACCCATCGCTTTTGACATCAGGCGCGTTAGCAAGATTCCCGATGCGCCGACGAGAGTACCGGCAACAATAAGTAGGTTGGAACCCAAGGTGAAGCCCGAAGCCGCCACCGCGAGTCCAGTGAATGAGTTCAGCAACGAAATCAAGACGGGAACGTCGGCACCGCCAATAGGTAGTACAAACGCGATTCCCAGGACGAAGGAAACGGCGAGCAACGCCCATAACAAAACCATAGATCCAGTAACCAGCATCGTCACGATGAAGCCGAGGGCGGCCAGACCCATCAGACCATTGAATATTTGCTGACCGGGGTAGGTGACGGGACGACCGGTCATCAGCTCCTGCAATTTGGCGTAGGCAATCGCAGAACCCGAGAAGGAAACCGTTCCGATTAGAACGCCGAGTAGCACTTCGAGTGTTACGTAGGTGGCGGGACTGGTTGAGTGAATGTGCATGAACTCGGTAATAGATACGAGTGCTGCCGCACCACCACCTACTCCATTAAAAATGGCCACGAGTTGGGGCATTGCGGTCATTTGCACCAAACGCGCGGTGGGGACGGCCACGATTACGCCAATCACCATCGCCAAAATTATGAGCCCGACGTGATGCAAGGGATGTCCATCCACGAGCTTAAAGAAGGTGGCGCCAATTGCTACGGTCATCCCGACGGCGGCGATGAAATTTCCACGTCGAGCACGCTTAGGTGAACCCAGTCCCTTGAGCGCTAGCAGGAAGGTGGTCGCCGAGAAGAGATACAGCAGGTTGATGAGGGTATCGCGACTCATTG
>CAIKUQ010000006.1 GCA_903830655.1 uncultured Actinomycetes bacterium | reverse complement strand
TGGCGGAAGCGGTGGGATTTGAACCCACGGTGCCCGTAGACACAGCAGTTTTCGAGACTGCCCGATTCGGCCGCTCTCGCACGCTTCCGTCGATAATCCTACAAGAAATAGCAAGCCCTCCCCAAGGCTCCTAATCTGAAGGTCTGTGAATCACAAAGAAGATGCCCGTTTCATGCACCAAGCCCTGGCGAGCGCGAGGTTAGCCAGTGAGCATGAGGACGTCCCGGTGGGGGCGGTGGTGGTGCTAGATGGGCGGGTCATCGGCATTGGTGAAAACCGTCGTGAGGTTGATCAAGACCCCACGGCGCACGCCGAGATTGTGGCGTTGAGAGATGCTGCGAGGGCGCTCTCGACCTGGCGCCTTGATGGGGCAACCGTGTACGTCACTCTCGAGCCCTGCGTCATGTGCGCCGGTGCGTTGGTAGCGGCCCGAGTCGCGCGAGTTGTTTTTGGCGCCTCCGACGAGAAGGCGGGGGCAGTGGGTTCGCGGTACAACCTGCTGAGCGATCCGCGTCTGCTCCACGAGGTCGACATTCGGGCTGGCGTATTAGAACTCGAGGCTTCGCAGCAACTCAGTTCATTTTTCGAAGCGCGCCGCTAACTCTCTACTCGCAGCGCGTCCGCGCTACGTAGCCAGTACCCGTGTGCACTATCAGCAAAAAGCTGAGACACCGATGTAGATGTTGACTGGAGTATTCGCCGCCGAGACCGTGACCCCGGGCACGGTTAGTGAGGAGTCACCAAGGTAGGGAATACTCACACCCGAAATTGGGGTGTTGGTCCAAGGAGTGGGGGTCAGAGTTGCTGACTGGGCGGCTCCAAGCCCGGTGCAATACATGGAGGCAATCCCCAGGGGAGTTGGCCCATCATTTTCAATGAGCGCTATCGTGGCGCCACCGTTCGTCAAGGGCACGTTTGGAATACTGAAGGTGAAGTAGGTTTCCATCGAGGCTTGGATTGTCGACAAGGTGGCGTTTGCGTACCAGTGGCCATTCACTTGGACTTCGACGGTAAACAGCGATGATCCGTTAGCTCCGACAGTAAAGGGTGGGTCAGGCCAACTTCCGCCTGACCACCCGACCGTACCCGTGAGGGTCGCCGTGGTGGTTCCACCGGTGGAAACAATGTTCACCCGACGATTTTGGCTCAAGGGGCCAAACTTAGTAGTTGCGCCCGAACCAACCGCCACGAATTTTGTTGTGGTGTCTCCAAGAGCTCGCACGTCGCGACGGAGTTGCTCGAGTGCGGCAATCGCTCGGCGCCAGGAGAGAGCTTGGTTGGCAACAACTCCACCCGAACGGTCGGTGTAGCCAGTAAGGGTCACTGAGGTAGGAGTCGACGAGGCAATCGAAGTTGCGTCAGCGGCCAAGGATGCCTTCTGGGCGGGAGTCAATTTGTAGTTTTCTGACACGTACAAGAGCGCAGCGAAATTATGGGTCGGGGCCGCCGAAGCAATACTCGGCATAACGCAGATGCCATACACTCCGATAAGTAAACCGAGAAACAGCTGGGACTTGCGCTTGAGGTTTGAGAACATTCTTTAATTATACCCATCGAACCCTTGTCTTTAGGGTGAGTCGGGAACAGCTCGAGAGAATGCTTACGGAAGGTTTTGGCCCATGTGACGGTGCTTCACCTCAAATTAGACAAAATCAGCGCCCAGGACTTTGGTGGCTCGAACCAGCAGTAGTGTTGGTGAGAATTGCCAGTATCTGCCAATAGATAGTCAGTTGGGTGACGGTGGAATGAAAGAAAACGGTTGAGTTGAAATGATGCGAGCAATCAAGAAGTCGTTGCACCTCTTTACCTGCACACTCGCCTGTGCAGTGGGATTATCTGTCACTGGCCAGACCGCTGGAGCGACTTCACCGCCGCAACCATTGAATTGGGTGGGGGAGAGCGGTGGCAACAATCCAGTACTGCTCGCTTACGGTACACCGAATGGTCAACCATGCTTTGTTGACCTCATGAATACCAACCCCCCAACTGTCGAGACGTCCTCGGACGCCGTTACTTGGACGAGCCACTTACTGCCAGCGGGCCAAGTGTGGAGCTCGGTCAAGTGGTTAGGTGATCGCTTCGTAGCGACCGGTTGGTTCACGGGACCGGACGAGCCCCACCAGGGGCCGGCGATTATCGGATTAATCATGACTTCGACCGATGGCATTAGCTGGAATGTCGTTGAAGAAACAATCACCGATCCGTCAACGCTCTGGCGCTCTGTCGCGTTTGGGAATGGCCGATATCTGGCGGTTAGCCAAGAGGGCCACGTTGCGTCTTCGACCGACGGCGTCACTTGGACTGGTCAGTCTGATCTCCCGGGTAGTCCCGAATCTCTCTCTGTTCTCTATGCGGCCGGCCAGTTTGTGGTTGTTGGAAACAATTTTGCGGCCGTCTCCACCGATGGATCCACTTGGACCACTGGATCGTTGACGGGAAACGACTACTGGGATAGTTTGACCTACGGCAACGGGAAATACGTGGCGGTCTCAAACGCTTCGGTCAACTCCTTTGCCACATCTACCGATGGACTGAACTGGACGGTACAGCCCTTTGGAAGTGGTAGGTGGTTTGGCCTCACCTATGCGAACAATGAATTCATCGCAGTTGGACTCAATGGTGCCGCCACGTCGGCCGATGGTCAGAGCTGGACTTCGCTCAGTCTCCCGCAACTTCCTAATCAAAGCCAAGAGGCTGGTGAGAACTTTTGGTATTCCATTACGGCCGGTGACGGGAAAGTATTGACTGCAATGGAGCAGTGCAACGGGGTGTGTCTCGCTTTAAGTACTGAAACGGAATTGGCTGCGACTGGGTTCCCCTTCTCTGACGCAGTGCTTCTTGCGCTGGGACTCTTCTCGCTGGGCATTTTTCTCTCACGCCAGCGCCCTGTAATTATGGGTCGGAGCCGCCGAAGCAATTCTTGGCATGCCACCATTGCAACTCACTCCGATTAGTAAACCGAGAAACAATAGGAACTCTCGCTTTATTCTTTGCTGGCTCGAACCAGCGCTTTGGTGAGGTTCTCTTCACGGCGCGCAATGGCGTGGGTTCGAGCCGGATGCCGTAGCCTGGATTGTGCGTTTTGAAACTGGGTCCCATGCCTCGGTTCTGGTTGCTCGCCTGAAGCCTGGCTTAGTGGCAGTTTCCCTGACCTAGAAAACCGACCCTTCGCCGCGCTTCTCAGGTGGCAACTTGTCAGCACATAGTTCTTCGCGCCATAGGTCGATTCTGTGATTGAGATAGCAAGCAGGTGTAGTAGTAATCGTTACTTATTCAATGTTTCCCATTTGATCAGAAAACGGCTGCTATGGCGCATCCCCTGTTTTTGTAGGAGTAAATGCCAAGACCCCCCAGACGAGAACTGGTGTGGGAGGTCGCTGGCGGGGCAAATACATAAGTCCAGACCCCAAGTGGCGTCGGTACTTCTCAGAGCTGGCAAAACCATTTTTCAGAGCGACTCGTCGAATTTTTCAGTCGGGTTGCGGAAGCTCTGTAAAATGGGGCTTCTCAGCGTTTCGGTGAGTTCTTCGCCGTCG
>CAIKUQ010000005.1 GCA_903830655.1 uncultured Actinomycetes bacterium | reverse complement strand
TTAGGAGCAGCCTTGCGGACAGTCTTCTTAGCAGCCTTCTTAGGAGCAGCCTTGCGGACAGTCTTCTTAGCAGCCTTCTTAGGAGCAGCCTTGCGGACAGTCTTCTTAGCAGCCTTCTTAGGAGCAGCCTTCTTTGCGGTCTTGCGAACAGCCTTCTTAGGGGCAGCCTTCTTAACCGTCTTCTTTGCAGCCTTCTTAGGGGCAGCCTTCTTCTTCGTAGCTACAGCCACATTCCCTCCTAGGGATTCAACGTTGATTCGATGCTCCTCCCATTCACCACCGTGGTGACTGGGATATAGACACATCGACACATCTCGTGTACTCGACCAAGTGAAGCCCAGCCTCTCGGCTGTGCAACGACTACCCGCAGTGCACGGTCAACTTTGGAGGAGAGCAAGTCCAAGAAATAATGCACTCTTGCACTGCTTTTGTCTCCTCCGCAGAAGACAACTAAAAGTTCACTCGTTTTCGCACCATAAGTCAAGTATTTAAGCGAATTATTTTCGACCATTGTGAGTGGTGATTCTTGATCCCGGCATCTATTTAGGTCGCGCACATACTGCGAACGCCTTCAGTGGATCGCAACGCTCGACACTGGTTTTAGGGCCGAGTAGGAGTGGAAAAACCTCCTCCCTCATCATCCCAAATCTCCTGATGAAAGGGCATTCTTCCGTGATTACGTCAACCAAGGATGACGTGCTGCGCGTGATGAGCGAAAGGCCACGTCGGGGGTCACTTTTGCTCTTTGATCCATCGGGAACGGTGCCGGAATTGCCACATGTCATCCGAATTGGTTACTCCCCCGTAAGAAAATCTTTGACTTGGGACGGCGCAATTCTCGTTTCTCGCTCCCTCACCGACGTGTCGAGGCCGGGGCTAAAAGATAATCACTGGAGCGAACGAGCTGCTGCGCTGCTCGCGCCACTTCTCCACGTCGCTGCATTGCGAGGGTCGACCCTCGCTGACTTTTGCTCTCTCGTTGACGCTCGCGATACCACGGGAGTCCCTGAGATGCTCCTCGAACGGTATGGTTCGAGCCACGCCAGCACTTCTCTCTTGACGGGCATCCTCGCCACTGAAGAGCGAGAGCTTTCAGGTATCTGGTCGAGCGCCTCGGGCTTGTTAGCCGGAATGCGCACAGACGCGGCGCGCAGGGCCGCCGAACAACCTTCCTTAAACCTGGACAAGTTCTTTGCCGCACCTCACCAATTACATATCGTGGCCCCTTCAAGGTTCCAGGCGGTCACCACTCCTCTCATCGTTGGCCTGATCGACTACTTGATTCACGCAACCTACGACCGGTTTCAGCGGGGGGCCCGCCTCTTACTCGCCCTGGATGAATTAGCCAACGTTGCTCCGCTACCCAATCTGGCCTCGATTGTTTCCGAAGGTGGAGGCCAGGGCGTGCTCACCTTGGCCTGTTTACAAGATCTCTCTCAGGCTCGTGCTCGCTGGGGCGAACAGGCCCAGGGATTCTTGTCGCTCTTTTCGAGCACGGTCGTGCTGCCCGGAATCGCCGACCGCGCGACGCTCGAAATGATTCGCAATCTTGGCGGCACCCACTTCCAAGCCCAAAATACCCTGCACCGTTCACGCCGAGGTGGTGGTCGAACGAGTGCCACCTCCTGGCACGAACGGTCGAAATTAACGATTGCTGATATCGCGACTGGACGTAAGGGCTACGCGCTCGGGCTCAACGCTTCGAAGATACCCCACTGGATACAACTCACGCCCTGGTTCGATGATCCTCGATTTAATCAAGGGGCCAGCGTTCATCCACCTCGATAGCTCGTGGGCCTGCAACGGGCGCGGGCCTCGGCCCCTTACTTGGGCTAGTTGGAGGAGATCCGAGCGTGATACTTCACGTTCTTGCACCCCAACCCCGCGAGTGACATTGGTGAGGTGCAAGTCGATGGCGCTCGTGACTGCGTCAACCGGCTGACCAAATGTTGCGGCATTAGCCCAAGCGGCCATGGCGCTTCGCCGAAAGAGTGAATTGATGCCCGATAGTTGTGCTCCGAGGGAGTGCTCATCTAAGTGCCCTACGCGTGAAAGGGGGGCTGGCCTTTCACCAAATGGTCGGAATCCTTCAAGGTCCGCGGCCCACTTGGCAACAATTTCATCTCGGGCCCAGGCTTTCTTAGGCGGTCGTACCTCGCTGCGCCCACTCCAGAGCGCCCTATATCCGTCATCCACACCGACTACCAGTTCATTACCAGCGAAGCTTCGCCACGGCCGGTAGGCGGTGCCCTCGCCCAACCGGTGGCGTAATTCGCTTCGGTACAATGCATCGGCCGCGTTGAGGTGGGCGAAGAGTCCCCGACCATCAATGGCTCGATCACTCTCCAATCCGGTTGCTCCCACCAAGACATGATCATGAAGATGGGGCTCGCCGATCCGGTTGACGCCGTGCGTGAAGGCAATAATTTCGCGCCACGACGTCGCAGTCACCTCGACTTCGCCCTGTACCTTGCGACGCACGCCCAGGGCGTGGGCTTCGAGATACTGCACTGCCGCCTTGACGGCCAATCGGTGACTCGCCACCAGGTGGGGTGCGGCCATTTCGTCCAGCGCCAACAGCACCGAACTGGACCGGGGCGCAGAGAAAATAAGGTCATAACCCACAATTCGTGCTCGGCTCGAACCAGCGAATACCCGGGAGACTCGCTCGGGGTCCGTAACCTCTCCCGCCCCCTTTAACCACCACCCCGCTGGCCCCTGGCGAAGTCCATCTAACTCACGGGCGTGGTCATCGGTGAAATACCGCACGTCATTACTCGTGCGCGCGAAGATGTGCAACATAGCGGGATCCTTTCGAATCCCAACGGTTGCGCTACAGGTTGTTTTCGATGCGTTTGGCTAACTCGTGGCCGGCCAGCAATTGCTCGGGAGTCCCCTTAGCCACGACCGCACCATGTCCAGCGCGAACCATCAAACTATCTAGGAATGCTTCATCGATGATGCGAAACTCAACGGCGTGGCGACCATCTTTCACGCGACCCCAGCGAGCATTGGGAATACTCTCGAAGTGGAAACGTAAAAACGCGTCCATGACCACAATGACAGATTCGCCCAATTGGGTAAAGGTCGTTAACCAGTCCGGCTTTGGATCTTTATCAATGACTCTCGCCGGTTCGCCATCTCTCACCCACTCGATGCGGTCTACGCGGAACGTGCGCCAGTTTTCTCGCAGTTCGCACCACGCTCGCACGTACGAATGGCCGTTTAACATCTTCATTTCGGTGGGAACAATGGTGCGCACGGTCGCACTATCGGCCTCTTCGGTGAAGTAGCTAATGGTGACTTGAAGATTCTTGGCGATGGCGTCTCGAAGCAACGCAATTTGAGTCTCGTGATCGGCCATCTCGAAGCGCACGAAATCCTCGCACGCCCCTTCGATTTTTTGGATGGCGCTCGCCATGACCTCATTTTGGTACACACGATTGGCTTCGTGGAGCGCCAAGTTCACTTCGAACAGGTCCTTCCACATCATCTGTGAGGCATCGTCAAAGTGGAAAACGTCCGAGGTCGGCACGTAGAGCGAATCATCAGTATCTTCGTTGTCCCAGTCATCGCACTCTTTGATTACGTAGGCCGGGTAGGTGGCGGCGGCGTTACCGGGCAAGAAAATGCACGAGAGTCTCCCCATGATTTCGCGGACCTGGTCTTGATCAATCTCGGCTCGCTGGGCGAGTTCGCTAATGCGAAGTCCCTCGGGATTTTGATGGACCATGTGGAGCAACTTGAAGGCGAGGGCCAAGTTCGACCCCTTACCCGCCGGGGTAAAGGTAATGTCCGCGAGCTTGGGGACTACACCCCGGTTCACCTGCGAGAGCCAATTCTTCGTTGACTCCACGACCGTGGCGGGGCCCGCTAGTTGGATGCGGGTGCCCGCGCCAATAACAAAGCGAACCGCATCGGTGAGGGCGGTAAAGGGCAGGGCGAATTCCACCCGGTCTTCACCGAGAGTCTTTAGGGTTGCTTCGTCGTATTGCATCTTGAGTCGCGGAGCGAAGGTCGCCGTGGTCACGCCGGAAACGACGATGGTCTCTTCTGCGGGCTCGTACTTAGGCGTCCATTGCCGAGCGAGCTCTTTCGTTTCGGATGTAATTTCGAAGGTATCGGTTGTGGTGGCGGGAATACTCACGATGCGGTTTAGACGGTATCCGCGGACCTTGTCGGTGCCGTGTACTAGCGCGACCAGGTACGGCACCCCTAAATACATAATTAGTTGAATGGGCTCGACCTCGCGAGAACGAATTTCTGTTGAGTCATAATCGAAAATTAAGACCCGATGGGTGTTGATTGCGCGCATGATGGGGTTGTAGACGTCGACATTTACCGCAAAGTCATCGACTGGGGCAATGACATTAAAGAGAGAGAAAGCACCGGACTTACCAAAGCCGCAAAAGCGCAGGGCCAGCGCAATAAAGTCGTGCTCTTCGTCGCTGAAGTTGATGACCGGTGCGAAGGCGCCATCTTTTTCGATGCGGTACTTCGGGGTGCCGGGATCGGTGTTATTGACAATGATCTCGAAGCCTGCGTTTCTCAGGTCAACTTTGTCGCGTTCAAACTTCGCGCGCACCGTATCGGCCGCTCCCTCGTAGGCCTTAACTCTGGTGCGAACAGCCGTACCGTCACTAGGTCCGGTCACGGTGACTTGGTCGATGATCTCTCGCTGGGACATGCCCTCTGGCGAGGCGCTCAGCCACCACAGCAACGCCATTTGACGCTCACGACTCTGTTCGCTGGGCTCACGAAATGCCATTGTCTCTCCCCGACTCAAATTGGAGACTACAGGGTAATCGCTCCCTCCTGGGTGTGCGCGCTATATAAATCGCATCTTTTAACCCCCAAATTTATGGAGACCACCTGACGATTCGGGCAAATCCGAGGGCTACTAAACTGAATTTGCGGTGCCAGCAAGGAGAAGGTATGCCTACCTACGAATATGAATGTCAGCGATGCCACGAGCGCGTCGAAGCGGTTCAGAGTTTCTCTGATCCTGCCCTGAGCGTTCACGAGAATTGTGGTGGCGAACTCAAGAAGGTGTTCTCTCCAGTGGGAATTGCCTTTAAGGGCACCGGCTTTTATAAGACCGATTCGCGTTCTTCCGGCAGTTCCAGCGAATAATTCCCGTAGAACGTGGCGGACTAGACCGGTAGGCTTTTAGGGTGCTGTTGCCCTCAATTGAGTCCCCCCAAGACCTCCAAGGTCTTAGCTACCAGGAACTGGACCAATTAAGCGACGAACTTCGCTCATTCATCATCGAATCGGTCACCGCCACCGGCGGGCACTTGGGCTCGAACCTTGGCATTGTCGAGATCACCTTGGCCATGCACCGAGTATTCACGTCACCCAGTGACATCTTGCTCTTTGACACTGGACATCAGTCGTACGTTCACAAAATCCTTACCGGCCGCCGGTACGGCTTTTCGAGGCTGCGTCAACGCGGTGGACTTTCGGGGTACCCGAGTCGAAGTGAATCAGCGCACGACTGGATCGAGTCCTCGCACGCCTCAACCGCCCTCTCCTACGCCCACGGGCTTTCGGTCGCCCTCGAGCAGCGCCACGAACTAAAGGGCCACGGCGGCGAGCGCCAAGTCGTCGCGGTGGTCGGCGACGGATCGCTCACTGGGGGCATGGCCTTTGAAGCACTTAACAATCTCGGCGTGTCTGGCCAGCGCGTGGTCATTATTTTGAATGACAACGGCCGTTCCTACGCCCCAACCATCTCGAAGCTCTCTCAGTCGCTGACCAGCCTGCGCATCGACCCTCGATACCTCACCGTACGAGACCGTATCCGCAAACTCGTTCCTCGCCTCCCTCGCGCCGGCAAGGTGGCGTACAGGGGGCTCGGTGGCATGACCACCGTGGTGCGCGAAATGGTTACTCCCAAGACCTTCTTCGAAAACCTTGGCGTGCGCTATATCGGACCCATCGATGGACATAACATCAAACAGCTCGAAACCACTCTGAGGGCGGCGGCCGATTGGGATGGCCCCATCTTGGTTCACTGCCTCACCGAAAAAGGTCGCGGCTACAAGCCCGCCGAGGGTGATTCCTTGAAGATGCACGACTTCAAGCTCCCCCCTCGACTCAATGACGAGGAGATTTCCCCACTTTCTTTTACTCAATCATTCAGTGACGCCTTACTAAAAGAGGCGACCTCCGATCATCGCATCGTGGCAATTACTGCCGCGATGGCGGGGCCGACGGGACTGCTTCCCTTCCAGGAGAAATACCCCAAGCGTCTCTTTGACGTAGGGATTGCTGAGCAACACGCCGTCACCGCCGCCGCGGGTATGGCCATGGGTGGGCTCAAGCCAGTTGTGGCGATGTACTCAACCTTCTTCGCACGGGCCTTCGACCAGGCCAACATGGATGTGGGTCTCTTGGACCTACCCGTAGTTTTTGTCTTTGACCGTGCGGGAATAACGGGCGACGATGGTCCGAGCCATCACGGAATTTTGGATATGGCCCTTGCCCTTATGGTGCCCAATATGACCCTCTTCGCGCCATCGAGTGCCGAAGAGATTCCGGGCATGCTCCACCAAGCCCTCGCCCTGTCGACGCCAACTTCACTACGCTTCCCCAAAACCCTGCCCCAACCCTTTGACGGCCACGTGGGCAGCGGCTTGGGCGCTCGTCGCGTCCAAGCGGGAGATGGTTCGCTGTGCATCTTGGCCGTGGGCAAGATGGCTCCGATGGCCTATGCCGCTTTGGATCTGCTCGGTGAGGACGCCAAGCGGGTCACTCTCTATGACGTCCGCGTTCTGCCCCCTGACCCCGAGATGATTCTTGATGCACTAAACCACCAGCGAGTCCTCACTATTGAAGATGGCACCCGTCATGGCGGTGCGGGAACCTTGATGGTCTCGGCGGTGCGAAGTCGAGCCCAAGATCTGGGTCAACTCTTCCCGACCACGCGCATTCTCGGTGTTCCTCGCGCCTACCTCGAACAGAACAAACCCGATCTGCTGCTCGGCGAGCTGGGACTCGACGCCAAGGGAATCGCGGGAGCCATTCAAAGGCTTCTCGTGGGCGAGCCTGAATTCATGGGCGAAATACCTGAGTCTCCCCGTCCACACTTTTTTTAAAACCGGTACGCTCACTGGCATGGAATTTCCCGTTACGAAAACTGATGCCCAGTGGCTAGCCGAACTCGGACCAGAGCGCTTCGAGATTCTGCGCCAAGCGGGCACCGAAGCGCCCTTCACCGGGTCACTGCTCGACGTCAATGCCAATGGCACCTACACCTGTGGGGGCTGCCAGGCGGTGCTCTTTAACGCTGGACAAAAGTTTGACTCGCACTGTGGCTGGCCGAGCTTTGACGCCTGCGAGGCGGGAACAATCATTGAGCGCCCCGATCACTCTCTGGGTCGTGCGCGCACCGAAATTCTTTGCGCCACGTGTGGCGGTCACTTGGGTCACGTCTTTGAAGACGGTCCCACCGACACTGGCCTTCGGTACTGCGTGAACTCGCTCTCGATTGACTTTACGCCCGAAGACTAAACGTCAAGGAAGCGGCGGATCGCAATAGCTGATCCAACCGAACCAATCAACACGCCAACCCCAATTACTACGGCGTTGGTGCCCAGCAGCGCCACGTTATTCAGCGCGAACTCGTTGTGCAGTGGATACCACGTGTGCAGGGCCGTAACGGCGAGCGCCGCGACCAAGGAGCCTAAGAGCCCCTGGATAAAGCCTTCGGTAATGAAGGGGATGCGGATGAACCAGTTGGTCGCACCCACCAGCTTCATAACCGACACTTCACGTCGTCGAGCGAAGATGGCCATGCGAATGGTATTCAAAATCAGCACGGTGGCCGACATCAGCAAGACTCCCGCTAGGGCCAAGAACACAATCTGCAAGATGCGAATGGCGTGATTCATTTGGCGAATTTGCTGTTCGGGTGCGGTGACGGCGTACACCCCAGGCTGATTCTTAAAAGTTGATTCAACAATGAAGGCGTCAGCGGGAATAGTTGGTTCGCAGCGGAATGAGGTTGGCATATCCGCAGCGGTCAACACGTTGGTCTCCGAAGGTGGCAAGGAGGCTAAGAATTCCTTGTAGTCACGTGCCTGGTCAAAAAAGACGCAGCGGTGCACCAGGGGTGAGTTCGCCAACTGAGTTCGCACTGCGTCAACTTCACCCTGGCTAGCCGTCGGACTCATCCAGACCGTGACGCGAGTACCGGTCTGCCAGGCCACGGAGGCCTGGGCGGCACTTTGCTTCAGCAAGAGCGCCGAGCCCACGAGTGAAAGGGATACGGCCACCGTCAAGACAGCCGCCAAAGTCATCATGCGGTTTCGCCAGAGATTTGAGAGAGTCTCGCGAAAGGCGTAGCGGAAATAGACACGCATTAGCGGTTTGCTCCTTCGTCAAATCCGTAGACACCACGAACTTGGTCGCGGACCATTTCACCCTTATCGAGCACGATTACGCGACGACGCATCCGGTCCACGAGGGCTTTATCGTGGGTAGCCATGACCACGGTGGTTCCGGTGCGGTTAATGCGCTCCAGGAGCGACATGATGATTTCAGAGTTCGCGGGGTCCAAATTTCCGGTTGGTTCGTCGGCGAGAAGGATCAAGGGGCGGTTGACGAACGCACGCGCCACGGCCACTCGCTGTTGCTCGCCACTGGAAAGTTCCGAGGGCAGATTATTGGACTTGTCCGAGAGTCCCACTAATTCAAGAATCTGTGGGACCTGGGACTCAACCGTTGAACGAGGTCGCCCAATGACTTCTAGAGCGAAGGCCACATTTTCGTAGACCGTCTTAGTAGGCAGGAGACGGAAGTCTTGGAAAACACATCCGATGTTGCGGCGCAGATAGGGCACCCGCCACTTGGGCAGCTCGCCAATGTCACGGCCCGCTTCGAGGATTCGGCCCGAGTCGGGCAATTCCTCCCGCAGCAAGAGGCGCAGGAAGGTTGTCTTACCCGAACCCGAGGCCCCCACGAGAAAGACGAATTCGCCCTTTTCGATGTCAAGGTTGATGTCCTTGAGTGCGGGCGTGCCGTTGGGGTAAGTCTTTCCAACGTTCTCAAATCGAATCATGTCATCACCCTTACGCGTTAGTGGTGGTGGCGAGTCAAACGCCGTAGAACCATCTTACTTTGAAACCCCATTTTCTTTGCACTCGAAGACCCCAAAATATGGCAACAAATACAGATATTTAGGATTTAGAGCGCTGACGTCGAAGTTCGGCTTCCATGAAGGTATCGAGGTCGCCGTCAAGAACTGCTTCGACGTTTCCAGTTTCATGTTCGGTGCGGTGGTCCTTGACCAACTGATAGGGCGCTTGCACATAACTGCGAATCTGCGATCCCCACGCATTGTCACCTCGGTTACCACTGAGCGCGTCCATCTCGGCTTGGCGTTCGGCGCGAGCCTTTTCGGCCAACTTAGATTCAAGCATCTGCATAGCGCGGGCTCGGTTCTGATGCTGACTACGTTCATTCTGGCAGCTCACCACAATGCCCGAGGGCAAGTGCGTGATGCGAATGGCGGAGTCTGTTTTATTCACGTGTTGGCCCCCCGCACCTGAAGAGCGGTAGGTGTCCACGCGAAGTTCTTTTTCATCAATTTCGACGAGTGACGCGGCGTCCTCACCAAGCAGTGGAGTCACCTCGAGTGAGGCGAAACTCGTTTGACGCCGGGCCTGCGAGTCAAAGGGGCTAATACGCACTAGTCGGTGTACGCCCCGCTCTGCGGACATCCAGCCGTACGCGAAGCGTCCCTTGACGATGAAAGTGGCCGACAGGAGGCCCGCTTCAGTGCCATCGGTCGCTTCATCAACCTCGACGGAGAATCCCCGACGCTCAGCCCAGCGCGAGTACATGCGAAGCAGCATCTCGGTCCAGTCTTGGGCGTCGGTGCCCCCGGCACCGGCGTGCAGTTCGACGATGGCGTCGTTTTCGTCGTATTGACCACTGAGGAGGCTTTGTGTCTCTAATGCCCCGATACTGCTCTCGAGAGCTCCGACCGAACTGCTCAATTCCTCGAGCAGCCCCGCATCAACTTCGCCGCCCGCCAGTGACTCTTTGACAAACTCGCCCATCACTTCAGCATCTTCGATTGCGCTACCCAGTTGGTCAAAGTTTTCTAGATCGTTGGTGGCGCGACCGAGCTCAGTCGTTATTTCACGGGCGTGGTCTTGGTCGTCCCACAGATTCGGATTCTCTGCTTCAACACTTAACACCGCATAGCGTTCTCTCAGTTGATCAATCTTCAAGTACGCCGCCGCCGCCTGCCAACGGGCCTTTAGCGATTCGAGGCTCGCCTGCGCGATGCGAAGGGCGTTTTCCGCTCTAGGGTCGGCCATGGCACTGCTTGAACTTGCGCCCGGATTCACACCAGCATGGATCGTTTCGACCGATCTTGTCGCCCTCTTTGGCCGCGGGCTTGGCCCCCTTATGTTCGGGAAGGGCCGTGGCTCCAGGAGCGAGTTCAGCCACGTTGGTTACCGCACCTTCGAGGCCCGTCGGAGCAGACTCGGGTTGCACCGCCTCTACGTGGGTAATGAATCGAACATATTCAGACTTAACCGCCTCGAGGAGGTGGTCGAACATCTGAAAGCCTTCACGTTGCCAGGCGGTGAGTGGATCTTGTTGGGCAACTTGGCGTAAGTGAATACCATCTCGCAGGTAGTCCATATCACTCAAGTGTTCGCGCCAGCGCTGATCAATAACTTGGAGCATGACGTCTCTTTCAACGTCTTTCATGGTGTCCATTCCCCCCGGGAAGCCTTCAATCTTGGTTTCGTAGCCGGCGACGGCATCAGCCACTACCGCTTCAACGAGTGAGTTGACATCCTTGAACTGAGCGAGTTGACTCGCCGAGAGTGTGGTCGGGTAAATCGAGAGCAGGGTATTAACGAGCTGCTGGGTGTCCCAATCCTCGCTGTATTCGGTGACGGTCCCTTCGATCACACCAGTCAAGACGTCGGCCATCTCGGCGATGGTCTCTTCGTGAAGGTCTTCACCATCAATAACTTCCATCCGCTTTTGGTAAATGACCTTGCGCTGTTCGTTCATGACCTCGTCGTACTTCAGTACGTCCTTACGGATTTCAGCGTTACGACCCTCAACGGTATTTTGGGCGCGCTCAATGGCCTTCGAGACCATTTTGGCCTCAATAGCCTCACCCTCGGTCATCGTGCGATCCATCACCCACGACACGGCCCCGGTGGCGAACAGGCGAAGTAATTCGTCTTCGAGCGAGAGGTAGAAGCGGCTCTCGCCGGGGTCGCCTTGACGTCCGGCACGTCCGCGCAACTGATTG
Source organism: uncultured Actinomycetes bacterium (assembly GCA_903830655.1). Classification (GTDB taxonomy): domain Bacteria; phylum Actinomycetota; class Acidimicrobiia; order Acidimicrobiales; family RAAP-2; genus RAAP-2. The sequence continues at coordinate 114,471 of CAIKUQ010000005.1, read as the reverse complement.
TCGATGCGACGGGACTCGTGGCGTTCGGTACCTAGTACGTAGAGTCCGCCCAGGGCCCGAACCTGGTCACCTTCGGCTTGGCAGAGTGGCTTCCACTTCGCGAGGGCGGCCTGGAACTGTGCTTCGTATTCATCAGCGATCTCCGTCACCGAACTTCCGCCAAGCTCACGGTGTGCGAGACCCTCAGGGTTTCCACCCAAGAGAACGTCAACACCACGACCGGCCATGTTGGTAGCCACCGTTACCGCACCCAAGCGACCAGCCTGAGCGACAATCTCTGCTTCGCGGAAATGCTGCTTCGCGTTCAAGACTTCGTGGGTAATGCCCGCCTTAGAGAGTTCGCGCGAAAGTAATTCGGACTTTTCGACCGAAGCGGTACCGAGCAAGACGGGCTGGCCCTTCTTGCTGCGCTCGCGGACATCGTCAATAATCGCCACAAACTTGTCGGCCTCGGTCTTATAGATAAGGTCCGCTTCGTCCTTGCGCTGTGCGGGGCGGTGAGTTGGAATGGGCACCACGCTCAGCCCGTAGGTCGTGGCGAACTCGGCTGCTTCAGTCTCGGCGGTACCGGTCATACCAGCGAGCTTTTCGTACATGCGGAAGTAGTTCTGCAATGTCACGGTGGCCCAAGTGTGATTCTCGTCTTGAATCTTGACGCGTTCTTTGGCCTCAACCGCTTGGTGAAGGCCATCGGCCCAGCGACGTCCGTCCATCGTGCGCCCGGTGAACTCGTCGATAATTTTCACTTCCCCATCGGCGACCAGGTACTCCTTGTCGCGATGGAAGAGCTCCTTCGCGCGCAGGGCTTGGCCCAGTTGGTGAACGTAATTCGTCGCTACCGCGTCATAGAGGTTGGTCACACCAAGTTGGCGCTCGACTTTTTCAATACCCTCTTCGGTGGGGACGACAGTCTTTTTCTCTTCATCCACTTCGTAGTCGGTGTCTCGAGTCAGGGTGCGAACAATTGAGGCGAATTGGTAGTACAACTTGGTCGTGTCACTCGAGGGACCCGAAATAATCAGCGGCGTGCGGGCCTCGTCAATCAAGATCGAGTCAACCTCGTCGACAATAGCGAAGGGGTGGCCGCGTTGGACCATCTGGTCACGGGAACGCGCCATGTTGTCACGCAGATAGTCAAAGCCAAATTCCGTGTTGGTGCCGTAGGTCACGTCACAGGCGTAGGCCGCGCGCTTGGCCTCAAAATCTTCGTTATCTGGGCCGATGCGACCAACGCTAAGTCCAAGGAAGCGGTGCAGCTGTCCCATCCAGTTAGCGTCTCGAGTGGCCAAGTAATCGTTCACGGTAATGACGTGAACACCATTGCCCGCGAGAGCATTCAAGTAGACGGGCAGAGTAGAAACGAGAGTCTTACCTTCACCGGTCTTCATTTCGGCAATCCAGCCGAAGTGCAGCGCCATGCCACCCATCAACTGAACGTCGTAGTGACGTTGACCGAGTACGCGCGTGGCCCCTTCGCGAACAACCGCGTACGCCTCAACGAGAAGGTCATCCAAGGTTTCGCCCTCAGCTAGTCGGGCTCTGAATTCTGCGGTCTTCGCCTTGAGTTGATCGTCGCTGAGAGCGGCCATTTCGTCGGAAAGGGCGTTAATGGGCACAACCAGTTCCGCCAATTGACGAACGCGCTTGCCTTCACCGGCACGGAGGGCTTTGGAAAAAAGACTCATTTAACCCTCTACCCTACCGGTCATGCGTCGTGGCAGAAAATATCGATTTTCTGGGCATTCCGGAGCACTCGAGGTCGTCGCGCAGGTAGTAATCCTCGTAGAGCACCGCTTGAACAAATAATTGGGCTGTGAGTGCTGACCTGGTCTTTGACCCCACACCTGCCTGAGTTCGCAGCAACCGCTTTGGTTACTCCGAGTCAGGACTTACTTCTAAACCGCGCCATGCTCAGCTCCGATTAGGGAACCTTACGTGGGTCGTTTCGCCCGCGACTGGCATCGACTTTCAACCACAGAACCACTCACAGCCCACACAAATACTAGATGAGAATTATGAATGGCGTTTGGGCCACAGTGAAACAAGGACGAATCGAATCCCCAACACCACTGCAGCAACTGGGATTAGGGCCCTTCGAAGCCCCCGGGCACTTTGCACTTCAAAGCGCAATGCGCTGCGATGATGAGCACGGATCATGGCTCGCGGCGCTCGTGCGCGGCTTAGCCCTTCGACGTGAGTGACCACCGCTTCTGGCACTGCGGCGGCCTTCCAGCCGCGTTCGGCGAGGGACCAGCAGAGCGCCATATCTTCGGCGAACATGAAATATCGCTCGTCGAAACCACCAACTTTTTCAAAGGCATCTCGATTCACGACGAAAAAGGCACCAGAAACCCAATCCACCGAACCATCCTTGTTCGCAGAACGGTAACGCTTAGTCAACGGATTGCTCGGCCAGAGTGGAGCGAAGAGCGCGTGAACACCCGCCAACACAATGTTCGGGAATTTCCGGTGACTTGGGTAGACCGTTGCATCGGTCCGCAAAATAGTTGGACCCACAATGCCGACATCAGGATTTGCCTCGAGGTACTCGAGCAGCGTCACAATCGCGCCGGGATGGACGACCACGTCAGGGTTTGTTACGACCAGAAATGGTTTGTGCGAAAGGGCCGCAGCCCCCCGGTTGACGCCACGTCCGTAACCGAGATTGAGACCGGGTGAAACTACCTTCGCCACAAAATTCACTGTGGTCGGAGTCGAGCCCGGCTCACCATTTTCAACAACCACAATCTCGTCAATGCCATTTTCTTGAAGGCTGCGCGCGCAGTCCACCAGAGCCTCTTCGGCGTGGTAGTCAACAATCACCGCATTCGCTACATCCGAAACCTTCATTACCGCAATCCTTCTACAAAACGCACGAGACCCTCGCGCCAGTCCGGCAGGGCAAAGTACGCACTCGCGAACTTTGCAGTGTCTAAATCGCTTCGAGTGGGTCGAGGAGCAGCAGGAGCGGGGTCTAGGTCGGTGGTTTTAATGGCGGTAGCGAAGTCATCTTCTCTGCCGTAGAGCTCGCCAATCCACTGGGCGACTTCGAACCAGGTTGCTGAGCCCGAGTTTGCGACGTGCCACACTCCACCCGGTGGGTCAAGCGCTAGGGTCGCCAACGCCACCGCGAGGTCACTCGCGAGGGTAACTGTTCCCCTCTGGTCATCAACGAAGCGAACCGTTTCAGCGTTCTTGGCACGATCGGCTATGACCTTGCCGACGGTCTTGCCACGTACCCCCATAACCCACGAGGTGCGCACGATGGTGTCAGCGGGTGAACACAGCTGTTCACCGTGCCACTTGGTTTTGCCGTAGGCCGACTGAGGATTGGGCGAATCGGATTCGATGTAGCTTTCGCCCTTTCGACCATCAAAGACGTAGTCCGTAGAGAGGGTGATGAGGCGAGAGCCCTGCGACGCGCAGGCTCGCGAAAGTTGACCCACCGCAGTCGCATTCACTAATTCGGCAGCTTCGAATTCACTTTCCGCTCGATCGACCGCCGTGTAGGCCGACAGATTGATAACTACATCGGGCCTGATTCGCTCGAGGGCGTTGGTGACGTGACTCGCATCAGTAATGTCCAGGTCGTGATGCGTGACACCGAGGACTCGGAATTCTTTTCCCTCGAGTGACCCTTGGAGCTCGGATGAGCCACCGGGAGGCACAATCCCGTCAAGTACGTCAACGAGGTCTTGGCCCACCTGTCCCGAAGACCCGGTTACGAGAACTTTCATAGGCTCGGCTCGGTGACGGGGCGAACATGAATAACGTCGCCCACGTTGCAGTGGACCTCACCTTCGGTGGTGGCGACGATAAGTTGGCCGGTCTTGTCAATACCCTGAGCGAACCCCGATACAACTCGGTCACCCATGGTGACATTCACGACCTGACCCAACGTACTGAGTGACGCTTCGTACTCTGCACGCAGCTCCTTGCGACCAGCCTCGCTTTCGAGCAACTCCAGGCGATGGGATAGTTCTTCGAGGAGCGCCTCCAGCAGCACTTGAGGGGCGGGTGCTGATCCGACTTCATCACTCACCGAAGTCGCTAGGACCTGCTCGGGCCCCGCGTAAGTGAGATTGACCCCAATACCCACCACCACCGCTTGGCGGTCGCCAGTTATGAGGTATTCGCTGAGGATGCCCGCCAGTTTCTTCTCGCCGACCAGGAGATCGTTGGGCCACTTCATGCCCACCGATATATTCATGAGCGACTCGAGGGCGTTCTTAGTCGCCAGAGCCGCGCTGAAGGGAACGAACGATGCCGCCTCGGAGCTGTGGACTTCGATCAAGACCGAACACAGCAAGGAACTCTTGGGTGGCGCCATCCATTCGCGGTCTCGTCGACCCTTACCGGCCGATTGGAAGTCCGTCACGAGTACCGCTCCCGCCACTTCGCCCTCGCGCCAGCGCGTAACCAATTCGGTGTTAGTCGAGGGCAGCTCGTCAAAGTGCTCGATGCGCCACGAAAGTGTTGTCACACTTCAAGGATACGAGGACTTCGTTCTTGTCCTCGCCCCCTTCACTTACCGATTAGTCAGTCTTGAAAGTAGTGAGAAATATGGGAAGCGGGCGTAAAAGTGGTAGAAAAGTAGGGAAATATTCGGAGGCTTGCGTGATAAAGAAGGTTCTCATCGCCAATCGTGGCGAGATTGCGGTGCGTGTGATTCGCACCTGCCGAGAGATGGGCATCGCCACGGTCGCGGTGTACTCAGAGCTCGACCGCAATGCGTTGCACGTTCGCTTGGCCGATGAGGCCTACGCCCTAGGTGGGCACACCCCCGCCGAGAGTTACTTGAATACCACCGCCATTCTTGATGTCATTAAGCGTTCGGGTGCTGACGCCGTCCACCCGGGATACGGTTTTTTCTCCGAAAATACTGACTTCGCTCGCGCCATTACCAAAATGGGGGTTACCTTCATCGGCCCACCGCCCGAAGCCATCGAGGTCATGGGTGACAAAATCTCTTCTCGAGTCGCCGCCGACCAAGCGGGGGTGGCGGGCGTTCCTGGACGCAACGACACCTTGACCAGCCACGAGGAAGTCATCGCCTTCGGTACTGAATTCGGTTGGCCCGTCGCCATTAAGGCCGCCCACGGTGGCGGTGGCCGCGGCATGAAGGTAGTCAATGGCCCCGACGAGGCTCAGGCCGCTCTCGAGGCCGCCATGCGTGAAGCGCAGTCCTACTTTGGACGCTCCGAGTGTTACCTCGAGCGCTACCTCACTTGGCCCCGCCACATTGAGATGCAAGTTCTCGCCGACACCCACGGCAATACTCTCTGGCTCGGAGAGCGGGACTGCTCCGCGCAGCGCCGTCATCAGAAGCTCGTTGAAGAATCCCCCGCCGCTAACTTCCCCGACGAGGTTCGCGTCGCCATGGGTGAAGCGGCGGTAAAGGTTTCGAAAGCCTGTGGTTACTACAACGCCGGAACGGTGGAATTCTTGTACCAAGATGGCGAGTTTTTCTTCTTAGAGATGAACACTCGTTTGCAAGTAGAACACCCCGTGACCGAAATGGTTACCGGACTCGACCTGGTCGAATGGCAGTTGCGAATCGCCGCTGGCGAAGTTCTGCCCTTCAAGCAAGAAGAGATCAAGCGCGATGGTCACGCCATTGAAATTCGCATTAACGCCGAAGACCCAACCGACGGAAAATTTATTCCCTCCCCCGGACCAATTACACGTTTTGATATTCCTTCGGGTCCCGGCGTTCGCATGGACGCGGGATACGCTGCGGGTGACACCATCAGCCAGTACTACGACAACCTGATCGGCAAACTCATCGTTTGGGGGGCCGACCGCGAAAAGGCTCGACGCCGCATGCTGCGCGCTATCGAAGAAACGGTCATTACCGGAGTTGCTACCACCCTGCCCGCTGACACGATCATCTTGGAGGATGCAGCGTTTATTGACGGTTCCCACTCAACGAAGTGGGTCGAAGCAAACTTGGACTTTTCTAACCTGCCCAAGGTCGATCGCGCGGTACTTTCAGTTGGTACCGGCACCGTTCGAAAAGACGTCACCGCCGAAGTCAACGGGCGTCGAGTGACAGTTGCGATGTGGGTTCCCGAGCCCGCCGACGAGGGACTTCCTCGGGCGCACTCGACCGCACCAAAGCCACGTCGCCAACACAGTTCTGCCGTCGCGAGCGGATCGGGCGAAGTTACGGTACCGATGCAAGGAACCATCGTTAAGGTGAACGTCGAGGTCGGCCAGACCGTCAAGGTTGGCGATACGGTCGTCATTCTTGAAGCAATGAAAATGGAAAATACCGTCAACGCAGAAAAGGGTGGCGTCGTCAAGGCCATCAAGGTCGCCGAAGGCGCTTCGGTCGCGGCCGGTGACGTTGTCGTGGTAATTGAATGAGCACCCGCGACACCGCACGTTCTGCGATTGACTCTTCTCGTGAAGCCCTCGTGGCCCTGAGTCACTTCGTCCACGCGCACCCCGAGACAAACTACGAAGAGTTTGTATCCTCCGCCGCGGTGGCTGACGCCGCCGAGAAGGCTGGCTTTACGGTGGAGCGTAATGCTGGTGGGCTCCCCACCGCCTTTCGGGCCACCAAGGGCACCGGTTCGCTGCACATTGTGTTCTGCGCCGAATACGACGCGTTACCCGACGTGGGCCACGCCTGCGGACACAACATCATCGCCGCCTCTTCACTCGGTGCGGCCATTGGAGTAGCCGCAGTTGCCAATGAGCTGGACATCCGTGTAACGCTGCTCGGTACACCAGCGGAAGAAGGTGGCGGCGGCAAGATTGATCTTATTGCTGCCGGATATTTCAAAGATGAGCACGTGGCCATGATGATTCACCCGTGGCCGAGTGAACGGCTCGAAGCCACCTGTTTGGCGGTAGATGCAATCACCGTGACCTACACCGGTAAAGAGGCTCACGCTTCGGCCGCTCCGTGGGAGGGAGTAAACGCCCTGGACGCCCTAAACGTCGCCCAGGTGGCGATTGGCTTCATGCGCCAACAGCTTCGCCCTGGCGATCAAGTGCACGGTCACGTTCTCGCCAGTGGCTCCGCCGCCAACATCATTCCCTCCTCGGCAAGTGCGGACTTCATGATTCGCTCTCTCAACAACGAGTCACTCGATGCACTGCGAGCACGAGTCATTGCGTGCTTCGAAGCTGGCGCGACCGCAACCGGCGCGAAACTGGCCATTACCGATAAGTTCCAGCGCTTTTCGCATATGGTCTCGCATCGTGGCGTACTTGCTCACTATCGCCACGCCGCTGAAGCACTGGGCCGAAACTTTGATCTTGACGACGAGGGGACGGCCCTGCCCACCATTAGCACCGACATGGCCAACGTCTCGCTGGAGTTGCCTTCTATCCACCCGTTGTTGATGATCCCAACCAATGGTGCAGTGAACCACCAACCCGAGTTCACCGCTGCTTGTAAAACTCCAGAGGCCGACCACGCGGTTGTCGATGGGGCGATGGCGCTAGCTTGGACCGCCATCGGCGTGGCCGAAGATGCCTCCTTGCGTCAAGAACTAACCAAGTGATCACCGAACACGTACTGGTTCACATCACCTCGGGCCAAGAGTCGGCCTTCGAAGCCAGTGTCGCCCAGGCGCTGCCAATCATTACCGCGGCCCCTGGATGTCACCAAGCGGTCGTCCGACGACAGTTCGAAGACCCCTCTACCTATCTACTCCTGATTGACTGGGAAAGCGTCGAGGCTCACATGGCCTTTCGCCAGAGCGATCTCTTCCCTAAATGGAAAGAGTTGACCTGGGCTTTTTACGACCAGCCGGCCCAAGTCTCACACTTTCACCAGCCTTTCCTCTCCCAGCCATAACTCAATCTCGCCCACCGATTGGCTAGCGTAAAAAGTATGTTCTGTCCACATTGCGGCTCGCCCGCAGATACGAAATTTTGCCCCACCTGCGGGAAAGAAGTTGCGGCGAATTCGACGCGCACCATAGCTAACGCCGCCGGCTTTTGGCGGCGAACCGGTGCGACCATCATGGACAACCTCATTATTGGTGTGCCCGCATCCTTGATCGAAATTATGTTTCTGGGATCCGGCACGCGTACCAACTACCTCATTCCGAGTTTGTTGCCCCTAGCCATGGTCGGTCTCTACCAAGTATTGATGCTGGCCAAACCCGCGGGTCAGACCATTGGTGACCGCGCCTTAAGCATTAAAGTCATCGACCTAAACACGGGCGGACCCTTAACCACGGCGCAAAGCCTAAAACGTTGGATTGCTGCAGTCGTTATGAACTTGATTACCGCAATTTTTCTTGTCGGCATCATCGATGTCCTGTGGTGCCTGTGGGACAAGGACGGCCAAACTCTGCACGACAAATTTGCCGGTACCACGGCAGTCAAGGTCAACTAGTTACAGCACAGGGCCACGCCAGAGGGCGAAGCCAACCACTTTACTTAAGTACCGCGTGCGGCATGCAGAGCTCGTCGTATTCAATGATCTGGATTGGACCAGCGTTCTCACCACAGGCGGGGCACGATGGGTCGCGACGAACCTTAAAGTTTCGGAAACTCTGCTCGAGTGCGTCGTACGTTAAGAGACGGCCCACGAGTGGCTCGCCTAATCCAAGCAACATCTTGATTGCTTCGACAGCTTGGATTGAGCCAATGATTCCCGGAAGCACTCCCAACACGCCAGCCTCAGCACAGCTCGGAGCTAATTCGGCGGGTGGTGGTTCAGGGATCATGCAGCGGTAGCAGGGACCCACGTAGGGCTCAAAAACGGTGGCTTGCCCCTCGAAACGGAAAATAGAGCCGTGGATAACCGGAATCTTCTTGAGAAGCGCTGCGTCATTGACGAGGTAGCGAGTTGGGAAGTTGTCCGTTCCATCAACAATTACGTCATAGCCATCAAAAATCTCGAGGATGTTCTCGGCGTTAAGTCGAGTGTCGTAGGTGATGACCTTTAAGTCAGGGTTCATCGCGCTCAAAGTCATCTTCGCCGAGTCAACCTTGCGCATTCCTACGCGGTCCATGTTGTGGAGGACTTGACGTTGAATGTTCGAAGAATCCACCACATCCATGTCGATGATTCCGATAGTCCCTACCCCCGCAGCCGCCAGGTAGAGCGCGGCGGGCGATCCAAGTCCACCCGCACCGAGCATCAGGACCTTAGAAGCGAGAAGCTTCATTTGGCCCTTCTCGCCAACTTCGGGCAAGAGCAAGTGACGGTGATAACGGATTCGCTGATCGGTAGTTAATGTTTGTGGCGTTGACCAGGTGAGACCGTCATCTTTCCACTTGTTGAATCCCCCAATGACCGAAACTACGTCGGTGTAGCCGAGGTCTTGCAGGGTCTTCGTGGCAAAGGCGCTACGCACTCCACCCGCGCAGTAGACAGCGAGGTGGGCGTTCTTATCTGGGATTCGGCCCTCGACATTGAACTCCAGTTGTCCGCGTGGCACGTGAATAGCTCCTGGAACGGCCCCCTGCTCGTATTCGTCCGGCTCACGGACGTCAAGAATTACGTAGTTCTTGAGGTTCGCGGCGACCTCTTGTGGTTCGATTTCTCGAATCTCAGATTTGGCGGCGTTCAGTAGATCACGAGGTGAAGACACTTCGTTCCTTTCGACCGCTAAAGCCTACTTGTTAGGTCGAGTATTCAATTCGTCCAGCTGCAAACGATTCGCATCTCTACGCCGTTGGCAGAGTGCCCTTGCTTGCGACCTCGCTCAAGAAGTGCGTCAAAGTTCTCACGCCAAAGGCCGTCGCGCCCTTGCTTAAGTAACCACGTCCACCCTCAGCACGTGCGGTCGAGGCAATATCAAAGTGAACCCAGGGTTTGTCTGCGACGAAACGCTGTAAGAACAAGGCGGCGGTAATTGATCCACCACCACCCGCGCCAATGTTCTTGATGTCGGCAATCTCAGATTCGATGGCGGGGTTGTAGCCCGCGTGAAGTGGCATGCGCCATAGACATTCGCCAGTGGCTTCACTCGAGTTTTCTAGCGCCTTCGCCACCGCATCAGAGGTGGAGTAGAACGCCGCAATCTGATCTCCTAGGGCCACGCGTTGGGCTCCCGTGAGTGTCGCGATGTCGATGATTAGTGACGGTTCGATTTCGGTGGCGAGGGTGAGTCCGTCGGCCAACACCAAACGGCCCTCGGCGTCGGTATTGAGGACTTCAACGGTGGTGCCATTTCGTATCGTCAATACGTCACCGGGGCGAGTGGCTGATCCACCCGTCATGTTCTCGCTCATTGGGGCTATCGCGGTAACGCGCAGGTTGAGCCCTAGTTCGGCGCAGAGCGCCAGAGTTGCCATGACGATGGCCGAGCCCGACATGTCTGACTTCATGGTCATCATTGAGTCCGCGGGCTTAATGCTGAGTCCACCCGAGTCGAAGGTGATGCCCTTGCCGACGAGCACCACGTGAGGCGTATTTTCGCTCGCCTTAGGTCGATAGGTGGCGTAGACCAGACGGACGGGCTCGTTCGAACCGCGCCCCACTCCAATTAGCCCACCCAGCCCTTCGGCCTTCACGCGATCTGCGTCCCAGACTTCGACCGTTACGTTTTCTTGCTCCCCGAGTCGCTTCGCGTAGGCCTTAGCCAGTTTGCGAGGTGACGCGTCACGCGGTGGCATATCGATCAGTCGCTTCGCCCAGTTGACTAACTCGGTCGCACTCAGGGCATCTTCGATTGCTGATTCAATCGTTCGGAGCGTTTCAGAGTTTGGCTCTTGCGCGTCCAGGGGGACGAGATACAGTTCGGCCTCCTTCTCCGGGGCCTTGTAGTCATAGACCGACAGAGCTGCGCCCTCGACAACCGCTTGAGCACAACCGCTGGCTTGACTAATCACATCGAGGGGGAACAGGAGATTGACCGCTTCGGCCCCAGCGATTCGCATCACCGCACTACCCACCAGGCGCCAGGACTCGTAGTTGTTGAAATCCTGTCCAACCGAAACCAAAATAATGGAGATACCACTCGTAGAACGTAAAACTGTTGCGCTCCCCGCCTTGTCACTTACCCCATTGCTCTTCAACCATTCGGCCCCGAAACGACGCGGAATATCAAAACCGGCGAGTTCGGTTGGAATAATCGCTGACACTCCCGCCACGCCTTCAGTGATGAGTAGCGGAACCGCGAGGTATCCGACATTTTGGTAGTCACGTAAATTGCCCAGTGATGATGAAAAGCCCATAGTTCTCTCCTGTTTATTTTCTATTTTGTTCGTTTTTGACTTCGACCGCACGAGCCAGCGTCCAGAGAAGGTCGCTCAATCGATTTAAGTACACCGGGACCAAGGTTGCTTCATCCAAGACTCCAAATGCGTGACGTTCGGCCCGCCTCACTACCGTGCGCGAGATATCGAGTGCGGCCGAAAGGGTCGTTTTACCGGGAATGACAAACTCCGTTATTGGCCCAACGATCGCCGCCCATTCATCGATCAACTTTTCGAGCTTGGTGACCATCTCTCCGGTGATCAAGTCTTTTCCGGCGCTCAGCTTGGCGCGCTGTTCGCTCGCAGTTGCCACCTCGGCCATGAGAATCCATAGGTCCCGTTGCAAATCAGCAATGAGCTGATGTACCTGCGAGGCCGGATCGGTGAGAGAGCGTGCCCAACCTAAGAATGATTGCGCCTCGTCCACCGTGCCATTAAGTTCGATTTGAGGACTGTCCTTGTCCACTCGCCCACCAAAGTAGAGACCGGTAGTCCCATCATCTCCTGTGCCGGTGTAAATCCCCATTGTTTTAGCGTAGTGAATGGCCAGCGACCGGTAGCCTTGGTGCTCAATGGACGAGCTAATTCACCCCCCTTTTGCCCGACCGGGTGCGAATGACCCCTATCTTTGCGCCCTCGCCGAGCGAGTCCTCATCTACGACGGCGCCACCGGGACCAACCTCCAGCTCCAGGATTTAACCGCTAGCGACTTCGGTGGGGCCGACTTTGAAGGATGCAACGAAATCCTCGTCGTTACCAAGCCCGAATCAATTGAGCGCCTCCACCGATCATTTCTTGACGTGGGTGTTGACGTTATCGAAACCAACTCCTTCGGCTCATCGTCGATTGTTCTCAACGAATACGGCATTGCCGAACGCGCGCACGAACTCTCACTCGCTTCGGCACAATTGGCTCGTCGAGTGGCCGACTCGTACGCGTCACCGGGTAGTCCGAAGTTTGTGGCTGGATCTATCGGGCCGGGGACAAAGTTTCCAACTTTGGGACAAATCCCCTACGAGGAGCTAACGCGGAGTTACGAAGAGATGGCGTACGCACTCTTAGAAGGTGGCGTCGACCTCCTGTTAGTTGAAACGATGTTCGATCTACTCTCGGGAAAAGCCGCGATCAACGCTTGTCACCGCGCGATGGCTCGTCATGGTCGCATCGTGCCGATACAGGCACAAGTGACTATCGAGCTCACCGGACGGATGCTGCCCGGCACCGAAATTGGGGCCGCCCTGACTGCGCTCGCCCCAATGGGTATTGATCTCATTGGCCTGAACTGCGCGACCGGTCCAGTCGAAATGTACGAACCCTTGCGAACCTTGGCTGAGAGCTCGCCAATTCCCATTAGCTGTTTACCAAACGCGGGGCTTCCGAGCGTGGTGGACGGAAAGATGCACTACGACCTCACTCCCGAAGCGCTGGCTGAGCACCTTGCGAAATTCGTCAGTGAACATGGCGTACGCGTTGTGGGCGGCTGCTGTGGAACCACGCCAGAGCACTTGGCGCGTGTGGTCGAAGCGGTGAGCAAGGCTCAGCCGGCCAAACGAACAGGGGAACTCGAGCCCTCCGTTGCATCGATTTACTCGTCGACCGCCTACTCACAAGAGAACTCGGTCTTGATGGTTGGCGAAAGAACCAACGCCAACGGATCTAAAAAATTCCGCGACGCGATGCTCGCTGGCGATTGGGACACCTGCGTTTCGATTGGTCGCGAACAAATCCGTGAAGGTGCGCACATTCTGGACGTGTGCGTTGACTACACCGGTGCCGACGGGGTGGCCGATATGAACGAAGTGATGAGTCGCTTCGCCACGCAGTCCTCCGTTCCCCTGATGGTCGACACCACCGAAACCAAGGTGGCTCGCCAGGCGTTGAGCTGGATTGGTGGCAAGGCTCTCTTGAACTCGGTCAACCTCGAAGAGGGTCAGGGCCCAGGTACTCGGCTCGATGGCTTTTTGAGCCTGGCCGCCGAATTCGGTGCTGGCGTCGTGGCAACCTGTATTGACGAAGAGGGTCAAGCACGTACCGCGGAGTGGAAGGTCCGCGCCGCTCGAAATATCACCGAAATCGCCACCACCAAATACGGACTCTCCGCCAGCGACATTTTTATCGATCCTCTCGCCCTTCCACTCTCAACTGGTATGGAAGAGTCACGCAAGGACGGAATCGAAACCATTGAGGCAATTCGACGGATTAAAGCCGAATTACCCGGTGTTCGCACCATCTTGGGACTTTCTAATATTTCATTTGGGCTGAACCCGGCCGCACGACAGGTTCTTAACTCGGTGTATCTGCACGAGTGCAGCGAGGCTGGCCTAGACGCCGCCATTGTCCACGCCAGCAAAATCTTGCCACTTCACCGCATTGATGATCGAGCCCGAGAAGTCTGTCTTGACTTGATCTACGACCGTCGCGGCGAAGGGTACGACCCCCTCACCGAACTTCTCGGACTCTTCGAGGGCGTCAGCCTGGCTGGTGAGTCGGGCCCCGCTCTAGACGATCTAGATCTCGAAGCGCGTTTGCGGCGTCGCATCATCGATGGCGTCCGGGTAGGTCTCGAAGAGGACCTCGCCGAAGCTCTCGCGGCGGGCCATACGCCACTTTTGATTGTTAATGATCTCCTGCTCGATGGCATGCGAGAAGTGGGTGACCTTTTCGCCAGTGGCGAGATGCAACTGCCCTTCGTGCTACAGAGTGCCGAAACCATGAAGGCCGCCGTGGCCTACCTAGAACCTTTTATGGAAAAAAGCGACCAGGGAGGTCGGGGTCGAATCGTTCTCGCCACCGTTAAGGGTGACGTTCACGACATCGGTAAAAACCTAGTGGACATCATTTTGACCAACAATGGCTATGAGGTCATTAACTTGGGCATCAAAATCGGCATCTCCGAGATGATTCAAGCCCTGGAAGAGCACAAGGCGGACGCCTTAGGCATGAGCGGACTCCTCGTGAAATCAACCTTGATTATGCGCGAGAATTTAGAAGAGCTCAATGCCCGGGGCCTTTCGCACATTCCCGTACTCCTGGGTGGGGCGGCCCTCACCCGCACCTACGTTGAGCGCGACCTCCGCGAGGTGTACCAAGGACGAGTCTTTTACGGCAAAGATGCCTTTGAGGGTCTGCGAGTTCTTGACCGATTGGGCGAAATTCGACGTGGTGAACTTGTCGATGATAAGTATGGCCGCGAGCTTTCTGAAAAGAATGTCCAGCGTCGCTTCCGAGACGAGTTTGTTCAGGCTCCCGATCTTCCTGCGCGTAGCCCCGAGGCCGAAACTGACAACCCCCTTTTTCCACCACCTTTCGTCGGTAGTCGTGTGGCCAAGGGCATGAGCGTTGATGAAATCAGCGAATTCTTAAACCTCACCTCGCTCTTTCGTAATCAATGGGGTTACCGTCCCGAAGAGGGTGAGGATGACGCCGCTTTCAAAACTCGCGTTAGCGCAACATTGCGCGAACAGTTAGCGATTGCGAAGGCCGCCGACCTGCTGGTTCCCCAAGTTGTGTGGGGCCACTTCCCTGTCGCCGCCGACGGCCAAGACCTCATCGTGTACACCGATGACACGCGAAGCACCGAGCGAACTCGCTTCCACTTCCCCCGTCAAAACGAGAGCCCGTTCCTGTGCATTGCCGACTTCTTCCGTTCAGTCGACAGCCCCGACAAGGACTACGCCAGCTTCATGCTCGTAACAATGGGCGAGCGCGTGTCCGAGCGGTGCACGGAGCTCTTTGACGAAGATCGCTACAACGACTACCTCATGCTCCACGGACTCGGAGTTGAAATGGCGGAGGCTCTCGCCGAGATGTGGCATCAACGTATTCGCGAAGAGCTGAATTTTGTCAACGAAGACGGTCCGAACCTTCTGGGCCTTTTCCGCCAGCAATATCGCGGCGGTCGATACTCGTGGGGATATCCCGCTTGCCCCGATCTCTCCGATAATGCCAAGGTGGCGGACTTGTTAGAAGCCAGCCGAATCGGCGTGGTTGTCTCCGAAGGTTTCCAACTCCACCCCGAACAATCCACCGACGCAATCATTAGCCATCACCCGCGGGCAAAATACTTCATCGCGTAAGTCTTCCGTCAAGGTTTGTTGTCCCCGTCTAGCCCAGTCGAGCGCACGCCGCCTTCTCGGTAGCGACCAGCAACGTACTGAAAAAGGTGATTTACCGGATCGCCGGCATGCCCACGGGCGTCGCCGCAGCGTGGGCCTCGCGAGCGTGATAACTCGAACGGGTAAGCGGTGAGGATTGAACGTGTTTGAGCCCCAGGGCTAGACCGCGTTGTTCGAGGTCCTTAAATTCGTCTGGGGTCCAGTAGCGCGCTACGGGCAGATGACGGGCAGTCGGACGCAGGTATTGGCCAATGGTGGCAATCTGAACTCCCACGGCGTACATGTCGGCGAGTGCCTGTTCGATCTCATCGGCCGTTTCACCGAGACCCACCATCAGTCCAGATTTCGTCGTGAGTCCCGCTTGAGCGCTACGCGCCAACGTCGTGAGCGAGCGTAAGTAACCCGCCGATGGGCGTACCGCGTGCTGCAATCTCGACACCGTCTCCACATTGTGGTTCAGCACGTCCGGTCGCGCGTTGAGAATTAGGTCGAGAGAAGCTCGGTCGCCCTTTACGTCACTAATCAGGACTTCAATCTGAGTCTCCGGGGCGCGTTCGCGAATTGCGTAAATCGTTTCGGCGATTGCTCCCGCTCCACCATCGGCCAAGTCATCACGGGCCACGCAGGTGACAACAGCGTGCTTAAGATTAAGTCGAACCACCGCTTCCGCCACGCGCGATGGCTCAGTCGGGTCTAGGGCGAAAGGCTTCCGGGTGTCGATGAGACAGAAACCGCAGGCTCGCGTACACCGCTCACCGTTGACCATGAAGGTAGCGGTGCCATCACTCCAGCATTCAAAGATGTTCGGGCAACCAGCCTCTTCACAAACCGTCACCAGTCTGAGGTCCTCGGTGAGGGTGCGTAGTGATTGGAACTCCTGGCCCATGTGGGCTTCGATACGAAGCCATTCGGGCTTACGTGTATTAATAGAAAGTGCCTCGTCGGGATTGACTCCGGCCTTACGGAGGCGGCGAATCAGGGGCCGCTCATCGCTAAGAGTCGCTTGTGAACTGTCGACTCGCGCAACATCGGCGTGTCCCCCGAACTGGAGGTCGAGCTCTTCACCAAGTCGGTCTTCGACCACTTGGTAGGGCACCGCGAGCCCCAGTGAATGCAAGGAACCAACCGGCTTATCGGGAATTCCGCAGGGAACGATCTTTGAAAAACCTTCGAGATCAATATCGACATTGAGCGCAACGCCATGGAGCGTGCGACGCTCTCCGCCAGAGTTTCGAAATGTGCGAACCCCGACCGCGGCAATTTTGTGGGGGCTGGAATCTGTATGCGCCCAAACACCGGGGTACTCCGCTAGACGTCCGACAACGCCTAGAACTCCCTCGGGGTCGAGTGAGGTAACGGTGGCAATGACGGCATCTTCGAGTTTGTGCACATGCGCGGGGCCGGCATTGGGCTCGTTGGGAACAGTAACGACCGCCCAGCCAACAACTTGGCCAGGTGCGTGATAGGTAACGTCTCCCCCGCGGTCAGCGTCGACGACGGTGCCGGGCAAATCTTCCAGCGGAACGAGGAAGTTGCTGGGATCAGTTCGCACGCCACGCGTATAGGTGGGAGGGTGCTCGAACAACAATAAGTAGTCATCACTACTTTCGGCCAGCGCTCGTTGAAAGTCATTTGCTTCGGCGAACGTGACTCGACCGAGGTGGCGGCGGCGGAGCATTTAGCGTTCCGCCGCAATGTCGAGGCTGGCCAAGATTTCGGCCACCCGCTCTAAGAACTTTGCGGCCATGCGGGGCTCGCAAACTCGATGATCGAACGAAAGCCCCAAGACCAGTTCCGAACCCACTTCGACGCTGGGCTTGCCCTGGCTAGTGACAACAATTGGCACGTAGCGCCGAGAGCCCACGCTCATCACCGCAACTTGGGGCTGGATGATGATGGGTTCACTAAAGAGAGTGTGCTCGCTCGGTGAGCTTTGGATGGTGAAGGTTCCGTCCATTAAATCATCCGAAGTTAATTGACGCGATTCCACGTGCTCGTTGATTTCCTGTAGACGGCGTGCCAAGAGGGGCAGGGTCAATCCGGCGGCGGCGTGCACTACCGGTACCAGCATGCCGTCTTCATCTATGGCGCGGGTGAAACCCATATTTATGTTGTTCTGCAGGACAATCTGGTCGCCATCACAAGTGGCATTCAAAATTGGGTATTCCTTTAATGCCTGCACCGCGGCGTAGGCGACGAGCACTTCGTCAGTAATTTGCGAACCATCGTCGGTAGAGCGGCCCAAAAGGTCAAGGACGTCAAAAATCGAACCATCAACCGCAATGGCGACGAATCCGTGAGGGGTGACTTGCGCGGAGAAGGCCATGTGCTGACCCATGCGACGGCGTCCGTTGGACATGGCAACGGTAACGGCTTCACTCGGTCCGTCCGCTACGGCGAGTTCCGCGTCCCGGCGAGTAATTGCCCCACCAGGGCCAGTGCCACGGACCTGCTGCGGTTTCACACCGCCATCACGCAGAATTCGGCGCACCACCGGAGAAAGCAAGACTCCAGCTGCCTCCGATGCTGGCGCACTTGGCGCAGGAGCAGTCGGAGTGGCGATCTCGGGGCTTGCGCTTCCAGGAGCGGGAGCACCTGTACTAGCGGCGACCGTTTGACTCTCGTCGATGACCGCTACTCGGGCCCCCGTCTCGACGGTGTCTCCCTCTTCGGCGAGAATTTGGACCAAGACACCCGCGGCCGGTGAGGGCATCTCGGAGTCCACCTTGTCGGTAGAAACTTCGAAGAGTGGTTCGTCACGAGCCACCAGGTCACCCACTTTTTTAAACCACTGGGTGATGATGCCTTCGGTGACCGATTCACCAAGCGACGGAAGTGTTACATCAGCCAACGTGCAAGCCTCGACCGGCCAAAGCGAGCAAGGTTTCGCCAAAGGTTTCGCTCAAGCTTGGGTGGGGCTGAATAAGGGCGGCCGCTTCTTCGGCGGTGGCTTCCCAGTTCACGGCGTAGTAGCCAGCACCCAGCTGTTCGGTGACCCACGGCCCAGCCATGTGTACGCCCAGGATTTGACCGGCGGTACCGTCGGGGCGCTTTTCGGCGATGATTTTCACCACACCATCAGATTCTCCGATAATTTGAGCTCGACCATTGCCGGCGAAGGGGTCTTTTTTGACAATGACGTCGTAACCCTTTTCTTTGGCGGCGGCCTCGGTGAGTCCAACGAAGGCCACTTCGGGGTTTGAATAGATAGCCCAAGGCACTCGGTCGTAGTCGACGGGAACGGCCACTTCACCCAAGATGGACTTGATAGCGACGATGGCTTCAGCAAAGCCCACGTGAGCGAGTTGCGGCGTACCGGCCACCACGTCACCAATTGCGTACACGTTTGGAGCCTTGGTCTTCATGAGACCATCGGCCACGATAAATCCGCGGTCGTTAATCTCCACGCCAGTACCTTCGGCGAGAAGTCCTTCGGTGCGCGGACGTCGCCCCACCGAAACGATGACCATCTCAACCGTAAGGTCGTCAGCACCCTCAAGAGTGACGGTGGCACCCTTCTTGCCAGTGGTGGCACCCTTAATTTTGGCGTTGAGAATAGTTTCGATACCACGCTTTTTGAATGAACGCGCGACCACCGCTGCTACTTCAGTGTCACAGCCCGCAAGAATTGAAGGCAGACCTTCGAGAATGGTCACGGTGGTGCCCATGTCAGAAAGCATCGAAGCGAATTCACACCCGATTGCCCCTCCGCCGATGACGGCGGCGGACTTGGGTAAGGAGGTCAGGCTAAGAAATTCGTCACTGGTGACGATGGTCTTGCCGTCGACGGGGACGTTGTCGAGCGTACGCGGCACGGAACCGGGGGCGAGAATTACGTTCTTCGCTTCAATCTGAACGCCCGCATCAGCGCCATCGAGGACACTGACCTTCAGGCCAGATCCAAGTTGCGCGGTACCTTCGAAGGTGGTGACCTTGCGACCCTTAAGAAGACCTGAGAGTCCCTTGAACATCAAGTCCACGACATCTTGCTTACGCTTTTGTGAAACCGAGAAGTCGACTTCGACACCCTTAGCGGTAATCCCGAAGTTGGCCGAGTGCTCGAGGGTGCGGCGTACGTGCGCGGTCTCTAAGAATTCCTTAGCGGGAATACAACCACGGTGCAAGCAAGTGCCACCGACTTTGTCGCGTTCAATGAGCGCAATGTTTAGGCCTGCGGAGGCGCCATAGAGGGCTGCGCCGTATCCGGCTGGGCCCCCACCGATAATGACAACATCAAACTTCTGGACCTCGTTAGCCACGGCACTTTCCCTTCATTGAGCAAAAATCCCCCGAAGCAAATCCTAATGTTTCGAGGCCGCGGGTCCCAACTAGAGCTTTCGGCGTTCCATTTGCTGGTCGGCGGCCTCAGTGGCCAGCAGGTCAACGAAGTCGTTCATGGGGTCTCCGGAGTGCCCCTTGACCCAGGAGAAGGTCACGGTTCGTTGCGATTCCAAGACCATTGGAATCAGCGTTTCCCAGAGATCGCGATTAGAGACGGGTTGACCCTGGGAGTTCTTCCATCCTCGCCGCAGCCAGCCCACGTGCCACTTGTCTTGAAAACACTTCACCACGTAGGTGGAGTCCGAGACGATTTCCACGTCCTCTTCGGGAAAGGCCCCTAGCGCCTCAATGACAGCGAGCACTTCCATGCGCTGATTAGTGGTGTGTTGCGCATGGCCCGCCGCGTAGGTCTCGGTGCCCTTGGCCCACGCCCAACCACCCGGCCCCGGGTTCCCTCGGCATGATCCATCGGTGTGAATTCGAATCAAATGTTCCTCGTGACCCACGCGTCGGGGTCCTTGGTAAATCGAGTAACCGACTTTGGTAGTTCTCCCCGAAGAATTTGACCAAGCGAGACGTGCTCGAGCACCTCGCGCAATGTGGCTCTAACCGCCACCCACACCTCTTTCAGGTGTTCGGCTTCGCCCTCATAGTTAAGAGTTTCTGGTCGCTGTTGGCGCACGCCAGCCATTGGGCCAGACACGATGCGCAAGACGTCAGCCACGGTGACTTCGTCGGGGTCTTTGGCGAGGCGAAATCCGCCATCGGGTCCCCGCTGACTGGTCACCAGCCCACCTCGGCGTAGGTCGGACATGATGGCCCCGAGAAATTTTGCGGGAATTTCTTGTTGCTCCGCTAGGTGCTCGGCGCTGACCGATTGGTCGGCCGCAGCCAAAGTCAACAGGGCTCGAATGGCGTAGTCGGCTTTGGCTGGAATCTGCATACTCCTATTCTGCCGTAGTTGAAGGGGCCAGGTGAACTTCTAAGGTGGGGATTATGTTTTCACTCGCTGACCGCCGTCTCTATCTCTGCGTGGGGATGCGTGACGACATGGCTGAATTTCTTCCCGCGGTCATCACAGGCGGAATCGACATCGTTCAATTGCGTGAAAAGGTCCTCCCCTTCTCAGAACAACGCGCCACGGCACTACTCATGGCCACCATCTGCCAGGAATTTGGTGTCCCATTTATTGTCAATGACAATCCCGAGCTGGCCCTGGAAGTACGGGCCGATGGCGTGCACGTGGGCCAAGATGACCTCTCCGTGACCGCGGTGCGAGATCTCATGGGCCCCGAGGCAATTATCGGACTCTCGACTCACGAACCAGAGGAGTTCACTGGTGGTCTCGCCACATCGGCCACCTATCTTTCGGCGGGACCAATTTCAGCCACCCCCACCAAACCCGGACGAGCGGGGGTGGGTCTCAACTACGCCGTCGAATCAACCCAACGGGCCAACCGACCCGTCTACGTCACCGGTGGCGTTACCGAGCACAACATTGGTGGCTATGTTCACAGCGGACTGCGACATTTTGTGGTGGTGCGCGCAATCACCGAAGCACCGGATCCCGGTAACGCAGCACGGCTGCTGCGCACCGCGCTCGATGCAGCACTCTCAGCGGTGACGATCTAGCCAACCCAAGAGGGTGGCCACCATTCTGGGGTCGGCGCGAAGCTGGTGACCCGCCCCTTGGATAATGCGCAGCTCCCCGCGGCCATCGGCTGCTTCGAGTAAATCTCGAGCATCACTCGCCGGCACCTCCACGTCATCTGATCCGTGGCCAATTAACAGGCGTCGAGGTGGAAGAGCCGCTACCGCCCCCATCGGGTTGATTGCGAGGACATCGTTATACAGCGCCTCAACGGGTAAGAGTTCTGACTCTTCGCCAACCACGCCAGCGCCGAGTAGGGCTTGACGAAACTCGTGAGGGTCGCCGCACCACGGTTCTAAGTGCGCGGGAGTAGCGAAGGTCGCCACACCCTTGATTCGTTCATCACTGGCCGCAAGAGCGAGCGCCAACGCACCACCCAATCCGAAACCGGCTAGAGAGAGTCGAGTGTCCTCGTCGTGAACTCGTTCGATGATTGAGGCTAAGTCTTGGCGCCACTGGGTGGCCGAAAATGTTCCCGTGGAGGTGCCCACGCCCGATAAGGTCCCGGTCGCCACGAGCCAACCACTCTCACTCGCCAGGTGTTCGGCTAACTCAGGCAACAATCCCGCCGCTTGACGGCCCATGCCGGTCACTCGGGGTAAACCGTGAACCAGAATCAAGGTGTGCGTCCCAATTGCTCGAGTGGGCGTACTCGCGATACGTAGATCAAGTGTCGAAGACCCCGAGGTGAGTTGTTCGTGACTTATCACTGGTTCCCCTTCACCCCTTGAGATTACTCAACTCTGGTTGAGTTATCTGCGAGGCTTGAGTATGAGCCAAGTGGAACTCCTCTACGCCGATGCGACCTGCGAGGTCCACCACTTTGTGGTTGGCCCCATCGCCAACAACGTGTACGTGATTCGCTGCACCCAGACCGGCGAAGCCACCCTTCTTGACGCCGCTAACGAGCATGAACGACTTCTCGAGGTAGCCCAGCGTCTCGGGGTGACCTCGGTATTGGAAACCCACGGCCACTGGGACCACATTGGAGCGGTGAGCGAGGTCCGCGAGGCCGGCATTGACGTGTGGGTCCGCGAAGAAGATGCCCACCTGTTGCCGAGCTACGACCGACTCTTAGAAGACGACGCCCTACTCAACGTTGGCCAACTGCGCCTGCGCACCATCCACACCCCCGGTCACACGCCTGGATCGATCTGCTTCGCCCTCGAAGGGACAAACTTGCTCTTCACCGGCGACACGCTCTTTCCCGGTGGAGTCGGCAACGCCACCTTCGAGGGGGGCGACTTCACCACCTTGATTACCTCGGTCGAGGAGCGCCTCTTTCGCCCCTACGGCGCACAGACCCTCTTCTACCCCGGGCACGGCACTGGCTCTTCGCTCGGCCACGAAAGCCCCCACCTAGACGAGTGGGTAGCCCGCGGCTGGTAATTGAACCAGAAAAAGGTGTGGGCGGTAGTCTTACTGAGTGGCTACACCTCTTTTAGAACTCCGCAACCTCCACGCCAGCGCTGACGGCGCTCAGATTTTGCGTGGAGTCGACCTCATTCTCAATGTGGGCGAAGTACATGCTCTCATGGGACCGAATGGTGCCGGCAAGTCCACCTTGGCGAGCGTCGTGATGGGTCACCCCGGCTACGAAATCACCCAGGGTGAAATTTTTCTCTCGGGTGAGAACATCGCTAAATGGACTCCCGACGAGCGTGCTCGCGCTGGAATCTTTCTTGCTTTCCAGTACCCCGAAGCCATTAGTGGCGTGTCGGTAGTCCAATTCTTACGCCAAGCCATCGCGGCACGCAAAGGACTCGACGAGCTCAGCGTTCTCGAAGTGCGCCTGGACCTCATGGAGTGGATGGATCGGCTCGGGATGGACCCCGCCTTTGCGGAGCGTCACCTAAACGACGGTTTTTCTGGTGGCGAACGAAAGCGCAACGAGGTCCTCCAGATGGCCCTGCTCGAACCCGTCGTGGCCCTGTTGGACGAAACCGACTCCGGCTTAGATATTGATGCACTTCGCGTCGTGGCCCGAGGAGTACGGACCGTTCGCGATGAGCACCCCGAGATGGCCGCACTCGTAGTGACTCACTACGTGAAGTTGCTCGATGAAATTAAGCCTGATCGCGTACACATCTTGGTCGATGGTCGCATTGTTCAGTCGGGCGGACCCGAGCTGGCTCAGGAAATCGAAATCAAGGGATACGACGCGTGGAAAGCCGTTGACGCGTGAGCTCTTTTAACGCGGTGAGAGTGCGCGCCGATATTCCGGCCCTCACTCGCCACATTAATGGTCGCCCGATTACCTATTTAGACTCTGGCGCCTCGAGTCTGCCCCCTCGCTCAGTAATCGAAGCGATGGATGAGTACTACCGACTTCGACACGCCAATGTGCACCGTGGGGTGTATCAAACTGCGAATGAAGCAACTGACGCCTACGAAGGGGCCAGAGCCGCAGTCGCACAATTTCTCAACGCCCCCGGCGGAGCCGAAGGGGTTGTCTTCACCAAAAACTGTACCGAGGCCTTCAATCTCCTCGCTAAATCTTGGGGCGTCGCCAACTTAAAAGATGGCGACGTGGTTTTGCTCTCGGAGATGGAGCACCACGCCAATATCGTTCCCTGGTTCCAGTTACGAGAGTCCATAGCGTTAGATATTCGATTCATTCCGGTAACTGACGACTACGAGCTTGATCTGAGCAACATTCAAGAACTCCTGCAGGGCGTCAAACTGCTCTCACTTACAGCCATGAGCAACGTGCTCGGCACGATTAATCCGGTCAAGGATCTAGCCGCACTCGCCCACGCTCACGGTGCGTTGGTGGCGATTGACGCATCCCAAAGCGTCGGCCACATGCCCACCAACTTGGTAGATCTCGATATTGACTTCATGATGTTCTCTGGCCACAAGATGCTGGGCCCTACGGGCATTGGCGTTTTCTGGACGCGACCTGAAATTCTCGCCACGATGCCTCCATTCCTCGGTGGTGGTGGCATGATTGCTGACGTTCGCACCGATGGCTACACCCCGGCCACAGGCTTCACCCGCTTTGAAGCGGGTACTCCGATGATCGCCGAGGCCGTTGGGCTGCACGCCGCTATTCGGTACCTCGAGGGACTAGGGCTGGACAACGTCCACGCTCACGACCAGTCCCTGACCGTAGACGCCATCTCGCGGATAAACCATCAATTCAGTGGCCGAGTGCGCATCATCGGCCCAACCGCCCACGCCCAACGGGGCGGGGTACTTAGCCTCGACGTGGAGGGGGTTCACCCCCACGACATCGCTCAGGTCTTAGACGAAATCGGCGTTTGTGTCCGCCCCGGACACCACTGCGCTAAGCCGCTCATGCGTCGATTTGGCTTAGCCGCTACCGCTCGCGCGTCATTTGGTCCCTATTCCCTCACCTTAGATACCGATGTTTTGCTCGAAGGTCTCCAACGCGCAATAACATTCTTTGGATAAATGTCGAACTTAGAAGAACTCTACAAAGAGATAATCCTCGATCACTACCGCACTCCGCGCAACCGCGGTGAGCTTCCCCCACCCGCTAGCAAAACTGAGGGATTTAACCCGCTGTGTGGTGACGAATTGACGGTCTACCTAGATGTCACCGATGGAGTGGTCTCTGACATCAAGATCACCGGACACGGGTGTTCGATTTCACAAGCTTCTTCATCGTTGATGTCCGTAGCGGTAAAGGGTAAAACCCTCGCCGAGGTCAGTGAAGTTCTCTCGAAATTCAAAAATATGATGACGCTCGAGGGCGAAGTTGTAGACCTGAATGATCCCAGTAACCGCGAAGTGCTGCGGTCGCTCGGTGAACTCGCCGCGCTCCAAGGGGTAGCCAAGTTCCCCGTTCGAATTAAATGTGCCACCTTGGCCTGGAACACCCTCAGCCAGGGCCTCGAGGAAAACTAAAACTTAGGAGTACAGGGCGTGGGATTGCCCGCCAGAGCCACTGACGTTGGACTCGTGGTGGTAGTGGTGGCGACGGGCTTTTGGTGTTTGTGATGCTTCACCGTCGTGGTTGCATGAGAAATGGTTGTGGTTGTCGCGTAGATGACCGGCGGTTGCACCGACTGTAATGCGTCGTTCGGCGCAGGATTTGTCGGACGAGCCAACTCGTTGCCAAAAATATTCACTAGCAATTGTTGAGCAGTTGGTTGCGTGACGACTTCCATGTCCGCCCCACCAATAAGCTTTCCGTGGACCGGCATAGTGTAAGTGGCGATCGAATTAGCGCCAATGCCCTTAAAGCGAAGTCCTAACCTCACCAACCATGAAAGCGACATCTTTGCGTCAATGGCTAATCCTTGCGGAAGGGCCGAGAGCACGGAGTTCAGCTTAAAAACGCTGGTCTGCCCCTTGAGTTTGTTAACGAGAGCGCGCAAGAAAGCGTCTTGACGTTCAATACGTCCGAAGTCGCTGGAACCGTCCGACCACCAACCGGTGCGGTTAAGCGTATTGAGGGCCCAGAGGTTTCCGCCGTGCGGCCAGGGAACGTTGCCCGAGTGCTGCCAGTAATAGTGACGTGAACGAACTAGAGCGAGCGCCTGGAATCCGGTGACGAGCTGGCAGCCCGTATGGGTGATGTTGAGTTGCGAATAGGGGTCACGCGCGAGATGGGGGAAGTTCAAATACACCCCACCCACTGCGTTGGCAATGTTAATCATGCCCGCGAAACTCACCACCACGGTGTAGTTAATAGGAATGCCAAAGTTGGCTGTAATGGTGCGGGCAACCAAGGCGGGGCCATTGTTAAAGGCCGCATTGATGCGGTTGAAATTACCGTAAAGATTTTGGTTTGCCATCATCGTTACGACAGTGTCGCGAGGAATTGAAATCATTGAAATGGTTCCCGCATTCGGGTTGACATGGACAATCTTCACCACGTCACTGCGCGCACCCGAAACTGAGTTTCGCCCAGTTTTGGCTCGTTCCGTCGGCGTGAGACCATTGCCAGAGTCTGAACCCAGCACCATGATGTTAAAGGCGGGCCCCCGCAAGGGCTGTTCGGCTTTATTGTGGATCTTCGTGATTTTGCCAAATTTCCATTGGGCGTAGAGGTAGCCCCCGCCGGCAACACCGAGCAAAAGTGCTCCGACGACAATTAATGAGATCGTGATTCGGCGACGAGTCCGGCGACCACCCCGACGGCCCCCGCCACGGCCCCCGCGTGGAGCTGAACGAGGAGTGCGCCCGGAGCGCTGGTCAATGGCCTCGCCCAGTGCGGCGAGACGTTGTTCGTTAGCAATGCGATTTCGTTGCGAACGGGAATTACCGCTAGAGGGCGTGGTCATGAATAGACAGTCTACCGGCAGGGACGAAAATTGGCGACTTAGCCTTCTCAGGCCTTGAAGGGCTCGTACCCGTCGCGCTCGAGGATTTCAGCGAGTTCCGCTCCGCCCGAGGCGACAATTTTTCCCGCGCTCATAACGTGAACGACATTTGGCGTTAATACATCCAAGAGTCGGCGGAAGTGAGTAATCGCTAAAAGGCCGCAATTCCACTCGCGAGTTGCGGCGCTCAACCGCTCACCCACTGCGTGCAAGGCATCTACGTCCAAGCCAGAGTCGATTTCATCGAGAATGGCAAACTTTGGTTTCAATACGGCCAGCTGAACCATCTCTGCACGCTTCTTCTCTCCACCGGAGAGATCGACATTGACAAAGCGTTCCAGCAGTTCACCGCGAAGTCCGACTCGCTGTGCTTCAGCGCGCATACTCTCAACGGCGTCTCCGCTTGCTCCTGCGGCGATTAATAAGTCGATTGGACGAACTCCCGGAACTTCAACGGGCTGTTGCATGGCGAGCATCAGACCGGCCCGAGCACGCTCGCTCGCGTCGAGTGCCAGCAGGTCTACCCCGTCGAGAGTCGCCGAACCCCCAAGGACTTTGTACCCGGGATGCGCGCTCAACACGTGAGCCAGGGTAGATTTACCCGATCCGTTTGGCCCCATGATGGCGTGAACTTCACCTGACTTCATGGTCAGTGAAATTCCTTTAAGAACTTCCTTGCCCGCCACCTCGGCCCGAAGGTCGGTTATTACTAATTCGCTCATGAAATTGTCACTTCCACTCGGTCATTAGTAACCGCAGTTTTATAGGTGCGAACAGGCTTCGTCGCTGGGAATGATTGGGGAGTTCCGTCAACGAGCGAGAACATGGCGCCATGTCGGGCACATTCGATTTCGCAACTCGCGGCATCAACAACTCCTTCAGAGAGCGCGTAGTCTTCGTGACTGCAGCGATCATCGAGCACGTAGAAATCATTCTGAATGCGAACAACGACCAAAGTCCGACCTTCGACTTCGACCTTCGTGGCCTCGCCACTAATGAAGTCAGCAATTGCTCCTATATCGATGCTCACAGGACTACCTTTTCTTCGGTAAGAACGCGGGTGACATCTTCACGTACGCCACTAATAATCTCCGTCGGTGCGCCAACCAGCATCTCTGTGAAGAAACCCTCAATCATCAGCCGTTGCGCATCGCGTGGTCTGACTCCACGAGATTCGAGGTACCAGCGCTGCAATTCGTCCAGTGGACCAACGGTCGAAGCGTGCGCGCACATCACATCATTCTCACGAATGTCCAAGTTGGGAACCGAGTCGGCATGAGCCGTGCTCGAGAGCAGCAAGTTGTGGTTGGTTTGACGCGCATCGGTGCGCTTGGCACCCTTTTCAATTTCAATCAAGCCGGTATAGACGCAACGTGAGTCCCCCGCCACCGCACCCTTGGAAAGCAAGCGCGACTCGGTCCGAGCCGCGACGTGATACTGGCGAGTGCGAAAATCTTGGACCTGCGAGCCAGATCCCAAGAAGGTCGTACGTAGCTCATTGGAAGCCGCGGTACCCAAGAGATGGGCATCATTGCGCGAGCGGTTGTAGTGCGCACCTAATCCAATGATTGATTGCTGCAGTTTGGCTGATTTTTCGAGGTAGCCCGTCGAGCGAGCAATGTGCCAAGCGGTACTGGCCAAACGCTGGCAGGTGAAGAGTTCCAAAGTGGCCTGCTCTCCGACTTGGTACTCGCTCAGCGGTACAACAAGCGCGTCGGGCGCGCCGTCGAAATACTCTACGAACGAGGCATAGGAATTGTCACCCACGACAATGTGAGTGCGCGCAAAGTTAACTCCCGCCGTCGTCTCGTGCACCAGGGCGATTGGCTCGCTTACACGGGTACCTGGTGCGACGGTGATTGTGATGGTCTGTGGTGCGAGGGCCAGGTTCAAGAGGGCGAAAGAGTCTGAGGCGTACCGTTCCAGGACAGGCGACCGGTCCAAGGTGGCAGGTGCTTGGGAGCTTTCAATGCTTACTCCGTTAGGGAGATTTGTGCTCTTGACCGCTCCATTGACAATCAAGACAGATGGTCCCGCGAGTAGTTCGGCGCCATGAGTTGAGATTGCCCGTTCGGTGAGAGGCTCGAAATTAGCGAATCGATCTAACGAAAAATCTCTGAGAGGTGCGTAACGCCACACTTCATCGCTAGTGGTGGGCAACCCGACTTCGACAAAAAGGTCCCAAGCGCCTTTTCGGCTCTCGTCATTGGCGAGCAACAGTTGGGCGGAGGTAGAAAAGGTATTCATAGGGGCCTTGGAAGTGTACCGGTCTTGTCGTTCTAGTTATCGCGGTTACGGCGCCAAAAGCGACGAGCTTGGCGATCCTTCTTGGCCTGCGCGTCGAGTGCGGCCCGCCGCTCGGCAATGAGATCGGGTGCTACGGCATTCACGATCTCACTCGCCATATCTAAAATCTCGCGACGGTCATCCAGCGGAACCTGTGAGACGGGCTCGGGCTGTGTGGGGGCGGGAATCAGGGTTCCGTGCGACCAACCAACATCAGCGAAACGACGTTCGTACGTCACGCACCCATCGGGGCAGCTCCAGGGTTGGTCGGGAGCGTTACCTAATACACAAAAGCGTGCAACTTCGCCGGACTGATAGGTCCGGGACTGAAAGTGCTTGCACTCTTCACGCATACCCACACTCATAGTGTTGCACCAACCGAGCAGAGTTGCTCAGCCAATGGAACCCTCCATTTGCAACTCAATAAGGCGTGACCACTCAACGGCATATTCCATTGGGAGAGTTCGCGTTACTGGCTCAATAAATCCGTTCACGATTAGACCCATAGCTTGGGCTTCACTGAGTCCACGACTCATGAGATAAAAGAGTTGATCGTCACCAATCTTCGAAACAGTGGCTTCGTGGCCAATCGAAGCGTCTCGCTCGCCCACTTCCATATATGGCTTGGTCTCGGAGGTTGACATTTCGTCCAGCAGCAATGCGTCGCAACGGACGAAGCTCTTGGCGCCGGTGGCGCCCTCTTCGACTTTGACGAGTCCGCGGTACGCCGTGAGTCCGCCATCTTTGGAGATTGACTTAGAAATAATCGTCGAGGTGGTCTCGGGGGCGAAGTGAACCATCTTCGCGCCCGCATCTTGAACCTGACCCGCTCCCGCGTAGGCCACGGAAAGAACCTCTCCCGAAGCCTTGGGTCCCATGAGATAAACCGCGGGGTACTTCATTGTGAGACGCGAGCCAATGTTCCCGTCGATCCACTCAACGTGCGCTTCGGCTTCTGCACGGGCGCGCTTGGTTACCAAGTTGTAGACGTTATTTGACCAGTTTTGAATGGTCGTATACGTAATGCGTGCACCCTCGAGGGCGACGAGCTCGACCACCGCGGAGTGCAGTGAGTCAGTTGAGTAAATAGGTGCAGAGCAGCCCTCGACATAGTGAACTTGCGAACCAACGTCGGCAATGATGAGAGTTCGTTCGAACTGTCCCATGTTCTCGGTGTTGATACGAAAGTACGCCTGCAGTGGCTGATCAACTTTGACGCCGGGGGGAACGTAGATGAATGAACCACCACTCCACACCGCCGAGTTCAGTGCAGCGAACTTGTTGTCGTTAGGTGGAATGACGGTACCGAAGTACTTGCGTACGAGTTCTGGGTATTCGCGAACTGCGGTGTCCATGTCGCAGAACAAGACGCCAAGGCGTTCGAGGTCTTCGCGATTGCGGTGAAAGACAACCTCTGATTCGTATTGTGCGGTCACTCCAGCGAGGTACTTACGCTCCGCTTCAGGAATACCCAAGCGCTCGTAGGTATTCTTGATTGCGTCGGGAAGGTCCTCCCACGAGTCGACTCGACCTTCGGTGGGCTTGATGTAGTAGTAGATGTCGTTGAAGTCCAAGTCGGGCATCCGTGAAGCGAACCACGGCAGCATGGGCTTGCGCTCAAAGTTCTGCAGAGCGCGCAAACGAAATTCCAACATCCAGGGCTCTTCGCTCTTAATCTGAGACATTTCGCGGACGATGGCCTCATTAATGCCCTTTTTGGGCTTGAACACGGGAATTTGATCGTCACTCCAGCCCAGTTGGTATCGGCTGAAGTCCAGGTTGTCTATTGCCATCGTGCTCCTATCGGGTATTTACCCTACGCTCATAGTACTAACTCCGGCTGACGTTCTGACCGCGAGCCTGACAAAGTAGAGCTATGCCCACGCCACCCAGTGCCCCTAAGAGACCCTTCAGCATTACCCGACACGGTGACACCCGCGTTGACGACTATTACTGGCTTATGGAGCGTAGTCCCGCGACCATTGCCCACCTCGAGGCGGAGAATGCGCACTACCGAGAGGTGATTGCCCCACTGGAACCACTCCGCGAGACTCTGTTTCAGGAGTTTAAAGGTCGCATCAAAGAGACCGATATGTCCGTTCCCGTGCGCCGCCGTGGCTGGTGGTACTTCGAACGCACGGAAGAGGGACTCAACTACCCCATTAGCTGTCGCGTCCCCGCCGAGGGAAGTGGTGACAATCCACCCGAAATCGGCCTCGAACAACTCGTGGGAGAAGAAATCATCTTCGACGAAAATAAAGAAGCGGCGGGTCACGACTTTTTGTCGGTTGGCGTTTTCGCCCTAAGCCCCGATGACCAGTGGATTGCCGTCGGCACCGACTTCGAAGGCAGCGAGCGCCACACCGTGACCATTCGTTCGATTACCGGTCAGGGCACCTTGCCCGATCTTCTCCAAGACGTTTACTACGGCTTTGCGTGGGCTGCCGACGCGAAGTATTTCTTCTACACCAAGGTCGACGAGGCGATGCGCCCCTGGCAGGTATGGCGACACGCCATTGGCAGTGAACAGTCCGAGGACCACCTCGTCTACCAAGAAGACGATGCGCAGTACTCCATTGGTATCGGCAAGAGTCGTGATGAAGCCATCATCGGAATCCAAATCGGATCTTCGATGACCAGTGAATTCCGCTACATCGATGCTGCAGCCCCACTTTCAGATCCTCGAGTCGTCGAGGCTCGCAACTTTGGTGTGGAGTATGACCTCGAACACTTTGTTGACCAACGCGGCGACGCCTGGTGGTTAAAGACCACCAACGAAGGGGCGACGGATTTTCGCCTCATGGCCCGTCGAGTGCAAGACAGTGTTTGGCGTGAAATCATTCCCGAGCGACCCGGTAGCCGACTCGAAGGTGTCGACGCCTTCGCAACCTTCTTGGCCATTGGAGAGCGGAGTGAAGGCTGTCCCGCACTTCGTGTCGTGCAACTGCAGGTTGGTGACGACCCCTTCGGTAGCGACCTCCTTGAGCGCTCTCATTTAGTACCGGCTCCCGCTTATCCCTCATCAGTGGGTACGGGTGGTAACCCCAACTACGAAACAACACACCTACGCGTGGCGATGGCTTCTATGACCACGCCCTCACTGGTCGCTACCTTTAACGTCGATACCGAAGAGATGGTTATCTTGAAGCAACAAGAGGTGTTGGGCGGTTACGAGGAATCCGACTACGTCACGGGACGCTGGTGGACCACCGCTTCAGACGGTGAGCGTATTCCGGTCACGCTCGTGGCCCATCGAAACCAGGCTGAACTCCTAGCTGATGGCTCGCTGAGACCCAAGGGTCCCGCACCACTCTTGCTCTATGGGTACGGCAGCTACGAAATTTCTATCGATCCACGCTTCTCCGCAATGCGCCTCTCCTTGCTGGACCGCGGTGTGATCTACGCCATCGCCCACATCCGTGGTGGTGGTGAAATGGGGCGTCGTTGGTACGAGATGGGCAAACTCGCCCAAAAGCCCACGACCTTTAGTGACTTCGTGCGCGTGGCGCGCGACCTGGTTGATTCAGGCTGGACAACTCCTGCACTACTCGCCGCTCGCGGTGGTTCGGCGGGGGGGTTGTTGATGGGTGCGGTAATGAACCTCGCGCCCGACCTCTTCCACGCGATCATTGCCGAGGTGCCGTTCGTGGACGTGGTTACCACCATGCTCGACGCATCACTGCCTCTGACCGTTGGTGAATGGGAAGAGTGGGGAAACCCCGAAGCGAGTGATCTGAGTTACGCCACGATGAAGAGTTACTCGCCCTACGACAACGTAAGTGCCACTAATGCCGATGGGGCCCCACGCACCTATCCTCACCTGTATTGTGCGGGAGGCCTAAACGATTCTCGGGTTGGTTTCTGGGAACCAGCGAAGTGGGTTTTGAAACTTCGCGACGCATCTGATCAGAATCAGGCAATCTTGAAGACGGAAATGGGTGCCGGTCACTCTGGCCCGACCGGAAGATACGACGCCTGGCGCGACGAAGCAGAGGTCATTGCTTGGTTGTTGAATGAGCTAGCAATTACTCAGTGATGAACTGGGTGATGATGCAACACGTACCACGCAACTCCGCAACCAGCTAGGGCAACCACTACAGCCAGGATCAACAGAACGAGTATGCGAACCGGGTCTGTACGTCGACGTGAGCGATCTAGGAGCCAGTCGTTGCTGTGGCGACCGCGACCACCGGGCTTGGGCAGTTGGTCAAAGCGATCTTCGCCATCATCAAAGAATTGTCGTTTGACCGGGTCAATGCGAGGTGTTTCGACCACATATTCACTGGCCGACTCGCCAGGCTCTAAGCGCCGAAAACTCTTGACGGGTTCATGCGCCGGTGGCGGGCTATAGCGCAGGCGCGGGTCCACCCCGATCAAAGCACGCCGACGTTTATCTCGAACGAGTTTTCTCAGGCGAAGTACAACACCAGCGAGCAGAAGTATCGTAACGAAGCCGAAGAGGACGTACATCACTATTCCCACTACTCACTACCCCCCTACTGCATTGTTCTTTCATAGTAGAAGAAAGGTGCGGGCTACTGAGGGAACTTGTAAGACCTTTGGCAGTAGACCAGCGGTACGCCCTCAATGAAGGTGGCCTGGGTGACAAGAACCGAAGCGATGTCGTGGTCGCCGTAGTTTTCAATGCGCTCAATCTCTCCTTCGAGGTGCGCCAGCGCTCCCACGATGAGCGGAGCCCCGTTGTTGGCGGGCGTGGTTTTAACCTCGTCAAACTTGTGCTGGCCCGAGGTTGCCATGGCGCGGGCTACCTGCTCTTGCGAGGCCCCCAAGATGCTGATGGCCACCGATGTCGTGGTTTTGATTTTGGGCCACGTCGAGCCCTGATTACCAGCGGCGAAGAGCACGCGGGGTGGTTCGAGTGAGAGTGAACCGAAGGTTTGGCAGGTAAAGCCCAAGAGTTCGCCCTCCACTTTGGCGGTCACCACCACTAGTCCCGTAGGGAAGTTTGCGACCGCATCGCGGTACTGGTCAACAGTGAGTTCGTTCATGTCACCGAGACTACCGTTTGTCGCCCGCCAGCCGAACGCTTCGGCCATGCTTTTGCACCATACCTTCGGTGATTAATTCAACTAGGACTTCGCTCGTGCGCGGGTCAGTGACATTTTTCAAGACTGCACGTTCCAGGAGCGGTCCGTGATGCAGAGCCTTAAGTATCTGTCCTCGAAGTTGACGTCGTGAACCCTGAAAAGGCGACTGCGGTTTAGAAACTTTGGCGGAGTTAGGCGCCGGGTCCTCTCCCCCTACCTTTTTCCACGCACACGATGTGCGAGCGGGGCAGGACTCGCAGTCAGGTCTTGCGCGACAGAATTTCGCCCCAAAGTCCAAGAGGCTCTGATTCACCACCGCACTCTCACCGAGTTCACCAAAGTACCCCGCAACCTCGCGCAAATCCGACAGCGACAGTGTGCGCCCCGCGATCGCTCGAGAGAGTATTCGCGCAACGTTCGTATCGAGAACAATCACCGGCTCGCCATAGGCGAATGACGCAATACTGGCCGCCGAATACTCGCCAATTCCAGGTAAGGAGCGCAGCTCAGCCAAGCTCTGGGGAACGCGAGCACCAAAATCACGCACCATGACTGCCGCCGCCTCGTGCAAAAACCTCGCTCGGCGGGCAAAGCCCAAACCCTGCCACGCCACCAGCACCTCGGCGAGCGGGGCGTGCGCTAAGGCGCTTGGCGTCGGAAATTGCTTCATGAAGTTGGCCCAGGGCTCGACCACACGGGAGACTTGGGTCTGTTGGAGCATGACCTCGCTCACGTAAATCGCCCACGGATCAGAGTGTTTAATCCAGGGAAGGTCTCGAGCAATCTCACCCTTGGCGCCTTCGAGCAGACGCAAAAACCTCTGCGCTCTCGTTTTTTCGGAGCGTTGGCTCAACGCCTAAAGTTCGACCGATAGTGGTCGGGTAGTAAAGGCCGTCGAAGCACCCGGCAGTGATTCGCCATCGACCACGAAGCGCCACACAAAACGTGCATCCGGCTGCAGGGGCAATGGTCCAAAATTGACCGCCAGTGGAATATCCACCGGAGTCCCGGCGGGCAGTCCCTCGGGAGCGGTGGCCTGAAAGTCGCCACGAACCTCCACGCTCTGGTCGCCCTCGGGTGTTGGGAACATCACCGGTCGCCCATCAGCGTCTTCCAAAAATAGTTCCCAGTGATGAACGCTATTGAACTCGTGCGCGTCAATCGCCACCTTGATGGCAACCGCACTGGGTACTGGACCGGGGCCGGTGACCGACCAGCCACCACCCAAAATGAAGAGTTTTCCGTCGGCGACTTGGGCCGAATCGCAAAGAAGCATCGTTACATTCACATCGCGAGCCTAGAAGATTGCCACGCAAAAGTATTTAGAGCCCCCACTCTCCTTGGCCAAATGACTCAGAATTCACCTCGGTGGGTCCAAACGGGTGCCAGCAACTTTTAAAAGGTAGTGAAACAAGGGAATATTACCTACCCCGTTAGCCCTACCTGCCGGTAGCCTTGATGAGATGAAACACGGCACTCGAAAGAGCTCCCCAGTGTGGCGCGGCGCAATGCTTGGTCTGGCGACCATTTCGCTCGTACTTTCAACCCTCTCGATCGCCACGGAGGCCGGGGCCACCACCCTCGCCCAAAAGCGCGCCCTCGCCCGGACAATTCTGGCCGAGAAGCAAAAGGTTGACCTCCAAGTCGCCGGGCTCGAGCAAAAGTACGTTCAAGCCCACGGCAAGCTCACCGCCATCGCCTCCAAGATTGCCAATACCCGCACCATCGTCGCCAATATCAAGCGGCGCGTCTCGAGTGGTAATCAGCAGCTGAAATCAGACGTTCTTTTCGCCTACGTCACCAACGGCGCCACTCAGGGTAACAACCCTCTCTTTGGGGCGAACGCCGCCAAGATCGGCACCATCAATCTGTATTCCCGGTTGGCCCAGGGCAACATCACCACTCGCATCTCTAACTTGATGAACTACCGCCTTCAGCTCACCGCCCAACGTGAAATCTTGTACGCCCAAGAAAGCCAAGCGGCCGCCCTCACTCGAGTTGCCAACAACGCCCTTGCTCAAGGTCTCGCCCTCCAGCGCAAGGAGCAAGCCAAACTCAATAGCGTTAATCGACAAATTCGCGCCATTCTCCAAGCGGTGCAGAACGCTCAAAACGCGGCCTACCTCGCCAAGTGGCACCGTCAACACCCGGGCTCACACTTTCCCGTTCCACCACCCAACTCGAGAGCGAATATCGCGATTGCTGCCGCCCTTCGCCTCCAGGGAGTTCCCTACGTATGGGGTGGCGCGAGCCGCCATGGTGTTGACTGTTCAGGTCTGATCATGCTCGCCTACAACGCGGCGCATATTTACCTGAGTCACTACTCAGGAGCGCAGTGGAATGAAACAATTCCTGTTCCGCTCTACGCGATGCGACCCGGCGACCTGGTGTTCTATGGCTGGCACGGCTCCGCGCACGTTGCAATGTACATAGGACGTAGTCGCATGATTGAAGCGGAAATGACTGGTACTCGCGTGCACATCGTGCCCCTGCGCCTTGGTTATGGCTTCGCTGGCGTTCGTCGACCTCGCGGCTAGTCCGTGGGCCCCTTTCCGACGCAACTCCATTTCGGACCGATCCACCTCTATCTCTACGGTATGGGCCTTGGGCTGGCCGCAACCGTGGCGTACTACTACGCCAAAGCTCGGCTCGAAAAAGCCCACGTACGAACCGCTCAGTTCTGGCTCTTCTCAACTGGCATCATTCTCGCGGGCCTCGTCGGTGCACGTCTTGCCCACCTCGCCACAAACTGGTCTTTCTACAACCACCACCCCGGACAGTGGTTTGCGCTATGGAACGGTGGACTCGCAAGCTTTGGCGGTATCGCCCTGGCCATACCGGTGGGCATCCTCATGCAGCGTCGCCTGTGGCCCAGCCTCTCTTCACTAGCCTTTCTCGACCGACTGATACCCGCTCTGTTGCTTGGTTGGGCCCTCGGTCGATTCCTCGGTCCACAGTTCATGTACGCCGGTGGCGGACACCTGACCCATCAATGGTTCGGTTTTTACTACCACGGCCAGGTGGGAAAGCGCGTGCCCGTTCCCATACTGCAAGGACTCGAAGACACCGCTATTTGGCTGGGCGCCCTTGGACTCGAAGTTCGTTCCCGCCGAGTTGGTCTAGTCAGTGGTGTGGCACTCGTGCTGTGGGGGCTGGTGCGCTCGGCGGACGAATACTTCCTCCTCGGGCAGAACTCTCACAGCGGTTCGATTGGCGTGCAAATCGCTGGCGTGATCCTTAGTCTGGTCGGCGTGGCCCTTTTATTGCGCTCGCGAAAAAACTAGAAAATCGCGTTCCACTCATCGTTGGTCAATTCGCCAACCTTGGCGAAGGAGCCATTCGCATTACGAATGATTAAACGATTCTCATCGATGTAGGAAACGTGGTCCAAGCCCAATCGGCGCCACGCGCCAAAGAGATGACGGCGGGGAGTCTCTTTTGAGTAGACGCCGCGAATCAAGAGCTCATTCTCGCCTACTCCGAGCACCAAGGCGTAGCGCTCCTTAGCGCTGACCTCGGGTTGAGTGGGGTCGACTTCACTAAAGGGCACCTCGGTGTGAATGACGAATCCCACCAATGGGTGATCGGTGTCAAAGGATGCACTCTCGAGAGGCGTGAAGATGTACTTGCGTCGATCAATGGTCAAACTAGCCGCGAGTGATGGCGGAGTCGAGGTCGTCACCGCGGGCTGCGCTTTTGTCACTGGAGTCGGAGACTTCTTTTTTGTGTGGACCACTGGAGTCGCGACCACCTTCTTCTTGGCCTTCTCGGCCGCACGGCGAGCCTGTCGCTGTGCCTTGATCTCGTCGTTACTTTCTTTTTCTTGCAAGAGTGACCCCAACTTCACGACCTCGGGCAACTCGGGCAATTTCCATTCGGCCCGTTCATCGAGCAACGAAACGCAATGTGGGCTCGCGGGGAATTCGTTGGCAATCGCGAACGCCAGTAACGCCACTACGTGGTTATCGTCAGCGCCTTCAGCTTGAACCGTCGCAATGGCGTCACTGAGTTGTTCTTTGGTCGGAAGTTCCGCGTTGTCACCCAGGACCTCTACGACCCGGTCCAGGGTTTCGTGGGCCATAACTTCGAGCATCCCTTGCAATGCCGGTAGCGGCGCCGTGGTAGCAAAGCTGACGGTGTCGCGCTTTTGTTGAAGCGTACGCAGCGGGATACCCACGACCGCCTTTAATTGTGAGCCAGATCGCAAGTCCAGCTGGTCGACAACATCTAAGACTGCCTCAGGGCCGAACTTGATGAAGCAACGGCGGATTAGTTCAGTGTCGGTATTGCTTAGAGTCATGATGTCTTAGTGGAGATCAACGAAATTTCGTTGGGCCGGGTAGCTATGAGCAAGGCCCGCAAACTCCGCTCCCTGGGCCGCCGAGATTTTCGAGCCGGTCAATTCAAATTCGGCCATGACGGCATGAATATCGTTGAGCGTGGGCGCGCGGCCACTTACGCTGGCGCGCTTTCCCGCCAATAGCGCCACCGCGGTCACGACATTATGACGGTCGTGTTCGTGCTCAAACTTGAACTTCGCTAGTACTCGTTCGGTCACGGTAAAGGCGAAACCCTCGTTGGGTGCGGGAGTACCGGCATTCGCGCCAGAGTTAACCCGTGGAGCGCCCAAGAGGCCCTTCTTCGGTACTCGTCCAATCTCAGGATTTTGCGTCTTCATCGAAGGTCGTACTTCACCAGCGGGTGAGATTGGAACGTAGGAGGGTTGGCTCATACTGGCAGTTTAGTGTTCGGGGGTTTAGAAATTAGACGCGGTCAAGCCACGCTTCGTAGGCGGGAATCTCTCCTCGAACCGCCAAAGCGTACGTTGATTGAATCTTCTTGGTGATGGGACCGGGCTTGCCGGTGCCCACCGCGCGGTCATCCACCGAACCAATCGGGACCACCTCGGCTGCTGTGCCGGTCAAGAAGGCTTCGTCACAGACGTAGAGGTCATCTCGACGAAGTGATTCAAAACGGACCTCGTAGCCCAGGTCGGTGGCGATCTGAACCACTGAACGAAGGGTGATGCCCGCTAGGGCACCGGCTTCACTCGAAGGAGGGGTAATGAGCAGACCATCGCGGACGATGAACAAATTCTCGCCCGAGCACTCAGAGATACGGCCATCGGTGCCGAGCATGATTGCTTCGTCGTAACCGGCCTTGAGGGCTTCAACTTTCGCGAGGCTGGAATTCACGTATGCCCCAACAGTCTTAGAACCCGTGGGAAACACATTCGGGTGGTGACGATTCCACGAAGAAATTTTCATCTTCACGCCATTTTCTACGCCCTCGTCCCCGAGGTACGCACCCCACGGCCACGCGGCAATGATTGTCTCCACTGGAGAGTTGAGTGGGTTGATGCCCATCTCGCCGTAGCCCAAGTAGACCAGCGGGCGCAGGTAGCAGCCATCTCCGAGGTCGTTAACGCGAACGACCTCCTTGGCCGCGTCGACCAGTTGATCGACGCTGTAGGGCAGGTCAATCATGAGAATTTTGCAGCTGTTGTGGAGGCGAACCATGTGTTCGCGAAGGCGAAATACTGCGGGACCAGTAGCGGTTTTGTAGGCGCGAATACCTTCGAAGGCGCCAGTGCCGTAGTGCAGCGTGTGACTCAAGACGTGGGTTGTCGCCTTCTCCCAGTCAACGAGTGTTCCGTTGACCCAAATCTTCTTCGTGGGGGTAATCGGCATCTATAACCTTCCTTTTATTGCGTCGAGGACTGCGCGAGTTTCGAGTGCGCTGGCGCCTGGTTCAAAGTCTCGCACGACTTGGGCCAATTTGGTAGCCGCGGTGAACTCTTCGAGATGTTCGAGCATGAGCGCGGCCGAAGAAATTGCGGCGAGCGGGTTGGCCCTACCCTGACCAGCGATGTCGTGAGCCGCACCGTGGACTGGCTCGAAGAGAGAAGCCCCCGTCCTGGCCGGATTGAGATTGGCGCTCGCGGCGTAGCCAATACCGCCCGTTACCGATCCCGCGAGGTCTGACAAGATGTCGCCAAATAAATTATCGGTCACGATGATGGAATAGCGCTCGGGCTGCTCCACCAAATAAATGCAAGCCGCGTCGACGTGGTTGTACTCAACCTCGACCTGTGGATACTCGGACGAAACTTCGGCCACGACCCGGCTCCATAAGTCGCCGGCGAAGGTAAGGACATTGGTCTTGTGAACTAAAGTCACTTTTTTTACTGATCGAGCGTTCGCGCGCTCGAAGGCGTACCGTACACAGCGCTCAACCCCGAAGCGAGTGTTAACAGAACCTTGCGTGGCAACTTCGTTTGGCGTTCCGTAACGAAGGGTCCCACCCTCTCCGGCGTACGGGCCCTCGGTGTTCTCCCGCACAATAGCGAAATCACGACCTGCAGCGAGTGAACCGGTAACGCCAAAGAATGGGCGGTAGTTGATATAGAGATCAAGGCCGAACCGCATCTTGAGTAGCAGTCCACGTTCCAACGTTCCCCCCGGAATGCGAGTGTCGCCAATGGCGGGACCAATCGCTCCGAGCATGATGGCGTCGAAACTACGCAGAGATTCCAGAGTGGCATTATCAAGAACGAAGCCGTCGCGCAAGTAGCGAGTGGCGCCGAGATCAAACTCGGTGGTTTCGAGCTGGACGCCGAGGGCCGCCACGACCTCGAGGGCAGCGGAGGTGACCTCAGGGCCAATCCCGTCGCCACCAATAACGGCAACGCTATGTGTAACCATGACTCCTCCTTTTATCTATTTTGCTAGACGCAACCCCTCAAGGCAAAACGACTTAGGGGATTTGGGCCGTTTCACGGTACAATTTGGACTACCTAAGACCAAGGAACGGCCATGGCTGGCGAAATCCACCGAATTACAAAAGAAACACTAGAAAAACTCAAAGCGGAGTACCACCACCTGACCACGGTCGGCCGTACCGAGATCGCCCGAGTTATCGAAGCTGCCCGCCTCCTGGGAGACCTTTCTGAGAACGGTGACTACCACGCCGCGAAAGATGACCAGGGGAAGATGGAGTCGCGCATCCGTCAAATCGACCAGGTCATCCGTAATCACGAACTCGTGGCACGAGATGAGACCGCCGGCCAAGTTCAACACGCATCCATCGTGGCGGTTATCTACGAAGGCGACTCCGCCGATGAAGCGCAAGAATTTTTCATTGGCAGTATTGAAGAAAAGCCCGAAGGTGTTCTGGTCGCCTCCCCGACTTCCCCTCTTGGCTCGGCATTATTGGGTCACAAGATTGGTGAAGTGGTGGCCTACGACGCCCCCTCGGGAACGCTGACCGTGACTATTCACGCCATCCGATAATGGGTAGGACCCTTTACGAAAAACTATGGGACGAGCATCTCGTTGCCGCTCCCGAAGGCGAGCCCGCACTTCTCTACATTGACCTGCACTTAGTGCACGAGGTTACGAGTCCCCAAGCCTTTGACGGACTGCGTCTCAGTAACCGAGTCGTGCGTCGACCTGAACTAACACTCGCAACCGCCGACCACAATGTTCCTACCGAGCCGCTCTCCGTATCGGTAGCTGACCCGACCTCTCAGCGTCAGCTTGAAGCCCTCGAAGTGAACTGCAAAGAGTTCGGCGTAACTCTTTTTCCTCGCGGTCACGAGAACCAAGGTATTGTCCACGTGATCGGACCTGAACTTGGCGCAACGCAGCCGGGCATGACCATCGTGTGCGGCGACTCGCACACTTCGACTCACGGTGCCTTCGGGGCATTGGCCTTTGGAATCGGTACCAGCGAGGTCGAACACGTTCTCGCCACGCAAACAGTGCCCCAGCAAAAGGCCAAGACTATGGCCGTCACCGTTACGGGCACTCTGCCCGAAGGGGTGAGTGCCAAAGACCTCGTTCTAGCGATTGTGCAGCGCTTGGGCACTGGCGGAGGCGCTGGCTACGTTATTGAGTATCGTGGCCCCGCTATCTCGGCGCTCTCGATGGAGGGTCGCATGACTGTTTGCAACATGTCGATTGAAGCGGGTGCTCGTGCGGGTCTTATCGGAGTCGATGCAAAAACCATCGACTACTTAAAGGGCCGACCCAACATTGATATGGGCAAGTTTGATTTACTCTCGCAAAGCTGGCTCGGTTGGGTGAGCGATGGGGACGCTAACTTCGACCACGAAGTCATTATTGACGCCTCTTCTCTTACGCCATTCATGACATGGGGCACTAACCCCGCCCAAGTGGTGGCCATAGATGGTGTGGTTCCTGACCCCGCGACACTCAGCAATTCCGAGGAGCGCGCAACCGCTCAACGGAGCCTTGACTACATGGGCTTACTCGCCAATACGCCCATGCGTGAGATTCCCGTTGATGTCGTGTTTATTGGCTCGTGCACAAACTCTCGCATTGAGGACTTGCGCGCCGCAGCAGCCGTTGCGGCCCAGGGGCATGTGGCACCATCGGTACGCGCGCTCGTTGTTCCGGGTTCACACCGCGTAAAAAAGCAGGCCGAATCCGAAGGTCTCGACCAAGTGTTCCGTAATGCCGGATTTGAATGGCGTGAGCCGGGGTGTTCAATGTGCCTAGGCATGAATCCCGATCAACTCTCCCCCGGACAGCGCAGCGCCTCGACCTCCAACCGAAACTTTGAGGGGCGCCAAGGACGTAATGGTCGCACGCACCTACTCTCTCCGGCGGTGGCTGCGGCAACTGCGATTTTGGGCCGCTTCGCTACTCCCGATGAGGTTTCGCGATGAAGCCCGTTTCACTCGTCGAGGGCAAGGCTGTTGCTCTGCGTCGCTCTGACGTGGACACCGACCAAATCATCCCTTCCGAGTGGCTGAAGCGAGTCGAGCGCACTGGTTTTGGACTCGGACTCTTTAGCGAGTGGCGCGAAGATGCCGCATTCGTCTTAAACCAGCCCCAGCACCAAGGTGCATCTATCTTGGTGGCGGGTCCACGTTTTGGCACCGGATCATCGCGCGAGCACGCCGTTTGGGCACTGATGGATTATGGCTTTGGGGCCATCATCTCTTCAGCATTCGGAGACATCTTCCGCAACAACTCTTCGAAGCAAGGCCTAGTTATTGTTCAACTCTCAGCTGAACTCGTCGAGCAACTACAAGGCATCATCGAGCAGTCCCCCCAGACTCCAGTGCTCGTTGATGTGCGCCATCTCACCGTAGAAGTGCCCGAGTTCGACTGGTCTCAGCCCTTCGCGATGGACTCGATGACCCAGGAACGACTTCTCCAGGGTTGGGATGACATTGGCCTGACCCTGCGCCAGTCCGACTCAATTGACGCCTACGAGCGCACGCACGCTTCGCACGCACTCACTGCCACGCTGCGCGACTAGCCGCCCTAATTTCGTCGCCGATTGGCCGCCGAGACGACCGCTTCGAGCGACGCATCGAGAATTGAGGAGCTAAGTCCAACGCCCCACCACAGCGAGTTGTCTTCGCCCTCGGCCTCAACGTAGGCCACGGCCGAAGCTGAGGACCCCGAGGTAAGTGCGTGCTCGTGATAATCGCGCACCGTAAAGTTCACGTTTAGCTCGCGTCGCAGGGCGTCCATCATCGCGTCAATGGGGCCATTTCCCTCACCCTGTACCGAGGTTTGTTCGCCATCAACAACGAGTTGGGCGGTGATGCGGGTGTGGTTCTTGTCCGCTACCACCTCGCTGGACAACAATTGAATTGTGG
The DNA here is from genome assembly GCA_903830655.1 of uncultured Actinomycetes bacterium. GTDB lineage: Bacteria > Actinomycetota > Acidimicrobiia > Acidimicrobiales > RAAP-2 > RAAP-2. The sequence continues at coordinate 70,987 of CAIKUQ010000005.1, read as the reverse complement.
GATTAGTTGGGGTGTAGGTAGTAGTGAAGACATCCCAGATTTCAGCTGATGAAATTTCAGTGCCGGTACGTTCCGTGCGCTCTTGAACGGCCCGTTGAAATTCGACCTGCATCGCTCGAGGCATGTCAAGCCCGTGTTCGGACTGAAGAACAAAGGCCGGACCAGCCTTGCCCGATTGGGAATTCACCCGGATAATTGCCTCGTAGGTGCGGCCAGTGTGCTTGGGGTCAATCGGGAGGTAGGGAACCTCCCACACCTCATACTCATCGCCCATGACCGCCATGCCTTTCTTGATCGCGTCTTGGTGCGAACCGGAAAAGGCGGTGTAGACAAGTTCACCCACGTAGGGGTGGCGCATGTGAATAGGCAGACGATTTGCGTATTCGGTTATGTGCTTGGCCTTGTCAATATCTGAGATATCTAGTTCAGGGTCGATACCTTGACTAAATAAGTTCAGGGCCAAGTTGACCACATCGACATTGCCGGTGCGCTCGCCATTGCCAAAGAGTGTTCCCTCCACGCGGTCGGCTCCGGCCAAGACTCCGAGTTCAGCGGCGGCCACACCGGTTCCGCGGTCATTGTGTGGGTGCAGCGAGAGAATTACCGCCTCACGGTTGTCAACGTGACGCAAGAAATACTCAATCGAGTCGGCGTAGAGATTTGGGGTGTACATCTCAACGGTGGCCGGGAGATTCAAAATCATGGGACGTTCGTGAGTGGGTTTAATCACACTCATCACCGCGTTACACACCTCGAGGGCGTAGTCGAGTTCGGTCCCGGTGTAACTCTCGGGTGAATACTCGTAGTAGAAATCAGTTTCGGGCGATGTTTCTTCGAGGGTCAAACAAAGCGCCGCCGCGTCAGTGGCAATTTTGGTGATTCCCTCTTTATCTAAACCGAACACCACACGACGTTGCAGGGTCGATGTGGAGTTATAGAAGTGAACAATGGCACGGTGTACCCCATGCAGCGACTCGTAAGTTCGCTTAATCAAATCGGGGCGACACTGTGTGAGTACTTGAATGGTTACATCCTGAGGAATCAGGTTGTTTTCGATGATGTGGCGAACGAAATCAAAATCTGGTTGTGAGGCGGACGGAAATCCAACCTCAATCTCTTTAAAACCCATAGATACCAGGTGCTGGAACATGACATTCTTGCGGTCCAGGTCCATCGGGTCCACCAAGGCTTGATTGCCGTCACGCAGGTCAACTGAGCACCAGCGAGGAGCGTGCGTCAGGCGATTGTCCGGCCAGGTGCGATCTTTCAGATCAACGGGAACCGTAGCTCGATACTTCGAAAAGGGCATCGCACTTGGTTGCTGGTGCTTCTTTCGCATTTTCCTACATCTCCTCAATAAACAAAAAGACCCCCGCTGGTGCGGGGGTCGGACGTTTCGGTGCCCGGCCCTAGTGAACTAGTAGCAAGGCGAGCGTCATCATGCTCATCACCTTAGTCCCACAGCACTGAGCCTGTCTACAGTGATAACCGCTAACCTGACGGATGTGGGAATCGTTAAGATCGTGTTGAAAATTCTGGTCCTCGTAGTGGGTGGCTTCTTCCTAGGCCTTTACGCAATAATTTTCAAGCAGTCTCGCCGCCCTCGTATTTTTTCCTATCAGACGTGGCCAACGGTGCCCGTCCGAGAAAACTCATAAGGAGTCAACATGGCCGAGATGATCTACCGACGACTGGGCCGTTCAGGCCTGCAGGTGAGCGTGCTCTCATTTGGTTCATGGGTGACCTTCGCAAAGCAAGGACAGCTCGAGTCGGTCAAACTCGCCGCTGAATCAATGGACGCCGCCAAGCAAGCCGGCGTCAACTTTTTTGACAACGCCGAGGGATACGAAGCGGGACGCAGTGAATCCGTTATGGGCGCCGCTATTAAAGAGCTCGGCTGGGCCCGTCACGAGTACGTAATCTCCACCAAGTTGTACTGGGGCATCCACAACGTGCCCAACATGAAAAACACCCTGAACCGCAAGTACCTCACTCAAGGCATCGAGGGATCGCTCGAGCGTTTGGGACTTGACTTCGTGGACCTCGTGTTTTGTCACCGCCCCGACAAGAACACTCCAATCGAGGAGACCGTTTGGGCCATGAGTGACATGATTACTCGCGGCCAGGCACTGTACTGGGGAACCAGTGAGTGGAGTGCCGACGAAATTCGCGCCGCCTGGGCCATCGCCGACAAGCACCACCTCCACAAGCCGGTTATGGAACAGCCGCAGTACAACCTGTTGCACCGTCAGCGCTTTGAGGTGGAATACGCTCGCCTCTACGAAGATATTGGTCTTGGCACTACCATCTGGTCACCATTGGCCTCAGGGCTCTTGACGGGCAAGTACCTCAACGGAGTACCCGCGGGATCACGCGCTTCACTGCCAGGTTACGAGTGGCTAAAGGATATTCTGACTAACCCCAAGACGAACACCAAAGTTGCTGAACTCAAGAAGATCAGTGACGAGCTCGGAGTCTCTCTCGCCGCTCTCTCGTTGGCTTGGTGCGTAAAGAACGAGCACGTTTCAACGGTGATCACTGGCGCGTCAAACGTTGAGCAGGTTCACGAGAATATGAAGGCTCTCGACGTTCTGCCACTTCTGACTGACGTTGTCATGGCTCGCTTGGACGCTATCGCCCCAATCGTGCCCTTCGACCCAGAGGACTGATCTTCCTGTCCGCTTTACTTCAGGGTGATGAGGTGAATACCGAAGAGTCCCTCGGAGGAGTTGAGGACATCAACCACCGACTGTGGAGTCGCGCTCGGAGTTGAAAGAACCATCAGGGCTGTCTTCGCGTGCGGATTCGGTGCCACTGACATCTGGTCAATGGAGATTCCCGATTCTCCCAAGACGGTTCCCACACGGCCAATCATGCCCGGCTTGTCATTGTTTCGCACCACCAGCATGTGGGTGGTGGGGGTAATTTCAACACTGTGGCCATCAATAGACACGATACGCATTTCAACCCTTGTACCCAAGGTCAACAATGTTCCAGCTACCGCATGCTCACCCGACTTGACCGTAATTACGTTTACAAATTCTGGGCTATCGGGACTCGCAACCTCACTCACTGACACACCGTGCTCTTGGGCCAACTGGGGTGCGTTCACGAACGAGACGCCCTCGTGACCAGTCGCCGCAAAGAGTCCCTTGAGAGCGGAAAGAGTCAAGATTTTGTTTGATACTCCAGCGAGTTCGCCTTGGTAGAAGATCTCCATGTCGGCCGGTTCGCCATCGAGCAGCCCTCCGAGAAATCGACCCAGTACCTCCGCGAGGCCCATGAAGGGACGGACGGTGTTGGAAACTTCACCAGCGGAAACATTGACCGCGAAGGGAACAAAGTCCCCAGCGAGCGCTAACTGCACCTGTTCGGCGATGGTAATTCCGGCCTTGTCTTGGGCTTCAATGGTTGAGGCCCCTAAGTGGGGAACGACCACGACAGAGGGAAGCTCAAAGAGTGGCGATTCGGTGGTCGGCTCTTTCTCAAAAACGTCAAGGGCGGCTCCTTGAACATGTCCTGACGTAATGGCCGCGGCTAGATCGGCTTCATTGACAATTCCGCCTCGAGCCACGTTGATGATACGAACGCCAGGTTTGGTCTTCTTTAGTGACTCAGCGTTCAAGAGATTGGTAGTTTCTTTGTTCTTCGGCAGGTGAATGGTAATGAAGTCACTCTCGCCTAGCAATTCGTCCAAGGTCATGAGCTGGACGCCCATAGTGCGCGCACGCTCCTCGGAGATAAATGGATCGAAGCCGACCAGTCGCATACCAAAAGCAGCCGCACGGGTAGCAACCAAGGCGCCAATCTTGCCAAGGCCAATCACGCCCAGGGTCTTGCCGTGGAGTTCCACGCCCTCCCACTTCGAGCGCTCCCACTTCCCCTGCTTGAGAGCCGAGTGAGCTTGAGGAATATTGCGAGCCTGGCTTAACAGCAGGGCCATGGTCTGTTCAGCGGCTGAGAGAATATTAGAAACTGGTGCGTTAACCACCATGACGCCAAGTTCAGTGGCGCGATTGACATCGACATTGTCGAGGCCAATTCCGGCTCGACCCACCACGAGTAAATCTTTACCCGCCTCGAGTGTTGCGGCGTTTACCTGAGTGGAGGAGCGAATAATAAGTGCCTGGGCACCAACGACAGCCTCGAGGAGTTCATCGGGTGACAGCCCCAGTCGGATGTCAACTTCGTGACCGGCTTGACGCAACTCGTCAAGTCCTGAGTTGGCGATTTCTTCGGTAACCAGAACGCGTGCCACGTACTGCCTTTCGTTGGGGGTACCCCCAGCCTAAGGGAAAAACTTCGTGCTTAACCCTGGGCGACGAATTGCGCGACACGCTCGAGACCCTCGACGAGCTCTCCATCATTAAGTGCATAACTCAAACGGACAAAACCCGGAGCACCGAAGGCCTCCCCCGGCACCACCGCAATCTTGACGGCTTCAAGGAGATAGGAGGAGAGTTCCGCAGAAGTCTCCGAAACGCGACCGGAGATCGGGCGGCCCAAAAGGCCCTGAACATTAGCGAAGCAGTAGAACGCTCCCTCGGGCTCGGCACAGGTAATGCCGTCAATCTCATTGAGCATTCGAGTCATAATTTGGCGACGACGGTCAAAGGCTTCCCGCATCTCCAGCACGGCCGAGAGGTCCCCGTCGAGGGCGGCGATGGCGGCGCGTTGCGAAATGTTTGAAATGTTGGAGGTGGTTTGGCTCTGATAGGTAATTGCGGTGTCCATGACATCTTGTGGACCAACCATCCAACCCACGCGCCAACCAGTCATGGCGTAGGTTTTCGCCACACCATTCACCACAACCCAACGATCCCCTAACTCAGGAGCTACGACGGGCATCGAGACATTCTTGGCCGAACCGTAGACGAGGTGCTCGTAGATTTCATCGGCAAGTACCCAGATGTCGTGCTCCGCGGCCCAACGACCAATTGCCGCCACCTCTTCGGGAGCAACCACCGCACCAGTGGGGTTCGATGGTGAAACAAAAGTCAGCAACTTGGTCTTCGGGGTGCGGTACTTTTCGAGGTCCTCGACCGTGACGCGGAACCCATTGGCTTCGCTCGTGGGAACAGCAACTGGCTTTGCCCCCGTGAGGTACACCGCTTCGGGATAGGTGGTCCAGAACGGTGCCGGAATTAAGACCTCATCGCCAGGATTCAACAAAGTCATGTAGGCGGTCGCTACGGCGTGCTTGCCTCCGTTAGTGACGAGTACTTGGCTGGGCTTAATTGAGAGTCCCGTGTCGCGAAGAGTCTTCTTGGCGATTGCTTCGCGTAATTCCGGCAGTCCGGCGGTGGGGGTGTACTTGTGGTTGGCCACGTCGAAACACGCTTTCGAGGCCGCTTCGACGATGTGCGCGGGGGTAGGAAAGTCTGGTTCTCCGGCTCCGTACCCAATAACGGGCTCTCCGGCGGCCTTGAGGGCTTTGGCCTTCGCGTCAACCGCCAGGGTTGCGCTGGGCGATAGACCCTCTAGAAGGTGGCTTAAACGTGTCGACATGATTCACTCCCGTGGAAATCCGTAAGAATAAGTGTATGAGTTCAGACACCCCCCTTCAGATTCCCGCCAACCTTTTGCCCAACGACGGCCGCTTCGGTGCTGGACCTTCTAAAGTCCGCCAAGAACAGCTCGACCGGCTGATGAAGGACGCTCCCACCTACTTGGGCACGAGCCACCGACAGAACACGGTCAAGAGCAAGGTCGGAGAGGTTCGTGATGGACTGCGTGCGCTCTTTAACTTGCCCGACGGGTACGAGGTGCTCTTGGGTAATGGCGGATCAACCGCCTTCTGGGACGCCGCTACCTTCCACCTCATTGAACAAAAGTCTCAGCATCTCAGCTTCGGAGAGTTTTCTTCGAAGTTCGCAAGTGCCGCCACCGAGGCACCCCACATTGGTAACCCCGAAATCATTACGAGCGAAGTCGGGACACACCCCACGGCTAGTACCAATGCCGAGGTTGATCTCTACGCCCTAACTCACAACGAAACATCGACCGGCGTCATGATGCCCATCACCCGACCCGAGGGCAGTACGGGTATCGTGGCCGTCGACGCCACCTCCGCGGCTGGTGGTTTGATGGTCGACGCCTCTCAATTCGACTGCTACTACTTCGCTCCGCAAAAATCCTTCGCGAGTGACGGTGGGCTCTGGCTCGCTCTGTGCTCGCCCGCGGCCGTGGAGCGTGTTGAGAAATTGGCGGCCTCGGGTCGCTGGACCCCAGCCTTCTTGGACCTCAAGATTGCGCTTGACAACTCACGCCTCAACCAGACGTACAACACTCCGGCGCTGGCCACCATTCACCTCCTGGCCTCCCAGATTGACTGGATGAACACCAACGGTGGGTTGAGATTCTCAGCGGGTCGCTCAGCAGAATCGGCCAAGCGTCTCTACTCGTGGGCTGAGAGCTCCTCGTACGCCACGCCCTTCGTCACTAATCCCACTGAGCGTTCGAATGTCATTGGCACCATTGACTTCGACGAATCAATTGACGCAATCGCCTTGGCTAAAACCTTGCGCGCCAATGGGATTGTCGATACCGATTCCTACCGCAAGTTGGGTCGCAATCAGCTTCGCATCGCTATGTTCCCTGCTATTGACCCCGATGACATCACCAAGCTGACCGCTTGTATTGACTACATCATTGAGAACCAATAACCAAGAGTTCTAGTTGTCGGTGTCCCCGCCGGAGACTTCAGAAACCTTCTGCTTGCCCGCTGAGACAAAGGGCATCATCGCGCGCAGTTTCTTGCCAATCTCTTCGACCGGGTGTTTCTTGCCGGCTTCGCGAAGTTCGTGGTACCGGGGCCGTCCGATTTCATTTTCCTTGATCCACTCGTTGGCGAAGGTGCCATCTTGAATTTCGACCAAAATCTTCTTCATTTCGTGCTTCACCGATTCAGTGATGACACGTGAACCACGGGTGAGGTCACCGTATTCGGCGGTGTCAGAGACGCTAAAGCGCATACCGGTGATGCCCTCTTCGTACATCAAGTCAACAATGAGCTTCAGTTCGTGCAGGCACTCGAAGTAGGCACTCTCGGGCTGGTAGCCCGCTTCGACCAGGGTCTCGTAGCCGGCCTTTACGAGTGCCGAAACACCACCGCAGAGCACCGCCTGCTCACCAAAGAGGTCGGTCTCGGTCTCTTCGGTGAAGGTGGTCTCCAGAACTCCAGCGCGAGTGGCGCCAATACCGTCGGCGAAGGCTAAGGCGATATTGTGCGCGTTACCGGTCGCGTCCTGGTGCACTGCGATCAGGGCAGGCACTCCACCGCCCTCTTTGTAGGTGCGTCGCACCAAGTGACCGGGTCCCTTCGGAGCGACCATGGCAACATCAACGTCAGATGGTGGGTTGATCAAGCCAAAGCGAATGTTGAATCCGTGTGCGAACAATAGGCATTTGCCGGCCGTCAGGTGAGGGGCGACCGCTTCGTCGTAGGTCTTCTTCTGGTCAGTATCGGGAACGAGCATCATTATGACGTCGGCCTCTTCACAGGCCTGGGCCATGCTGGTGACTTTGAGTCCAGCCTCTTTGGCCTTGGCGATTGAAGAGGAGCCTTCACGCAAACCCACCCGCACGTCGTAGCCCGACTCGAGCAAATTAAGGGCGTGGGCGTGTCCTTGAGAGCCGTATCCCAAGATGGCAATCTTCTTGTCCTTCAAAAACTCGGGCTTGGCATCTTCTTTGTAGAACATCGTCGTCATGGTTCTCCTCTAATCCTTAGTTCTCTTCGGTCTTGGTAAGTCTAGGTAATGCAACACGGCCCGTTCGGTGTAATTCAACTTCGGCGAAAACTTCAAGGGATTTCTCAAGTTCATCACAGGCTCGGGGGGTCCCCGCCAACATCAAAGTGAGCGAACGCGCGTCAACATCCACGATGGACGCATTGAACGATTCGACTAGTCCTAAAATTTGAGCACGATTCTCACTATTGGTGACCACCGAAGCCAGCAGGAGCTCGCGCTCGAGAGCGTCCTTGGGGGCGAGATCGGTTATGGCCACTACGTTGATGAGCTTGTTGAGTTGACCAACGATCTGTTCTATTGGCGCCGATTCGGCGTCCACCACGATAGTCACACGCGAAAAGCGGGCCTGCCCTTCGGATGGGGCGACTGCCAAAGAATAGATGTTAAATCCTCTACGAGCAAAGAGCCCGGCGATGCGCGCCAGAACACCAGCCTTGTTCTCTACGAGAACCGAAAGAATGTGGTGTGTGACCGGAGAGCGATCAACATCACCCAAGAATGGTTCGGGAGCCACTAGTTCTTTACCTCCTGAAGGGGATGAACCATGATGTCGTCATTTGACGCACCAGCCGCCACCATTGGAAATACCATTTCCGAAGCGGGGGTGCGAAAATCAATAACGACTGACCGATCATGAATTTCGTTAGCTTGGCGAATCGCGTCATGCATCTCTTCAATGGTTCGCGCCCGGAGTCCTACGGCTCCCATTGACTCTGCCCACTTAACGTAATCGGGTAAATCAGCATCTAAGAAGACTTCGGAGAAACGTTCTTCGTAGAACATCTCTTGCCACTGACGAACCATCCCGAGGTAGGCGTTGTTGAGAATCGCCACCTTGATGGGAAATCCTTCTGAGGTGGCGGTAACAAGCTCCTGCGCGGTCATCTGGAAACAGCCGTCACCATCGATGCACCACACGTCAACGTCAGGTCGAGCGGCCTTGGCCCCAATGGCGGCCGGCACGCCAAACCCCATAGTCCCCGCTCCCCCAGAGTTAATCCATGTTCGAGGTTCATCAAACTTCCAAAACTGGCTCGTCCACATTTGGTGTTGTCCAACACCGGAAGAAACAATCGTCCCGGGCTTGGCCGAAGCGGCGATCGCTTCAATGATCTCTTGGGGTCGCAATAAGGCGGGGTCGTCAGTTGGGGCATACACCAGTGGGTACTGCTCGCGCCATCCATTAAGCATCTCCCACCATGGATCAAGATTCTTGGAGATCGCCTTCGCGGCATCGAATGCCTCGAGCGCGGTCGCAATATCGCTTCGAACCGACACGGTGGCGGGCTTAACCTTATTGAACTCGGCCGGATCGATATCAACATGAATGATTTTCGCCCCTGCGGCGAAGGCTGAAATTTTTCCGGTCACGCGGTCATCAAACCGAGCACCGAGGGAGATGAGCAGGTCTGATTTCTGAATAGCGGTCACCGCCGTGTACGTCCCGTGCATACCGGGCATACCCAGGTGTTGGGGGTGGCTGTCGGGAAAGGCTCCCCGCGCCATCAGGGTGGTCACCACGGGCATCTTCGTTCGTTCCGCGAAGGCCACCAGCTGCGCAGTCGCATCGGACTTCAGTGTCCCTCCACCCACGTACAAGACGGGCCGTTCGGCTTCGCTGATGAGCGCCACCGCCGCTTCGATGCTGCTGAGGTCCAGAACAATCTCTGGCTTGTAGCCCGGAAGGTCGAGCTCGTCGATTGATTCGGGGTACCACCACTCCATCTTTGACTGAGCGATGTCCTTGGGGAAGTCAATCAGCACTGGACCGGGCCGACCGGTTGTAGCGATGTGAAAGGCGGCCGCCACGACGCGAGGGATTTCCTCGGCACTCGTAATCAAGAAGTTGTGCTTAGTAATACCCATCGTGATACCCGTAATGTCACATTCTTGAAAGGCGTCGGTGCCAATTGAGGCCGAGGCCACTTGACCGGTGATAACAACGAGCGGGGTGGAGTCCATGTAGGCGTTAGCAATGGGGGTGACGATGTTGGTGGCGCCGGGACCACTCGTGACAATGGCCACACCAGGTTTGCCGGTCGCTAAGGCGTATCCCTCGGCCATGTGGCCGGCACCTTGTTCGTGGCGAACAAGTACGTGACGGATGGATGAATCTCGGATGGGGTCGTAGACGGGAAGAATCGCGCCACCGGGTAAACCAAAGATGGTCTCCACACCCTCGTGCTCGAGGCTCTTAATGAGAGCCTGTGCGCCAGTGAGTTCCATTGCCTTTCCTTTCACTCCAATAAACAAAAAACCTCCCTTTTTGGGAGGCTCCGGTACGACGAGAAAAGTCGAGTTACCGGCGCCGCGCGCCTAGCACCACCACGACTCGTAGATTTGTCTTCACGCCTTTATCTTTGCACACGACCGAGGAGTGGCACAACTCTTTAGCGAGTGGTGACCGCACCTTTTTCGGCACCCTGGACCAGTCGGGCAAACTTCTCTAAAACCCCCGTCGTGTAGCGAGGAATGAATGGCTTTTGTTCTTGCCGGCGGCGTTCGAGTTCGGCCGGCTCCACCAGAAGATCAATTGTGAGGGCCTCGCAGTCAATGGCTATGGTGTCGCCATCTTCTATGAGCCCAATTGGCCCCCCATCGAGCGCTTCGGGGGCCACGTGGCCCACGCAGAAGCCGTGGGTGCCACCGCTGAAACGTCCATCGGTAATAAGCGCGCAATCGGCCCCTCGGCCAACTCCCTTCATCGCCCCGGTAACGGCCAGCATCTCTCGCATGCCCGGACCAGCTTTGGGTCCCTCGTAGCGAATGACAACGACCGTATTGGGCACAATCTCATTGGCCATAATCGCAGCCATAGCAGCATCTTCGCCATCAAAGACCCGTGCCGATCCGGTGAATTGCAGTTTGTCGATGCCAGCAACTTTTACCACCGCGCCCTTAGGAGCGAGTGAGCCAGTCAGCACCACAATGCCGCCTTGGGCGTGGATGGGATTAGAGAGTGGGTGAACCACCTCCCCATCGGGGGCGGGAGCGTTGTAGGCCGCAAGATTTTCGGCCATTGTCTGGCCACTAACCGTCATGACATCTCCGTGCAGTAGTCCCGCCTCGAGAAGGTGGTTAAGCACGACCGGCACACCACCAATCTGGTCCAAGTCGCTCATGTGGTATTTCCCGTGTGGTTTGGTGTCGGCAATGTGAGGAACGCGTTTGGCTATTTTGTTGAAATCTTCTAGTTCAAGCTCAACTCGTGCTTCGTGGGCAATAGCCAGTAGGTGAAGTACTGCGTTCGTCGATCCCCCCAATGCCATAACGATGGCGATGGCATTTTCCAAAGATTTCTTAGTAATGATTTGGCGAGCAGTAATTCCTTTATCCAACAGGTTCAACACCGCCTGGCCCGAAGCGTAGGCGAACTCGTCGCGACGCCCATCAATCGAAGGAGCCGAGGCGGAGCCCAAGAGAGACATGCCCAGAGCTTCGCCGACGCTCGCCATCGTGTTGGCCGTGAACATCCCAGCACAGCTGCCTTCTCCGGGACAGGCTGCGCACTCAATGGCTTTTAATTCTGCGTCAGAGATTTTTCCAACCGCATTTGCGCCAACCGCTTCAAATACTGAAGTGATATCGAGAGCTTCGCCATTGAGGTGCCCGGGCATAATTGTTCCACCGTAAAGGAAGACACTGGGAACATCGAGCCGGGCGGCCGCCATCAGCATGCCCGGCAGGGACTTGTCGCACCCGGCCAAAGTCACCATGGCATCAAATCGCTCGGCGTGCATAACCGTTTCGACCGAGTCCGCAATCACCTCTCGCGAAACCAGCGAGGCTCGCATGCCCTCATGGCCCATCGAGATCCCGTCAGAAACAGCAATGGTCACAAACTCAAATGGCACTCCACCTGAATCTCGCACCGCCACTTTCGCGCGCTTCGCGAGCCGTTCCAGCGGGAGATTACAGGGAGTAACTTCGTTCCAGCTCGAAGCCACACCAATTTGCGGCTTGACCATGTCCTCGTCACCGAGCCCCATGGCTCGCAACATTGCCCGCGCGGGGGCGCGACCCTTACCTAGGGTGACGTCAGTCGATCGCGGGGTGGGATGGGTACTCATCAAACCATTCTAAGAGAGAGGCTGTTTACCAAGCGAGGTCGCGACAGAATCAGTCCATGTAGGCGCCACCATTAACGGAGATTGCTTCTCCGGTAATGAATTCGGCGTCATCGGAGGCCAGAAAGCCAACCACCTTGGCGACATCCTCGGGGGTCTGCAAACGAGCCAAGGGGGTCGCATCAATCCAACCCTGCTTGACTTTTTCTGGCGTTGAGCCACTCAGTTCAGCCTCCCAGGCGAGTTCGCGTGTCTGCATTGGCGTTGCCACAAAACCCGGGCAAACACAGTTCACTCGAATGTTGTGAGGGGCTAGTTCGAAGGCCATCGCTTGGGTGAGCCCCAAGACCGCAAACTTGGATGCAACATAGTCAGCCAGGAAGGGCACGCGGCCCTGCTTGGATGCCATTGAGGCGGTATTGATGATTCGGCCAATCTTGCCCAACTTAATCATTGCCCTAGCGGCAGCTTGCCCACAGTAGAAAACACCGTAGGTGTTGATTTCAAAGTTAAAGGCGAGATCTTCAGGGGTGATGTCAACAAACCGCTGCATCTTCGAAACTCCCGCGTTAGAGACCCACACGTCAAGTGCCGCGTGTTCAGCAACAATTGCTTCGACCACCGCTTCGCATTGTTGGGGGTCGCGAACATCGAGCTTCATGGCTTGAGCAGCGCCAATCTCTGTAGCCACAGCGGTCGCGGCCGTTAGGTCGATGTCGGTGACAACGACGTAGTAACCACGCCTCCCCAACTCCAGGGCGATGGCCTTGCCAATTCCCGATCCAGCTCCGGTAACTGCAGCGATGGGTGAACTCATGATTGACTCCTTGCTAATAAATGTGAAAACTCGGTCGTCGCCGCCGTGAGGGCCACAAACTCTTCGTACCGTTCAGCGTAGCGAGCAACGTTGTCGGGGTTGGGAGAGATGATTTCGCCCGGCTCGAGCGATCCGGCCACGTAGGACCAGTCGCTGATTGCTCCACTCCCCAGCCCCGCCATCACCGCAGCTCCGTAACTCGCACCCGGATGATTGATGATGGAAATCAAATCGCGATTCAAAACGTCAGCGAGAATTTGGCGCCAGAGCCGTGATTTCGAGCCCCCATTAGTGATGCGCACCGAGCCAATGCGCACGCCACCTTCCGCCAAAATTTCAAAGTGGGAGCGGAATCCGTAGGCAATCGCCTCTAAGAAGGACCGATGAATGTCTCCGCGGGTCGTTCCCAGGTGGAGCCCAACAATCACTCCTCGCAAATTAGGGTCGTGCAGAGGAGTCTTCTCGCCAAGAAAATACGGCAGAGCCAGTAGTGCTCCCGGCTGGGAGTTCTCAGCTTGGTCATCGAGTTCGGTGAGTGAGAGTCCTCCAAAGAGCGCCTGCTCCCAACGCAGCAGTGAGCCCGACGTAGCCATGCAGCCATTCGGCAACCACTTTCCGGGAATCGGATGCGCATCAAGGTACAGGCGCGAATCAACGAAGACCTCGTCGGTCACCGCGAGAATGTCACCCGCACCGCCCAACTTGACGAGAACATCGCCAGCGTTCACGAGACCCGCACCGTAGGCCGACAAGACGTGGTCCGCACCACCAACAAAGAGTGGCGTACCGGCGAGGAGACCCAATTGAGAAGCGGCCGAGCTCGATAGATTCCCCACTGGGCTCGAAGGGGACTTGACCTCAGCGAGTTGAGGCCACACGATACCCGTGGCGGCAGTCACCTCGAGAAGAGGGTTCAACTCAAGGTCGTACAGTCCACTCTCGAGAGCCCAGTTCTTCTCGACGTGAACGGGCGCACCCATTCTCATTAGCATCCAGTCGTATGAGCCCACGAGATGCTTGGTTTCGGCCCAAATCTTTGGCTCATTGCGCGCCAACCACAGAGCCGTCGGGGCTACTGACTGTTGGCTCAGAATCGAACCAGTCAATCGGAGCAAATCAACCTCAGCCAGTGACGCTCGCAGTTCACTTATCTCAGCGGTTGCTCGCGCATCATTTTGAAGCATTGCTCGACGCAATGGCAACCCCGCCTCATTTACACAGACGACCGCTGGAACCATTCCGGAGGTGGCGATGCCGCTCACGTCGTCCTTAGTCACATTGGCTTCGACTAATAACTTGGGAACGAGTGAAACTACCGCTGTCCACCACTGATCAGTATCGGCTTCCGCCCAGCCGGGCTGATCACTAAAGAGATCAACTTCGTGGGAGGCCGAAGCGACGATGCCCCGTTCGGGGTCGAGCAAAATTGCCTTGACCCCCGAAGAGCCCAGGTCGATACCGAGTAGCAGTTTTTGAGCCACTATGACCGAGCAGCGTCGATGAAGCGCTTGACGCGCTCAGGGTCTACTTCGTTCCACGTGTAACCGTCGCGCTTAAGGTCTGAACCCACAATGCAGCCATCGGCGTACTTGAAGAATTCTTTGATTGTTCCCGACTTGGCGCCGGTGTTTAACAGCACGGGAATGCTGGGATCGATTGCTTCGCGAACTTCGGCCACGGTGCGAACGTCGGGCTCAGACCCGGCCATGGGACCAGAAACCAAGATGACGTCGGGCAGCGACGAAACGACTGTTGACTTAGCCACCTGAGCGGCGGTCCGGTTTCCGATGCTGGAGGCAAATTCTGGAGTGATATTGGCGAAGATACCAAGGTCGTCACGGCCAAAAGCACGGCGATCGCGCAAGAGCTTGGCCGCGTCAGGATTCCACGGACCCATGTCTGACTCCCAAGCACCAGTGATTACTTCACGCATGAAGCTCGCGCCGGTACCGACGGCAATCGCCAACGCACACTGGGCGTCCCAGAGGTAGTCCACGCCAAAGGGGCGATCGGTGGGCTTGCACTCGGTGGTGACACGGGTCATCACCGCTGAGGCCTCAAGTCCAGCGTTGAGCTTGTAGGGACGGTCGCCTTCGTTACAGAACAAGATCGCGTCGAAGCCACCGGCGAGCAAAAGTTCGGTGTCTCGCTTGACGTGATCAATTAGCCCTTGGACCCCGGCTTTCTCATCAAAGAGGGGTGTGCCAGGCAGTGGCGGCACGTGGGCCATGGCAATCAAGGGCTTGGCCACATTGGGAAAGATGCTCTTAAAACGGGACATGAGGTACTCCTATTAGTTGGGATTGACAAACATGATTTCAATACCCTTGTTGGCAATCAATTTGATTTCGGGATCATCCGGTGTGGCGTCGGTAATCAAGACGTCAATCTTGAGTATCGGGGCCACGGTAACGAGCGCTACGGTTCCGAGTTTCGTAGCGTCGGCTAAAACAACAATGCGTCGACTCGCCGACATGGCTGCGCGTTTTACGGCGGCGTCGTCGAGGTTGTATTCGGTAAGACCCTTAACGGCACTCACTCCCGCTACGCCGATGAAGGCCGTGTCGCAGTTGAGATCCTCATAGGACTCAACAGCCCTAGGTCCAATAAGCGAGAGTTCACCGGAGCGAACTACCCCACCGCTCACGATGGTGCGGACATTCTGCTTACCGCTTAACTCAGATGCCACGAGCAAGGAACTCGTCATAACCGTTAAGTTGAGGTTTTCGCTCACCAGTCTCGCCATCGCTTGGGTGGTCGAACCCACGTCGATGATCACCGTTTCATCCTTTCGCAAGAGAGAAACGGCAGCCTGACCAATACGATTTTTGGCGGCAAAGGAGTGTGAGGCCCGTTGCAAGATTGGCGGCTCAAAAGACCGACTCTGTACTGAGATCGCACCACCGCGTGAGCGTCGAGCCAGACCCTCGAGCTCTAGGGCGTCGAGGTCTCGGCGAATAGTCATCTCCGACGTACCGAATTCCTGGGCCAAGAGGACTATCGATGCCTCTCCGCTTATGCGCAATTTGTCAGCGATTAGTGCTCGACGGGCCTTGGAATCCATTCTCTCAGGTTATGTGATTTTTTCACATTACACAACTTGAATTGTGAATTATTCACATATTCGAGTCTTCCCGACTAGTGCTGATTACTCCAGCCGGCGACGGCGTGCCAGTGGCCACCAGACTCGAGAACCGAAAGGACGGCCCTTTCTAGGGAGCTGTTCCGGGGTAAATCCTCAAGTGCGACTCCGGGTCGACGAAAGACGAACTCTAGGGTGTCCTCATCGGCGATTGGGGCACCCTCCAGCAAGGTGAAACGATCCTGCAACCTAACAATGTTGCTCTCGGGCTTAAGGAACTTGCGTAGTTGTGGATCAAGCAACCAAGACTGCAGGGTAAAGAGCCGTTGCTTCTCACTGGGCCAAATTGATTCGAGCAGGACACGTGCTGAATTAAGTGATTGGTCTACCGCCGAAGGACTCAGGTCCGTACCTTGAGGAATATGAATTCCAAAAATTTCGTCTCCCGGCTGGAAACCAGGTCCTAGCTCCTGCGCCTTGGCTTCGTCGTACCAAGGATGTGGGGCCAAGATGCTCGACCCTAACTCAAGCCGATGAAACTGCAAAGATCCGCACTGAAGCAAAACACCGCGCAACGTGAGTAGTTGCCACCAACCAGCATCGGTGCCAATGTGATTCCACTTTTTTTTATAAATTGTGAGATGCCGTGGAACTACTTGCAGCGTCGCTGAAATTACTACTTGACTGACACCAATGGAATCAAAGTACTTGCTAACACGATCTACTCCCATGGCCGCAGCGTAGAGGTAGAGGTACCGACCACTCGCTCCACGTTCAAACAGATCGTCCCAAATCGGAAAGTCCGGCTGCGGTTTCCCGAGATTTACCGCGAGCCAGGTGTCGATAGCCGCCAACAGTTCGACCAAGTCGGCTTCGGACTTGAATTTTTCCCACTGTGCAGCCACCTCGGCTCGGTCTTGTTCGCCAACTCCGCAGATTCCTAACTTGGTAGCAACTTCTTCGGCGGTGAGTGCGGCAATTGCGCCAAAGGAGCGTTCATTCCCTGCCGGAAAGAACTCTTGCATAGCCATTAAGACTTCAGTGTCACTCACCGCTATCGAGGGGGCGAAACTTTACTCCAGCCGCGCGAAGTCGTTCGAGGTGGCTGACTAAACGGGGACGAAAAGCTGAAAGTTCTTCTTGTGTCCCCCAGACCACCTCAGAAAAAGCCGAGAGTCTGGGATAGGCCATGTAATCCATGCGATCGCGGGTGGTGATGTATTCGGTCCACAATTGGGCCTGCGCACCCAAAATTTGTCGGCGCTGGAGTGAATTTAACTCTGGCGGCGTTACCTCAAAGGAGTAGGTCTTTTCCCAGGTGGTCACGAAGGGCGCTGGGTGCACCGCAATCGGTTCACTCGGATCCTCACTCGAAAGCCAATCGAAGTAGACGTACTGCATGGGCATCATGACAACATAGTGACCACGGTCAACAGCTTCGATCGCCTTTTCCACCGAACGCCACGCAGCGATCACCGTGGTTTCGGGTACTTCGGCATCCAGAACCTCGTCCCAGGCAATGACCTGGTGCCCAGACTCTTCGAGTACTTCACAGAGCTTGGAGGTAAAGAGGCCCTGTAACTGTTGAGCCGATTCGAAACCATGTTGCTCCATGACCGCCTTAGCGTGCTCGCTCGCCTCCCACTCAGTGGTCGGACATTCGTCCCCACCGATATGCACCGTCGCATTGGGAAAAATGCTGGCGACGTAGGAAACAACCTCCACCGCAAAATCCAACGCCTCGGTACTCACGTTGAGAACGTGGTCAGAGATACCCCAGTGTTGCCATACTTCGAGCGTCACCTCCGGGTTGTTGCCGAGCCCGGGGTAGGCCGCGAGTACGGCTTGGGCGTGACCCGGCAGGTCGATTTCTGGCACGACCGAAACCCCACGGCGGGCGCAGTACGCCGAGATGTCTTCTAGCTCTTCACGGGTATAGAAACCCCCGTGGCGAACCGTATCTCTGCGGTCGTCATCTTCATGCCCAATTGGTGAACCATCGCGCCAAGCACCAACTGAGGTCAGTTTGGGCCAATTTGGAATTTCAACACGCCAACCCTGGTCATCATTCAGGTGCAGGTGCAGAATGTTGAGTTTGTGCATCACTAGGAGATCGACGTACCGCTTGACCGTCTCAACGTCCCAGAAGTGGCGCGCCACATCCAAATGAGCGCCGCGCCATCCGAACGCGGGCCAGTCCGAGACCTCACAGTTGGGAACGTCAAAACTCGAAATTGGAAGTTGTTCGGCCGAATACAGTTCCACGGGTCCCAGTTGGCGCAGGGTGGTCAGTGCTTGCGTGACACCATCGGACCAGGAGCAGAGAATGTGCACCGCGCCATCAATGACCAGCCGATATCCGTCGATATCGGAAGCGAGGCTAAAGACGATGTCCGCTTCATCAATGTCCACGAATTCAACGTCAATGCGTGTGCTCTTCGCGAGATCCTCGGCCCACGCCGCTACTTCGTCTTGCCACTCCCAGGCGAAGACCCGCAGTGGTGAAACAAGAGTCGTAGTCCCCTCAAGAAGCGTTACCTGTTGTGGTTGGGGAAGAACATTCACCGCTACTCCTTAACGGCAAAGCAGGCGACGTGGTGAGAGTTTGAGATCTGAACCTTTACGGGGTCAGTCGTTCGGCAGACATCACTCGCGAGTGCGCATCGTGGAGCGAAACGACATCCCGCCACGGGGTCAATGACCTTGGGTGGTTCACCCAGGTCGTCAGCGCCCTCACTGCCACCCAGTGGCAAACGGGGGTCCGGGGCGGTGGACATTAAGAGCTTGGTGTAGGGATGCTTAGGGGCCGCGATGACCTCTTCGCTCGTTCCCTCTTCGACGATGCGACCAGCGTAGAGAACAATCATTCGATCGGCCACGTACCTCGCACTAGCGAGGTCGTGCGTGATGTAGAGCAGTGAAGCACCCTGTTCGTCACGGAGCTTGCGCATGACGTTCAACAAGCCAATTCGGATAGAAACGTCGAGCATCGAGACTGGCTCGTCGGCCAAGATCAAGGCGGGGTTTGAGGCCAATGCTTGGGCGAACCCCAGGCGCTGGCGCTGCCCACCAGAAAGTTCATGGGGAAAACGTGCGAGAACCTCTTCGCCCGGAACAAGTCCCACGGAGTTGGCTAATTCAATAGCGAGTTGGTTGCGTTCGGCCTTGGTGAGTTCTGGGCGGTGAAGTTTGAGGGCGCGGTACAAGGCGTGACCAACCCGCAAGACTGGATTTATTGAGCCGAATGGATCTTGGAAGACCATCGGCATTCGACCACGCACCTGTCGGCTCATCTTCTTGCCTAAGGTTTTACCTTCGAATTCAATCGTGCCCGAGGTCGGAGGATAGAGACCCGCGAGCACTCGAGCGATGGTTGATTTTCCCGAACCCGACTCACCCACGAGGGCCACAATCTGACCAGTACGAACCTCGAAATTCACATCGTCAATAGCGTGCAAGGTCCCGCGCGAACGAAACCCTCCGACGCGGAAGGTGCGTGTCAAATTCGTGACTTTAAGAATGGCCTCACTCATGAGCGCACTACCGGATTCACTAAATGACACCTGACACTGTGCGGCCCATTAGCGACGAGCGTGGGCGAACTTTCTCGACAGTCATCCATCACCTTCGGGCAGCGATCAGCAAAGAGGCAACCCTTCGGAGGATTTACCAACGATGGTGGATTGCCCGGAATGCCCGTCAACTCTTTGGCTTGGCCCAGCAACGAGGGAAAAGCTTCCATGAGGCCTATCGAATAGGGGTGCTTAGGTCGATCAAAGACCTCACGAGTTTCGCCCAACTCAACAATCTCACCGGCGTACATGACCGCCAAACGGTCGGAGAAGTGGGACACCACACTCATGTCGTGAGTAACGAAGAGTACCGAGAATCCCAGTTTCTGACGAAGTGTCTCGACTTGGCGCATCAAGGATTTTTGGGCCACCACATCGAGCGCCGAGGTGGGTTCGTCCATGATGATGAGCTTTGGCTCAAGGAGCAGTGCCATGGCAATCATGGCGCGCTGTCTCATACCGCCCGAGAGCTGGAAGGGGTAGCTAGCCAGGTGCGCCCGGTCTATGGAAACCATCGCCAGCACTTCAGCGCTGCGTTCGGCAATTTGCTTGTCATCCCAGTCAGTGTGGGCACGACAGGTGTCGGCCAATTGAGCACCAATAGTCAGAGTGGGATTGAGTGCATTCATCGCGCTCTGCATGACGACGGAGATGTCACGCCAGCGACGAAGACGTAGCGCCTCATCATCGAGTTTCGTAAGGTCGACGCCATCGAACAACACTTGGCCACCAGTTTGAGATGCGGGGTAGGTCAACAACTGGGCGATGGCAAACAGCATGGTCGACTTGCCACAGCCCGACTCGCCCACCACCGCTAAGAATTCGCCATGGGCCAAGTCAAAACTCACTCCGTTGACCGCTTGCGCTGGGCCGTTTGGGGTTTGATATTGCACTTCGAGATCGCGAACTTGGAGAATGTTGCTCATGACTTAACTGCTCGTAACTGCTTGGCCCGGACGGGACGTAGCGCGGGGTTAGCGATCTCGTCAAAGGCGTAGTTCAGCAAGGCGAGTGCCGAGCCAAGCAGGGCGATCGCAATTCCCGGGGCCAGAGCCCAAATGGGAAATCCAGCATTGAGTGCGGCGTTGTTCTGCGCCCAGTAGAGCATCGTGCCCCAGCTTTGGGTACTGATGTCACCAAGACCAATGAACTGCAAGCTCGATTCTGCGAGGACCGCGTAAAGTGCGGCCCCGAGGAAGTTCGCCACAATCAATGAGGTCATCGGTGGGATGAGTTCGACAAAAATTACGTAGATACTTGACTCACCGCGAGCCCGGGCCGCCAACAGGTAGTCACGGTTGCGTAGCGAAAGTGCCTGCACTCGAAGCTGCCGTGCACCGTAGGACCAGCCCGTGACAACCAGTACAAAGACCATCAACCAGAAGCTGGCGCTCTTTAGGTACGCCGTAATCACAATGATGAGCGGGAAAGTCGGGATAACAAGAACGACGTCAGTCATGAGCGAAAGGAGGTCGTCGAGCCAGCCACCGGCGTAGGCCGCCGTGATGCCGACTAGCACCGACAAAATGGTGCACAAGAAGCCCACGACCAAGGCGATCATCATGGACTGACGCGTTCCCGCAATTAACTGAGAGAAAACATCTTGCCCGAAGGAGGTCGTACCCAGAATGTGATTCCACGAGAGCCCCACACCCGGCATGTACACCTCAGCGGCTGGGTCGTGAGGGGTGAAAAAATTTGGGAAGGCCGCAATGAGAAGTAATCCGAACAAAATGAAGGTTCCCGCCATGGCCTTCTTGTCGCGTCGGATGAAGCTCCAGATTCCCTTAACAATTGTGGAGAACTTCATTCTTGATTCCGAGTTCTCGGGTCGAGGATTGCGGTCGCGATGTCGGAGAGGAAAATTGCTACCAGTACGGCCACCGTAATGAGCAAGAAGAGTGCTTGCATCAGTGGATAATCTTCATTTTCCACTGCCTGCAAGAGCATGAAACCTACGCCGGGATAGTTGAAGACGAATTCAACCAAAATCGCACCCGAAATCACAAAGCCCAGTGACATCGCGAAACCGGTGAGATTGGGAAGTAAGGCATTACGGCCCGCGTATTGCCACAGAATGCGACGCGGACGCAGTCCCTTAGCCCGAGCCATCTTTACGTAATCTTCGGCCACGACGGTGATCATGTTGTTACGCATCGTCAAGATCCACCCACCTATGGAGGTGATCAGAATCGTAAAGGCCGGCAAGACGGCGTGATTCAAAATATCGAGAATAAAACTCACCGTGAATGTGGGCGTAACTGTCTCGGTGTAGCCACCCAAGAAGGGCAGCCAGTTGAGGGTAATGGCGAAGAGCCAAATGGCCATGAGGCCGATCCAGAAGTAGGGAAAAGCCGAGACGACAATGAAGACGGGCGGCAGTACCGAGTCGAGCACCCCACCACGACGCCACGCGGCGATGGCGCCGACGGCGGTGCCGATAATAAAGCCAAGGATTGTCGTGATACCCACGAGGCCCAAAGTCCACGGGAGCGCCTTAGAAATCACTGAAGTCACCGAGTTGGGAAAGTTACTGAGGGAGGTGCCGAAATTGCCCTGCAGGGTGTTACCGATGTATTGCACATAGGCCACGAAGATGTTTTCGTGCGTATGGATGCCAAAAGCCACCTCAATCGCGTGCAGACTCGCCGGATTGAGGTGGCCATGGAATTTAGCCATCATTGCGATGGCCGGGTTACCGGGCATCAGTCGGGGGATGAAGAAGTTCAACGTAATGGCTGCCCATAATGCAATGAGCAAGAATCCAATTCGTCTAACTAAATACCTCATTCCCCCGACGACTCCGATGTACTACTTAATTGGCTTCAGGTTGTCCAAGACGTAGCCCCAGTCAGGCTCGTTGTACAAACCGGGCTGAGCGTAAGGGTTCTTAGCTGAAGGGAAGCCGGTGAAGGCCAACTTGTTGAACTGGAACCAGTCAACCTCTTCCAAGACCGGAATCACGGGAACTTGGTTCACGAGAATGTTCTGGAGCTTGTTCATGATTGACTTTTGAGTTGCGGCCGAAACAGTAGCGGTGTACTGGTTCAACAGCGAGTCAACGGCTGGTGAGTTGAAGCGCTCCCAGTTCGAAGCGGCGGCGGTACCGATTGCGGCACTGTTCTTCGAGTAGAGCCACTGGCGGAACTCGTAGAACGGTGTTGGGCCACCCGACTCAGCGTTGTACGCCAAGTCGAAGTTGCCGTTGTACACGTCGGCGTAGAAGGTGTTGGCGGCCTCTGGAACGACAGTGGCGTTAATGCCAATCGCCTTCAAGTTTGTAGCCACTACCTGCATCGACGCAACCCAGTCGGAGTAACCCCCGTTGGTCTTAATGGTCACAGCAAGTTCCTTGCCACCCTTAGCAAAGTAACCATTAGCGTCCTTCGCGTAACCAGCAGCCTTCAGAAGGTTCTTAGCCTTCGTAGGGTTGTAGGACTTGCCCTGGGCACTCTTCGCAGCGGCACTTAACCACTTCGAGAAGGTGGGAGCAACAATTCCAGTCTGGCTCGCGGCAGGCTCGTAACCGTACTCGCCGATCTTCGACACTGAACTGCGGTTAATGCCGTAGCTAATCGCCTTACGAACCGCAACGTCGCTCAGCGGCGCCTTGGTTAGGTTCGGGAAGAGCACCACGTTCGCTACTGGTGGGAACCAGTAGGAGTTACCGGCACTCTTAGCGACGTATGAAGACTTGATGCTTGGAATGAACTGAGAACCCCATTGTGACTTGCCCTGAGCGAGGTACAGGTTGCAGGTGTTGTTGTCCAAGAACGCAGGCATGTTGACAGTCTTGATGACCGCCTTGCCCTTCTGCCAGTAGTTCGCGTTGCGAGTCCACTGAATGTTCTGTGGGGTGCACTTGTTCATCAAGTATCCACCAGTACCTACTGGCTTAGTGATGGGGTCAGTCACTGGGTTAGCGATCTTGCTCCAGATGTGCTGAGGCACGATGGCAACTTGGCCAGCGATGTAATAGAAGAACGGCACAGCAGCATTCATGAAGTTGAACGTAACGGTGTTGCCCGTCGTGCTCACACTCGAAAGCACTGTCCACACCGCGTTGAGGTCAAGAGCTGAGTGCGTCTTCAACATGTTGAAGGTGTACGCAACGTCAGCGGCGGTAAATGCAACACCATCTGACCACTTGACACCATCACGAATGGTGAAGGTCAAGGTCTTGTTCGAGTTAGACCAGGCGTAGCTCTTAGCCAGCCAAGGTGTTACCTTCGCATTTCCGAGAGCATTGACGAAGTCAAGCGTCTCGTAAGTCAGACCAACCGAGTACGGAAGGTATGACGGGTTGAAGGGGTTAAATGAACAGGACCACAACATGCCCTGCTCGTTAGCCAGGTTTAGTGGTGTTGATGCGGTCGTTGCACCGGCCGAAGCTACGTTGGTAACAGCGGGCGCAATAACGACCGTGCTAGCAACGATGGCGAGTGCCGAAGCGAACATACCCGCTTTGAACTTTCCAATCATTGTGTTACTCCTTATTTAGTTATGGGCCTTTCGACCCATCGAGCCACAAAAGTGGCTCGATGTTAAGTTTTAGACACACGCGATCGATGTGAAACCGTTAGTTCTGGGCAGATTCTCTCCGCCCCGGCCAACGGCCTCCCCCTCTTATGCACCCGTCGCTAACCTAACCGAAGTACAGATGTGACAAAGTGTGAAGAATCAGGCCGTAAGTGTGACTTTGGCCAAACCAGGGGCGGTATCGATGGGTCGACCTCGCAAAATACCCAGTCGTAGAGCCAAAACCTGGCCTAGGGCGACTTGGCCCATCGGAACCAGCCAGTTAGGCGCATGTTCAGGAAGCACAATTTCCCCAGAAGCTGAGAATCCTTGGCGATTTGGTGGGCGCACAACTACCGTCTGCATTCCCTTGGCCGAGCAGTCGGCCAGCAGCTTGGCCACCAATTCATCAGACATTTCGTCGGTCACCACAACCAGGAGCGCGGCATTTTGGCCGTCCGCACCGATCGGGCCATGCACAAAATCGGCTGCCGAATACGCCTCAGCTTTGATTCCAGTTACTTCACGGATCTTTAATGAAATTTCTGCGGCCGCCGCGAATCCGACGCCTCGCCCAACAACAGTGAAACCTCGTTCTTGATTCAGTAAGTGCAAAGGGAGCTCGGCGTTCAGAGCAAACTCAACTACCGCTGCGACATAAGAAGCAAAACGCTCTAACTCGGGGAGCGGACGCTCACCCAAGGTGCTCGCCATCTGAGCCAGAGTTTGTGCCGTAGCCGTAAAGGTCTTTGTCGACGCGATTGCAAACTCGGGCCCCACTTCAAGACCTATAACGAGGTTGCAATTCTGCGCGAGGGGGGAATCAACCGCATTAGTAATACCCGATACTGGACAACCCTGTTGGCGTGCAGCCTGTACCACGTCAACAATGCCAGGCGAGCGGCCAGATTGGCTAATTGCTAAGACGCCAGCATTCTTCATATCCAGTGAATGGCCATTTTCAAATAACGATGGAGTGGCTAAGGCCACCACTTTGCCAACGTGCTGACCAACAAGGTATTGAAAGTACAGCGCGGCGTTATCACTCGACCCACGTGCGGCAACTAGGAGATAGCTGGTGTCGCGCCACAATTCCTTGGTCCGCTCGGCCAACTCCTGCGAACGAGCTGCTCGAGCGGCGAGAATTGCGCCTTGAGAACGGATTTCCGACTCAAAATTTGTCGACATGGGCTAGCCCCTCGCTACTTTGAAAGCTCGTCGGAGAAGAGTTTTAACACTGACTTGAGCGTACCGTTGTTGTCATTGAATTTGACTGGAATTCCCAGTTCGTCGAATTCGTTCTTTGGCAATCGCCGAGCGTTACCGCCACCAAAGTGGACCTTGGTGATTTCGAACTCCTTAACAAACGCCGCCACCGCTTCGTGTAGGTGCGCTCGCCACGCCTCGGGGTCTTTGTTTCGCGAGAATTCACCCAAGACTTCGTCGTAGGTTCCGTAGTCCTTGAACTCTTCGGATCCCACATCGCGAATCCTGGTGAACTGCCCATCAACGATTAAGGCAATGCCCAATCCGGTTCCTAGGGTGAAGGTCAATTCACGTCCTTCGCCATCGGAATAGCCAATAGCGGCCATCGCCGCATCATTCACCACTCGCACGGTTCTTCCCGTTGCTTCACGCAATGCATTTTGCAGCGGGAAGCCTTCCCATCGCGCGTGAGTGTCTGGATCAATCGGGCTATCAAAACCAGCCCGGCGAGAAAGGTTGCCGGGTTGAATAACCGTGCCGTCGGCGAAGTCTCCAGGAAAACCCACCCCCACTGGCATTCCTTCAAAACGGGAGATGATTTCGGCAACGAGTTCCACCATTCGAGTGGGCTCACATGGGTAGGGGGTTGGAATTTGACCGACCTCGCTAGCGAACTCGCCATCCAATCCGACGCTCGCGAACTTCACCGAAGTCGCTCCGATATCAACGGCTAGAAACATTTGGGGTTTATCCACCAAAAGAATGTAGCGGAAGGCCTATTTGCGTCGCTGTAACTCAGCGATAACGGCTTTTCCATTGGCCTGGCCCTTGGTGAGTTTCATGATCAGCCCAATGAAGAACTGTGAAAGCTTCTCATCACCCTCTCGGTACCGCGCCCATTCAGAAGGGTTTTCCTCGATGCACGTGGCCACGAGCTCGCCTAGGGCTCCTTCGCCCAATTGTTCAAATCCGAGTGACTTGGCAATGGCGCCAGGGTCTCCCCCGCTTTCGAGCAGTACGCCCAAAACCTTCTTAGCCTGGGTGGCTGACAACTCACCCTTTTGCTCCATGGCAACAGTGGTTACGAAATTCTCAACACTGAGTTTGTCGACATGTTCAATCCCGGCTGCGATTTCGTTCGCCGATCGAGCCAGAGCCACCGAGACATCCGCCTTAGCCTCAGATGCGGCGATAACGAAGTGGTCGAGGTCGAGTTCAACAACGGTGCCAATGGCGTCTCGTTGAGCGTCAGAGAGATCACTGACCAGGCCTTCGAGTCGGGCACGGCGAGCGGCGGGCATTGGGGGCAGTGCGGCGCGAACTCGATCTTGCCAAGCTTGGTCGGGGTCGAGTTCAACCAAATCGGGTTCGCGGAAGTACCGATAGTCCTCAGCCTCTTCTTTGGTGCGCATCGTTGAGGTCTCGCCTCGATTCTCATCCCAGTGGCGAGTTTCCTGACGGATCGTCCCGCCCTCATCGAGAACTTCGGTCTGGCGAAGCGCTTCGTAATCAATGGCCCGTTGCAGCGAACGAAGTGAGTTCAGATTTTTGATTTCGCATCGCGTTCCAAAAGGCGCTCCCGCCTTGCGAACCGAGACGTTCGCGTCAATGCGCATCGAGCCTTCTTCCATGCGCCCATCAGATGCACCAGTGGCAATCAAAATGCCACGGAGCTCAGAGGCGTAGGCGCGAGCTTGCGCCGAGGAACGAATATCGGGGCCCGAAACAATTTCCACCAGGGGCACGCCCGAACGGTTGTAGTCAACTAATGAGTGGTCGGCGCCGTGAATACGTCCAGAGCCACCCAGGTGGGTCGACTTTCCGGTGTCCTCTTCGAGGTGGGCACGCTCAACGCTTACTTGAGTTCCATCGGGGAGATCGAGATATCCCCGGGAATTAATTGGCAGGTCGTACTGCGAAATCTGGAAGTCCTTAGGCATATCCGGATAGAAGTAGTTCTTGCGGTGAAAGGTCGACGGTGCAATGGTGCAGTGCAGTGCAACGCCAATGGCCATTGCTAGTTCGACCGCCATCTGGTTGAGCACTGGCAATGACCCCGGTAGTCCCAAGCACACGGGGCAGACATTCGTGTTCGGCTCGGAACCAAAAGAGTTCGCACATCCACAGAACATCTTCGTTGCGGTCTTTAGTTCGGAGTGGACCTCAAGTCCCACCACCATTTCCCATCCGTTTGGCAAGGTCATGCTCGACCGTCCGCAATTTCCAGCACCCGCGCGGCGGCGAGCAGGGTAGCTTCACTTCGACCAGGTCCGAGGATCTGAACACCAATCGGCAGGTTGTTCTCCCCCGTTCCAAAGGGCACGGAAACGGCGGCATCGCCAGCCAAGTTGGTCGGAATCGTGAAGACGTCCGAAAGGTACATAGCCATTGGATTTGAGGTTTTGGAACCGAATTCGAAGGCAACCGTCGGCGTGGTTGCCCCAATCAGCATGTCCGCCTGCTCGTAGGCTTTGGCAAAAGCTTTGATCATTTGTGTGCGCACCTTGAGCGCCTGTCCGTAATACGCATCAAAGTAACCGGCCGAGAGAGCGTAGGTTCCGAGCATGATGCGGCGTTTAACTTCGGCGCCGAAGCCGGCGGTACGAGTAGCTTCGTACATTTCAGTTACATCGTCGCCCTCTTCGCGAAGTCCGAAGCGCACACCGTCGTACCGAGCGAGGTTGCTCGAAGCTTCCGCTGGGGCAATTAAGTAGTAGGCACTAAGACCCAATCGGAGTTCGGGGATGGAGAGTTCAATAATGGTGGCTCCGGCGGCCTCGAGGGCGGCAACGGCATTCTTCACCGAAGCGACCACCTCTTCGTCGGCGCCTTCGTAGAGTTCCTTGACCAGGGCAATTCGCTTGCCCACAACCCCGTCATTGACGTGAGCGACCAGTGATGGCGCGGGCTCGGGTAATGAGGTTGAATCCATCGGGTCATGGCCCGCAATGACCTCGAGAACCAGTGCGGCGTCGGTAACAGTTTTGGCGAAGGGGCCAACTTGATCGAGCGAAGAGGCAAAGGCAATCAGACCGTAGCGAGAGACGAGGCCGTAGGTGGGTTTGATGCCCACGAGACCACAGAGTGCGGCGGGTTGACGAATCGAACCACCCGTGTCCGACCCCAACGAGATGGGCGTCATCTCCGCGGCAACGGCGGCCGCCGATCCACCCGAGGAGCCGCCCGGAACTCGTGACAGGTCCAAGGGGTTCTTGGTTGGTCCAAAGGCGGAGGTCTCAGTTGAAGAGCCCATCGCGAACTCATCCAAGTTGGTCTTACCTACGGGGATTGCTCCGGCAGCAATCAGGCGTTCTACGACCGTTGCGGTGTAGGGCGGACGCCAGTCGGCAAGAATTTTTGATGAACAGGTCGTTGGCACGCCCGTCTGACAGAGGTTGTCTTTGATTGCGACTGGCACACCAGCTAGCGGCAACTGCTCACCCTTGGCGATGCGCTCGTCAACCGTGGCGGCAAAAGATTTCGCGCCGTCAGTGTCAACAAATAAGAATGCGTTAATTGCTTCATTTTTTTCGGCGATGACTGCCAGAGAGGTCGCGAGTTCGGCACTCGCGCTGCTCTCTTTAGCATTAACCGCTGCGGCAATATCGATGGCGTGCTTCACGGTGCTTCTCCCATAATGCGGGGCACTCCGAATCGGCCCTCGAAGGCGTCGGGCGCTTGCGATAAGACGGCATCGCGATCCAGTGAGGGGCGCACCTCGTCTTCGCGCATGACATTGATCAGGCCAAAGGGATGACCAGTGGGCTCTACCTCAGCGAGGTTCAGCGAGGTCATGTCATTCGCGTGCTCGAGGATTTGGCCAAGTTGTTCAGTGAATTGTTCAAGTTCGGCATCGGTGATGCGCAAACGTGCCAATTTCGCGACCTTGGCGACCTCATCTCTAGAGAGGGGGCTACTCATGTTGGTGGACTCTTCTCGAACGGTTTGAGGCTCTAGCCTACCCTCGCTCTCGGGAATCTTCTCCGGTTAGTTAACGTTCAGGGTAACGACGCTGGACTTTTGCAGTGAAGTTCCCGCTGCTGGGCTCTGGCTCAGCACCTTCGTCCACCCGTTAGTTCCCGCGTGTACGCCAACGGTGTGGTAGTAGTAACCCGATGAAACCGACAGGGCGTTGACCTGAGTCGGTGACATTCCCACGAAATTCGGCACCTTCGGCCCCGCGACCGTCGTGGTTGTGGTGGTGGTGGTCCCCCCACCAGCGGCCTTGCCGGAGGAGAGCGCCAGAATTACACTCGATCCAGCGGGCACCGAAACCGGATTGACGCTGGAGTTGTAGAGAAGCTCCGCCACGCGTCCAAGTGGGACTGTGGCACTGGCGATGTGCTGGGTGCTGGGACAGGTGGCGCTCAGACCAACTTTGGAAAGTTTTGCCGTAGCGGCCGCACAATCCAGACCCTTAATTCCCGTCGGGATAGTCGTCATAATCGGGCCATCGGAAACAACCACACTGACTGACTTCGAGTTGGCGCCCGAGCTAGGAGTTTGACTGATGATGTCGTTCATCGGCACCGAAGAGGAGTGCCGGTGGCTGGTGACCGTCAAAGTCACGCCCGCCTTCGTAGTAATTTTGCTCGCCTGCGTCATTGATTTACCAACCAGAGATGGAATGGTGGTCTTTGATGAGAGCATGCCGGTAACGAATACGCCTCCCCCGGCGACCAGCAAAACAATAATTACAATGCTCGCGAGCACCAATGCACGCCGTGAACCACGAGGACGACTTACCGAAGCAAAGTCTTGGTCAACGCGTCGACCACGAGGCGCCGCGGGCGCTTTGAGGATTTGGTCGCGATCATCCTCGATGGGCTGGAACTCGCGAGTGCTTACGACGTCGCGTGCGCGACGGCCGCCCGATATTTGAACCGCATCAGGATTAAATCCAATTGAGGCGCCACGGTCTGGCAGTTCGCGGACTTTAAATGGTGCGGGCACCGACTCATCAAAAGTCGGTACGGCCTCATCAAAGGCTGGTACCTGCTCATCTTCTTCGAAACCCCAGTCGTAGGGCTGGCTCGAACCATCGGCCGGAATTTCGGAATACGAAGGAATGGTTTCCACAATCCCCGAAAGGCGTTGCTCGAGCTGCGAGGCATCAATGCGCATGGTGGGGTCGGGGACGGTGGCCTGGGCCAGAACCATATCTAGAGTGCCGAGCTCGGCACGGGCCGGAATTGGTGCAGCAATGCGATCGCGCAAAACCTGCTCGGCAGAATTACCGGGGAAGGCGTGTTCGCCGGTCAGTGCTTCAAAGATAATGAGGGCTAATGCGTATACGTCACTCTTGTCGGTAGCGGCGAGGCCCTGTGCCTGTTCGGGGCTCAGGTAGCGCACTTGGTTCAAGGTGAAGTCGTGACGATAATTGTCCGCTAGACCCGCTAACGCAACATCAGCAATGCGGATATTGCCATCTTGGTCAAACAGCAACTTGGCGGGAGTCAAAGTACCGAGCGTGAAGCCTTCTCGCGCGAGGTAGTCCAGGGCCGAAGCCACGTCATGGCCAATTTTTGCGGCATCCGCCACCGAGAGGACTTTTCCACCACTCATCAAATCTGCGAGTGAACCGCCCGGCAAATATTCAGTAACCATGAAGTAGGCACCGGCGTCTTGGCCCCCATCAAAGATTTTTGCGATGCTCGGGTGGCTCAGCGTTGCTCCGCGCACAATGTGATCACGGAACTCATTGCGCACATCATTGTGGGCCGCCAGTTCTGGCAAGAGCACCTTCACCACAATCGTGCGGTGCAAGGACAGGTCCTCGGCGAGATACACCTCGGCCGTCATGCCGACTTCAATAAGTTGCTGAATCTGGTAGCGCTTCGCGAGTACGTGTCCTGCGGAGAACGTTGATGCGGACATAGTCAAATACCTCTTTATCGTTTCCCTATAGGTTAGGGCTCAGGCTGCCCGTGGAGAGTAATCGCTCGAATTCGCTCGCCGGCAACATAGGAATGCCGAGTTCTTCCGCTTTGGACACCTTGCTCGCGCCCGGTGCCTCACCGACCACTACGCAGAAGGTCTTTTTCGAGACCGATCCAGGCGAAGTTCCCCCGCGCAGGACAATCGCGGCCTCGGCCCCCTCGCGGGTGTAGCCCTCGACGCCCCCGGTGACCACAATGGCCTTGCCAGTCAAGGTTTGCTCGATCCCTTCTGAGGAATTGGGCTCGCTGAGCGTCACCCCCGCTTTCACCATCTTGTCCATGCGGAGTGCCGATTCGGGGTCGCGCATGTAGTCAAAAACGGATTCCGCAATGATTGGCCCCACCCCCGGCAGTGACTCGAGTATCTCGAGGGGGGCTTTGGCTAGTGCTGAATACTCACCAAAGGCCTTGGCCAGTTCGCGCGCCGCTACCGGTCCGACGTGTCGTATGCCAAGCCCCACGAGCACTTTAGATAAGGGTCGTTCCTTGGCCGATTGGATATTGGCGACCAGCGAATTCGCACTCAACTCCCCCATGCCTTCGAGCTGGGCGACCGCTTGGATCTCGAGGGAGAACAAATCGGCCACGTCCTTTATCAAACCCTCACTGAGAAGTTGGGCCACTCGTTGGTCACCTAAACCTTCGATGTCCATCGCACCACGCGACGCAAAGTGAATAATCTTTTGCATTTGTTGGGCGGGACAGGCCGGATTGACACAGTAGGTGTCACTCTCTTCGCCCAGTCGTTCGAGCGCACCATCGCATTCGGGGCAGGTTGATGGGAACTTCCACGGCGCTGAACGCTTTTGCCCTTTGACTTCGACAGCACTGACCACTTCAGGAATAACGTCTCCCGCTTTGCGTACAATGACGGTGTCACCAACTCGAACATCTTTTAGGGCCACTTGATCTTGGTTGTGCAACGTAGCCATTGATACCGTCGAACCCGCTACCAGTACGGGCTCGAGGACCGCATAGGGGGTAGCTCGACCGGTGCGGCCAATTGATACCTCAATTGCGAGCAACTTTGTTGTTCTTTCTTCGGGGGGCAGTTTACGTGCGATAGCCCAACGCGGAGCGCGCGAGGTACTGCCGAGCGCCTCTCGCTGAGCGAGAGAATCAACTTTGATGACCACACCATCAATGTCGTAGGGCAAATCGTGGCGATGGGTCTCAAACCAGCTGGATCGCTCGACCATGGCGGTAACTCCAAGCTCGCCGGACTTTTCTGGTGCGGTGAGAAAACCCCACTGGGCCAGTAGATCCATCTGGTCTAGGTACGAATCCAAAGCCAGAGAACTCCCTAGGTCCACTAGTTGATAGGACAAGAAAGAAAGTGGGCGCTGCGCGGAGACCGCCGAGTCCTTCTGGCGCAAACTTCCCGCCGCCGCATTTCGAGGGTTCGCAAACTCCTTCTGACCGAGTTCACGTTGCCGAGCGTTTAACTGTTCGAAGTCGGACTTCGCGAGAAACACTTCACCCCTCACCTCAACCAAGTTCGGAGCACCATTGGGAAGTCGCTTGGGCACGTTCGAGATTGTTCGAACGTTGTCACTCACATCCTCACCTACTCGCCCATCGCCACGAGTTGCGGCCTGTACCAGCGTGCCATTTTCGTAACGAATCGAGAGGGCTAAGCCATCAATCTTGGGCTCGACGGCGAAGCGAAGGAAAGCGGGCTCGAGGTCTAGCCCCTTACAGGCTCGATCGGCCCAGGCCACCAACTCATCGACGTCAAAGACGTTGTCCAAACTCAACATTGGTTCCGCGTGAGTGACCGGACTAAACACAACGCTTAGCGCGCCACCAACGCGTTGACTGGGCGAATCAACTTCGAGCAGGTCCGGATTGGCTTCTTCTAGTGCTTTTAATTCTCGCACCAGAGCGTCGAAGTCCGCATCGGGCACGAGCGGCGCATCATGCGTAAAGTACGCCTCGTTGTACTGCACAATCAACTCACGGAGTTCCGCAATTCTTTGAGCGGGCTTCATCACCGAGAAACGATAGCGGCACCCTGTACGAGATCAGGGTCATCGAGGTCATAAAAAACAATTGTCTGGCCGGCGGCGACGGGGCGAGCCGGTTCGCCCAGCTCGACCTTCCAGCGTCCGTCAAAGCGAAGTGTTCCAGGCTGGGCCTTGCCGTGCGCTGACCACTGACTCAAAATTTGTTGACCATCAGCTAATACTTCACGAGCGAAGGTCAGAGTCGTTTCGTCCAACATCACTTCGGAGGTCATAATGTCAGCTAAACGCCCAACCGTCACAATCTTTTGGCTTAAGTCCACTCGCGTGACGTAACGCTTTTCTCCGTCTTTACTTGGCGTAATACCTCGGCGTTGGCCAACGGTCATCAGTTCAGCGGCGTTCGTTTCGCCCAAAACCTCACCCGACGCCGCATCAACAATCGATGCCGCCGTCACGGGGATGCGTTCACGCAAGAATGCCTCGCGACCGCGAACCGATTCAATGAAACACACATCTTGTGAGTCCGGCTTATTCCATGTGCGAAGTCCCACTCGCTCTGCTTCGACGCGAACCGCGGCCTTATTCATATGTCCAATCGGCAAGATCAGACGAGCCAATTCTGGTTCACGCAAATAGCCCAGCACGTAGCTCTGATCTTTTGCACTGTCGGCACCACGCGCCAAGTAGTGACGACCATTTTTCTCCACCACCTGAGCGTGGTGGCCGGTGGCGACTGCGTCAAAACCTAAGCGACTTGCGCGCTCGAAGAGGAGATCAAACTTAATATGTCGGTTGCACTCGATGCAGGGGTTTGGCGAGTTGCCCGCGGCGTGACCGGCGACGAATGGGTCGACAACCATACGTTCGAATTCTTCGGTGTAATTAAAAACGTGGTGGTCAATACCCAACACCTGCGCAACACGCCTCGCGTCATCCACATCAGCGACACTGCAACAGCCCGAGTCCGAGACTCCGCCCCAGAGTTTTAGCGTGGCCCCAACAACCTCATGACCCTGCTCAATCAAGAGGGCGGCGGCGACCGAGGAGTCCACCCCTCCACTCATTGCG
This sequence comes from uncultured Actinomycetes bacterium, assembly GCA_903830655.1. GTDB lineage: Bacteria > Actinomycetota > Acidimicrobiia > Acidimicrobiales > RAAP-2 > RAAP-2. The sequence continues at coordinate 36,997 of CAIKUQ010000005.1, read as the reverse complement.
ACCAAGACTTTCATAGCTCTAGTTTGCCAGTTTGGGGAGCAGGCTAGGCCGAGGTCAATTGGGTAGCGATTCTCGCAACATTGGCGATCACATAGTCCACTTCAGCTTGGGTTGTCTCAATACCCATTGAAAGTCGCAAGGATCCACGAGCCCGGGCGTCACTCACTCCCATGGCGTCGAGAACATGACTCGGTTTAGCCGCTCCCGAAGAGCAGCTCGCCGCCGCCGAAGCGCAGATACCGGCGTGGTCCAACAAGAAGAGCAATTCGTCACTGGCAATACCCTCAAAGGTGACGTGGACGGTACCGGGGAGTTTGTTCGCACTCGGTGCGGTCACGAAACATCCGGGGATTGCGGCCAACGCGTCACCTAATTGACGCTGAAAGGCCGTCACTTTGCTGATGGCTTGTGCCCGTTCTCTCGAGATGAGTTGAGTGGCGCAAGCCAGTCCCACCGCTGCGGCCACGTCCACGGTGCCTCCACGTTGACCACGTTCTTGTCCCCCACCGGGGATAATCGCGTCGAAGGGGAGGGCTCGGCGAATGATGAGCGCACCCGCGTTAACTGGTCCCCCAATTTTGTGTGCGCACAGAGAAACGAGATCAATCTCTTTGGTGCTCTCCGCCAAGTCCAACCACGGAGCCGCCGCTACCGCATCGGTGTGGGTGACAATCTCCGGGTTGATTTCTCGCAAGGTTTGAGCCAAGGCGTGCAGCGGTTGAATGACACCAGTTTCGTTATTGGCATTCATCACCGAAACGACAGCGGTCTCTGCTTTGACCAGTCGTGCGAGTTCGTCGAGTCGGATGACCCCATCTCCATCCACGCCAAGTTCGTCGTGGGTGAGAGTTGGGTAGTCGCGTTGCAGAGTGGTGACGCAGTCCATGACGGCGTGGTGCTCAATCGCCGATGTGATGAGGTGGGCCGTCCCATGAGCTCGTCGGTAGGCATTCGCTGCTCCGGCAATTGCCATGTGACAGGATTCAGTTCCCCCGCCGGTGAAGACCACCTGTCCCGGTGCGGCACCAACAAAGGCGGCGATTTGGTCGCGGGCGTCTTCAATTACTCGGCGCGCCTCGCGCGCCGCTTTGTGCATGCCGCTCGGATTGCCAACGACCCCGTGTTGAAAGGGCGCCATCGCTTCGGACACTTCGTCGCGACGGGGAGCCGAGGCGGCGTGATCGAAGTAGTACAGGCTCACGCGACGAAGTAGGACTTCTGGTTGGTGAATTCGCGCATACCAAAAGCGGTGAGTTCACGACCAAAGCCAGACTGCTTAGTGCCACCAAAGGGTAACTCGGGCATCGAAACCACGACCGCGTTCGCGAACACCATGCCGGCGTCAATGCCGTTTATGGCCTTTTCAATTTCTGCGTCGTCGGTCGCCCAGATTGATCCACCGAGGCCCCACGGAATATCGTTGGCCAGCGTGATGGCCTCGTCAAGGTCCTTGACGACGTGAATAACGGCCACCGGCCCAAAGAGTTCTTCACAGTTCGCTGGAGAATCCATAGCGGTATCCACCAACACCGTTGGGGGGAAGTAGAAACCCTCACCCCCCAGTGGGGCACCACCGGTCAAGATCTTGGCGCCCTTGGCAACTGACTCTTTGACCTGGCGGGTCAAAATGTCGAGCTGCGACTTATTTACCAGTGGTCCAACGACTGTTTCGGGCGACAGTGGGTCACCGACGGGCACCGCGGCCATGGCGGCAGTGAACTTTTCGATGAACTCTTCGGCGCGTTCTTGTACGACGATGTAGCGCTTCGAAGCAATACAGGCCTGTCCGTTGTTTTGAACTCGCGCGGTAACGGCCAGTGGAATCGTGTGATCCATGTCCGCCGAGGAGGCCACGATGAAGGGATCCGAACCGCCGAGCTCGAGGAGAACCTTTTTCAGGTTTTGTCCAGCTACCGCCGCGATGCTTCGACCAGCGCGCTCAGAACCAGTAAGGGATACTCCCACGATACGGTCGTCGGCGATGATGTCAGCCACCTGTTCGACTTCCACAAACATGTTGCGAAGCACTCCTTTGGGGAAGCCGGATCGAATAAAGAGGTCGTGCATGTAGAGCGCACAACCCGGGACATTGGGAGCGTGCTTAAAGGCAACTGCGTTTCCAGCCATGATGGTCGGGGCGGCCATACGAATGACTTGCCACAGCGGAAAGTTCCAGGGCATAACGGCAAAAATAACGCCAACTGGCTCATAACGAACTCCCGAGCGAGATCCACTGGTCTTAATAATCTGTTCGGTCAATAGTTCTTCGGCGTGCTCGGCGTAGTAGCGCATGCTCATCGCACACTTGGCAGCCTCACCTTTGGCGGCCGCGAAGGTTTTACCCATCTCGCTGGTCATTAACTCGGCGACTACGGGAATTTCACTCTCGAGGAGTTCAGCGGCGCGAACCATCAGCGTGGCGCGATCGGCGAAGCTCATGGCCGACCAGGTTTCGTACCCGGACTGTGCTTCGGCGAGTGCACTCTCAACCTCAGCGGCGCTGAAGGCGGGGTATTCGGCAAGTACTTTGCCGTTGGCTGGATTCGTGGCAATAAAGGGCATACCCCTATTCTGCCAGTAATTCCTCTACGTCAGCGGGTGCTGGTCCCATGGCCCTAAAGAACTCTGGCTTAAGTGCCAAGGTTCCCACCAGCAAAAGGCCCATGACTCCGGCGCTCACCATAGTGATGTGGCGCACGCCCCAGTGTTTCGCGATGAAAGACTGCAAAACCGCCCCGAAGGGATACCAGACCGATAAGGACAAGGTGTAGAGCGAGAGGACTCGAGACCGGACCTTAACGGGAGCGTGAATCTGCACTGATGCGTTTAACCCATTCAATGTTCCGACGTAGCAAAGGCCCACGACCGTTAGGCACAAGACACTGACGAGCAATGTTTGCGCCAGGGCGTATCCGGCAATACCGAGCACTAAACCCACCATCGCGATACGCAGTACCGCCACCCGTGAGGTGCGCTTGGCGAAGTGCGGAAGAAATATCGCGCCCACCACGGCACCGACCCCTTGGGCGGTGACCAACCAGGAGGTTCCAATCTTGCCGGCCTTAAGAACATCAATCGCCATCGCGGGAACCAGCGCAATAAAGGGGCTAATGACAAAAGCCAGGGTGCCCACCGCCACAATGGGGTACCGACAGCCCTTCACTCGCCAGGCCTCTTTCGCTCCGGCCCGCATCTCAGAGAAGAAGGCGAGTTTCGTGGTGACGGTCGCGCGCGGCGGGCTACGCACGTAGGAGAACATCACGACCACCACTAAGAACGAGGCCGCATTAATCGCAAAGCACCATCCGGGTGAACCCAGAGCCAACGCAACTCCCGCGAGGAGTGGCCCAATGATTCGGCCCAAGTTGAACTGTGCTGAGGCCATCGAAACTGCTGCGAGTACCTCATCGGCATCTACGAGGTCGGGCATGAGAGACTGCCAGGCCGCCCACGAAGCCGCCCCACAAAATCCCTCCACGAGGGCGAGATAACACGCGAGCGTTGGCGTTAAGTGCCCCGTTAATTGCGTCGCGGCTAAAGCGGTGGCGCTCAGCGCCATTGCGCCATTCATCATCTGAATCCACCGCTGTCGATGCTTGCGGTCGGCCATCACCCCACCCAGAGGCGATCCGATCAACGCCGGCAACCACGCCGCCAACGTAATGAGGCCGAGCCACTCGGGATTGTGCGTGGTTTGGGTTAAGTACACGCCCAGTGCCACCGATTGCATCCAGGTTCCGGTCGAAGAGATGAATGATGAAGATAAGGCGAGAGCGAAGCTTCGATGACGGAGGGGAGCAAAAGAAGCAAAGGCCATGGGTACTAACGATACCCAGTAAAAGCAAAAGACCGGGGGCATGGCCCCCGGTCAATTGCGAACAGGCGGTACTTAGTCAGCCTTGTTGATTTCGATGTTTAGCTCGAGGGTGACCTTGTTGCCAACAACAAGTCCACCATTTTCGAGGGTGGCTTCAAAATTAACGTTGAAGTCGCGACGGTCAATTTCGGTCTTGGCTTCGAAACCGGCCATGGTTACACCGGGCTGAGCCGATGGTCCGGTGCCGAGAAACTCGAGGTCAAAGTCAACAGACTTGGTAACGCCGCGAAGGGTGAGGTCGCCGGTCATTACGTAGTTATCACCCTTGGCCTTGATGGCGGTTGACTTGAAGGTCATCTTGGGGTGATTCTCGAGGTCAAGAAAATCTGGTGACTTCAAGTGGCCGTCGCGCATGTCGTTGTTCGTGGTGATCGACGCTGCGTTCACGGTGGCCTCGACTGATGAGCTCTCGGCGCTTTCGCCAATGGTTACGGTGCCGCTGTATTCGGTGAACTCACCGCGTACCTTGGCGGCCACCAAGTGACGAACGTTGAAACCAACGTGTGAGTGGACTGAGTCGATGGCGTAAACACCGGGAGCGGGAAGGTTGCTCATTAATTTCTCCTTATGAACTATGGACACTTTTGTGCACCTGCACAGTATAGTTGCTTATACAACTATTTGCTACGCAACTATTCGCTAGGATTTCCTCATGAGCCGCAAGCCGACGATTTGCCCCTCGGGGGATGAAAAGGTCCTCCTCTTTGGCCTCTTGATGGATACCAACGCCAGGCTTACTCGCGACCTTAATGATGAGCTCGAGAGAGACTGTCAATTACCACTCGCCTGGTTTGATGCCCTCTTGCACTTGCGAAAGGCGGAATCTGGTCGGCTCAAAATGAATGAAATAGCCGACGCGATCGTTCACTCCACCGGCGGCACCACTCGTCTCGTTGACGGCCTCGAAGCGGCCAGTTTTGTTGTCCGCGAACACTGCCCTTCTGACCGTCGGGCAATTTATGTGTCCATTACCCCTAAGGGCAACGAAAAGTTGGATGAAGCCCTCGAGATGCACTTGGGCTTCTTAGAAGCAAAACTCGCAGAACGTTTGAATGACCGTGAGCGTACATCACTAGCGGAACTGCTCGAAAAACTGAACGCGCACTAGGCCTTGACGAGCCAGGCGAAAGCCTCGCGCTCATCGTCCAACTCCAGCTTCGCACCTTCACCGACTCCTTCACCCGTGATGACGTCGATGGCCAACACTTCGCTCGCCAATGTGGCGAATCCATCCGATAGGTCATCAATACCCGTTACGTGAAGGACAATGCGGTCAGACACCTCTAGTCCGGTGGTCTTTCGAAGGTCTTGGACTTGACGCACGACATCACGCAAGTATCCGCGACGCAAAAGTTCATCGTTGAGCGTCAGGTCGAGGGCGATGACTTCGCCGCCTTCGCGCGACACGGCAAATCCACCCTGGCTCTTGACGCGTAATTCAACATCCTCTCCACTGAGTTCAAATACCCCCGTCGAAAGCGTCACCGAGATGGCCTGACCGGCTTCGAGCGCTTCGGCGGCGACCACCGAGTCAAGCGCTGCTAGGGCGGGCTTCAATTCCTTGACCGCTTCGCCGAGGCGTGGCCCCACCGTTCGGAAATTCGGTACTAGTTCAAAACTGAGTACTTCGGCTAGCTCTTGTCCGTATTCCAAAAGGTCCACGTTCAACTCATCTTCCACAATGCCCGCCGGTGGGTGTACTTCCCCACTGGGGATAAAGACCAGTGCTCGAGCCAATGGTTGACGAACCTTGACGTGAGCTTCGGCTCGAGCGGCGCGACCGAGTGAGGTCAAGCGTCGAGCAACCTCCATGGCGCGCTCGAGTTCGACGTTGCGCTTGGCTGGTTCACTCGAAGGCCAATCAGCCAGGTGAACAGAGTCCGATTCGGCCGCCGCAAAGAGCTCTCGATACATTGAGTCGGTAATGAAGGGGCAGAAGGGGGCCATCAAAAGTGTGAGCCGTTGTAGTACTTCGAGCAAGGTCGCTTGGGCCGCCAGTGAGTCTGAACGCGGGGCCGTGGGATCGGTGCGCCAGAAGCGGCGGCGAGAACGTCGAACGTACCAGTTTGAGAGTTCATCAATAAATGCGGCTAAGGGCAAGGTGGCCGAGAGGGGTTCGTACCCTTCGAGTGATTCGGTGACCTCGACGGTGACCGATTCCAGGCGCGACAAAATCCAGCGGTCAATCTCCGGTCGATCCGCCCACGTGGGAATCTCCCCATCAGCAGGGTCGAAGCCGTTCAGGGATGCGTAGGTCGTGAAGAAGCTGTAGGTATTCCACCAGGTCGCGATGGTCTCGCGCAAAGAATGGTCAATTGCTCCGAGTCCCGCGCGAGTCGAGGTCCACGGGGAACCTTGCGAGAACATCCACCAGCGAAGTGGATCAGCACCGCGAGTAGAGAGCACATCCCACGGGTCAATCACGTTGCCTTGGGACTTGCTCATCTTCTTGCCATTTTCGTCAACGATGTGACCCAGGCACAGGACGTGTTCGTAGGGGGTCGCGCCAAAGACCAAGGTATTTACCGCCAGTAGTGAGTAGAACCATCCGCGAGTCTGGTCAATCGCCTCGACGATGAGCTGCGCGGGGAATTGCATGGCCGCTTCACTGCCCTCGACGTGGGGGTAGCCGACTTGGGCGGCGGGCATTGAGCCTGAGTCAAACCAGGCGTCAATCACCGGGGCGATACGTTGAGCGGGCTTCTGGCAGGTGCGACAGTTAATGGTGACTTCGTCAATTGCGGGACGGTGTGGATCGATGTCGTTGACATCACGACCAGCTAACTCAGAAAGTTCGGCTCGTGATCCCACACAGGTGTAGTGCTTGTCTTCGCAGCGCCATATGGGCAGTGGCGTTCCCCAGAATCGGTCGCGCGACAGGGCCCAGTCCACATTGTTTTGAAGCCACTCACCCATTCGCCCTTCGCGAATATGCGCGGGGTGCCAATCAATACCTGCGTTTTCGCCAATCAATTGATCTTTGAATTGACTCGTCGCGATGTACCAAGAGGGCTTGCCCCAATAGATCAAGACGGTGCCACAACGCCAGCAGTGTGGGAGGGAGTGGCTGTAGTTAAAGCGGCGAAGCAAGAAACCACGCTTCTCTAATTCATCATTGATTTGGTGGTTCGCCTCTCGAACTTGAATGCCCTCGAGCCACGGGACTTCACTAGTAAACGCACCATCGGGACCAACGGGATTAACCGTGGGCAGGCCATTCGCTCGGGCCACTTGGCGGTCGATCTCACCAAAGGCCGGTGACTGGTGAACGAGCCCCGTTCCGTCTTCGGTCGTTACGTAGTCCGCTAGGACGACGTAGTTGACGTCAATACCATCGTCGTACGGAACGTCCGTAAAGGGGCGCTGGTAGTGAACGCCGGCGAGATCGGCACCCTTGATGGTTGCCGAAACCTGTGCGCCTTCGCCAAAGACCTCTTCGACAAGTTCTTGCGCGACAACCGAGCCGTCGACGACCGCGTAGGTCACCGCTGGGTTTACCGCGACCGCCACGTTCGAGAGCAGCGTCCACGGTGTTGTTGTCCACACCGCTAGGTGCGTTGCGCCTTGGAGCGCGTTGTGCTGATCGGCATCGGTGATGGGAAACAGCACGTAACAAGATTCATCCACCTCGTCGGTGTAGACGCCGGGTTGTCCAAGTTCGTGCGAAGAGAGCGAGGTGCCACAACGCGGGCAGTACGGGATGACCTTGAGATCTTCGTAGAGCAGTCCGCGATCAAAGAGCTGTTGCAGCTGCCACCAAACCGACTCCACGTAACTGGGGTTAAAGGTGTAATAGGCGTTAGCCATATCAGTCCAGTAGCCAATGCGGCTGGTGAGCTTTTCAAAATCGCCAATGTAGGTGAGCACCGACTCTTTGCACAGTCTCGTGAACTCGGCAATTCCGACCTGCTCTTCGATGGCCTTCTTGCCAGAAATTCCCAGTTGCTTTTCGACTTGGACCTCCACGGGAAGTCCGTGGGTGTCCCAGCCAGCGCGACGAGCAACGTAGTGCCCCTGCATTGTTTGGTACCGACAGAATAAGTCCTTATAGATTCGCGCCCATACGTGGTGCAAGCCGGGTTTACCGTTCGCAGTGGGCGGTCCTTCGTAGAAGACCCAAGCGGGGGCCCCCTCACGCTGTTGCATCGAGCGCGCAAAAATGTCGTGTTGGCTCCACCGCTCTAATTCGGCCTCTTCGAGGGCCACAAAATCAAACTCTGCGCTGATAGGGCGAAACACGAAATCTCCTTAAATGATTTGTCTATCGTACCGAAGGAATGCTCACTCCCCCTACGATTTACTAATGCTTGAATTCACCTACCAAGAAGAGCCCAGTACTGGTGCGGGGGCCCTCGCCATGATTTGGAACGCCATCGATGAACTCGAGCGACGGTACGGCAGTAGCGAAGAGCGCTTAAAGCTCTCTCCGGAGGAAATGGGTGGCCCGCTCGGGGCCTTTGTTGTGGTGCGTCACGAAGGGCACCCCGTTGGGGGCATTGGTCTGCGTCCCATCCTCGATCCCGCACTCAAGACGGGCGAACTCAAGCGGCTCTGGGTGCGACCCGATTTACGCCGGTACGGCATCGCCAAGCGTTTGATGCTCGAGATTGAAGACTCCGCACGCGAGCGTGGCTATCGCGAACTCTACCTTGAAACGGGCATTAAGCAGCCCGAAGCGGTGGCCCTCTACGAAACGATCGACTGGGAACCGGTCGAAGACTTTCCCGAGGGTGCCTATAGCTACCCCACGGGAATTAAGTTCAAGAAATTTTTACAGTAAAACGCTCATCCAGCCAGGCTGGATCAAGTTCCTCGAGCGAAGTGAGAATTAAGTCCGCTAGGGCAATGGCCGGGTTGTCCCGATCTTCGGCAACGGGTACCGCCACCACTGTCATGCGGCCAGCTTTACCCGCGAGCGTTCCCGCGGGCGAATCCTCAAAAACCAAGCACTCAGTAGGGTCAACCCCGAGCGAAGCGGCGGCCGAGAGAAACACTCCAGGATGAGGCTTGCCGAATGGTTCGACGTCGGCGGAATGAATTGACACGAACCGATCTCGCAAACCGAAGTGATCAAGGCAGCTCACAATCAGAGGTTTAGGGGTCGACGAGGCTAGGGCGATGGGGCCACGTTCGGCGCAGAGCGAAAGCGCACGTTCCGCGCCAGGCAAGAGTCGCCCCTCGGTTCGTACAAGTTCACCGACGCGGACCATGAGAGTGTCAACTACCTCTTCGTTGCTCGGACCGCTCCATGGAAAAAGTGATCGCCAGTAACTCACAACTTCATCTACGTAGACGCCCTTGGTCTTGCGACCATCAATAGTGTCGAAGGGAACTCCGAGGGCGCCAAATATTTCAACCTCGGCCTTATGCCAAAGTATTTCGGAGTCAATTAAGAGTCCATCCATGTCAAAGAGAGTGGCAGAAAGGGGCATGTCCTATTTTCTCACTCGCCGCGACTAGCGCAGCGACGAATCTCTACTGAAGGGCGGCTTCGATGGCGCCGACGATGACGGGGTCTTCCGGCTCAATCTCTGGATTGAAACGCGTAACCGTGCCGTCACTGGCCACTAGGAATTTTTCAAAGTTCCAACGAATCTCTCCGCTGTACCCTTGCGCGTCGGTCACCTTGTTGAGTTCCGCGTAAATCGGGTGCTGGCCCTCGCCATTTACATCAATCTTTTCCATGAGGGGGAAGGTCACACCGTAGGTGGTTGAGCAGAATTCTTGGATCTCTTCAGCAGTACCGGGCTCTTGACCCATGAATTGGTTACAGGGAAACCCCACGACCGAGAATCCTCGCCCTTCGTACTTCAGTTGCAGAGCTTCGAGTCCCTTGTACTGGGGCGTGAGACCACAAGCTGAAGCGACGTTCACCAGGAGAAGGGTCTTGGGGCGAAGCGGCTCAAGCGAGGTGACCTCGCCGGCCCGGGTGGCAATGGGCTGGTTGAAAATACTCATGCCAGCACTTTAGAGGAAGATTCCTCTTCCTATCCGCCGCCCTCAGGGCGACGGATAGGAATACGAGAACTAGTGCGCGGCCGCGGCCGGAGCGTCGTGCTGGCCGAGGTGGTGACGGTCAATGTTGACCATGAAGAAGAACACCGCCGAGGCAACGAGAAACATCAACGCGCCGAAGCGAAAGGCCATGTCGTAGCCGTGTACACGAGCTTCAGCCATAACGAGCAGCTTGGAGCCCATGTGGGGGACCTTCAAGAAAGCGGCGGCACTGGAAACTGCAATGGTGTTTTGAATCGCCGTTCCGAATGAACCACCAATCTGCTGGGAGGTGTTCAAAATTGCCGACGCCGAGCCAGTGTCTTGGGGGCGCACATTAAACAAAGCGGTTGATGAGGTGGGAACAAATACGAGACCCATGCCCAATGAAATAATCAACATGCCCGGCAAGATGTGCAACGCGTAGCTCGAAGTTGAAGTCACCTGCGAGAGGAACAACAATCCCGCGGCACCCATCAGCGTTCCAATAGTTGCGAGTGGGCGTGGCCCAAACTTAGGCAACAGCTTGCTCGCCAAAATGGCCGAGAAGATAACCCCCATTGAGAATGGCAAGAACAACAAGCCCGAACAAACGGCGGAGTATCCGTGGATCTGCTGGAAGTAGAAGGTCATGAAGAGGAACATGCCATAAAGTGCCAACGACACCAAGATCTGACCCAAGTACGCTCCCCCACGAACACGATCCTTGAGCAAGCGAATAGGCATGAGCGGCTGGTCGACGCGCGACTCGATGGTCAAAAAGACAGCGAGCAAGGCCGCACCGAGGGCAATGAAGGGCCATGCGGTGGTTGAACCCCACGAGTTGGTGGAGGCTTGGGAGACACCATAAACAATGGAAATCATTCCCGCAGTGGCGGTCAATGCGCCGGGAACGTCGTAATGGGGGTGTCCTTCAACCTTGGACTCTTTCACATTACGAATCGCGAGGAAGAATGCGATCATCGCCATGGGAGTGTTAACAAACATGCACCACCGCCATGAGAAATACTGGGTGAGTAGTCCACCGGAGATCAGGCCAACTGCAGCACCGACACCGGAAAGCGCACCGTAGACACCAAAAGCCTTCGCGCGCTCCTTGGAGTCAGTGAAGGTAACCGAGATCAGTGACAGAGCGGCGGGAGCGAGCAGGGCACCAAACAAACCTTGCAGCGCGCGAGCGCCAAAGAGCATCTGCATATTTTGGGCAAATCCACCTAGCAAAGAGGCGGTCGCAAATCCGACGAGCCCAATGAGGAAGGCCTTCTTTCGACCCATGTAGTCACCGATGCGGCCACCGAGCAACAAGAAACCGCCGAAGGTCAAGGTGTACGCAGTAACGGCCCACTGGTAATCCTTGGCGGCGATGTTCAGTCCACCCAGGGCGTGAGGCAACGCGGCGTGAGGCAACGCGATGTTCACGATCGAAGAGTCGAGCACCACCATCAACTGAGCGATGGCAATTACCACCAGCGCAAACCAGCGACGGGGGTCCGCCACATCGGCGTGGACGACATTGTTCTCTTTTTTGCTTGACATTTAGGTCCTTGAGAGGGTTAGAAAAAGGCGCATGGAGCAACTCCATGCGCCTCGATCGGTGGATGGGGGAATTACAAGAACGATTCTACTGGAGTGAAGGCCATTCCGTGCGCTTCTGAGACAGGAGCGTAGGTCACTGCCCCATTGACTACATTCACGCCTTCGCGCAGCGCTCCATCGTCAGCGACGGCCTTCTTCCAACCTTCATTCGCCAACTTCAAGGCGTACGGCAACGTGGCGTTCGTCAATGCGTAGGTCGAGGTATTGGGGACTGCCCCAGGCATGTTCGCCACACAGTAGAACACCGAACCATTGATCTCAAAGGTTGGATTTGAATGCGTCGTCGCCTTGGTGGCCTCGAAGCAACCGCCTTGGTCAACGGAGATGTCCACGAGTACCGAACCATGCTTCATGCGTGAAACCAAGTCGTTGCTCACGAGCTTGGGGGCCTTGGCTCCGACGACCAGTACCGCGCCGATGACAATGTCTGCGCCCAAGCACGCTTCTTCGAGCGAGAGTGCCGATGAGGCCATAGTTTGGACCTTCCCATCGAACGTTGCGTCGAGGTGACGCAAACGCTCAAGGTTGCGGTCCAAGATGGTCACGTTGGCGTGAAGTCCCAGTGCCATTTGAGCCGCGTTAAATCCCGCTACGCCACCACCAATGATCACGACGTTGGACTTTGCGGTACCCGCTACTCCACCAATCAGTGAGCCCTTGCCACCGCCTGGTCGCATCAAATGGTGGGCACCCATTAACGGGGCCATCCGACCAGCGACCTCGCTCATAGGAGTAAGGAGGGGAAGAGAGTTGTCAGTGAGTCGAACGGTCTCGTAGGCGATGCCCACGTTGCCCCCGGCAATCATCGCATCGGTACAGGCCTTTTCGGCGGCGAGGTGGAGATAGGTGAAGAGGACCTGATCTTTACGCGCGCCAAGTCGTGGATACTCTTGGGCAATTGGCTCTTTAACTTTCATGACCATGTCCGCGGTGGCCCAGACGTCATCAACATTGTCGATGATGGTGGCGCCAACATTCACAAAGTCAGCGTCGGTGATGGAAGAACCCACACCGGCACTCTTTTCGATGATGACCTTGTGACCCGATCTCACCATTTCCTTAACACCAGCGGGCGTAATGGCCACGCGGTGTTCGTCAGTTTTAACTTCTTTAGGTACGCCGATGATCATCTTTGATCATCCTTTCTATTTGGCCAATATCTACGCTACTCAATCGAGCCCGTCAATGGTGTCGTACGAAATCTTGGGTTGCTTGAAATATGCAACCTTCTTGCCAATTCGCAGTTTCATCAGCAGATAAAGAGGTATTCCCGAACCCAAAACAATGATGTCGGGAATGGCGGTGCTGCCTCCCGAGACTATGACCTGGTAACAAACGAACAGCAAGATCGCCCCACCAATAAACGGCAAATAAATCATGGTGAGGTTGCTCTTGAAATTGTGACCAATGGTCTTGCGAAAGGCCCAGGCGCAGGCCAGACCCGTCACGCCGTAATAAAAAGCAACCAGCACGCCAATATTGGCGACCAGGTTATTAAAGACGCTCGCCGAGCTATTCGAGAAGGTCGTTAGCAAAATCCCGAACATCGAAAGCAGCCCCACGATGACCGTGCCGAGCGCCGGAGTCTTGTACTTTTCGTGGACCGTAGCGAAGAGTTTAGGCAACACCCCGTCTCGAGCCATGGCGTAGGTGATGCGCGCCGCGGGCAATACGGTCGTTTGGGTCGTGGCAACCGTTGACGAAAGGACGGCAAAAATCATGACGTAACTCGCCCACTTTCCGGCGAACTGTTGGCCAAAGTAGAACAACACTTCGGGACCCTGGCTGGCCACCGCGTGAGAACCGAGAAGCATTTGGGCCGCGACAAAGTTGAGAATAAAGACAAAGAGGAGCAGCCACATTGAGATCAACCCCGCTCGTCCCGGAGTCCGAGTCGAATCCTTGGACTCCTCATTTAGATTCATCGCGGTGTCCCAGCCCCAGAAGAAGAACACGCCGAGAGCGAGACCCGAAGCCAGTGCTGAATATCCATGAATGTGCATGGGGTTTAGCCAGGAGAAGGAAAAGTTGAGCGAGTGAACGGGGTGAGAAATAATCACCTTGATAATGCCGCCAATGGAAAAGCCCACTACCGCGATGTACTCAATCAACACCATGACCCACTGGGCGTTAGTCGTCCACCGAATGCCGTACACGCAGATCGCGACTACGAGAAAGAGCCACAGGGCCGCCGCCACGGCCACGTCCTTGGGGTTGTTGACGCTCGAGAGACTTACGGCGTTAAAGGCGGTGTGCAAGAACTGCAGCGTGTAACCGCCTGCGAGCAACGGTGCGGTCGTGCAAAAAAGCACCGAGGTCCACACCTGAATCCAGCCGTTCACCCAACCAACACCGGGGCTGACGATTTGGCTCAGCCAGGAGTAACTCGCGCCGCAGTTTGGATTACGACGGTTGAGATGAAAATACGCCAGGGCGATGAAGAGTACCGGCACGAAGGAGACCAACAACACCGAAGGTGCGGCGAGCCCGATTCCCGCAATGACAAATACCGCCGTCATCGTTGAAGCAATGGAATAGGCCGGTGCGACCGACGAAACCGCTACCGCGGTGGCATCGAAGAGGTTTAGTTCATCAGCTCGCAACTGTTGGGGGACCTCACTATCTGGAACGGGTGCGCCAAATGGGCCAGTTACATCATTGATGGACATGCCATCCCCCTTTATTTAGTTGTAACGAGTGTGTTTAGAACTCGATGTTGTGCATCACGTGCTTAATGCGGGTGTAGTCCTCGAAGCCGTAAACGGAAAGGTCTTTCCCGTATCCAGACTTCTTAAATCCACCGTGAGGCATTTCCGCGACGATTGGAATATGGGTGTTGATCCACACCACACCGAAGTCGAGGTCGCGGGCGAAGCGAAGTGCGCGTCCGTGGTCACGCGTCCACACCGATGAGGCGAGTCCGTAGTTGACACCGTTGGCGTACTCCAGGGCCTTGGCCTCGTCAGAGAACTTCTGGACGGTGATGACCGGGCCGAAGATTTCGTTTTGAATCATCTCGTCGTTCTGCTCGAGGTCCGCCACAACGGTGGCACCCAGGTAGTACCCAGCGTCACCGATTTGGGCTCCGCCGGCGGCAATCGTGGCATGACCGGGCTTGTTCTGCAGGAATCCCTTAACGCGGTTGAACTGGTTGATGTTGTTAATTGGCCCAAAGAACGCGTCTTCGGAGTCGATAGGACCGGTCGTCATTGACTTAGCGGCCTCGGCGAGCGCGTCAACGAAGTCCCCGTAGACCTTTGGTCCAGCGATAACACGAGTCGCCGCGGTGCAGTCTTGTCCAGCGTTGAAATAACCACCAATGGCGATGCCTTGAGCGGCGGCTTCGATGTCAACATCGTCAAAAACGATGACGGGGGCCTTGCCACCGAGCTCCAGGTGCACTCGCTTGAGTGACTGGGAGGCGGTCGCGGCGACCTCTTGTCCGGCGCGAACCGAGCCAGTCACCGAAACCATCGCGGGGGTGGGGTGCTCAACGAGCATGCGACCAGTGTCACGATCACCACAGACAATGTTGAGTACGCCAGCGGGAAGTACCTGCGCCATCAGCTCGGCCATCAACAGGGTTGAAGCAGGAGTGGTGTCTGAGGGCTTCAGCACCATCGTGTTGCCGGCCGCAATAGCGGGCGCCCACTTCCACACCGCCATTAGCAATGGGTAGTTCCAAGGAGTCACCGCCGCGCAAACTCCAACTGGCTCGCGACGAATGTATGAAGTGTGGCCGGCCAAGTATTCGGTGGCGCCGCGACCCTCGAGCAAACGAGCGGCGGAGGCGAAGAACCGAATCTGGTCGACCATGGGTGGGATTTCTTCGGCGAGTGTCACCGCGACAATCTTTCCGGTGTTCTCTGCTTCAACGGCGACGAGTCGCTCAGCGTTGGCTTCGAGCACGTCGGCGATTTTGAGTAATGCCAGGCTGCGCTGACTGGGAGTGGTCCGCCTCCATGAGGCGAACGCCTTCTCTGCTGAGAGGACTGCGGCGTCAACGTCGGCGGCGTTAGAAACGGGACTCTCGGCAAAGGGTAGGCCGGTCACTGGACTCAGCAACTCAACGTATTGGCCACTCTTTGGCTCGACGTATTCTCCGTTGATGAAGTTAGCTAGACGGCGCATTCTGAACCCCTTTATTTCCTTGGCAAAGTTGCCACTTTCGTAAAGTACTAGATTTCCAAGGGTTCGTGGGGCTGAAATTAGTCCCCATATGCCCCCTAGGCGACTCAAATCGGCGTGTGATGCCCCTATACTGTCTATATCCGTAGCCCACAAGGCTCAGAGGAAAACAATGGCAACTAACCAACCACAGCGCACTAGCGCCCCGAGTACCGAGCGTTCCTTGATCGAACTCCTACCGAGTTCTTCAAATGGCCTCGACTCGCTTGACCGCAAAATCATCATTGCCCTTCAGCACGATGGACGTCGGGCCTACGGCTCGATCGCCGAGGAGATTGGACTCTCCGAAGCGGCCGTTCGTCGCCGAGTGCAGCGACTGAAAGATGCGGGCGTCATGCAGATTGTTGCGATTACCGACCCTCTTCAATTGGGATATGGCCGTGAGGCCTTGATCGGTATTCGCGTTCACGGTGACGTTCGGCTCGTAGCCGACAAGGTGGCCGCAATTACCGAAGCGAACTACGTGGTTATGACCGCGGGTAGCTTCGACATTTTGGCGGAAGTTATTGCCGAGGATGACAACGCCTTGGTGCACCTCTTGAATGACTCCATCCGGAGTATTCCTGGGGTGACCGAAGTTGAGACTTTTCTGTATTTGAAACTTTCAAAGCAGACCTATGCATGGGGTGCAAAATGAGTATCGAAGAAATCATCACCGATGGTATTTCCGTCAGTGATATAAAACAACCGAGTCACCAGTACTCGGAGCGAGCCAGGAAGAACTTGTGGCTACAGATGTCACGCATGGGTTCTTATGACGAGCACCACGAAATTCCAATCATGGTCCGCGGGGAAGGCACCTACGTCTTTGACGCCAACGGCAACAAGTATTTCGACGGACTTTCGGGACTGTTCACCAACATGCTCGGACACGGCCGTAAAGACATCGCCGCCGCTGCCGCCAAGCAGATGGAAGAGATGGCCTATTTCCCAATGTGGACCTACGCCAACCCAACTGGTATTGGGCTGGCGGAGAAAATTGCTTCACTCGCTCCGGGCGACTTGAACAAGGTCTTTTTCACCACCGGTGGCGCTGAGGCCAACGAGTCGGCCTGGAAGCTCGCGCGCATGTACCACCGTCTCAAGGGTCGTACCGACCGTTACAAGGTGATCAGTCGCGACATTGCTTACCACGGCACCACCTTGGGCGCACTCACCATCACCTCGATTCCGATGTACCGCGAGCCCTTTGCGCCTTTGGTTCCCGGTGCCGTGAAGATCCCGAGCGTTAACTTCTACCGCGCCGCCGAGCACGCGGATGACCTCGTGGCCTTTGGCCAGTGGAACGTGGATCTGCTCGAAGAGGCGATTTTGCGCGAAGGTCCCGAAACTATCGCCGCATTCTTCGTCGAGCCCGTGCAGAACTCTGGTGGTTGCTTTACTCCGCCACCTGGATATCTCGCCGCAGTCAAGGAGGTCTGCGCCAAATATGACATCTTGATGGTGGCCGATGAGGTCATCTGTGGATTCGGTCGTTTGGGTGAATGGTTCTCCGGTCACAAGTACGCCTTCGCGCCAGACATCATCACCTGCGCCAAGGGAATTACCTCTGGTTACGCCCCCCTCGGAGCCATGATTGTCTCGGACCGCGTGGCGGACTACTTCATGCACGACAACACGGCCTTCTTGCACGGCTACACCTGGGCCGGTCACCCGGTTTCCACGGCCGTTGCTCTTAAGTCCATCGAGATTCTCGAGAACGAAAAGGTTCTTGAGAACGTTCGCGCAAACCAGGACTACTTCCAGGCTCAGCTCGAAGGCTTGAAGGATTTGCCAATTGTGGGTGACGTTCGAGGCACTGGCTACTTCTGGGGCGTCGAGCTCGTGAAGAACCAGACCACCAAGGAAACCTGGAGCGGCGATGAGGCTGAGCGCCTCTTGCGTGGCTTCATCTCACCCGAGATGTTCCGCCGTGGTTTAATTTGTCGCTCGGACGATCGAGGCGACCCCGTCGTCCAGCTCGCCCCTCCGCTCATTTCAACTCGCGAGGACATTGACTACATGGTCGGTACCTTGCGTGAAGTTTTCACCGAAGCGGTCAAGCACCACATCTAAGTACGAATAAGAAAAGCCCCCTCCTAGTTGGGAGGGGGCTTTTTTATTTATCTAGTGCAAGATATTGACTGCGCGTGCCGCCACAATGGCGATCGTGACCAGCGAGACTACTGATTCGGCCATGAACAGCGCCTTGACCCGCAACGTTAAAGGCATCGCGTCAGCGGGCGCGAAGCTCGTGCCGTTGGCGAAAGAGGTGTAGAGATAGTCGGTAAAGTGCGGACGCCAGTTCTCCGGGGCCAGCTTAGGATTTTCCATTTGAGGAAATTGGATGTCGGGGTAGATGACCTCACCATTCGCCCGTCGATGCGGTCCACCCCGATCAATCTCCCAAAACCAGAGTCCGTAGACGACCACGTTGGTAATCCACACCGCGATGGCCGAGTAGATCAGCGAACGGCCGGCCGAAACCTGCGCGCGAAGCAAGTGGTGCACCAATAGGGCCATCGAGGTCACGTTGGCGAGCGTTATCGCCCCGATCAGTGTCAAGGTGGTGGCTCGAACCCACTGAGACTCGTCGGCCTCGCGGTTCTTTCTTAGTGACAAGGGAATGAGGGGCAGCACAATCAAAATGGGCAGAAGCCACCGAGGGCCAACCACCAAACGGTTCGGCAAGGCCAAATAGAGCCCCGCGCACACCAAGAGTGCGATTGACGCGGGCCAGTGTGGCTCCTTCAGGTTTTCTGGTGTCATGGAACTTATGCCGTTTTCGTGAGGCCACCGATGGCGCTCGAAACATTTAGCAACTTGAGCAACTGTCCAAGCCCCCCGGACTTTGTTGCAATCTGAGAGGGTCGGGGCGCTGTGACTTGCACCTTTTGATTGTACGAAAGCACCTTGAGAGTGATGTCCTCAGAGGACTTTTGCGAGCGAAGCTGCACCTTGACGCCGGTCAACTCACCCCCACGCCCTACGGTAATTTCGAGCTTGGCCACCGAGCCCATCGAGAAATTCCCACCCAGTTTTAAAGATCCGCTCGTGATGTTAAGGGTGTGAACCGTTTCACCTTGAGCGTTGGTGGTAACGGTGTCATGCGCTCCCGCTCCCGCGAGCAAGTTGACCTGCGGGTGGGCCATTTCAAAGGACACGCCTAGCCATGAAACGCCAACCTTCCCGAGGTTGACGTAGGGGCGGTTGAGCGTGCCGCCGTTGACTAGGTAGACGTGCTCGTGCGCCAAAATCATGTGCAACTGGGCACCAATCGCCAAGACTGAAGTCCCCATTTTCAAATCACCGACCGAACGACCGAAGTCGACCTGCATCTCGCCAGTTATCAATGGGCTCGAATTAGCGGCAATGGTGATTTGGATATCGGCACTCTTTGGCACATAGCCGTGGAGGCCAAGGGGGTCGACTTGGTAACCGTGGGGATTGGAGTCGGTCGCGGCGAGAACAACGCCGGTGGCGCTGAGAACAAACGCGGCCACGGCAATCAAGATTGCGGGGCCTTTGAATGAACCTGTCATGACCTCACCCTATCGGTAGCGCCCGTGCTTCGTCTTAACCTTCGTTAAGAATTTCTCGCAATAACTCAAAGGCAATATTGCGTCCACTCACCAGCATCCCAATTTTAGAGTGCTCGTGAGCCAGCTCCTCACCAATCAGTGCGTAACTTGCCGCTGAGGAGCCCTCCATTACCAAGCCATTATTCTCAACACTTTCACGGACCGCCTGGCGAATTGAAGATTCACTGACGGTCACGATTTTTATCCCACTCGAAAGAATGATTTCATTGGTAATCGAGCCGGGGTCCACGCCGCCGGCCAAACCGTCGGCGATGGTCGCCAGGTGCACAACCGCTTCTGGATCTTCCCCTCGAGCGAACGCCGCCATCGCGGCGGAGTTCTCCGCCTGCACGCCGGTAATGGTGATGTCTTCACGATTATTCGCCGCTCGAGAAACCAACGCTCCCGAGATCCAGCCTCCACCACCCACCGACACCACGACGTGTTCGACGTCGGGAAAGACATCTAAGAATTCGTCAAAGGCCGTCGCTTGTCCGGCCACTACGTTGGGGTTATTAAATGGAGAAACAAACCGAAGTCCACGCTGTTCGGATAACTCGCGCGCATGGGCCTGGGCTTCGTCATAGGAGGAGCCAAACTGGATTAGCTCGACATCGTAGTGACCAATCTTCGCCACTTTTACCGCTGAGGCGTTGGCCGGGACCACAACGGTGGCCTTGACCCCCAACAAGAATGATGCGTGGGCGATTCCCAGTCCGTGGTTGCCCGCCGACGAGGTGATAACTCCAATCGAAGGATCCTCGCGGCGCACTGCGTCAAGGGCCGCGAGGGCGCCTCGGACCTTAAAGGCGCCCGTGACCTGAAGATTGTCGAGTTTGGCGTAGACCTCGCGGCCCCGAATAGAAATAGCCACTGATGGCGTGGGCAACAGGTACCGTTTGACTACCTCGCGCGCGTCTTCGAGCTGTTGCGCAGTGGGCGCTCCGACAAGGGTATTCACACCAATCAGCCTAGTTCTCGATAATTTCGCTTTTCCGGCGAACTCACCAGTAAATAAGAAGATGAATACCCACCGTTATGGCCCTTCGCAAAATACGCACAACTAGCGTGGTGGCATGGCTCGGAGCACCCCCCAACAAACGCTGCAACGCTTGCGCATCATTGTGACCATTCAATTCATGGGTGCCACTTTGGGCCTTCCTCTCCTCCCACTTTTCCTCGAGCACCGGGGTGGTGATCCGACAATTATCGGCTTCATCATGGCGAGCTTCTTCTTTGCCGGCGTCATCTCGCAGTACTTTTTTGGCCACTTAGCCGATAAATTTGGGCGACGTCCCATTCTCGTTATCAGCTTGGTCATCTACGCGGTTGCGAGTGGTTTTTATATCGTGCCCATGCATGCGAGTTGGTTCATTCTGGTGCGAATCTTTCAAGGTGCCGCCGCCGGCGCCTTCGAAGTTGCTTCAATGTCCGCTGTCGCTGCGCTCTTTCCCGAAGAGACTCGTGGAAAAGCGATGAGTCAAATTCTTGCGGCCCAACTTCTTGGTTTTGCTGTTGGGCCCATGCTCGGCGCGGTGGTCACTGTCTCTCAACTTGGTTGGGCTTTTTTTGCTACTGGCGTGGTGAGCTTGGTTGCGGCCTTTGTCACCTTCTCCGTTGATCTCGGTGACAGTGCACACGATCCCACCCCTCTACCTCCCATTTCATGGAACCCCCAACTAATCGGAGCGTTAGGCGCAGGCTGTGCTGCGGGAATTTCGATTGGCGTCTATGAGGCCTGTTGGACTCTCTTAATGCATTCGCATCACGCCAGTACCTTCCAAATTCGTTTGAGCTGGACCGTATTCTGCTTGCCCTGGGTTCTCATGAGCCCTTTGGGCGGGTACATCGCCGACCACTGGAATCGGCGATACGTCGCAACGATGGGGGTCTTAGGCGGTGCAGCCTTCATGGCCATCTACCCACACATCCACAACAATGTGGTCATGTTGATTGCCGGATCCTGCGAATCAATCTTTTCGGTGCTCAGCGTCCCCTCCATCTCTTCCTATCTCACTCAAGGGGCTGACAACCGCGAGATGGGCCGTCGTCAAGGCCTCTACACCACCGCTGATACCGCGTCACTCGCCATCGCCGCCTCTATCGCCGGAGCCCTTTTTGCGCACAGCCCCACACTGCCTTTCACAATCGCCGCAATCACCGCGACCGTGCTCGGTGTGGCCTCCTTTGTCACATGGCGCCGAGTGCCGGGGCACGTCACCACTGCGCTCACGAAATAAGGGCGCCCCCTAGAATTCCCTAGGGGGCACGATTTGCCGAGTGTTTAGTAGTCGCCGTTGGGGCTTACCGAAGCCCTGCTGTCATCAAGGTAACCAACGACTGGGGCCTTCGTAGAGGTAGCTCGACTCGCCGCCGTGAGTCCAGAAGGGCGAGTAGTCCCAGTAACCCGCGCAGCGCTGGGGTGCTCAGCACCTACCTTTGAGGCTTCGGGAGGTTCAGCGAAGGCTTTAGTGGCGACCGAGTGAGTTCCGACTTGGTGGTCGGGAGATGCAGCGGCCACGGTTATTCCCACGCCCAGGGCGGTCATCGCGACCACCGAGGAGAGTCCCAAGCGCCTAACCATCTTCTTCTTAGCTGAGCGGTACATATGTTTCCTTCTTTCCGAGTCCTGACTTCAAGACACCCACATCCTGCCGGCGCGACATCTAAATCGCCCAAATTTCGGGTAAGGGGGGTCTAAAAGTTTTCCTGAGATTTCTGCGGAATTGCCCTGCCGACCACTCTTAAATAAGGCAGAGTAGTGGGGACATCCCCAGCACCTCACGGGGGGATGCCAGATGAACAACTATCTATTAGGGAGGACCACACAAGTGGCAACTACAGAAAAAATGCACGGCACTTCGTCGGGCGACCAATCATTCCAGGTAGAACAACACGGGATCGATTTCATTCCAGAATCAGAGCGTTGGGCTACGGCCAAGAACATCGCCGGTATGTGGGCAGGTTCGGCAATCAATGTCGAATACTTCATTTACGGTGCGTTGCTCATGGGCTTTGGTTTCAGCTTTTACACCGCACTGAGCCTGATTGTCATCGGTAACCTGAGTTTCTTCTTCTTAGGACTCGCATCACTACAAGGTCCAGAAACCGGAACCACTGCGTTCACGATCTCGCGTGCGCCATTTGGTACGCAAGGGTCGCGAATCGTTGCGTTCTTTAACTGGATCACACAACTCGGTTTCGAAACTGAAGGTCTCATCTTGATTGTCGGTGCCGTAGCGGTGCTCTTCAAGTTGGGAGGTATCACAATCAACAAGCCCACCACGGTGATTCTCATCATCTTGGCTGCAGGTATTCAAGCGTTGATGCCCTACTTCGGACACGCCACCATGGTTAAGGTTTTGAACGCACTCATCATTCCTTTTGGTTTGATCTTTGCCGTTCTCGCCTACTTCGCTATCCAGCACGGTTCAGCCAGTTTCAAGGCCGCCGAGTGGGGTAGCACTTGGCAGCTCTACACCGCAGGCCTCGCATTTACTATTGCTCTTTCGGGGCTGGGATGGACCGAGTGCGGTAATGACTACACCCGGTACGTTCCTCGCGACGTAAAGAAGGGTGAGCTCGTTGGCTGGCTGTTCTTGGCGACCGCCGTTCCAGAAATGCTCATGATGACCTTGGGTGCTCTCACCTTTACCTTCTTGAGCTCTTCGGCACAGTTTGCTGCTTGGAACTCAGCTAACCCCTTCGAGGCACTCTTGGGGCAGCACTTCATCCCAAGTTGGTTCGTTGTGATTTTCTTGCTGTTCGCAATCGTCCAACTCTTTGGCATTAATTCCCTCGACCTCTACTCCTCAGGTGTTTCGCTTCAGGCCGTTGGACTCAAGCTAAAGCGCTACCAGGCCGTGGTCTTGGATTCATTTATTGCCTGCCTGCTCACCATCTACGCAACCTTTCAGTCAACCTTCTCGTTGTACATGAAGGAGTTTGTCGGCGTCATCATTGTATGGATTGCTCCTTGGTTTGGTATTTTCATCATGGACTGGATCTTGCGCAAGTACCGTTACAACGCCGCTGAACTGCAGCGTCGTGATTCGGGCAGCATCTACTTCATGGGACGCACCGGTATTAACTGGAATGGCATCATCGCCTTCGCGGTGGGTGTTGTCAGTGCGACCTTGTGCTTCTCCAAGGCACCACCACCCGTGAACTTCCCCTTCCACTGGATGACCCCAATCTCTAACCACTTCGGTTCAGCCTGCGCGGGAACTCCGGTCAAGGGCGTGTGCACCGCTGGTTGGCTGGGTGGAGCGGACTTCTCGGTTCCCGTCGGCATCATCGTTGGTGCACTCGTGTACTACGTTGCCGAAAAGATCACCGGTCATGTTTCCACTCAGGTTCAGCGTCAGAACGAGCTCGCCACCAAGTAGTAGATCTAACTAAAAATCCCCCGGACTGTGAGGGTCCGGGGGATTTTTATTTTGCGAAATCTTTCAACCGGCCCAGTCCTCGATTAAACCGCCCTGTCCGTCGGGACGGAAAATTGGAATCGAACCCAGGGCGCGAACCTTTTCAGCATCATCGCCCAGCGAGGTGCGCCACACCGAAGCTTCCGTTACCAACGTACCAATAGCCACCACATCTGCCCCCACACTGCGAAGTAGGCGTAGGGCTGCACCCGTAGAAGCTCCCGTCGAAATGACGTCGTCGACAATCGCGACGCGCTTGCCCTGTACGTCGGGGATGCGTACTCGGTCAAAGAGAAGTTGCTGGTCAGCGTCAGTGGTGATAGAGCGCACGGGTTCACGCACCGCATCGGCCAGATGGATTTTTGGCGTCTTGTGCAAAATAACGTACTGATCAAGATTGAGAGCTCGCGTCACTTCAATCGCGACGGGGATTCCCATCGTGGCCACTGTCGCGACAATGTCCACGTTGTAGGGGCGGAGAATTTCGGCAAGCTCCTCTCCCGCAGTCGTCATGAACTTCATACCCATATCGACAGTGATTAACAGGGCGAGGGTGAGGTCATCGCCCAGCGGGACGAGGGGCAGATCAATATGTTGACTGCCAACTTCAACGGAATAGGTGCGCGGACTCACGTATGTGGAGCATACTTAATACATGACCCAACACCGCGAACCCCTCTCCCGAAACCTCGCCGCCACTATGCTCCAGGTCGCTTATCAAGAGGCCGAAAAGGGCCTCAGTGAGGGTGGCATCCCCATTGGGGCTGCGCTCTTTACTCGCGAAGGTGAACTAATCGGTTCAGGACACAACCGCCGAGTCCAAGAGCATGATGCCTCCACTCACGCCGAAACCGACGCCTTTCGACGCGCGGGTCGTCGTCGCAACTACGCCGATACCGTGATGGTAACCACTCTCTCGCCCTGCTGGTACTGCTCAGGACTAGTCCGTCAGTTCAACATTGGTGCGGTGGTCATCGGTGAAGCCAAGAACTTCCACGGGGGGCACGACTGGCTGAGAGAACTCGGGGTGGAAATTGTCTTGCTCGACGACCCGGCTTGCACGGAACTACTCGCCACCTTTATCCACGAACACCCTGAGCTCTGGCACGAGGACATCGGCCTCTAGTTAGGGGCGAACCGGGGCGCCGAAGAGTCGGTCCCCCGCATCTCCCAAGCCTGGCGTGATGTACCCGACCTCATTGAGTTCGGGGTCTAGCGCCGCTGCGTACACTTCGAGGCCCTGGTGCTTGGCGAAGAGTGCGTCTACGCCCGGTTGGGCGGCGATGAGGCACAGAATCTTGATTGAGCCCACTCCTCGCGAGCGAGCCAGATCCACGACCGCACTGATTGATCCCCCGGTAGCGAGCATCGGGTCGACAATAACCATCGACACTCCCTTGAGGTCCTTTGGTAAACCATCGTGATAGATATCTGGTTGCAAGGTATCTTCATTTCGCCGAAGTCCCATGAGACACAACCGGTGAACCGGAAGAAGCTCTTGCACCGCTGGGGCCATGCCTAGGCCGGCGCGCAAAATTGGTACGACGAGGTACTCCTCTTCGAGAGTCAGCGCTGGCACATTGGCAACCACCGGTGTAGTCACCGAGGTCGAAGAAACCGGCAAATCACGGAAGGCCTCGTAACCCACAAAACGGGTGATTTCGTTGGCGAGGCGCAAGAAATCCGCGTTAGAGGTGGTGACGCTGCGCAACTGGCGAACCTTGTCGGCGATAACTGGGTGGTCGAGGACTATGAGAGAAGACACGTGCAAACTTTACGCCTAATAAGTTCTTTCTTAGTGTCTTTGCTCAAAAACTCAGTACTCCCGATACTCTTACAAGGTGCCAAGAACCCCCGCCGAGCGTACAAAATTGGCTGACGCGAACCCCAAGACCCGCTACGCCGGACCCAAGGCCCGAGTTTCTTCCGATGCGTCGCTGGAGTGGTGGCGACGAATCCTCCCCGTGTTGGTCTCGCACCGTTTCACCTTTTTTGTAGCAATTTCACTCTCCTTTGTGAGTCTCTTCTTTCAAACCCTCATTCCGAACTACCTGAACTACGCCCTCACCGGCTTGATCGCACACAATGGTCAATCCCTCAACCACGATGTGACCTGGATTGTGGGCATCGGAATACTTACTGGCATTACCGGCGTTATCTCGCGAAACTACGTCTTTACCACCGCTTACAACGTGGAAGCAGACTTGCGTTCCTTAATTTACGAGCACATGACATGGCTTTCTTTTTCCTTCTACGACCGAGTTCAGTCGGGACAGTTGATTAGCCGGGCGAACTCTGACATCAGAAGTGTTCAGATGTACTCGACATTCGCGCCACTTATTATCGTCCAGCTGTTCATTGGAGTCTTGGCTTTTATCTTTATGCTCCGCATCAACGTAGAGCTGGCCTTCGTGGCCATTTCGGTGATGCCCTTTTTATATCTCATCGGGTTACGCATGCGACAGGTGATGTTTCCAATCTCTTGGATCACCCAAGCCCGCCTGGCCGACGTAGCGACGATCGTTGATGAGAATATCAACGGCGTTCGCGTCGTTAAGTCTTTTGCCCAAGAGAACGCCGAAGTTAATCGACTCGCCG
Organism: uncultured Actinomycetes bacterium; assembly: GCA_903830655.1. GTDB lineage: Bacteria > Actinomycetota > Acidimicrobiia > Acidimicrobiales > RAAP-2 > RAAP-2. The sequence continues at coordinate 10,757 of CAIKUQ010000005.1, read as the reverse complement.
ATGCGTCAGAGCGTGTGACTTGGGCCTACGTAAAGGACGCTGAGTTGCGCGCCGTGTGGGCGCCGTGGATTCAGAACCTTCCCCAAATTGGATTAGTGCTCGTTTTGTTCTTCGGTGGCTGGATGGTCTACCAAGGAAGTCTTGGTGTTGGCGCCATTCTGGCTTTCAACGCTTACCTCTTGATGCTGCAGGCTCCCTTCATGATGCTGGGTCAACTCGTCATGATGGGACAGCGAGCCAAGGCCAGTGCCGGGCGCATCTTCGAAATCCTTGACGAGCACTCAGAAATTACCGAACAACCCAATGCCAGCTCTCTGGAAAACATCTCGGGGCGAATCAACTTTGACCACGTAGAGTTTGCTTACGCCAACGGCACCAAAGTGCTTGAGGATTTCACAGCCGAAATCCAACCAGGTGAAACCGTGGCCCTGGTGGGAAGAACCGGCTCGGGTAAGTCCACCGTCGCACGCCTACTCACTCGTTTTTATGACGTAACGGGTGGCGCGGTAAAAATTGATGATCAAGATATTCGCAACGTTACTTTGCACTCACTGCGCGCACACGTCGGCGTAGTGATGGACGAACCCTTCTTGTTTAGTGTCTCAATCCACGACAACATTGCTTATGGACGTCCCGACGCCTCTCGAGAAGAGGTTGTAGCTGCCGCTCGCGCCGCTAATGCGCATGAATTTATCGAGCGCCTCCCGGAGGGTTATGACACCGTCGTTGGTGAGCGGGGATATACGTTGTCTGGTGGACAGCGTCAACGCGTGGCTATTTCGCGCACCCTACTCACGAACCCTCCCATCTTGATCTTGGACGACGCCACCAGCGCCATTGACGTACACGTGGAAACCGCAATTTATGATGCGTTGAGAGCTCTCTTGCTTCATCGCACGACCCTAGTTATTGCCCACCGCGTATCCACTATTGCTTTGGCCACACGCGTGCTAGTTATTGAAGATGGTCGCGTGGCCGTATCAGGTACCCACGAAGAGCTCATGGCCACCAGCGACCTCTACAACGACATCCTTTCGCATGACATGTCCACTGAGGTCGGCCCATGAGTTGGGGCGGCGGCTTTGGTGGTCCCGGCGGTGGGCACATGTTCGGTGGACCGGGCGGTTCTTCCGGGCTCCCTTTTGGTGGTATTCCGACGGAACTTCAAGAAAATGCGAACAAACTTTTGGCAACCGAGCCAGCACACGAGCCCGCCAATTTAGATTTCTCTCAGAATCCGAGTGAGGAGGACAAAAAACCACTTACGCTTTTGCGCCTCGTCCAGCAGTACCGGCTTTGGTTAGTCACCGGTTCGCTGTACGTGATTTTGATCAGCATTGTCTTACAGGCCGGCCCCCGGATAACCCAGTGGGCCATCGACAAAGGAATGACCGGAACGCATAAGTCGGTACTGGTGATTGCTTGGTGCGCCGGGATTTACCTCGCACTTACCCTCGTGGGCATGTATTTTCAACGCGCCCAAGTACTCGTTACCGGGCGTCTCGCCGCCTACGTGATGAAAGATCTGCGCCTAAAGGTCTTTACCCACCTTCAACGATTAAGTCTGGACTTTTTCACCGAAGAAAAGGTCGGCGTTTTGATGAGCCGCATGACAAGTGACGTGGAAAATCTGCAGATGCTGATTCAAGATGGCATCAGCCAGTTTGCCCTGCAGGGGCTAACCATGATTGCCATCACGATTATCTTGTTCACTACCAACGTGACCTTGGCTTTGTGGACCGTTGGCCTAGTGGTTCCATTGCTGTTCGGACTTTCATGGTGGTTCCACGGTGCATCCGAAAAGGGCTATCTGATGAGTCGAGACCGGATTGCCTTGGTTCTCGCCGACCTTTCCGAATCTCTCTACGGCATTCGTGTGGTGGCGTCGAATAATCGTCAAGAGATCAACATCGCTCACCACCGCAAAGTGGTGGGGCTCTACCGTGATGCGAACCTGTACACCGGTCGGGTGAATGGCTTCTACGGTCCCGCCACCATGACCATTGGCATTGTCGGTCAAGGTTTGCTGTTGTTCATCGGTGGGCATATGGTTCTGCGTCACCAGTTGTCAGTCGGTGCTTTAGTTGCCTTCTTCTTGTATTTGAATCGATTTTTCCAACCGATTCAATTGCTCGTCCAGCAGTACAACTCACTGCAGTCAAGCCGCTCATCAATTATTCGACTCCGTGAATTACTTCTCACCGATCCCTCGGTCCAGCAGTCCGCAGAGGCCACCACCCTGCCTGCCGTTAGTGGGCGAATCACCTTTGAAGATGTCAGCTTTGGCTATTTGGCTTCAACCCCGGTATTGAGTCACGTGAATCTCGAAATTGCACCCGGCGAGTCAGTAGCCTTCGTTGGGCCAACTGGAGCGGGCAAGTCGACACTGGCAAAACTCGCTAACCGCTTCTATGACCCCACGGATGGGCGAATTCTCATTGATGGTGTTGATATTAAGACCGTCACTTTGCAGTCGTTGCGTTCACAAATTGGGGTCGTTCCCCAAGAACCATTTTTGTTTGCTGGATCAATCAAAACCAATCTCCTATTTGGTCGCCCCGACGCCACCGACGCCGAAATCGAAGAGGCCATTCGCGTTGTGGGTCTCGCTCCCCTGATTGATGGCCTTGCTCAGGGGATCAACACCGTCGTCCACGAGCGGGGCCAAACCTTGTCCGCGGGTGAGCGCCAGCTTTTGGCTCTGGCGCGCGCATTTCTCTCTCGCCCTCGCGTACTTATCCTTGATGAAGCCACTTCCTCACTCGACCTCCAAAGCGAAACGGTTATTGAAGCGGCACTAGACAAGATTCTTGAAGGTCGCAGCGCTATCTTGATTGCTCACCGACTTACCACCGCCCAACGTGCTGATCGCATTGTGGTGGTGGACCACGGTGGCGTGGTGGAGATGGGCACCCCGGCTGAGCTTTTGGCGAAGAATGGTGCTTACGCCACTATGTACGCCGCCTGGCTCGCGGCGGGCGGGCGAGACGCTACCCGCGCGTAAGAATTTCGTACATCCCTAAATTCCCTAGGTTCCTAGTTCGAAGGAACTAGAGCGACTGTCCTAGGCTATTTGTGGAGCAACGAGGCTCCCCGTTCAAAGGTTGGTGACAGCGTGGTCACTCGTCCAGATGAAGTCCTCCACGGAGAATTTAACCCCTGGTTGCGCGTAGTTTCCCTGATTGAGTCAGCTGGAAAGTTGTTGGGACTCGATCCAGATTTGGTTCAGCGCATCGTGGCCCCCGAGCGCGTTCTCGAAGTATCTATTCCCGTGCGCATGGATAACGGCAGTGTCCAGATGTACACCGGCTGGCGCATCCAACACGACACCGCTCGTGGTCCTGGCAAGGGTGGTATTCGTTTCCACCAGTCCGTCAACGAAGACGAAATTGCCGCGTTGAGTGGCGACATGTCTATTAAGTGTGCGGTCGTCAACATTCCCTACGGTGGCGCCAAAGGTGGCGTTCGCGTTGACCCCACGAAGCTGAGTCGCGCTGAGCTTGAGCGGCTTACTCGCCGCTACGCCTTCTCTATTGCCCCAATTATTGGGCCCGACCGTGATATTCCCGCGCCGGACATCAACACCGATATGCAGATTATGAGCTGGATCATGGATACCGTTTCAATGCTCCGTGGTTACAACACTCCCGGTGTCGTAACCGGTAAGCCACTTTCAATCGGCGGTACCTTGGGCCACGCCGGTGCGACCTCACTCGGCGTCACAATTTGCACCCTCGCAATACTTCGTCACCTTGATCGTCCCGTCGGCGATGAAAGTGTGATTATCCAAGGGTACGGCAAGGTCGGAGCCCCGTTGGTCAAATTCCTCACCGAACGTGGTATTCGCGTAGTTGGTATCGCTGACGTTCGCGGGGCCATCCACGTACCCGAAGGAATCGACGCAACTAAGTTGGCCGAGCATTTTGCCGCCACCGGAACCGTCATGGGCTTTGCTGGAGCGACCGAAGTGCCTTCGGAAGCCTTCTTTGCAATTCCTTGCACGATTGCTATCCCCGCCGCCCTCGGTGGCGTCATCGACGCGCATGTTGCCGAAACAATGTCGGCCAACATCGTTATTGAGGCCGCCAATGGTCCCACCACGGGAGATGGTGCCGAAGTTCTCAACCGGCGAGGCATCATTGCGGTTCCAGATGTTTTAGCTAACGCCGGTGGAGTGGTTGCCTCGTACTTCGAATGGGCCCAAGACATTCAGGGCTACATGTGGGAGACCGATCTCTTTATGCATCGCTTGGAAAAGACTATGAACGACGCCTTCGAGCATGTGTGGAAGCGGCACCAGGAACTTAAAGTGCCGCTGCGCGAGACCGCAATTGCGGTTGGCGTCGAGCGCATCGCCGAAGCGACGGAAGTTCGCGGACTCTTTCCCTGATTCCTAGGCAACAAAAAACCCCCGAGCCCTAGGGCTCGGGGGTTTTCTTGTTTAGTGCGCTAGTTCTTCTCTACGCGATGCGCGGAGATCTTGCGGTCGGGACGAGAAATCGTCTCGTACAGCGCACCTAAAACAACAATGACGAGCATCACCATTAGGGTGATCCAGCCATAGTTAAAGTAGGCGCGGCCGCTCGCTAGCGAACTTGGCCAAACAATGTTCAGCAGCATCAAGAGCAAGTACACCGCAGCTGTAATTGTTACGGGCATGCCCCACTTGCCAAGGGTGAACTGGCCAGAGGGCTTCCAACCACGCGTACGCGCAATCAATGCACCGAGCACAGTAAGGAAGAATGACAAGTAAATACCCGAAGTGGCAAACGACACCAGTGCGTACAGCGCATTGATGTGCGCTGGGTAGTCAAACCACAAAACATGAACATTGTTCGATGGGTTAACCAGCACGAGCAGCAAGAAGAGGAACGGCACAACTGCACCTAGCCAAATTGCGTTACTTGGTGTCTTGTGCTTGGGGTGAATTTCGCGCATCTTCTCGGAGAATGGAACTCCCCCGTCACGAGCCAAGCCAAAGATCACTCGAGCACCAGCGCCCTGTACTGCGGTACCGCAGCTAAAGAAGGCGATGATGATCATCAACAAGAAGAGGTTTTGGATGCCACTTGGCAAGGTTGCCAAGATCACGCCAGCACCACCCGTTGCGACGGCCGCGAAACCACCCTTAGGAATTGCCAACAGCAACCCTAAGACGAGGACGAAGGAAGCAATGCCACCGTACAAGAGCGCATTGCGCATAGCGCGCGGCACCTGGCGACCGGGGTCTACCGTCTCTTCGGCAATGTCTCCTGCGGATTCGAAGCCAAAGAAGATGTAAACGTTGGCGAGGACCGCAACCAATGCTGCACCAGTCAACCAGTGGCCACCAAACATCGAACCTTGTTCAACGTGCTGGGTGGTAAAGATTGAGCCGAAGCCCTGGTGAAAACCCTTAATCCAAAGCGTAATAAACACGCCGAAGGTTCCAATGGTCTCAATGTACACACCAATAGAGGCAACACGGCCCATGATCTTCGCTCCGACCGAGTTCAACACCGTCGAGAGCAAGATAACCGCTCCAGTAATGATGAAGATGGTTAGGTGATTAGCGGGATCCCAATTGGTTTTAAAGATGTTGTGGCTCAACGCGGCAACGTATCCGACTACACCCGAGTCCACTGAAGCAACGGTGGCCAAGAGAGCGAATCCGTAGATCCAACCGACGTACCAGCCGTAGCGAGCGCCAACGTTGTACTTACCGTACTGGTAGAGCGCCCCCGACAATGGGTACTCGCTGGACAGCTCACCAAAAACCAGCGCGACGAGGGTCATGAAGCCCACAACGACTGGCATGGTCCAGATATAACGAGGACCACCCATGGCTAAACCGAGGCCGAACAGCGAGAAAATTCCTACCATTGGGCTCAAATAACTAAAGGCCACCGAGAAGTTGTCAAAGAGTGAAAGCACTCGCGACAGCTCTGGGCGGTATCCGAGGGCCTGCAGACGAACATCGTCTTGGGTCCTCATACCTTGTTCTGACATAAATGTCTCCCTTGCTTATTCATTCCCCTTTTGGGGTAACAACTCAACGCTAACTAACCACGGCGCTAATAATTGGCACTCTTCTCCCTTACTGCTCGGAAACCCGAATTTTATAGTGAAAAAACTTTGCACAATTCCGATGAATTTATGAGAAAATTGAGAGGTGAGTAACAACGAGCCCTCAGTCGAAGATCTAGAAGCAATAATCAGTGCCCTGCGCAACGAAGTACAGCGACTGCAAGAGCAGTTACGACTTGCGCGTCGTAGTGACGCAGAAATCCCGCCCCACTATCTCTAGCGCGCGCAGAACTGGTTTGCTTTAGCCGCCCACACCGCCCCGGCCGCATTGCGCAAAGTTTGTAGAGGCAGTTGTCCATTTCGAACGGCCAGCGCAATAGTGGCTCGAGCGGCATTCGCATTTGACATGGCCTGGGCGACGGATGAGGAGCCCCCGAGGAGCACCAAGTCGGCCCCCGCGCCAATTGCCTGAACGGCCCTCATTGATAGCCCCCCATGAAGAGTGCTGAACGCGCCGGCCGAAAGAGAATCCGTAATGATAAGTCCGGAGAAATGTAGTGAGTTCCGCAAGTAGGAGTACATCAACGGCGAGATACTGGCCGGCAAGTTCGAAAATCCAGGGGTCCAATCGTTGGACATCATGATCACCGAAACGTGGGCGGCAATCAAGGTTTTAAAGGCAAGAAGTCCACTCGACTGCAGAGCTAACCAAGATTTTGTTGCGGCCGATCCATAGTCAGAGTTACGAGATGAATATCCGATTCCGGGAAAGTGTTTGGCCACTGGTGTAACCCGCTGCGCCTTAAGCCCAGCCATAAACGCCGCAGCGTCAGTTGCGGCGATCGTCGGACTTCCCGAGAAACTCCTAAGACCATCGGGATTGGTGGCTCCAGGGATGTCATGTCGCGCATCAACATCAGCGACTGGCGCAAGGTCCATATTTATGCCAAGGGCTTGGAGTGACTGTGCCAACGAGTTTGCCTGAGCTGTAATGCGACTTGCGCTCCACGACCCCATGTTTTTGGCCCACGGGACACTAGGAAGGGCATTCGCCAATCGCATTACACCACCGCCCTCAGCATCCGTCATTACATACAGTGGCATTTGCCAAACACTGCCGTTCTGCATCGCTCCGATGCTTGTTGCGAAGTTTCTCGGCGCGACATTTCCGCTAATCATCACTCCGCCATAGCCAGCCGCAGAAATAGCCGTTATCCCACTCAAAGAGGTTGCGCTGACGGTGGGAACAATGAGCATGCTGGCAAGTTGCATAACGGTCAATCCGTTCAGATCCAGTGAGTTTTGGCACGAAGGCGACGTGGTGGCTGTCGAGGCGGCAAGCGCCTTTGGGATCATCAGTGTTAACAGTAGGAGTAAGAGAGCCAGAAGCCGGCGCACTATCCGCACGACCTTAGGTCGTTTGGCGAATAGTGTGCGCAATAATTCCGTCGGCCAGAGTATCGAGTGCGGTGAGCCATTCATCTTGAGGGATAGCTAGGTCGTGCTCCCCCTCCAGGGAGATCTGTCCGAAGAAGAGTGCATACCAAATTCGAGCGAAAGCAACGGGGGTCATCCCTTCGGTTAGCAGTCCTTTTTCAGCTAGGGGCCGCACAACTTCAATAATCATTGTCGATGCTTCACGCCGGGCGTCGGCCAAACCGTCTCGGGCTACCGGATTATGGCGAGCAAATGAGATGCCTTCAATTCGCATGAGACGGGCGTTGTCACGCTCGGGCGACTGCGCTTCAGCAATCATTGAGTGCAGGGCCCTTTGTAACTGTTCAGAGGTTTCAACACTCCGCAACGGTTTAGTGAAGATTTCAGCCGTCCCGACCAAGACTTGGCGAAAACGGTGCACAATGGTTGCCGCAATAAGGCCTTCGCGGTCCTCGAAGTAGGAATACAGGAGGGCCACCGAAATATTGGCCTCGGACGCCACGCGTTTGACACGAAACTGTGTCAAGCCGTTCGCTTCAATTTCCTTCGCCGCGGCTTCGAGTATCCGATCTCTAGTCACTCGTTCAGGCTACTCACTTGAGGCCCTCGGCGACTTAGAGCTCGCTCAACCAGTCTCTAGTAGCGATAATTTCCGCTATCCGGACCAAGAATTGTGCGGCGTAGGCGCCATCCACCGCCCGGTGATCAAAGGTCAGGGCGAGAATTCCGACCGAATGGATGGCAATTGATTCGGAGCCATCCGCTGCACTCACGACTACGGGCTTTCGCTGCACTCCATCGGTCGAGAGGATTGCTACTTGGGGTTGGTTAATTACCGCCCCGGTGATGAACGTGCCAAATGGGCCAGGATTAGTGATGGTAAAGGTTCCACCATTGAATGAATCAATCGAAAGCTTCTTGCCCCGTGCACGAGTAGCCAGTTCTCTAATGGAACGAGCTATTTCACGGAGTGAAAGTTGGTCGGCGTTCTTCATGACAGGGACCACGAGACCCTCGGAGTCAAGATCAACGGCGATACCGAGATTCAGATTGTGGTGGACAATTAATTCATTATCTCCAACCGAAGCATTCAAGAGTGGAAACTCACGAAGTGCCTCCAGGGTCGCGGCTGCGTTGAAAGCGAGAAAAGTGAGGGAGAAGCCCTCCTCTTGTTTAAACGCTCCACCAGCCACGCGACGGACTCGCTCGACTGCTTCGTAGTCAATCTCTTTCGCCATCAAAGTGTGAGCGGAGATTGCCTTTGAAAGTGTCATATGCTCGGCGGTCAACTTCCGAATCTTGGTGAACGGAATCACTTCATCGCCTGACAACGCCGAAGGTACGAAGGCTGAATTCAATGGTGGCGAAGATGACTTTGGTTTGAACGCCTCTACATCTTTGCGAGTCAATCGGCCGTTAGCCCCAGTGCCGATGATTTGACTAGCCTGCAATCCACGCTCTTCCAATAAACGCCGCACGACCGGAGAGAGCGCTCCGACCTGGACGCCACTGGGAGCAAAAGACAGTACGTCAGTCCGCTTGATACGCCCATTCGGTCCCGTCCCAGTCACCTGATCGGCACGGAGATTCAGTTCGCCAAGTAGTCGACGTACAACCGGAGAGAGTCGACCATCAGCCTTGAGAGCTACCGCGCTCGCTGCCACCGACTTAACTGGTGCGGCACTTGGTGTTTCTGAAGGTGTCGGAGCGGTGGGAGAAGTCGGCGCAGTGGGTCCGTCACTCGTTGTTGCGACGCCATCGATGGTCGCGAGTATCGTTCCCACATCAACAGTTAGCCCAGCAGCCACCAGGATCGCCGTTAGGACTCCGGTTGCTGGGGCGGGGATTTCGGTGTCCACCTTGTCGGTGGCGACTTCAAAAAGAGTTTCACCCTTTTCGATTTGGTCACCCACCGCCTTAAACCACTTGGTAACGGTACCGTCGGCGACCGTTTCTCCTAATTGTGGCATCGTGACATCAGACATGCATTCCCCCGGTTTCGAGTTTCACGCTACTACCCTTCGCCGGATAGCTGATCAGCCATCCAGTCCGCGCAATACGGGCGGTGCTCTTGAATGACGTTCGCGCAACCATGGTTACCACGCTCGAGCAGAATTAATTTCGTCGGGCCTGTCGTCTCCGCGATTAGCCGTTCTGCTTCGGTGTACGGAAACAGTCGATCCAATTTACCCATAATCACTAAGAGTGGTTTCTTAATCTTCTGCGCATGGCCCTCGAGTGTTAATTCGAAGGCTTTTTCCTTTGCTTCTTCAATCGAATGCGAGTGTGACCTCACCATGAAGGCGCTCTTCGTAAGTGGATTGAGTCGATCCCACGTTTCACCCAGGTTGTAAGGACCAGCTAATGCAATAGTTGCGACGATTGGTAGATCACTCGCTGCTAGGCGTGCAGCATAAAAACCACCAAGACTTACGCCCCAGACGCCAATACGTTCACCATCTACATCTGGGAGGGACAGTAGTTTTGCCAATACGGCAGTACCAACTTCGTCCCATTTGGGAGTGATTCTTAGGTCGTATTCTGCTTCGCCTTGCCCCGGCCCATCCATGGCAAAGGTTGCCATCCCTCGTTTATGAAATGCCTTTTCGACATCCCGGAATTCCTCTTTGGTCGAATCGAGCCCAGGAATCAAAATTACCGTGGGCCACTTGCGTTCGGTTGCGTTGGGACGTCGCAAGACCCCAACAATTTTGGCGCCACCGTAAGGAATTTCAATTCGCGAAGCCGGTGGCACAAAAAAAGGTAATGCGTTTGTAAGCGCCGATACGGCCCGAGTGTGCGCTGCGCGCATTTGTTCCATATCGTGCACAAAGAGGAACTTGCCAAAATGAAAATATGTAGCGGCGCGGGCGAAGTGTTCACCTGCCGAAATGGCATGCCCGTCGGCTTTGGCTATTTCCGCTAGGGCCAGATACTCCTCGGCACCATCGCACCATGCTTGACACCATTGGCCCCATGCGGTGAGTGGTTTAGTAATTCGGGCGTAGTCATTCGCTTCAACACCATTTACCGTGAAACGCGGTTCCCAGTTGGCGACCGCGGTTTCTAAAAGTTGATCGGCCATCTAACCCCCGTACGTTGGCCCGTAAGGTTCAGAGTAGCCCTCGCTCAGTGTTAGTCGATAGGGCGGGCCTACTGAAATCTTTTTACCTAGAAACTCCTTAATTGCAGGGTAATCGCTTTGACCCAACGGCCACTTCTCGTTAGGGTTAGGTCATCGCAAGATTGCGATGTTCGGGGGAACTGTTTTTGGGGGAACCTCCGAGGAAATGTATTGGGGGAAACATGAATAG
>CAIKUQ010000004.1 GCA_903830655.1 uncultured Actinomycetes bacterium | reverse complement strand
TGGATTAATGAATTGGCACAGTTACCCATACCAGCAATGGCGACACGAATGTTTCCCATAGCTTCCTTCCTACTTCGCTTCTTCGGCGAAGGATTGTTGATTATTGCGTTCGGCGGACAGCATGGAATCAATCCACGCAATGTCCAACTCGACTCCCTGCGCTGCGTGTGACATCACACTGCGCGCATACAGGTCGAGACTTTCGTTATGCGAACCGGCCTTTACTTCAGCGAGTCGTTCCACGAGGTCAGCGCGCCGTCGCTCCAAGAGACGCACACGCATAGAGGGGGTTAGGTAGCGATAGAGCGCTACGCGAAGAGAAAATGTCTTGGAGTCATCCAGGGTGGAGGAGTCTTCGAGGAGGGTGGCGAATTCAGTGCGGCCCCGCTCGGTAATTGAATAGACCTTGCGACCGCGCCGTCCCCCCGGCTGGGTGGCGCGAAGAGAGCGCAAGCTGGCACGCTCGCCCGAAAGTGATCCGGTCGAGAGTGAGGTGATCTTGGTGCTGGGAACGCTCACCGCGACGACCTCACCGTGACGCTCGAGGCGAGCCAGGGCGGGGTAAATCGAGCCAAAGGAAACATTGGCCCCAAAGCCCAGGCGATCGCGCAGTTGGGTGCGAATTTCGTAACCGTGGTGGTCACGCTCCATGAGGAGTCCCAGAATGGCGATGTCGAGCATACGAAACATAGTATCAGTTCGATATATCGAAAACAACTTGCATTTTGCCCCTCCAGGCCGGGCAAAGTGGGTTTATCGAGAGAGCAGGTAGCCTCAACTCAATGAAAGGCAAAGGCAGATCCACTACTGCGGTTAGCGCCGTCGTTGAGTTTGGGCTCGTTCGCCGCGCCCTGCTGGCCCGGGTGGCCTCGGGCCAGATTCAAAGAGATGACATCTGCGACGCCCACCCGGAGCTCTTGCGTGCTGCTTCGAACGTCGGTCGTTCGACCAAGGAGAGTTGTCCCGTGTGTGACGAGCAAGAGCTCGTGGAGGTGACCTACGTCTTTGGCGCACGCTTGCCCGCCGGTGGAACCTGCCCGCATACTCGCGCCGAGTTACTCGCTCTCGAACGTCGAGCCGAGCCAGTTCTTTGCTACGCCATTGAAGTGTGTACCAAGTGCCACTTTCATCACCTCGCTCGCAAGTGGCAAGCCGGCGGAGTCCAATCAACAAAGCCTGTGGCGAAAAAGGCCAACCAGTGAAGTTAAGCGCACCGCAGATTGCCGCGAAAAAAGTTTCTCGTGGTGCTGATCCGCTGGTAATGATTACGGCCTATGACGAGCCGAGTGCACGTTTTGTCGAAGCCTCGGGCGCCGATCTACTGCTAGTGGGCGACTCGCTCGCCAATGTTGTCTTGGGCCACGAAGATACCCTGCACGTCAGTGTTCGCCAGATGTGTCATCACATCGCCGCCGCACGTGTTGGTGCCCCCAGCACGCACATAGTTGGCGACATGCCGTGGATGAGTTATCACGCCGACGTCAACGACGCTGTGCGCGCCGCCGCCGCACTTGTTCGCGCCGGAGCCGATTCGGTGAAGCTCGAGGGTGGCCGAGTTCGCGCGGAAGTAATCACCGCAATTTTGAATGCCGAGATTCCAGTTATGGGTCACCTCGGCCTCACCCCACAGAGTGTTATGAAGTTCGGCGGATTCAAGGTGCAAGGCCGCGACGATGTTGCTGCCGGTGAACTGGTTTTGGATGCTCAAGCGATCGATTCTTTGGGCGTGTTCTCAATGGTCGTTGAAGGGGTCCCCGCTGAGTTGGGCTCGGAAATTACTAAGGCGGTTGGCGTGCCGGTGATTGGCATCGGGGCCGGACCGGCTGTTGACGGTCAAGTCTTGGTATTTCACGACCTAGTAGGACTGGGCAACCGCAAGACCGCAAAATTCGTTCGGCAGTACCTCAACGCCGGGGAACTCATGACCGCCGCCCTACGGGAGTTCGGGAATGACGTTCGTACCGGGAAATTCCCTACAGATACCGAAAGTTACTAGGGTAATTTTCTAGAGGACATCAGGTCCGACGGCATTTGGGTGTGGCTACACCCAAGAGGATGGCGTTCACGTCATACCCATTGAAAGCCTTGGTCCGTAGGAGGTTTGGCGTTTTTAACGGGGTCTCGGTAAGATAACAGTCCCGCAAACGCGGGGATTTAGCACACACCCTGCTCGTAGTCCTACGAGCCCGGACCTTGGTTCGGACCAGAGGGAAAGGACAGTGGCCATGAGGCCTTATGAATCAATGATTGTCTTCGACACCTCCGTCGATGCACAAACCATCCAAGTAGCACTCGACCGTGCGCTCGAGACCATCAAAAATAATGGTGGTACTCCTGGCGCCCTCGACCGTTGGGGCAAGCGTCCCTTGGCGTACGAGATCAACAAGCGCAAGGAGGGTTACTACGTACTCGCAGAGTTCACCGGTACTCCCACCACCGTTTCCGAGCTCGACCGTATTCTTACGCTGTCGGACGAGGTTATGCGCTTCAAGATTCTTCGTCGAATTGTGAAGGCTCCTGCTCGTGTTACGGCGCAGGCCTAGTCTTCGCCTAGCGAATTAGGAGAACATATATGGCAGATAACCAAATCACCGTTGTCGGGAACATCACCCGCGACCCCGAACTTAAGTTCTTGACCTCCGGCAACGCCGCAATGAAGTTTTCCATTGCCGTGAGTCGTCGTTGGCAGAACCGCCAGACTCAGGAGTGGGAGGAGAAGACCTCTTACTTTGACGTCCAGGCCTACGGCTCGCTCGCAGAGAATTGTGCGAACTCATTGCAAAAGGGCACCCGCGTTGTGGTGACCGGCCGCATCGAGCAGCGCACCTGGGAGACCGAGAGCGGTGACAAGCGCTCGGCCTTCGAGATCAACGCCGACGAGATTGCCCCTTCCTTGAAGTGGGCGACCGCCGTAATCACCCGCACCCCCCGTGCGGAGGGAAGTGGCTTCTCGGCTCCCGCCGATCGCCCCGCCCCCAGCCGCCCACAAGAATCAACCCCCACCTACGCCTTTGATGAGGAGCCCTTCTAATGCCACGTCGTAATATGCCCGAGCCGCCTAAGCGCGCTCCCAAAATGGACCCACGTCGTGGGCTGAAGAAAAAGCCCTGCGCTTTTTGCCAGCACC
>CAIKUQ010000003.1 GCA_903830655.1 uncultured Actinomycetes bacterium | reverse complement strand
GACGAGGCTTTAAAGGAGCTTGAGGCTTCACGCGCACGCTTCCAGGGCTAAGCCAATGAGCACGAAAGTGCACTTGCATAGCGACACCTTGGGTCAACATGTGCGCCGGCTCGTACTGGTAACTCAGCTCGCGTTTTTTGCCTCCCTCATCGTTTGCTGGATGGTGGCTGGTGGTGACCGCGCCTCCACCAACGGAATCTCGTACTACGGGGTCTACCTACCTACTCTGCCAATCATTGCCCTCGGGTATCTCTCGGCGAGTGTGGGCCTATGGCGCACAGCGACCTATTTCAAGTATTTGGACCAAGCAAAAGTGGTGGTCTTCGGGCTGCGCTTTATGGCCATTGGTTTAATCGGGCTCCTGCTTACGCCGTACACCGTCAACGGTTATTTCAACTTCGGTCACACCCTGCTCGGAGTTGCTGGGGCGCTCACCCAAGTCACCATGGCCATTGTGCTTCTGCGCCCACTCCATAGTTGGCGGGGCTGGCTGGCCTTCGCGGTCCAAATTGGTGGTGGACTTGTCGCATTCGCCGCACTGCCGGACTGGAAGTTTGGCTACCTCTTGCAAGGTGAAACCATTTTTCAAATCGGCTTTGGTTGGTGTCTGATTGAGTTGACCTTCCAGTTCAAACGGCTTCCATATTTGCCGAAACGCCTAAAGCGCTAGCTTTCGAGGACTTCAGCCGGCGCCTCGTCGAGGGCTTTCAGGATTGAATGGGCGAGCTCGCGCGCGCTGCGCTCATCCATCTCTAAACCCACCCGTGCGCTAGCGCCGAGTGAGGGATTAAGAAAATCAATCATGAGCGCATGTCCAGCGGGGAGGTGAATTGGGTGGTCAACGTAAACGGTCGCGTCCGTCATGGACTCCCAGCCCGTGGCCGTTTTGCCGCTGGCCCGAACTTTGAGAACCTCAGTTTGGTAGGTGCACATGGTGATCTCCGATGGTCTTGCTCAAAAACTTCATAATGATCTTCCAGCCCTCCACGGCCGACTCTGGGCGGTAGGAGGGACGGTCGACATTGAAGAAGGCGTGTCCGGCTCCTTCGAAGGTGTGGAATTCGTGCGGCTTGTGCGCAGCGCTCAATGCCACGGTCAGTTCGTTGTTTTGCTCCGGCGAGGGATACTGGTCCTCAGCGCCAAAGAGTCCGAGCACCTGACCGGTCAGCCCACTGATTTCCCCGAGTAAGCCCTTCACCGATAACGGGAACTCTGGAGTCGAATCGGTCGTCACGAATGCGCCGTAGCAATCAATGACCGCGTCCAAGGGGAGGCGACAACCTGCCAAGAAGGACTGTCGTCCTCCAGAGCAAAACCCAATTGAGGCCACCTTGCCATTTGAAGTAGCGAGTGCCTGCAAGTAGTGCATTGCGCCTTCTACATCCCCAACGAGTTGCTCGTCACTAATCCCGCCGGCGTTTCGTGCGATGGCCGCCGCATCATCAGCTGACGCTCCGGGGGCGAGTCGGTGATAGAGATTGGGCATCAGAGCGGCGTATCCATTGGCCGCAAAGCGCCGGGCAATCTCTTTCGTTGATTCGTCGTATCCCGGCAGATGGTGGATGACCACGATTGAACCGTGGCTTGGACTGTCGGTGGGCACCGCGAGGTACCCTTCAATCTCGTCATCTTCGAAGCCAACGAACGAAATAGTCTCGGCCTTCAGGTTGTGGGTCATGTCGCTCTCCTTGGTTCTTGAATCAGATTACGGGCTCGAGGGCGTCGGTGCCCGACAACTCGGGCTGGCAATTTCCGAGAGTAGGGCGATCGGGAGGTTGCACCAACCGTTGCCTTGTCTGTCACGTAAACGCCCTGCGTAGGAGACGAGGGCAAAAATCAAGAGTGCTTCAAACAATTATTTCGAAAGGCACCGAACCAGGGGGCTAACGACAACATGTCTCAAGCGATGTTTTCGGGAATCAATTTTCGCCAAACCGAATGGGAGCCTTTCTTCTTCTTCTTCTTCTTTACTTTCAGTGGATCCGCGAGGGGACCTCTTCGTCGCCGGAACCGGGATTGGGCAAGGTGGTAGCGCGGGCTTACTCTTTGTTGTTGCCGCCAAAACGGGGGCAATACTGGGCTCTCACGTAATCGCCAACCGAATCAGTTCGATTAGAGGCGGCACTCAGGGGTCTGAGTACGTGGCGAGTTGTTGGGCTAACGGCCAGCTCTGGGCAATGAACTCAGGTGGCTTCTGGGTTATCTAGCCCTGCAGTCGATGGTCGAGCTAGCGAGCCACTGCTAGATCAATGTCAACACCGGCGAGTGAGTCCTCGTGTCGGTTCAGGCCCATGGTTGTGATGGTACCCACAAGAATCGCCACACCCATCCACTGCCAGTTCGACAAGTTGATGTTGAAGTCAAAGTAGTTAACGAGCAGCGCGGTGATCGGAAAGGCCAACTCCGCCAAGGTGGCGACTGACGCGGGGGTAGCGCGCAAACCGGTGTAGTACAGCAAGAGAGCGAAGAGACCGGGGAAGAGCGACATCAACAGCAGGGCGCGACTTGAGCTTCCCGAGAGGTGGGCGAGGAAGCCAAAGTCGTGCTGAATTGCGACGAGGATCGTGGCGGCAAAGAGTCCGAACAAAACTCGCAACGCGGTCAACTCGGTGAAGGGCACTTTCGCTCCGAGTGAACGACCGAAGACGGTGCCTAAGCCCCAGATGCCAGCGGCGCTCAATGTTAAGAGGGCGGGGGCGAGCAAGTGGAATGAGGGTGCCGAAGGTTGAGCGAAGGCAATGAAGTACGAGCCAACGAGTGCGGCGATTACGAAGAGACCGAATCGTGGGTGCAGGCGCTCACGGAGCAATACTCTCGCACCAACAATTGCGAAGAGTGGTTGAACCTGCTGAAGCAACACGGGGGTGGTGTAGATGCCATAGGTGAATGCTCGGGTGTAGAGGTAGGTGGCGATTGTTGAGGCACCACAACCAATCATGACGAGGAAAATCCAGTCCTTCGCGTTGAAGGTAGCGAGCGCACGTCGCACGCCACGAAGAGCGTAGGAGAGAAGGCAGAGAAGGGGAATTAATTGCTCAACCCACACCACCACTGAGGTCGGAACGGTGCTGGCTAGACCCTTACGGAAAATGGCGTCAGTACCCCAAAGGGCCGCTCCGAGAAGTACGACCAGGAAACCCTTTGACGAAGTTGGTTTCCAAAAAGAATTAGTAGTGGTAGTGGTGTTTGACATAGGTGCGCTCCAATGTAATGGGAGATATAAAACAGTGGGCCGCCCGGGTCTCGATCCCGGCACCTTGGGATTAAAAGGCCACCGAGTTCATTATTCTCCATTCATTAGATTCAGAGAACCCCATATTCATAGG
>CAIKUQ010000002.1 GCA_903830655.1 uncultured Actinomycetes bacterium | reverse complement strand
CAAGAGAAGCAACTGGAGGTTACCGCGGGCTGGGGGGTAAATGGTGCCGCAGGCAACGAAGGAGCGCCGATTGTTGTTATTAATACAAGTAACACCACTTGCTCGCTTGTCGGATACCCCGCTTTTCGCTATCTACCCACCTGGAAAAGTCACACTCTCACCATCAATCATCGGCCTGGGGTGATCTACTCCATGCCAAAGCCAAAGGTCGTATTGTTAAGAGCAGGCATGACTGCATCGTCCGGATTTATGTTTGGTAATGCTGCTAATCAAAACCTTGAGCATGCGACCGGCTGCAACACATCGGTACTTTATTTGTCATTGCCGACATCCGATAAGGTCAAATACGGGTTCGAAATTCCAATCACTTTCAATATTTGTTTTTCGAATTTTGCCGCCTCTGTCACACCCTTGGAACTCGGACCGTTACCTCAGATTGGTTAGTTTGGCAAAGCTAATTTGCCGTAAGGAATGTGGTCGGACTTGAGTGAAGCTGCAGGCTTTCTGATTGCACGGCAGTTTGTCAAAAGTTCAATCAGCTTCGACATACTGCCACCTCACTCTCGTTGCATTGGCGTCACCCACGCAGATGACTTGCCGTTAGCGCAGATATTGGTGCGCGAAGAGGTCGCTCGTGGTGAGCGGCCTGAGTTTGCGTTTAAGAATTAGTGCCAGTCCCTCGATGGGGCGGTCGCTCCTAGAGCCAGCGGCTCGACAAATTCTGCGGTCAAGTTAAGCGTTCCTTGTCCGCGCTCTAGGGTGCCTCGAATAATCAGTGCCGGCGATCCATCGGCCATCTCACGCCAACGAACCCACGCCCCTTTCGAAAAGACCACATTGACGTGCCCGGTTTCATCTTCGAGATTTAGAAAGACTGCCCCCCGTGCGGTTTCTGGACGCTGGCGGTGCGTTACAACGCCAGCCACCGTTACCCGCCGTGCGGTGGATGTCGTGAGACTCGACGCAGTCACAACTTCTCGGGCGCTCAACTCATCTCTCATCAATTCAATTGCGGTTGCTTCGGTCGTTAAACCCAGCGACCAAAGATCATCCGCTACTCGCTCAACCGGTGACGGAGTTGTCAGAGCAGGAGCCTCTAATCCGGTCACCACCCCTTCGAGTCGGTCTTCAGTCCCCTGGCTCGCCGCTCCGGCACTCCAGATGAGAGCCCGGCGCGAGCTACCAAACTCATCTAACGCACCAGCACTGGCGAGGGCCTCAAGGTGTGATTGTTGAAGTTGGGCCCGGCGAACGAGGTCGTTTTGGCTCTGCCAAGGAGCGCCCGCCACAATGCGCTCAGCCACTTCAGTACCAATGCCCCTTACGCTCGCGAGCCCCAGTCGAACCGCCCACCGGTCTTCATACCGCTCGGTCTGCGCGCCAGTGCTTGAACGATTTACGTCAGGTCGCAACACGGTAACGCCGTGTCGTTTAGCGTCGGCCACCAGACTTTGCGGAGACCAGAACCCCATGGGTTGTGCGTTGAGGAGTGATACCAAAAAACATTCGGGGTAATGGACCTTGATCCAGGCCGAGCAGTACACGAGGTGTGCGAAAGAGACTGCGTGAGACTCCGGGAACCCAAAATTCGCGAAAGCCGAGAGCGCGTGGAAGAGTTCGTCAGCCGGCTCGCCAACAATGCCGTTT
>CAIKUQ010000001.1 GCA_903830655.1 uncultured Actinomycetes bacterium | reverse complement strand
TTGCGCTGCCGCCACTGCAGACATCGCTACAAGGGCAACATTGTCTCCCGCCCACTGTTGCGAGAGATCCAGAATTACCAGGTCCCCGCTAAGCGAAAGTGGTTCACCGGGTCCGTCAAAGAGACCGCGCAAATCCCCACGCACAAAACGATGCAGGAGCAGCGCCAATTCTCGGCTTGGTGACTCCTCGGTGTCACGTAGGCGTTGTTCAACACCGTCAAACAATTTTTGAAAAATGTGCTGCTCGCTTTTGTCAACACACTCACGCCAAAGTTGCGATATTTGAAAGCGCTGCAGTGCACTCAGTTCTCGGCCTTGAGTTGCGGCAAGCATTCTGCGAAGGAGAGCTTGATTTTCCTCATCATCACCAACAAAGGGATTGCACCAACCATCTCGTCCGAAGGTGATTGGTTTCACTCCACATTGTTCGGCCAAGGCCCCATACTCTCCTTTGGGGTCAATAACCACAGCCGTTCGACCCTCGGCGAGACCACGCACCAGCAACATCTTGACCAAGGTGCTCTTACCGACACCAATCGATCCCGCCAGCACCATGTTGGGGTTAGTTACCAATCCTGCGGCGTAGGCGGCGAATGGGTCAAAAATGAATTCGCCACCCCGATGGCAAACTCCAAGTGACCTTCCGTGCAGCCCCGACCCCGCGTCGTGCAGGGTTACGTTGAGGCTCGAGATATCTTCACTAGTCGCCCAGTGCGTGTACACCGGCCTAACCACTATTCAACCGTGGCCCAAGAGCCTCTAGTAGTGGGCCTTGTTGACCATATTTAATAAGTAGGGGCAGCCCCGTGCGCCGCGCGTAATCAATGCACTGTTTGGCCCTCGAGAGGCATTGCTCCTTGGTTTCACCCGAGCAGAGCATGTAGACACCAATTCTCATCAAGGTCGCACCCGCTTCAACCTCCTTCTCTTGCTGGATCTTCCTTTGGATAGTGGTTAACGTGCGTGCAGAAGTTCGGAAACCAACTGCTTGCGTGATCGATGAATCAATAGTTAGTCGATGCGCCGCGCGGGCACTCTTCTTTAAGCCCTGCTGAGCTCCGACAACCTCAAAAACAGTTATTACTACGCCCGATGGTATCCAAGCGAGAAAGCGTTCAAAAAAATATTTACGCCGGTTAGCTAGCGTGAAATCATCAAAATTCAAAACTGAGTAATACCGGTTTCCAACCTTGAGGGTAGACCACCCTTCGCGACCCACGAGAGGCGTGTCGTCTGCCTCAATCTTTGTCCACCACATCGCTGGTGCGTACTCCCTGGAGGTGCTTAAGGTGGTCGATGTTCTTCCCGACTCGCGCTGAACTGAGACCGAGAATTGATTGCCATCTCCCTCGAGCGACAGACCAGTGGCCATCTGGGCTAGCGAAGAAAAGAGTACGTCATCGCGTCCCGCCAAGTCGAGCCGTCCGATTTGTCGAAGCTCAAACCGTTGCAGGTCACTACAATTCATCGAGAAAGCGCGTGATCGCGACCAGTATTTGGAAGCAACAACAAAGATCTCCCCTAGAGTTCCTCGGTTTCCAATCTTTGCCGCACTTAAAAAAGCGATTCCGGACAGAACCAAAATCTTTAGCCCGCCACCTAGAAAGAGGGCGTCAGTAACGCCCATTAGACCAATCGATAGTCCAGCTATTTGATGGCCCTTGATACCCATAAGTCGAAACTCAACGTCGTTGGTCCCGAGTG